>NZ_JXMS01000026.1:0-43887 GCF_001672295.1 Halodesulfovibrio spirochaetisodalis | reverse complement strand
AAAAAGAAGCGTCGTAGACCCGCCGGAGGTATCAAAAAAAAGCCGGAACGCATGATGCGTTCCGGCTTTATTAGTAAACTAGTTCGGAGCGAAGCTTAGTCGCTGAGACCGAAGTGTGCTGCCATGAATGGGCCGAAGAAGATGCCATCGTCGTCGAGGTCTTCTTCAATGCGGAGCAGCTGGTTGTATTTTGCAAGACGGTCGGAGCGGGAGAGAGAACCGGTTTTGATCTGGCCGGAGTTTACTGCCACTGCGAGGTCTGCAATGAAGCTGTCTTCAGTCTCACCGGAGCGGTGAGAGATAACAGTAGAGTATGCAGCGCCTTTTGCCATCTCAATGGTGTCGAGGGTTTCGGTAAGGGTGCCGATCTGGTTGAGTTTAATCAGAATGGAGTTACCGCAGCCTTCTTCGATGCCTTCAGCAAGAATTTCAGGGTTGGTTACGAAGATGTCGTCACCAACAATCTGGGTGGTAGGGAGGCGGTCTGTAAGAAGCTTCCAACCGTCCCAATCCTGTTCTGCAAGGCCGTCTTCAATAGAGATCAGCGGGTATTTCTCGGTGAATTCTGCGAGCCATTCAACCATTTCTTCAGAAGAAAGAGTTTTGTTTTCGCCGCCGAGAACGTACTTGCCGTCTTTGTAGAATTCAGAAGCTGCTGCATCGATTGCAAGAGCGATTTCTTTACCAGGAACGTATCCTGCTTTTTCAATCGCTTTCATGATGTAGTCGAATGCTTCTGCGTGGCTGTTGAGGTTTGGAGCAAAGCCACCTTCGTCACCAACTGAGGTCACGTGACCGTCGTCGGAGAGAAGCTTTTTAAGAGCGTGGAATACTTCTGCGCCCATGCGGAGTGCTTCTGCAAATGTAGGAGCACCGATAGGCATGATCATGAATTCCTGAATATCGAGGTTGTTTGGTGCGTGCTCGCCGCCGTTGATGATGTTCATCATTGGAACTGGAAGTACTTTAGCGTTGATGCCGCCAAGGTACTGGTAGAGAGGCTGGCCGAGGTAGCTTGCAGCAGCGCGGGCTACAGCGAGGGATACGCCGAGCATTGCGTTAGCGCCGAGGCGTTCTTTGTTCTCAGTACCGTCGAGTTCGAGGAGAATATTGTCGATGTTAACCTGACGGGTAGCGTCGAGGCCGATAATGCCTTCTGCGATTTCACCCATCACGTTGTTTACTGCTTTCTCAACACCTTTACCGAGGTAGCGGCCTTTGTCGCCGTCACGCAGTTCGAGTGCTTCACGGGTACCTGTGGATGCGCCGGATGGTACAGCAGCGCGGCCGGAGTGGCCTGATTCGAGGGAAACTTCAACTTCAACAGTCGGATTGCCGCGGGAATCCAGAATTTCTCTAGCCCATACGGAAACAATAGTGCTCATTCTATAACTCCTTGTAGTCCGGCCTGTCGGCCGTTCTTTTCTCACAAATAGTATAAAACTATAGCGACAGCGGTTCGTTACCGGATGCCGCTTTCCAAATATAATAACCGCAGACCTTCCATTAAAAGGTCGGAGCGGACATGGTCAAAACAGGAAGCAACACGGGCGATGTCTTTTGCAAAGCCGCCTGTTGCCACAACTTCCATCGGGCCTTCCAAAGTTGTGGAAAGTCGTTTGCATAACCCTTCTGTCATGGATGCAAACCCGAAAATAAACCCGTGGTTGATACTGGTAGAGGTGCTGCGACCAAATACCGGCATGTTGCTGTGCACTTCCAAGCTGATTTGTGGAAGTTTTGCAGTGTTGCTGGCTAATGCGGACGCAGCGGATTTAACGCCCGGACAGATGAGTCCGCCAAGGTAAGCGTTGTCCTGAACACAGTCAAAGGTTGTTGCAGTGCCGAAGTCTACAGAAACAATGGAACGTGCATTTGGACAGAGCTTGCGGGCTGCATATGCGCCAACAAGACGGTCGGCACCTACCTGCTCCGGTCGGGTGTATCTGTTTTCAAGAGGAATAGGAATGTCTTCGGGTGCCAGCAGCAGTTTCTGGTTAAGGTAGCGTGTAACTGCTTTACGGATGATCGGGTTCATGTCCGGAACAACGGAACTGCCTATGCAGGCACTGATTTCGTCAGGGGAAACAGACATGTGTGAGAGGATGTCCAGAATACGAAACCCAATCGAATCAGAAGTTTGGTGCGGGTCTGTGGGTAAGACATATGTTGTGGCGAGATCTTCTTTTTGTGTAATACCAATTTTAATATTGGTATTCCCAATGTCGAATAATAAAACAGTGTTAGTCATATTTCCTCTGGTTGAATCTCAACGCCTGAGTATGTAATCAACAGCTTTTTTGTGATTATAATAACAAAATCCGGATAATATTACCTGTTGCAACATGTTCTCTGTCTGATTGTTATATTCAAATTTCATTTGAATACAGACAATACATAGTAGTATACAGTACGATATCCACATATTATTAGAAACAGCGCTGAATGCCGTAACTAATACACAGGGATGCGTTGGAACCTGTAGTACCATGCGGTGGTGTTTTCAGGGGCTGCGCTGCTGTTTTATTATTTCCGGTCTTTCCCTTAACTGCGCCAACGACTTGCGCTGTAGCGGCACGTACCCTCTTTGATAGAATAAAACAAGAGAACAAAAAAGAGAAAAAACAAATAATGCTGCATGAAACAGTTTACAAGTTTTTTGCAGACAATTTTTTAAGGAGATTTAATGCAAGCTGCTGCTCTCATTCCTGCGCCGGATGCCCTTCCAGTAGCTGCAGGCTGGTTGGAAGGATTACTTATCCTGACTTTTGCCCTGCATATTCTTCTCATCAACACTGTTCTAGGGGGAGCTGTTGTTTGCTCAGTCCGTAGTGTTGTCAGTAAAAACAGTCTTGCTGTTACGTACATGTCCAAGGCTCTGCCTTCTCTTTTTGCCTTTGCAGTCAATCTTGGGGTTGCCCCTCTGTTATTTATTCAGGCGTTGTACGGGCAGTACCTGTACACAAGTTCTGTTCTTATGGCGGCATACTGGCTGAGTGTCATCTTTCTTGCCATCATCGCTTATTATGCGCTGTATGTGTTTACTGGACGTTACGGAACGCATACAAAATTCTCTTTTTCTATTTTTATCAGTATGGCGGCGTTATTGTGTGTCGGGCTTATCATGACAAATAATATGACCCTCATGCTTCGTCCTGATGTCTGGAGTGCCTATTTTGCATCTCCGGATGGTACGCTTCTAAATTTTGATGATCCGACAGTACCGATGCGTTATCTGCATGTTGTGGTCGCATCCATTGCTGTAGGCGGCTTAGTGCTGGCGGTAATTGCCCGTTACCGCATGCGGGGCGAGTCAAAAGAAATGGCATTTCGTGAGGAGCAACTCGGCATAACCATATTTTTCTGTGGAACGCTTGTTCAACTGGTAGTCGGCCTTGCGCTGCTGTTCTCGTTACCTGAACCGGTGCGCGCTTTATTTGTCGGCGGTTCAGAGTTCTACACCGGAGCATTCCTTATCGGTATGGCGTTTGTTGCAATGCTGCTGTTTCAGGCTGCTACCAGAAGGCTGACAGGCACTATTGTCATGCTTGTCGGTACCGTTCTTGTCATGGCGGGAATGAGGGCGCTTGTCCGTAAAGCCATGCTCGATCCGTATGGTGGTGTTGCTGCTATTCCTGTGCAGCCTGAGTATTCACCATTCATTATGTTTATTATTGCCCTTATGCTCGGGCTGGTTGCTATTGGCTATATGATTAAACTTGCAATGCGTAGCAGCGAGGAGGCGTAGCATGGAATATCCAGTTTGGTGGCTACCGACCTTCTCCGGTGGTTTCATTATTGCCTGCATGGCGATTATTCATGTTTTTATTGCGCATTTTGCTGTTGGAGGCGGTTTTTTTCTCGTTCTGACAGAGCGTAAAGGGTATGCGGAAGAGAACCCTGAGATTATTGCATACGTTAAACGGCATACAAAATTCTTTCTCCTTTTGACGATGGTAGCGGGCGGACTGACCGGTGTAGGCATCTGGTTTACTATTGGCCTGTTGTCGCCTGCAGCGACCTCCGTACTTGTCCACCGCTTCGCATTCGGCTGGGCAACAGAGTGGGTATTTTTCCTCGGAGAAATTGTTGCGCTGGTTATTTACCATTATCGATTTGGAAAAATGTCCCGCAGAGACCACATGATTGTGGGGTGGTTCTATGCCTTATTTGCATTTCTTTCCCTCTTTGTTGTCAACGGCATCATTACAATGATGTTGACCCCGGGGGCTTGGGTCGAAACCCAGTCGTTCTGGGACGGGTTCTGGAACCCTACGTTCTGGCCGTCATTGTGGCTGCGCTTTGCCATCTGTCTTATTCTGGCAGGGCTGTTTGCATTCATTACGGCACATCGAATTGCAGACACAGCAACTCGCGAAGAAATGATCCGGTACGCAGTTCGTTTTGTAGCGTTTCCTTTTGTACTGCTTGTTGCTTCTTCGGTCTGGTACATTATGGCGCTTCCAGAAGCGCAGTTTGCCATGATTCTCACCAAGTCTGCTCAGACACCGCAGTTGGTAAAAATATTTCTTCCACTTTCTGTCGCGCTGTTGATCGGTGTGCTCATTTATGCGTACATTACTCCGCAAAAGGTACGTCCTGCATTGCTTGGAGTTCTTCTACTGGTTGGTCTCGGACAGATAGGTATGTTTGAATGGATTCGTGAAGCTGGCAGACGTCCGTATATGATTCATAGTTATATGTGGTCGAGTTCGGTGCTGGTGGATCAGACTGAGGCAGTCCGTAAAGATGGCATGCTCGCTTCAGCAAAATGGATTGGTATCAATAAAATAACAGATGAGAATCTGGTTGCAGCCGGTAAAGAACTGTATCGCATTCAATGTATGGGCTGTCACAGTTTGAACGGGCCTATGCTCCCGATTGACAGGGTTGCTGCAGGGCTCACACGTCACGGAATGACAGTGCAGCTTACCGGACAGGGAAAACTGCGCCAGTTTATGCCGCCGTTTCTTGGCAATAAAGAAGAGATCAAGGCACTTTCAGCCTATATTGCGACTGTGCTGCATAAGCCGCTTGAAGAAGCTCCGGTAAAAGAGCCGCATGTGGAAGAGGTGGCAATACCTGAGTTCAATCCGGAAGAGGATGAATATGTACTGCTTGCATGGGCAACAGAGGGGATGAACACCATTTCCGATAACTACAGCAAATTTACCATGCAGATTCCCGGCTCTACCATACGCGCACAATTATTCCTGCGTGATGAGGTTCCTGAGATCATTACTGAAGACGTTACGCTTACCTACAGGATTGAGAATGCGTTTTCGACACCGTCAGAGCATGTTTCATTTTGGAAGTACGCAAAGCAGCTAACAGGTAAGGAGTTACCACCGGACACTGGTGTGTGTGACAAGAATTTGATTGGTACATTCACTCTTGAGGAAGAGAACAGAGCATTTGTAGCATGCTCGTTGCCTGTGTTCCCATACTCCAATGACGGTACGGTGAATCCTTATCCGATACTTCGGGTGGAAGCTCGAACATCGGACGGTAAGTTGCTTGCTGCCACCAAAGTCGCAGTTCCTGTATCAACTGAATGGGGCTGCAAAAATTGTCATGACGGTGGATGGCGTGTAGATGGAATCGCAGGCATTTCGGATAAGGCTGCGAATACTATTCTGGCTGCGCACGATAAAATTAACGGTACCAGTCTTGAAGAAAAAGTTGAACGAGGCACACCGCCTCAGTGTCAGTCCTGTCATGAATCCCCTCGTGCCGGAAAGGATGCTAAACGGGATATCCTTGCATTTTCCGCGGCAATTCATGGATGGCATGCAAACTATATGGAAGGTGATTCAGAAGCAGCGTGTATGAGCTGTCATCCTGCGGGGCCAAACACAAATACACAGGCGATGCGCGGGTTACATGTTGATCGTGATATCACCTGTGTAAGCTGCCACGGGACAATGGCAGATCATGCCTTGAGTCTGTTGAAGGCTGAACAGGAAAAAGGAAAGCCAAGGGCTGAATTCCTCATGGCAGACCTGATTCCTCGTGCCTCTGTTCCTCTTGCTGAGGTAACGCCTCGTGAAGCATGGGTGAATGAGCCTGACTGCAGTGCATGCCATGATCATGAAGAACTTCCGGACAGTGATGCCTCGGCGGCAAACAAGTGGGCTGAGGGCAGTCAGGAACTGTATAAGAATAAAAAAGATGAGCTGGATGCTGTAATGTGTCAGGCATGTCATGGTGCAACACATGCGCTGTATCCTGCAGAAAATGGATACGGTGAAGATCGGAACAACATTGCGCCGTTGCAGTATCAGAAGTTTGCTGCACCGTTAGGCTCACAGGGTGGCTGTGTTTGTCATACGGAAGAAATGAGCGTGTATGACTCCGCGCACCATCCGATCATTGAATAACAGCTAGTTGAATAGTAAACTAAAAAAGGGATGAAGCTTATGGCTCCATCCCTTTTTTTAGTTAGTAGAAATCCGACTACTTGATTTCGCCGAAGTATTCTTCGGAGTGCTCACGAAGTTTGAACTTCTGAATTTTACCGGATGCGGTCATCGGGTATTCTTCAACAAAGGCAATGTGACGTGGCACTTTGTGCCATGCTATTTTACCGCGGCAGTAGTCGCGTACGTCTTCAGGTGCAAGGTTGTACCCTTCTTTATTAATAATAAAGGCAGCAACTTCTTCACCGTATTTACGGCTTGGAATACCCACAACCTGTACATCGTGCACGCCATCCATACCGTAGAGGAACTCTTCGATTTCACGCGGATAAATGTTTTCACCACCGCGGATGATCATGTCTTTGATGCGGCCTGTGATAACAACATAGCCATCTTCATCCATCACACCGAGGTCACCGGAATGGAGCCAGTTGTCTTTATCAATGGCTGCGGTTGTTGCTTCCGGCATTGCATAGTAGCCTTTCATGACGTTGTAGCCACGGCAGACAACTTCACCCTGTGTACCGCGTGTGCATTCTTCTCCGGTTTCAGGATCAATAACGCGGACTTCAATACCCGGCATTTTTTTACCAACGCTCTGTGTGCGTCGTTCAAAGCTGTCATCCGGCAGTGTCTGTGTCATTACCGGTGAGCCTTCTGTCAGGCCGTAGCAGATAGTTACTTCGGTCATGTTCATGTCTTCGATAACGCGCTTCATAAGCGGTTCAGGGCAGATGGAACCTGCCATGATGCCGGTACGGAGCGAAGAGTAATCGAACTTGTTGAACATCTTATGTTCAAGCACGGCAAGAAACATGGTTGGTACGCCGTACAGTGCTGTACAACGCTCCTGATCCACAGAAGCCATAATGTGAACAGGTGAAAAGTTTTCCAGAATAACAAGGGTGGCACCGTGGTTTACTGCGGCAAGAACACCAAGTACGCAGCCGAAGCAGTGGAACAGCGGCACTGGCAGACAAAGTCTGTCTTCGTGTGTAAAGCCTTGGTTTTTACCAATCCAGTATCCATTCAGCCCGATTCCCACGTGGGTGAGCATAACACCCTTTGGAAATCCTGTGGTACCGGATGTGTACTGCATGTTTACCACATCATATGGAGAGAGGGAGTCCTGCCGTTCCTGATATTCCTCATCTGATACCATTGCTTTCATAGCCATGATTTCCGGAATGGAGTACATGCCGCGGTGTTTTTCCACACCAAGGAACATGACGCGTCGTAATGACGGCAACTTGTCTACGTTCAGCTTGCCACGTGGCTGATTACGCAGTTCCGGAATCATATCGTAAATAGTCTGCACGAAATCATGGTCGCGGTAGCCGTCCATGATGAACAGGTTTTCGCATTCAGACTGAGATAGCAGGTATTCTAGTTCGCTTTTACGGTAGTTGGTATTAACGGTTAGCAGGATGGCACCGATTTTTGCTGTCGCAAACTGTAGTGCAACCCAGTACGGAACGTTTGTTGCCCACACGGCAACTTTTTCGCCCCTCTGAACACCAAGAGCCATAAGGCCCTGCGCCAGATCATCAACCACCTTGCCAAATTCTTTGTAGGTCTGTCGGTAGTCACGGTCTACATACACGACAGCATCGTTGTCAGGATACTTTGCAACGGTTTCATCAAGAAGCTGACCAAGGGTTTTTTCGCGAAGTTCGAATGCTTGCATGGTATTTCCTAGTCAGGGTAGTAGATTACTGCGTAGATTTCAGCCTCTGCACCATCAGCCGCACCTACGTAATGCGGTACAATGGAGTTGAAATAGACACTGTCGCCGGCTTCAAGGATGTGTTCCTCTTTGCCGTAGCGCACAAGAAGTGTACCGGAGGTAACAACAATAAACTCTTCACCCTGATGGGAAGAGATTTTGCGGTCTTCTTCTGCTTCCGGTGTAATATGAATGAAAAACGGTTCCATATTACGGTCGGTTTTGCCTTTGCCCAGTGAATGAAACAGGAAGCTCGGGCTTTTGTCGCCGGCTTTCTGCATGGTGAGGTCTGCTTCACGGGCTTCTTTGCGAACAATAAGTGGATCAACAGATATTTCGTCATCCATAAATGTGCCAAGGCGAACGCCCAGTGCACGGGCAATTTTCTGCAATGGTGCGATGGAAGGGTACAAGTCTTCTTCTTCCAGCGCAGTGATGAACAGTTCAGTTAAATCTGCTTTTTCAGCAAGTTCAGCGCGGCTTAAGCTGCGCTCTTCCCGAAACTTGCGAATGCGGTTCCCTAATTTTTCAGTAGCCATAGTCTCTCCACACTACAAAATTGTTTAAATCAAACTTAACAGGTAGCCGACGTTACAAGAATATTCAAGTGTTGAGGGGGGCTGAGTGGTGTTTATCTGTCTGTTTTTGCAGTAATGAGCAATGCTGTTTTAAATAATTGTAACCCCTTACGCAAAATAACATTTTTGCAAAAAATGAGTTCGAGGTTTGAGCACACCCGTTCTCTTTTCTCGCATATATATTTGGGGTATAGTTTTGCATGACTCATACTCTATACCGCAAGCGCTATATCATTACTGGTCAGGTTCAAGGTGTTGGTTTTCGTCCTTTTGTGTACCGGATTGCCTTGGATAATAAGGTGACAGGTACTGTCAGTAATACTTCTGACGGAGTGTTTATTGAGGTGCAGGGAGACGAAGCAACACTAGCCGGTTTCGCATTTGACTTGGTAGACAAACTGCCGCCGCTGGCGGAGGTGACTTCCAAAACAGAGGAAGAGCTTTCCGTTGTTGACGGTGAAAAAGAGTTCACAATTTTGGCAAGCGAAGGCAAGGAGGGGAACCGCGTTCTCATCAGTGCCGACGTAGCGACTTGTGCTGACTGTCTCCGTGACATGTCTGATCCTGAAAATCGCAGGTATGAGTATCCTTTTACCAACTGCACCAACTGCGGGCCGCGGTACACGATTACTCGCTCCATTCCATATGACAGGGCAAAAACATCTATGTCCTGTTTTCCCCTGTGTCCTGATTGTAAAACAGAATACGAAGACCCGTTGGATAGAAGATTTCATGCACAGCCTAATGCATGTGATGTGTGCGGGCCGTATGTGTGGCTGAGTGAGCCAGACGGTGTAGAGTTGTGTCGTGGAACTGAGGCCATTGTGCAGACCGCTCAAAGGCTGGCAGATGGCAAGATTGCGGCTGTTAAGGGACTTGGCGGGTTTCATCTGGTTTGCATGGCAACAGGTTCTCAAGGGCAACAGGCTATTGAAACCTTGCGTACCCGCAAAAATCGCTGGGGCAAGCCGCTTGCAGTGATGGTGAAAGATATTGAAACTGCCCGTGCCATTGCTGATATCTCAACGGATGAAGAGGCACTAGTGCTTAGCAAGGAGCGTCCGATCGTGCTGTGTAAACAGCGAAGTGATGCGCCGCTTGCAGCTTCCTTGAATCCGGGAACACAATATGTAGGCATAATGCTGCCGTATACTCCTCTGCATCATGTGCTTTTCAAGTACTACGCGCAAAAGACATCACAGCTGCCTGTTCTAGTCATGACTTCCGGTAATATGAGCAGTGAGCCGATTGCGCTTGGCAACCGTGAAGCTTTGAAGCGCCTGCATTCTCTTGCAGATATTTTCCTGTTGCATAACCGCGATATTCTTGTGCGCGTTGATGACTCGGTTGTCCGTGTGCAGCAAGATACGGGTAAGCCGCAGTTTTTCAGGCGCGCACGTGGTTTTGCGCCGCGCCCTGTGTTTATGGCAGATACTGCACCGTCAGTACTCGGTGTAGGGCCTGAATTAAAAAACACGCTGTGCTTCACGCGTGATAATGAAGCATTTGTCTCCCAGCATATTGGGGATATGCAGAATCTCGAAGTCTATTCCTTTTATGAAGAGATTGCGGAGTTTTTACCGCAAATTCTGGAAGTGAGTGTAGAGGCTGTTGTCCATGATCTGCATCCTGATTACATGACAACCCGTTTTGCCCGTGAGTATGGAAAAGAACACGATATTCCTGTGCTGGGGCTTCAGCATCATGCTGCACATATTTTCAGCGTGCTGGCGGAAAACAAATTTACAGGAACTGCCTTAGGCCTCGCTCTGGACGGGACAGGATACGGAGAAGACGGAATGATATGGGGCGGTGAGCTACTTCAGGTGGATAACGTATCCCTTGAGCATAACAGACTTGGAAGGCTTGCCCACATACCGCTTCCTGGGGGCGAAACAGCTATCCATGAGCCGTGGCGTATTGCACAGGGTATTTTGTGGAAGTTGGGAATTACAGCTTCTGACAAGCAATGGACATGGCTGGATGAGTTTAGCCAGCAGTCCGAGTTTCTGCCACAGTTACTGGTGCGCAATATCAATACGCCCCTAACATCTTCGTGCGGACGTCTCTTTGATGCGGTGTCGGCCATGCTCGGGCTTTGTCATACAGTTACCTATGAAGGTGAAGCAGCAATACTCTTGGAAGATGCACAGGACTTGTCCATAACTGACGCATATGATTGCCCGCTGGTGGAGTCTGATGATGTCCTTCAGCTTGATACTGTTCAGCTATTCCTTCAGTGCTATCAGGATTGGGAGCGTGGCGAAGCAGTGGGAGCCATTTCCCGCAAGTTCCATCTCGGGCTTGTTCAAGGGTGCGCTGCATTAGCAGAATATGCTGCCAGCACAACCGGTATCGACACAATTGCTCTTTCTGGCGGAGTATTGCAGAGTTTCACAATAGGAACGGAGCTTCCTAAAGCACTCGCTGCAAAGGGGTTGAACGTTATCCAACATATTCAGCTACCGCCTAACGATGGATGCATTTCGCTTGGGCAGGCTGCCTATGGCAGACAATGGCTGCTGAATAATTCGTAGGATGGTTCGTATAGTGTTTGGTTGCGGGATTTTTTTGCCTCCGGCGGGCAAGGGCTCTGCCCTGCACCCGCAAGGGGCTTGCCCCTTGACCCCGAGTATACGCGAATCTGCCCGTTATTTATGACGCAGGAAGCCGTGAACAGGCTACCTTTCCATAACGAAAGGAAAAGGCTGTTGTAGCTTCGGTAGTTAAAACTTGCTTGATATTCCGATCAGTCAGGTGAGACAGATGTTATGTAGGCTTTACTCTAGACTTTTTATAATTCCTATGCTGCATAGTGGTTACGCCAATCTGGAAATAAGGATTTTCTCTGCCCTTAGGCTGCCCCTTAAATGCGATCTGCTTTTTATACAGAAAGGTAGCCCACTACGCGGCTTTCAACGTTGTAACTACTGAGTGTAACTCGCGTATATACGGGGTCAAGGGGACGTGTCCCCTTGTGGGGGTGCAGGGGGCAACGCCCTCCTGCCCGTCGGAGCCACTTCACTGTAGCCCGATAAAAGAAAAACCCTCGACAGATATTCTGTCGAGGGTTTTCGTATTACTATATGCAGGCTGACTAATTTGTTTCAGGCAGCTTTTTACCAAAGAGGTAGAGCATGCCGAGAACAGCAGCGAGACCTACAGGCAGGGTGATCACAGGAGAGAGACCGAGACCTGCAGGGAGGAAGCCGAAGAGGATGGATACTGCACCTACGGCTACTGCGTATGTCAGCTGGGTGCGGACGTGATCAATGTGGTCACATGCGGAACCCATGGAAGACAGGATGGTGGTATCGGAGATTGGTGAGCAGTGGTCACCGAAGATAGCACCTGTAAGAACTGCACCTACGTTGAGGAGCAGGTATGCCTGATCCGGGTTGATAGCCCATGCCAGCGGGATTGCCAGTGGCATGAGGATACCCATTGTGCCGTATGAGGTTCCTGTCGCAAAGGAGATGATGGAACCGAGGATGAAGATAATGGACGGCAGCAGGAATGCAGGCAGGGTGTCAGAAAGAACGCTCACGAGCCACATAGCAGTACCAAGCTCTTTGATGATACCGGAAAGGGACCATGCGAGGAGCAGGATAACTGCAGTGATGTTCATGGACTTGATACCGAGAATCCATGTTGTGATAGCTTCTTCAATGCTGAAGATTTTTTTGCATACGCCCATAGCCATGGACACGATACCCGCGAGAAGCGCAGCCTGGAAAAGAACTACGGAAGCGTCGGATGCACCGAAGCATTCGCGGATTGCAAAGAAGCTCAACGGAGATTCGTTGATTTTAGCGAGCAGTTCTGCGTTGTCGATCGCGCTGAGACCATTAAAGTAGAAGCCGAGGAAGGCAGTAACAATAAGGGTGCCGATCGGGATAATTGCGTTCCAGATGGAAGGAACAACGTGTGCGCCCGGCTCGAGCTGTGTTGTTTCTTCAGAAGCCATAGGGTTGGCATTGTCCGCAAGAACCTTACCGTGCTTGCGTGCGCGTTCTTCAGCTTTCAGCATTGGGCCGAATTCGCGAAGCAGCATAATGCCTGCGAGTACGAAGAACAGGATAAAGATGTTGTAGAAACGGTACGGAATGGTTTCAACAAATGCACCGTATGCGTTCATCTGGATACCGATCTGCTCAAAACCGTCTTTGATAAGACCTACTTCGTACGCAACCCATGTGGAAATAAGGGCGATACCTGCGATAGGTGCTGCTGTAGCATCGATGATGAAAGCAAGCTTTTCGCGGGAAACGCGCATGCGGTCAGTAACCGGGCGCATGATAGGGCCTACGGTCAGTGAGTTTGCGTAATCATCAAAGAAGATTACCAGACCCATGAGCCATGTGAAGAACTGGGCACTGCGCGGGCCTTTTGCTTTTTTTGCAAGTGCTTCTGCAACTGCAAGGGTGCCGCCCATTTTGGAAACAACGGCAATAAGACCGCCGATGGCAAGGCACTGTAATACAATACCTGCGTTCCAAGAGTCAGCAAGCGAACCTAAAATTTCGTTGGATACACGGTGAAAAGAACCGATAACACCGCTGTAGATATTGAAGCCTTTTGTTTCCAGCATCATTGCGCCGGAAAAGACACCAAGGAACAAGGACAGGACAACGTTACGGCTGATAAATGCAAGTACGATTGCTACCAGTGGCGGAACCAGTGTCCAGAATCCAAAAATTTGTGAGTTTGCAGCGCCTTTGCTTGAGTCGGCTGCCAAGGCCGGTGCTGCAGTAAAAATGATTGTTGCTACTGAAAGCAGTAGCAATAAATGAAAACGTCTCATAAGCACTCTCTCCCGAATGTTGCTCTCTTTTGCGTAGTTCCTAAAAGAAATACCCTTGCTTTGCAAGCTTTGTCTGTTTGGTATGGGTAAAGTGAAAAGAAATAGCAAATCGGAGTGTTACAGTTATTTTTTTGCTTCTGCACTTGCATGAAGATGTGGAGGGTGTTTTTTTACGGCATTTCACTGTTTGCTGATTGACTTTCAAAAGGGTGCGCAGCATGGTCGGGCGTATGTACGAGGATAAGGATATTGTAGCGGAATATGTTGAGGCGTTGCGCGAGTCAGAACGTCTGGGAGATCAGGTGGTATACCACAAAGTTCTGCCGGATGTGGAGGCTGTGCATGCTGAAAATCGCCGTCCGTGGCCGCAGGCTATTAAGGACTTGCTTGCCATGCAGGGGATTAATAGCCTGTATGCGCACCAGACACTTGCTACAGATCATATTCGGGCTGGCAGGCACGTGGTTGTTGCCACTCCTACCGCAAGCGGTAAAAGCCTTGTCTACAACCTGCCGGTTATCGAGCGCTTTTTACAAGACCCTGATGCCAGAGGGCTTTACCTGTTCCCTCTTAAAGCACTGGCACAGGATCAACATAAAACGTTCCAGTCCCTTACTGCGCATTGGCCTAAAGAGGCTCGTCCTGAGGCAGCCATCTATGACGGGGATACCACGCCTCATTTCCGAAAGAAGATTCGTACAAAGCCGCCTACGGTTTTGATGACGAACCCTGAGATGCTGCACTTGTCGATGTTGCCTCACCATGAACAATGGATAGAATTTTTAGCATCCCTGCAGTTTGTTGTTGTGGATGAAGTGCACACCTACCGTGGAGTTATGGGTTCTCATATGGGACAGCTTTTCCGAAGGCTGCTGCGTGTGTGCAAACAGTACGGCATCACTCCGACCTTTATTTTTTGTTCTGCCACGGTGGGGAATCCTGCCGAGCTTTGCGAGAATCTGACCGGCATTACCCCCACAGTTATTACAGAAAGCGGCGCACCACAGGGTAAACGACATTTTGTGTTCATGGATCCTCATCAGAGTCCTTCTTCTGCTGCTATTTCTTTGCTCAAGTCTGCCTTGATGCGCAATATGCGCACTATTGTGTATACGCAGTCCCGTAAGATGACGGAGCTTATAAGCATGTGGGCGGGACAGAAATCCGGTGCCTTCAAGGACAGGATTTCCGCGTATCGGGCAGGTTTTTTACCTGAAGAACGGCGCGAGATTGAACAGAAAATGTCCAGCGGTGAATTGCTCGCAGTTATTTCCACCAGTGCGCTGGAACTCGGGATTGACATTGGCGCGTTGGATTTATGTATCCTCGTCGGATATCCTGGTTCTATTATGTCCACGTTACAGCGAGGTGGCCGTGTAGGACGCAAAAAGCAGGAATCTGCTGTAGTATTGGTAGCTGGTGAGGATGCCCTTGATCAGTATTTTATGCGGCATCCCAAAGAATTTTTTTCCCGTCCTCCTGAGTCAGCAGTGCTGAATCCGCATAACCCTGTTATTTTGAAACGGCATCTAGAATGCGCAGCTGCTGAGCTTACCTTGCGTGCCTCTGAAGAATGGGTGCAGGAACCTGAAGTGCAAGCAGCAATACTCGAGTTGGAGCAAACAGGGCTGTTGCTGCGCGATGCTGCTGGTACAACCATTTTTGCGGCAAAAAAACGACCGCATAGGCATGTCGATCTTCGCGGCGCGGGTAATACGTTCCATATTGAGTCAGAGGACGGAACTGTCATTGGTAGCGTTGATGGCGTGAAAGCGTTCAAAGAAACGCACCCCGGCGCTGTGTATCTTCATAAAGGACAGACGTGGTCAATTACTGAACTTGATTTTGGAACTCGCACTGCAAAGGCTAAAAAAGGGCGTGTGAACTACTACACCCGTATCCGCAGCAATAAGAGTACAGAGATTCTTGAAGTGGTTGACCAGACACTCGTGTGGGGAACCCGCATGTGTTTTGGCAAGTTGCGGGTAACAGAGATTATCAGCGGTTTTGAAAAACGAAGTGTGCAGGGCGGAAAGTTGCTTGGTATTACTCCGCTGGATATCCCGCCGCTTGTGTTTGAGACCGAGGGCATCTGGTTTGAAGTACCGCTCGGCGTGCAGCGTGCAGTAGAAGATGAGTTTCTGCATTTTATGGGTTCCATTCATGCGCTGGAGCATGCCATGATCGGGATTTTACCTATTCTTGTGCTTACAGATCGTAATGATCTTGGTGGGATTTCTACGCCTATGCATGCTCAAGTGGGGAAACCGGCAGTGTTTGTCTATGACGGAATGGAAGGTGGAGCTGGGCTGACCCGCCATGCGTTTACTATGGCGCACGAAGTGTTTGAGCGAACCCTTGCAGTAGTCCGTGATTGCGGCTGTGAGCTTGGTTGCCCAAGTTGTGTGCATTCTCCAAAGTGTGGTTCCGGTAACCGCCCTATTGATAAGGCGGGCAGTATTTTTCTTCTTCAAGAAATGGCAAAGGGAGAGGGTACTCCACCTGCCGATAAAGTTTTTACAGTGGAGCCGCTTGGGCAGCTTTCCGCATCTTCCGGCACGTTTTCTTCAAAGGTGCTGACGGTGGATTCCGGTAGGAAAGTAACGCCTGAGATTCCAAAAGACTCTCAGCCTCAATCGAACGTTGATAATGAGGGAAATCCTCGCCGCTATGCAGTGCTGGATATTGAAACACAGCGATCAGCACAGGAGGTTGGTGGCTGGCATCGGGCTGACTTGATGCGGGTTTCCGTAGCTGTGCTGTATGACTCCAAGGAAGATGCCTTTATCCATTACATGGAAGAAGATATGCCGGAGCTTTTGGAACATCTGAAAGATTTTGACTGCATTATCGGATTCAATATTATTCGCTTTGATTACAAAGTGCTTTCAGCCTATGCGGACTATAATTTGAAGTCGCTTCCTACTCTCGATTTGCTGGATGAAATTCGCAAGCGTCTAAACTATCGGGTGTCTTTGGACAACTTGGGTTCTGCAACTCTTGATGCTCCGAAATCTGCTGACGGACTGCAGGCACTGAAATGGTGGAAAGAGGGCAAAATTGAAGAAATTGCAACTTATTGTGAAGCGGATGTGCGCATTACCCGTGATCTATACAGGTATGGCAAGGAGCATGGTTACTTATTGTTTACGAATAAAGCTAAGCAAAAAGTCCGCGTTCCTGTTGCATGGTAGGTGACAGTGGTGGCGGGAACATTTTGTATTGTTCTCCAGTATACGAGTGCATTGCATCAATGAAATAGAAAACCCAATTGAAGAGTGGCTCCATTCCACTCTTTTTTTATGCCGAATGGCTAAGGATAGGATTCACATACCGTCAATATTTCTAACGTTACCGTAAGGTCATTGTAATACCTAGCTAGCGCCTGCCTCGTATCAGTTTGATATACTTGCTAATGATATTATTATTAGCACAACGAAATACTATTAGAAAAATATAAATAACGAATTAGCAGTAAATAATGTCAGGAGATTTCATGCCTAGCTCAATTCAAGCAATGACCACTGAAGAGTTTATGAGAAAAGAAGTTTTTAAATCCCATGACTCATCTGGCTCAGACACCAGAACTCGTAGAAATAATTTGCAAACGCAATATTGGAAAGTTATCCCCAACGAAGGGGCATGTGAAAAATGCCAAGCAATGGGGCAAGGAGTTCATTGGGAAAAACCAGAGCGTCCACATCCCAATTGCAAGTGTGAAATGGTAGAAGGATCTATTCTCGTTGGAAGATTCGGAAAAATTGATGGATGGCGTGATACAGCTTCAGAACAATTTACTGCTGGCCAAAGTATTAACGTCTTTATTAGGAGTCTTGGTCCAATGGCAGGAGGTGCACATATTTGGGTTGATGGCTCACAGCATACTCAAACAGGACACATGTTACCTAACTCATCGCGGACTTATCATTTTACTAAATTTGGAGAACTCCCCCTTACATGGCAAGTTGATATAATGACTGATGGAGTTGATAATTGTACTTTCACCTACAATATTACAAATTAACTATGAACTATATCATTGCATTATTACTCTTAGCTCTTTCGAGTTCGCTGGCATGTGCAGAAGTAACTATTCCCATTTCATGCGACAATGTTACAAAGATTTCTGTTGATCAGATTAAGTCATCGGATTTAAATATTATTATAGAAAAAGATCCGTATGTTTATTTTATTACGCTGTGGTTAAACCAAGAATCAGCTACAAAGTATAACAAAGCTGCTGCTAAATCCATCATTACAGCAGTTAAGCCTGATGGAACATATGTTATTAAGAACCCGATCCTTTTGCTGACGCCTTTAGGGGTGATAAAGAGTGACGCACCGTACCAAACTACCATCAACTCAAGGCAGCTTATTCTTTTTATGAAAACTAAGAAAAAAGCACTGAAAGCAGCACAGAAGGTATGCCCAAAGATAAAACCAAAAGTTTTCTTCTTGTATGACCATCTTGAAGAACAAAGGTTAAAAGAAAAGAAGGAGTAGCAGATACAGCTTTGCATCTGTGTTTTATCTATATTCGAATCCTTTCATATAAGTTCCTAATCCAATGAAACTAACAAAGGTGGCCATGTGCTACCTTTTTCTATTTCAAGTGATAAAGTGAACATTTGTTTGTTCACTATAAAAAGAGTGAATAGTCTTTGCTTTCATTTTTGAAGTAGAGTGACCCAACTGAAGAGTGGCGAGCATGTCACTCTTTTTTTGTAGTTAGCAATTAATGTATAAAATGACTGTCTAGCTTTGGCAGGTAGCGGTGGAACCATTGTGAGGAGAAGTTCACGCCTGCTTCAGAGCGAGGTTAAAATAATCGCTATGTAAGTTAGCTCAAACTCATTTTCAGGAGAGAGCTTATGCAGCAGCCAAAAGCAATGACCACAGAAGCATTTTTACGCAGGGAAGTTTTTCGACAGCCAATATCAAGAAGTATGGGGAGAGAAGCCATTACCCAAGCAGGTGCTGATGACAAGATAGATATGACGCCTGATAATATTTTGAAATATCAAAGAACAGACTTTGCAACACCTAAAGGCATTGTTTTTGGAGTAATGGAGTTATTTCGGAATGATGAAGGACAAATTACACGATGCAATACCATATTTAATCACAAGAAGAAGGTGCTTGAATATGCGTATGATAATAAAGGACGGTTAGCTGCCGTCAAAACTGATGGCGTTCTTTCAGAGCAATATCAATACGGTTCGCGTGGCGAAAGGTTATGGGAATTGAATGGGACTCGGTATGTGTTCAACTATTTATCACAGCTTGAGCAGGTGAGAAGTCTCAAAGGTAATATTACCTTTGTGTATGATGATAGAGGAAGAGTTGTTCAAAAACGCGGAGGCTCAAGGGTGACAACCTTTGGCTATAACACCTATGGCTTCCTTGAACGAATATGTTTACCTGATAGTCGCTGTATCACATATACCTATGACCCGTTAGGAAGACGTTCTTCAAAGCTTGTAAACGGGAACGTTACAGAAAAATATTGCTGGAAAGATATGCTTTGTCTTCAAGCTGCATGCACAGGGGATGATAAAAATCATGTTGTGTTCAATTATGAGGAATCAGAAAAAAACCGATTGCAGCCAGCATCTCTTTCATGCAATGGAAAAGAATATTTCCTAGCATATAACCATGTTGGAACATTATTAGCTATTGCTGACGAAGCTGGTAGCGTCGTCCACATTGAAGAGACGGACAGCTTTGGCAGGCGATTGTCGCATAACAAATTTGCTACTGTGGCAATGATCAGTTTCGGCGGCGGACAGCTAGATGATGATACAGGGTTAGTCCATTTCTTATTCCGTGACTATGATCCAGCAACTGGTTTCTTTATTCAGCAAGATCCGCTAGGTCGTCATGGTGGTGACGCAGATGTATATGGGTATTGTTTGGATGATCCTGTGAATCTGGTTGATCCTCTGGGGCTGAAGGGAGGGGGGATTGACGCAAGCTATCTTAAAAAGCGGGCAGGTGGTTTAGGGCGAGGGTTTGATGATGCCATATCTTTTTTTGATAAATTCACCCCAACAACACCACTTGTAAACTTGATTGAAGAAGCGTTCGATAGAGACTTAGATCAAGATGGAGATGCAAGTAGGCTGTCACGGTTCTCAGATTTCATGTCTTCCAAGAATGTGAAGAACTATTCAAGCTACTCTCAGCTACTACGAGATAGTTTCAAAATTTTAGGTCCGAATGGTGATTCTTTAAGGGGGAGATAGTTAGGAGACGAAGGAGACTTTTATGGATCTTTATGAAGCCATTATGGCATTTTTATTTCTTATTCCTACTGCACTTTTTTTCTTTATTATATTAAGTAGCATCTGTTTACGTGTGGCTGGAGTTAGCTTGCAGGAAAAAGCCACAATGTTTTTTCTCAAGGCATATGGATGGACAGGAAAAGGCACTGTTGTCTATTCAAGTCGGTTGGGAAGATGGGGAAACGGAGTTCTTTTTACGATAATATATGGCTCTGTTATAATCCTACAATTAGGTTTGGTGTTAGGGGGACCTACTTTACTTAACGTATGCTTATTTATTGTTAGCTGCATAGTTTCATTTTGCAGTTTTGGGCTTTTTGCTGGTTCCTATTACAGCGGTGTAGCGTGTGACGAAGAAGGACTTATTCTAAGCCCGTTAGTACCAGCTAGTGGAGTACGCCTACCTAATAACGAAAAGAAACTGCTGAGGATAACGTCATTAGGTACTTTTTCAATGGTGTATTGCCCTCAATGGGAAGAAGGGCGCACTGTAATGGTAAGCAAAAAGCAGCTTGAACACCTCATAAACGCATATTGATTATGAAAGACAGCTCACTTGATTGGCAGCTATGAGAAAAATTTCAAGAGTTCTAGGGTACGTTACAACTCTCACATTTATGTTGTGGCTCATCCAAACTATCCGCTTTAATTAGAAAAGGACGGTGGTGAATTTGGGCTCATGACGTATGGCAATACTGTTATCGTATTTATGTGCGTTGCCTCTATGTTTTTGCCATATGAAAGAATGCGGTATTGGGTTCCCTTAACTATATCGCTTAGTGGAGTTTATCTTCTTATCTTTTGCATAATGATAAACTTGTATACTGCTGCAATTTGGCTGGTCGTAGGAGGAAATTTTTTCTTTGCGATGATCGCTTTTCTTCTGTTCTATCTTGGACGTGAGAAAAAGTAGATGAACTCGGATGTGTGAGCAATGTGGGAATTCACCGACCATGAGGAGAAGTGGTTATGGTAATTAGAGATATTGTTATTGCAGTCCTATTACTGATACCAGCTGAGCTTTTTTTCTTTATTATATTAAGTAGCATCTGTTTACGTGTGGCTGGAGTTAACTTGCAAGAAAAAGCTACAATGTTTTTTCTCAAGGCATATGGATGGACAGGAAAGGGCACTGTTGTCTATTCAAGTCGGTTGGGAAGATGGGGAAACGGAATTTTTTTTACGATACTATATGGTTCTGTTATAAGACTACAATTTAGTTTGGTGTTAGGGTCGCCTACTTTACTTAACGTATGTTTATTTATTGTTAGCTGCATAGTCTCATTTTGCAGTTTTGGACTCTTTGCTGGTTCCTATTACAGCGGTGCAGCGTGTGATGAAGAAGGCCTTATTTTAAGTCCCTTAGTACCAGCTAGTGGAGTGCGCCTAACTAATGAAGATATAGAATTGATACGCATATCGCCGCTTGGTAGCTTTTCAATGGTGTATTGCCCTCAATGGGAAGAAGGGCGCACTGTTATGATAAGCAAAAAGCAACTAGAGACTCTTGTAAACGCACACTAACGATGAAAGGCAGCGTCATGAGTGAGGCATAGGTAGACATATGCGAGCACATGACCTGTTCGAGAAATTTTTTGTAATGATGCTGCAATATGTGGGGTGTCATTAAAAAGAAGGGCTGTCCTGATTTCAGGGCAGCCCTTCTTTATATACCGAGAGGTCATGGAAGATAAGCGACGAGGCTTATGGGAGGCATCGTGCCTGCTTATTTGTATACTGCTCCTGATGAAGCGCTTTTAACCATACGGCTGTAGCGCTTGAGCAATGGAGAGGTGACTTCTTTTTCCAGAGGCTTCCAACCCTTTTTACGCTCTTCAATAGTTGCTTCATCAACGAGCAGGTTGAGTTTACGTTCTGGAATATTGATTTCGATTTTGTCGCCTTCTTCTACGAATGCGATCATGCCGCCGTCTGCTGCTTCCGGAGAAACGTGGCCGATTGCTGCACCACGGGTACCGCCGGAGAATCGGCCGTCTGTGATCAGGGCAACGTCTGCACCGAGTCCGATACCGGCAATTGCTGCTGTCGGTGAGAGCATTTCGCGCATGCCAGGGCCACCTTTAGGGCCTTCGTAGCGGATGATAACAGCGTCACTTTTGTTGATCTTCTGCGCCATAATGGCTTCAAAAGCATCTTCTTCTGAGTTGAAGACTCGTGCGGTTGCTGTGCGCACCATCATTTCAGGGGCTACTGCAGACTGTTTTACAACAGCGCCTTGTGGAGCAAGGGAACCGTAAAGGATAGCGATGCCGCCTTCTTCTGAATATGGCTCTTCAATCGGACGGATAACGGTCGGGTCACAGTTGGTTGCTTTCATTTCCTCAAGGTTTTCCCCGAGGGTTTTACCTGTGACAGTCATTACATCGAGATTGAGCGCGTCTTTTTTGCGTAATTCAGCAAGTACTGCCGGAATGCCGCCAGCTCTGTGGAGATCCTGAATGTATTGGTCGCCTGCAGGTGAAAGCTTGCAGAGGTTCGGAGTTTTTTTGCTGATTTTATCGAACAGCTCGAGCGAAATATCGAGGTTTGCTTCACCGAATACTGCCGGAAGGTGCAGTACCGTGTTTGTGGAGCAACCAAGTGCCATATCAGCGGAAATCGCGTTGGATACAGACGCTTCTGTTACGATGTCACGCGGGCAGATGTTCTTCTCAAGCAGTTCCATAACCTTGAAGCCTGCTGTTTTTGCAAGGCGGATACGCGCAGCAGACGTGGCTGGTGTTGTCCCGTTACCCGGCAGAGCAAGGCCGATGGTTTCGGAAAGGCAGTTCATGGAGTTTGCGGTAAACATACCGGCACAGGAACCGCAGCCCGGACATGCTGTCTCGGAGAGGTCTTCCAGCTCTTCTTCGGTCATTTTGCCGAGTTTAACCTGTCCAACGCCTTCAAATACGTTGATGAGGTCTGCGCCTCCCCCGCCTTTGGTTGTACCGGCAGCCATCGGGCCACCGCTTACGAGGACGGACGGAATATTCATGCGCAGCATAGCCATGAGCATGCCAGGAACAGATTTATCACAGTTCGGGATAAAGACGAGTGCATCAAACGGATGGGCTGTAGCCATAATCTCAATGGAGTCGGCGATGAGTTCGCGGCTCGGTAAAGAGAAACGCATGCCCTCATGGTTCATGGCAAGGCCGTCACAGACCGCAATAGCAGGGAACTCCATAGGAGTACCGCCAGCGGCACGGATGCCTGCTTTAACAGCATCGGCGATGGTATCTAGGTGAATATGACCGGGAACCACCTCGTTGGCTGCGTTAACAACACCCACAAGCGGGCGGGAAATTTCTTCGCGTGTAAGCCCGAGAGCATACAGTAAGGAGCGATGCGGCGCTTTTTCAAGTCCGCCTGTCATTTTTTTACTACGCATAGTTAAGCTTCCTGTAGTGTTTCTGGTCAATCTAAAAATATGTGCTGCTGGCAACAATGCACAGCATTAACTACGTACAGCAACCCAGCTGCTGATACTTCCGACAACCATCGGAATAACTATCAGCAATAATGCTTGATCTACAGGCAGGAAGTGGAGTTCCCAGTGAAGCGGCGCAAAGTTGAACGTGTCTTTCAGATTCCACCATGCCGTGTACAGACCGGCAACACCGAGGATGCCGCCCACACTGCCGAGCAGTGCCCCGCCGACAAGCAGGGGAGTACGAATATACCAGTTTTTAGCACCCACGAGTTTGAGAATTTCAATTTCATCTTTTCTGCTGATGAGTGAAAACTTCATGGTGTTCCCTACCGCAATGGAGAGGATAACTGCTAAAAAGACCAGTACAGGCATTGTAATTGAGTCTGAAAGTTCTTGCCATGCACGGCTGACATCGTCCTTCAGATTACTGGAACGGACAGTCTTAACGTCCGGTATGCGTTCCAGTGCTGCCTGAGTTTTGCTTTGCCATTCGGCTACATCACCTTTGCGCGGAGAAAACTTGAGCACTGCGGTGTACGGGAGCGGGCTGTTATCAGCCAGCAGCATACCTTTACTTCCTTTAGGGAGCGTAGAGCCTAAATCCTTCAACGCTTCTTCCGGAGTGTAGGTAAGCACCTCCACAACACCATCCATTTTTTGCAACGTCTTCCAGCTTTCTTTTACTTTTTTTGGAGAAGCCTTTTCATTCCAGTACACCTGAAAAGCGACTTCGCCTCGAGTCACCTTAAGCTCGGTGTCCAGATTGCTTACGCACAGCAGCATAAGTCCGGCGAGAAAGGTGATGAACGATACAGCAAGAAGCGTCATCAGTTGCGCCCAAGGATGCAGGGCAATGTCACGAAATCCTTGTCTGATGAGTTTAAAGAAGACACGCATTATGAATGCACCTCTTTAATCTTTTCGGAAAAGATTTGCGCACCGCGCCAGTTTGCAGCGACAATTTTTCCATGCTCAAGACGGAGTTGTCTGGCCTCAGGATGCATCCGTACAAGCTCGCTGCTGTGTGTAGCCAGAACAACAGTTGTTCCGTGCATGTGGAATTGTTTGAAAATCCCCATCATGCGAGCTGCCAGTTCTTCGTCAAGGTTCCCTGTCGGTTCATCAGCAAGAAGAATCTTAGGGTTCACCACAACGGAACGGGCCACAGCTACACGTTGCTGCTCACCGCCTGAAAGTTCTCCGCACAAGGTGTTGATGCGCGGTTCAAGACCTAACCCGCGAACAACGGCACGAACTCTTCTATCTATATGAATCTGATTGAGTCCTCGAACTTCAAGCGCCATCGCAACATTTTGGTACACAGTACGGTATGGCAGAATTTTAAAATCCTGAAAAACAACACTCACGCTTCGACGCAGGTTGGGAATTTGTCGTGCGGGTAAGTTTTTTAAATCATACCCTGCAACATTAACCTTACCACGCATAACCGGAAGAGATGCGTACAACAAACGCAGCAGCGTTGTTTTACCTGCACCGGATGAACCGGTAAGAAGAAGGAACTCCCCTTTCTTTAAGGAAAAAGAGCAGTTTTTCAACGCCCAGTATGATCCGAAATTATGGGATAGGTTTGTAACGTTAAGCAAAGCACTCCTGCCTTGTAAAAAGCTGATGGATTCTTTGTTGTATACAATTATGTAAAAATCAACAAAATTAACACACGGACAGGGCAGGATACTCACTACTCACATTCTTTTCAAGGAATGACAGAGTGCTAGAAATGAATTGAACAAAAAATAAAATGCAGCGCAAAGCACGTTGTGCCTTGGGCTGCATTTTATTTGGACTGCGGTAGCTAATTTCAAATAAATTTTATCTGTTGATCTTTTTTACGGGAACAAGAACAGTAATAATTTCTCCAATCCTCACACCAAGTTTGCGTAGAATTGCTTTGCTCATCATGACATTTCCCGGGGTAAGCCACATCATATCTTCCACATCAACAACCACTTCTTTTGCACGGGTCGGTATTTTCATGCGATACATTGCAATCGCTTCAAAACCGCGGATTGTGATGGTGGCTAACCCTTCAAGATCATCAGCAGTGGAAATATATCCGCTTTCGTTTTCTTTGGTCAGTTTCCATATCCGTTCGCGAGTGTCGCCGGAGGAGAATGTTATTGTTTCGTGCATTACGCCACGGAGCATGCCGTCTGCATCCGGTGTCCATTCCGCATTCAAGGAGCCTGCAAAACGGTGCCAGATATCGCCGTTGCGTCGTATGAGCACGCCGTGACAATCCAGTTCGCCTTGAAAAAAGTCTTCAAGAATTATGTGGTCATTCATACTGTTCTCCATGCTGTGTGTCTGTAGTGAACAGTATGCCTCAGTGGCAGTGCTTCCCCACTGATTATAACAAAAAAAGGCTGCTCCCTTTCGGGAACAGCCTTTGATATTCGTCTTTGGTACACACTGCGTCGCGGAATATTCCGCAACATATGCGTGAAGCTTACGCTTCGCGATGCGGTGCAAGCTCAGCGAGGAAGTTAGGGTCAACTTCGAAGCCGAGTTCGATTGCTTTGTCTACATTTTCAATAGCAACTGCAAAGTCACCGCGCTCGAGAGCAACAAGAGCAAGGTTGTTGTATGCAGGAGCAAAAGAAGGGTATTTTGCAATCGCTTTGAGGGATACGGTTTCACTTTCTTCGAGTTCACCGAGCATGTAGTGTGCAGAAGCGATAGTAGCCTGAGCCTGAACAAAGTCGGGATCCCATCTGAGAGCTTTCATCGCACATTTAATTGCTTCTTCAGCTTGACCCTGCTGGAGATGAACAAATGCCATGTTTGCCCAAGGTACAGGGAACTTAGCACGGCACTGTGCAGCTTCTTTGTTGTACTGCATGCAACCTTCAAGGTCGTTACGCTGCATGCAGATACCGCCGAGCTGTACATATGCTTCAGCAAAACGGTTGGAGTTACGGATGCACTCAAGGAAAGCAGCCTCGGCACCGTTCCAGTCACGTACGGAAAGCAGTGCTACACCAAGGTTGTAGTGGTGGTTAGCACATTCCGGGTTCTCATCAATCTCTTTACGTAAAAATGCAACGTACTCTTCAATACTTGCGAATTCTTTAGTCGTCATGATCTATATGCCCTTCTTCAATCAAGAGGTTGTAATACCAAACGCAGAAGTCGAAAATGCCGCGGTACTTCTCATCCTTATTAACAATGCCGACAGCTGACTCTAATGCGCCGCGACCATAGTCATTGGAATACTGGCCTCTGTGAGACTGGAGAAACTCGCGAACGAGCTGCTGTGTGGTGCGCTTGGAAATGTCCATACGCAATTCCATAGGATCGTTCGGTTTCGGGAACGGATCCCAGTTATCATATCCAATGCGGTCAATGAACTTACGGCGACGTGGCGCCATATTGTCGTACATAAACCGTTTTTGTTCTTCTTCTTCCGGTGTCAGTTCATGATCTGCACCAGTACGATACATACTTGCAGAAATACTCATTACTTACCCTTTTTCTTTGGCGCTTTCAGGCCAAGGTATTCATCATCGTAGTTTGTAATAAGTGCCATGGACACAGGAACAAATACGCCAGGCAGTTCTTTGTAGTTAGACTTGATTGATTTACACAATTCAAGGCTGATTTTACCAAGACGGTCCTGAATAGTATCAAGAGATACAGTAGGGTACGGTTTGCCCGGCTCAAATTTTGAAAGTCCGCAGGTGTGTGCTTTACCGCCGATGTTGGTAGGGATGCCGTATAAGCGACAGGTGATCGGACGGAATTCGTACATAAGACATTTATTTTCGTCGTTGAGCAGAGGACAACGAATGCGTTCTTTTGCCATTGCTTCAAGCAATTCCCGTGGGTCAGCACCTTTCATGGAATCACGGTATAACTGGCGTTTACGCTTGTAGATTGCACGGTCTGCTGCGTTAGCTGCGCCGACGATATTGGACTGCTCTTCACCGAACGGGTAGCGTTCAAGAAATTTGTGGTTGATGTACAGCGCTTCAATCAGGCTGATGTCGAACAGTGCGTGACAACAGTCGCTGCAACCGGTGTCGCAGGTGATACAGTCACTGTGCATGTCGGCTACACGGTTGAAAACAGAATCTACTTCAGCAACAAGTGCTTCGTATTGTGCAAAAAATTCAGAAAAATCCAATTTCATCAGAAAACTCCCTACCTCCATAGACAATGTAACTGTCCAGAATCGGTAGCCTTTTTATATAACTATGATTGGAGCAATAAATTCTAAGTAGTATACAAACAGGCATTCGCAACGTTGTGCCCGTTTGCTACAAATTATTAGTAACGAAACGCCCGACTGGCAAGGGAAGAACAGCAGCAGAATAAAAAAAATTGCATAAAGGCGTTGAGCGCCAACGGTTGCAGCAGGAAGGAATTTTTTGCTCGTGATGTTTGTTGAACAAATTTACGCTGATATATAGGGGCCGTATCCCCCTCCCTATATATGAAACCGGACAGCGAGTTTCCCCGCTGTCCGGTTCAAAAATCAAAGCATGCGAAACACGCACGTATTGAATTACATTTCTTCAATAACGATAGCGTCTGCTTCACAAACTTCAACACAGGATTCACAACCGAGACATTCGTCTGCGTTTGCTGGCTCAGCTTTGCCGTCCTGCATTTCAAAAACTTCAACTGGACATACGTCTACGCATTCTGCGTCGCCAGTACATTTCTCTGTATCAACGGTAACATTGTAACCCATGGTAATCCTCCAGGTTTGATTTTGGTCTCGATGAGTCTGTAATTACGCATTGCACCTAGTGACTAGGTTTCGTGCAGCAGTCTCATCGAAACCTGCAATTAGCCCTGACCTGTCTTCAGTGTCAAGACCTGAAAAACATTATCTGCATGCTTTGCAGTTTTTTTTGTGTGGGTATCACGCCAGAAAAAAAATATCTATGTAAAATAAGCTAGATATCCATACGGACGCGGTAGCCTTTTCCATCACGCGCAACGAGTAAAATGAGTGATGAATCCAACCTGTGTGTGAAAAATGCCTGATACAGTTGAGACATGTCAGTAATCTTTTTCCCGCTGATGTTTACAAGCAGGTCTCCTGCGCGCAGACCAAGTTTATCTGCAGGGCTGCCCTGACGAACAAAAGCAATGGTCAGGTAGGTGTCCCCTTCTTTTGTTGTGAAGCCCCAGCGCTGTTGGATTTGCTTTGCTGCAAGAGTTTCTGAGTATGCTTGAGCGTCAACCGGTTTGGAATATGTTTCTCCATTACGGATGTAGGTTACTTCTACCTGTTCCCCTTTGGTCATGTTCTTCAGTAACTGTACGTAATGTCTATGGTCTGTCACTGCATTGCCATTAATTTTGACTATGGTATCACCGGAGAGGAGTCCTGCCTGCTGGGCAGATGTTCCTTCATATACGGATGTGATGAGCAGACCTTTAGTGGAAGGCAGTTGTAACCATTTAGCTGTGCTTTCATCGAGGTTTTGACCGGAAATACCAAGCCATACAGGTTCAATGTGGCCGCTTTCAAGCAGCTCTGTCACAGCTCTGCGGGCTTTATCAATAGGGATGGAGAAACCGATGTTTGCAGCCTGACGCAACATAGCGGTGTTGATTCCCACCAGTTCTCCGGCAAGGTTGATCAATGGGCCGCCGCTGTTCCCCGGATTAATAGCTGCATCTATTTGGATGAGGTCGGTGATGGTTGATGTTTGCGTTTTTATGGAACGGTCGAGCGCTGATACTACCCCTGTTGTCACTGTATGACTGAAGCCGAGCGGGTTGCCGATGGCAATAACTGTTTCGCCCGGCATTAAATCGTCTGACTGTGCCATGCGCAGTTCAGGCAAATTGTTTGCTGCATCAAGTTTCAGTACGGCAAGATCAAAGTCAGGATCAGAGCCGAGCATGGAGGCTGTAAACATCCTGCCATCAAGTAGCGTAACATTAATTTGTGCTGCACCTTGAATGACATGGGCGTTTGTTAAGACAATGGCATTTTGCGAATCAATAATAACACCGGAACCGAGAGTTTGCTCTTTAACCTTTCTGCGTCCGCGACCTTGCTGGAAAAAGTCATCGAATAACGGATTGCGGGGGAGCAGGTTCGCAAATGGATTTACGGCCCGTTCAACAATTCTGTCAGTGCTGATGCTCACAACAGCAGGTGCCGCTTTGTGAACTGCCGATACTACCGGCGTAATGCGGACACTGCCTTCATTTTGCAGTTTTTCGTAGTTATTTTCAGCAAATGCCATGCTGTGAGTCAGCATTATTGTAAGGATGATTGCGAAGAGTCGACGCATCATATACCTTTATCCTGTTCTTGGTGAGTTGTATAAAATTAGGGTTAAGCTATCGCAGACTGTAAGGATGTCTGAAGAAAAAAGCTAGACCTGTGCTTTATGAAGTCATCGAAACAGCGTTGCGGTATCTACTCTTCCACACTATTTCAGGAGAATTCATGAAATCTTCCATACCGGAGTACGCATTCGCAGGAGAAGCATTTTCTACCTACGAAGACACAGCAGAGAATGAAGCACTGCTGCGCGATCTGCTGCATCGGGTTGAGCCGGTTTCTGATTCGTTACGTGCTGCTGCTGTGCATCGTCTTGATAATCTGACGAAGCCGGTAGGGAGCCTTGGGAAACTGGAAGAACTTGCTGTGCGCATGTGCTGTATTCAAAATAAGACGCATGGAATCGTGGCAGACCCGCTTCGTATTTACGCCATTGCTGGTGATCATGGAGTAAACGAAGAGGGTGTGTCTGCATTTACACAGGATGTAACCCGCCAGATGGTGCAGAATTTCTGTGATGGTGGTGCTGGGATTAACGTGCTGGCAGACACTGCAGGCGCTGAACTGTGCGTGGTTGATCTTGCTTCCAAAGGTGGAACCTATCCTGATCACCCTTCGCTGCTGCAATGTAAGATTGCGCAGGGAACTGAAAATATTTCCAAAGCACCGGCGATGAGTCGTGAGATGTGTATTCGAGCGTTGCTGATAGGTGCAGCATTGGCGGATAAAGCGCATTCTGAAGGGTGTCCGGCTATTGGCACAGGCGAAATGGGTGTATCCAATACGACCCCGTCTACGGCGTTGTATTGTTCCTTTTTGCAGCTCCTGCCTAAAGATATTACCGGAGCCGGAGGCGGCATAAACGCGGAAGGAATTAAGCGGAAAGTTCGCGTGATAGAACGTGCGCTGGGCTTGCATGCTGATGCCATTGAATCCGGTGATCCTGTGGAAATTTTAGCATCACTTGGTGGGTATGAGATTGCCGCGCTGGCTGGATTGATTCTTGGCGGCGCCGCTAATAACCAGCTTGTCCTTCTTGATGGTTTTATTGCAACGGCTGCCTATACTGCCGCGTGGAAACTTTGCCCGTCTGTGAAAGATTATGCTTTCTTTTCTCACGCATCCGCAGAAGCAGGGCATAAAAAGATTTTGGAGCAGCTTGATATTGACCCGTTGCATGATCTGGGGCTGCGCCTTGGTGAGGGCAGCGGTGTACCACTTGCACTGTTCCTGATGCGTTGTGCGTGTAATACGTACAACCAGATGACTACATATGATGATGTACGTGTGGACCCGCCTGATAATCTTCCCCGCTAAAATGGGAATGGGGGCTTTGGGTTCTCCGTTACAATGAATTTAGTAAGACTGCTCCATGGAGCAGTCTTTTTTTGTCTTCAAAGCCTGATGAATTTATCTTTACTGTCTTGTTTTATTGAAAATATGTCAGATGTGCATAACTTGTTCATAAAAATGTTCATAACTTTTGAAAAAAGCGCACAAGTAATCTACATGTTACGAACATGTTGTTGAAAACTTTTTTAACTATCTGTTATGTAAAGAATAGATTTGGGAGAAGGGTTGTTAATGGAGACCAGAACGTAATGAGCAGCAGGTCGAATAACAACACCAACAGAAACGGTAGAATAGCTTTGGCCAGAGTGCCGATACGCGTGTGCGCAATAGAGCAGGCAACAATGGTGCAGACTCCCAGAGGCGGGGTAAGCATGCCGATGGCAAGGTTCACCACAACTATGGCTCCAAGCTGGACAGGATCGATACCGAGTGTAGGAAGCATTGGGACAAGGACAGGAACAAATAGAATGAGTGCTGCGGTTGTTTCCAGAATAGTTCCGGCAAGGAGAAGCAGAAGGTTGATGAGCAGTAACAGCAGGATACGGTTGTCCGTGAGTGAAAGAATGGAAGAGGCAATGCTTGCAGGAATCTCCTGAATTGCCATGTACCACGAGAAGATAGATGCTGCGCAAATGATGAACATAACCACGCTTGAAGTGATGCTGGCAGAAATGAACAAGTCAGGCAGTTCCTTGAGTGAGATTTCTTTGTGAATAAACAGACCCACCAATAACGCATACACAACAGCAACCGCTGCTGATTCAGTGGCTGTAAACACACCGCCTAATATGCCGCCGATAATAATGAACGGCGCGCCAAGCGCCCAGATGGCGCAGGTGCCAGCTTTACATACCTGAGCAAAGGAGAAGGTTCTGCTTGCTGAGGTATCTGCTGTTTCGGAGCGTCTGGCATTCCACACGCAGACTCCAATCAGGCTTACTCCCATGAGAATACCGGGCAAGATGCCAGCAGCAAAAAGTTTTCCAATGGAGGCACCGGTGAGTACTCCGAAGATGATCATAGGGATTGAAGGTGGAATAATAACTCCGATGGAACCCGCGGCGGCTTGAACTGCACCGGAAAAGGCAGGAGTGTAGCCCCGTTTAACCATAGACGGAATAAGGATGGCACCCACGGCTGCGGTGTCCGCAGCGGCTGAGCCGGAAATACCGGCAAAGAACATGGCGGAAACGACGGATACCGCAGCAAGGCCACCGGGTAAATGTCCCACAAGCGCATCAGCGAAATTGACTATGCGACGGGAGATACCGCCAGCCCCCATAAGCTGACCGGCAATCATGAATAACGGCACTGCCATGAGCGGAAAAGAGTCTGCTCCAGCATAAAGACGTTGGGTAATAAGGATCATGTTCATATTGCCGTCAATAACAAACGCGATAACAGCACTTAACCCGACGGCAATAGCAATCGGCACGTTGAGGCAGAACAGAATAATCAGCATGGCAAAGAGGAGCAGTGTCATTTATTGCTCCTTGTGGTCAGCTGTGTTGCAGCCATTATGAATGGTCTCACAGAGTGCATCATGATGCGGAGTGAATTCCAGAATTTCAAAGAAGCAGGACACGGAGTGTATGAGCATGATTGCTCCGCTCACAGGGACAGCCAAAAATGGAATCATGCGGGATATGCCAAGTGTGGCTGTTGATTGTAGTTTAAGGAACATGGCGAACTGGAAGCCGTACCACATCATAACAGCAAAGAAGATGGAGCTAAGTATCTGCACCAGCAGGGCAGCGTATTTGCGACCTTTTTCGGACATGTTGCGTACCAGAAAATCCAGACCGATATGGGCATGTGCTTTTAAGGCGACTGCTGCACCAAAAAAAGTCAGCTGAATAAGTAGCACTCTTCCGAGTTCCTCAGACCAGAACAGTGAATTGTTAAGAACGTAGCGGAAAAAAACCTGAGAGGCTGTAACAGCAGCCATGGCAAGAGCGCATGCGCATATAAGCCAACGACAGGCAGTGTCCAGACAATTGCTGATGGACATTATTAACGAAGCAACGCTGCGGAACATAAGAAGTCCTGAGTAAGAGTGGGTTTGAAAGAGGTTCTGTGTAGTATTCGCCGAGTTCTCGAGACGGGTACATGGATTTTTATACTGAAATCCAAATACAAAGCGGTTGTCTCAGTAATAGACTATCTTCCTCTTTTTTACCCGTTTGGCGCAAGAAGAATATAGCGGACGAAAAAAAAGGCCGCACTACAGCACGGCCTCAATTGTGGGTTGTTGGAAAAAGTTATTGAGTGGCGTTAAGAAGTTTGGTGAGCAGAGCACGAGTTTTAGGCTCTTTGTACATGTCCATCTCTTTCATAGGTGCCACTTTAGTGCGGAAGGAATCAATGTCCGGATGCTCATCCACAATCATGCCTTTTTCTTTGAGGCTTGCAAGGTACTGAGCTTCTTTTTTGCGGTTTACTTTTCGCTGGTAAATTGCAGCGTCGCGCATTGCAGTCTGGAATATAGCCTGTGTTTTTTCCGGCAGCGATTCAAACCATTGAAGATTGGCAATGTCGATGTGTACTGAATAAACATGGCCGGTAAGGGCGAGGTACTTTTGGACTTCGTACAGCTTGTACTCTTCAAATACCCATAACGGGTTTTCTTGTCCGTCAATGGTTCCCTGCTGTAATTCAGAGTAGATAGGCCAGCCCATAGGGGTCGGGTTCGCATCAAGAGTATGCCATAACTCTTTATGGAAGGTGGACTGCATGACGCGGAGCTTAAGCCCTTTCACATCTTTGGCAGAATGGATTGCTCCACGGTTGTTGGAGAGGTTGCGGAATCCGTTTTCGGAAAACTGCAAACCTTTAAATCCGGCCTGTGCCAGAGAGTCCAGTGCCTCCTGACCTACAGGGCCATCAAGCACACGGTCTGCTGTTTCGTAATCTTTAAACAGAAACGGAAACGCTACTGCTTTGATCTCAGGTACAAAGGTGTCAAATGGCCCGAGTGTGACAATAGCCATTTGGATTGCACCAAGCTGAACCTGCTGCAAAATTTCTGTTTCTTTGCCCAGTGATCCTGAGTGATAGAGCTTGATATTATATTCGCCTTTGGAGCGTTCTTTAATAAGCTCTGCAAATTTTTCAGCCGCAACATATTGTGCAGAACCCGGTTTGGTCACCACAGCAAGCTGGACTTGCGTTGCAGCCATTGCCGGAAGTGTAAAACAGATCGCCGCGATGACGAGAATCAGTATTTTTGAAAACTTCATAAGGTCTCCCAGTAACCTTCTGATGTCAGAAGCAACGGTCTCGCTGTTCATTTTTTCTGAAGTAATTGTATTCACATAATTTATGATTGTTACCTACGGTATACTTGCTGATATTCTGAAAAGAAAATGACAAGTAACCATATAACGGTAGCCCGTTTTGTATTGTAACGGACACAAAAGTCAATATACCTTTTTGATATGATTGGTTGTGTTGTGAGTATGTGCTTTTACTGGGGTGTCTACTGTAGTCAAAAGAACAACGTAGTTTTGATGTTTGTTTTTTCGTGAGGAGTGGGGACAAGTCGGTAATCTGCTTTTCTGGGAGAAGTGTAGTAAGGAATCTGCGTAGTCCGGTAGTAAGTATACCTCATTTGCGAGTTGAATGTTTGTATATGGCGCAGCACTTTTTTGTTGAGAGTGAACGTCTTGTTCAGGACTGGCAGTTGCACTCTTCTGATAAATAACTTATCGATTACGATATCGTTATACTACCGAAGTTGCGAGGAAATCATGAGCCAGATGCCTTTGACGCACAAAAGAATTGCCCGAATTCTGGGTGTCTCAGAAACAACTATTAAAAGTTACCGACGTAAATTTCCAGACTGTATCCCTGTAGCAAGTAAGGGAAAGCCGATTCAGTTCACAGAAGAGGCGCTTGAAGTCTGCCGCGCTATCCGGGACTTGTTCAGTTCCGGTCTTTCTATTGAAGAAACACACCAGCGCCTTGCTGATCGTTTTGAATTTGTCGCTCAACCTGTTTTTGAACAACAGGAGGAAGAGGCAGAGGTTGTTGAAGTTGTATTGCCTGATGATTACAAACAGGCCATGAGCAGCCTTGCCACCAGCATGGTTAATCTTTCTATGAAACAGGAACAGATGCTGAAAAAAATGGCATCTATTGAAGCACGATTACAACAGCTTGGTGTGCCTGATATTGCTGCTGCTCCTCAATCTTCCACAGACCCTGTGCTTGAAGAAATCCGTGCCTTGGCTGACCGTACAGAAGCGTTATGGGAAGCTGTATCCTGCTCAATGGAACAAGGCATTACCGTGTCTGAAGGTGACAGCGCGCAAGAGATTGATGAACATGGACGAAAAGCGACTGTGCACCGTATGGTACCGTTGCGCGAAGTCATTTCCCACGACCCACCACGTAAGATGCTCGCTCTCCCGCTGCTTATTCAGGACAATGAGGGTGAATATACGCCGCTGGTCGGACGGGGTAACAGCCGTATTACCCTTAATGATCTGCGGGCCTCTTTGATGACGCACTTTGTTGAAGAAGATGCGTATACTGTCCGCTGGTCAGAGAATAATTCCGGCTGGCAGCTTGATCTGTTGCAGGAACGCGCACAGATTCCTCATAATATTTGTCTTACAATGGCGCAGACCTCTACACTGCGTGGTTCCGTTATGGTCATTAAAGATATGACAACAAATGGTCATGAAATTACTCCCGGCGCTCTGCAAGATTTTATTTCTGACGTATACTCCCGTTAATGTTTGTTTTTTAAGGCAATAGAACGGTGCGTTCTGCGTGCCTGTGTGTACTCTGTGTCTGAAAGATGGTAGTACGGTATCAACCTGACGTACTGTTGTTAGACTAAAAAGTGCGTACTTCTTTTATTGTTTTAAGAATAACGGGGTATTGAGATGGGACAAGTTTTAGCAATTTGTGTGAGTAAAAAGAAAGGTGAGCAAAAAAAGCCTGTAGATTCTGCAATGCTGATTGAAGATCATGGCATTGAGGGCGATGCCCATGCTGGTAGTGGCAGGCAGGTGAGTCTTTTGGCAGTGGAAAGCGTCGATAAGATGCGCCATAAACTGCCGACCTTGAAAGCAGGTGATTTTGCAGAGAATCTACTGGTAAGTGGATTCCCCATTACCTTTTTACGCGTGGGGCAACAGTTTTCCATTGGCTCCACATTGCTTGAATTGACACAGATAGGGAAAAAATGTCATTCCAAGTGTGAAATTCACAAAGCCGTAGGGTTCTGTGTTATGCCGACTGAAGGGATTTTTGCAAAGGTTCTGAAGGGAGGCGAGATCACTGCGGGCGATGAGATTACGCTTTTATAGCAGGTTATTAAAATAGTAAAAAAAGGCTGCCCTTGTGTAAGGGGCAGCCTTTTTTATGCGTAATAAGTATTACCGGTTTAGTAGCGGTAATGGTCTGCTTTGAAAGGACCGTCCTGAGCAACGCCGAGGTATTCAGACTGTGCATCAGTAAGCTTGGTGAGTTTTGCACCAAGGCGGTCAAGGTGGAGACGTGCAACTTCTTCATCAAGGTGCTTAGGCAGTGTGTACACTTTGTTTTCCAGAGAAGCGTTGGAAGCAAGTTCGATCTGCGCAAGTGCCTGGTTGGTGAAGGAGTTGGACATAACGAAAGAAGGGTGACCTGTTGCACAACCAAGGTTAACAAGACGGCCTTCAGCAAGCACGATAATGGAGCGACCGGAGTTCAGTGTCCATTTGTCTACCTGAGGCTTGATGTTAAGAACGGTGCAGCCGTTGTCGCCTTCGAGGTATGCCATTTCGATTTCGTTGTCGAAGTGACCGATGTTACAAACGATGGCTTCGTCTTTCATTTTTTCCATGTGAGCGCCAGTGATAACGTTGAAGTTACCGGTTGCGGTCACAAAGATGTCTGCAGTTTCAACAACATCATCAAGAGTAACAACGTCGTAGCCTTCCATTGCAGCCTGAAGTGCACAAATAGGGTCGATTTCAGTTACTGCTACGCGTGCGCCGAAGCCGCGCATTGACTGTGCACAACCTTTACCAACGTCACCGTATCCGAGAACAACAACGGATTTACCGGCGATCATAACGTCGGTTGCGCGTTTGATACCGTCTGCAAGAGACTCGCGGCAGCCGTAGAGGTTGTCGAACTTGGATTTGGTAACGGAGTCGTTAACGTTGATAGCAGGGAAGAGAAGTTTGCCTTCTTTTTCCATCTGGTAGAGACGGTGTACGCCAGTTGTGGTTTCTTCAGAAACACCTTTGATTTTCTCTGCGATACGAGTCCACTTACCAGGGGTTTCCTGCAGGGAAAGAGCAACGCGATCCATAACAATCTGGAACTCTTTGTTGTCGTATGCTTTCTCTACGATGGAAGAATCTTTTTCTGCTTCTACACCTTTGTGGATAAGCATGGTTGCGTCGCCACCGTCATCTACGATGAGATCAGGGCCGGAACCGTCAGGCCATGTGAGAGCCTGCTCAGTGCACCACCAGTATTCTTCAAGAGTTTCGCCTTTCCATGCGAATACTTTTGCCATACCGGAATCTACGATAGCTGCTGCTGCGTGATCCTGAGTGGAGAAAATGTTGCAGGATGCCCAACGGATATCAGCGCCAAGAGCGTGCAACGTTTTGATGAGCATTGCGGTCTGGATAGTCATGTGCAGGGAACCCATAACTTTAAGACCTTTCAATGGCTTTGCGTCGCTGTATTTTTTGATGGTCTCCATGAGACCCGGCATTTCACGTTCGGACAACTGCATTTCTTTGTGACCGAAGTCAGCAAGAGACATGTCAGCAACTTTATTTTCAAGGCTAAGATCAAGCTTGATAGCGCGGCTTGCGTCAGTCATTTCTCAATTTCTCCTAAGAAATTTATTGTGTATTTTCTGCTACAATTAAATGAATTGTCAGCCCGTTACGCACAGGATGCATTGTGCTTTGACGTAACGCAAAGCCAGCTTCTGTGAGTTTTAAGGCTAAATTTCTCATATCAAAACCGAGCCAGCGATCACCGTAATCAACACGCATTTTTTCGTTATCGTGTTTGTCAAAGTCTGCCAGCACAAGCAGGCCGCCTTTGCGGAGAACGCGTCGGATTTCTTTTAACGATTTTCCCGGGTGGGAAAGGTGGTGCAACACCATGTTAATGGTGGCGAAGTCTGCCTCGCCGTCACGAAGCGGAAGGTGCTCAAGGTCACCGATGCGCAGTGACACACGGTCTTCGTCTTCAACCAGTCTGCGCTTGGCGAGCTCAAGCATGCGCGGGGAGCCGTCAACACCGATAACGTTAAGCGAACGCTCAAGCATGCGCTCAAGCAGTGTTCCGGTTCCACAGCCTAAATCCACAGCAACTTTGCAGCGGGGCATACGCTCGATAATAGCACCCGGTAAATCAAACTCACCGATAACTTCACGGTTGAGCTGATCCCAGTCTTCAGCAATGGCATTAAAGAATTGCTTTGTCTTGCGGACTCGTTCTTCAATGATAGTGGCTGCCATTTCCATGTCAGAATCAAGCGTTTCGTCGCTGTCGATAAACGGTGCGACAGCATCAATGAACTCTCTTCCTTCACCTTCAGGCGGTGCACTGTAGAAAACCCATAATCCGTCACGGCGGGAGCTGAGAAGTCCTGCTCCTGTAAGGATTTTGAGGTGACGGGAAACACGGGATTGCCCCATCTCAAGAATGGTAACCAGCTCGTTAACACTAAGCTCGTACCTGTTGAGAACATGCAATAGTCTCAGGCGGGTTTCATCTGCCAGCGCCTTGAATACAGGAAGTATGGTCGACATAATTTGTTCCTATGCTATTTTCGGCTGTCTTGATTGAGTTGAATCAAGAAAAGTTGATACAGCTTTATCTAAGTTTAGGGATACGGTCAAGCCAATCAACCTTGAAAATCAAAGCGTTTGAGGGAGCAGTGTTTGTCCGTTTTGTATTTAAAATTGGGTAGATATGATGTCTTAGGCTGCTGTTGCAGAACAGCTGTTTTTCGAGAACTGATTACATAATCTAAGGTAGATGGTTCGCTATGAGCCATACTGGTTAGTGTGAAGAAACAGTACGGGGCTGCACAACATGTTGTGCAGCCCCGCTTTCGTTATTGATGCAAGCTGTGGCATCTGGCTTTATCTGTCTTTTTCAGTAGCAAATTACTACTTGCTGCAGACTCCCAGATCTTCCCACGCGCCCCACTGACCGTCAGAACCGGGTTCGGTTCCTTGGCTCCACCATTTGGCTTTCCAAAGGTGGTCTTCGAATGAAGCCTGATCTCCGGCTACATAGACTTTTGCAGATTGCCATGCAGGAACAGAACAGCCTGTTGTTCCAGTCTGTTGTTCGCTACCGGTCTGCGTTTCACCTGTCTGTGTTTCACCTGTTTGTGTGCTTCCAGTTTCAGTGCCGCTAGTCTGTGTTTCGTCGGTTTCACCAGTTGGTGGAGGTGTAACAGCACTGCTGCTACCGCATGTGCCGAGATCTTTCCATACACCCCAGGTGCCGCCGGTTCCAGGCTGGTTGCCTTGTGTCCACCACTTCGCTTCCCATTGATGGCCGTCAAAGGAAACCTTGTTGCCTGAAGTGTAGACTTTAGAAGCTTGCCATGCATCGTATGTGCAAACATTACCGACAAAAACTGTCACAGGTGCAGACTTGGTTACTGCTCCTGCATCATCAGTGGCGGCAGCCAGAAGCTGATGGGTTCCGGTTGTCAGGTCGTTGATGAGCATTTCGAACGGTGCGGAAGCATCAGAACCCTGAGATTCTCCGTTCAGGAAGAACTCAACAGTTCCTACGGTGCCGTCATTGTCGCTGGCAGTTGCTTTAACAAGTATATCAGCACCTGCTTTGAGCGAAGTTTTGTTTGCCGGAGATGTGATTGCAACGGTTGGAAAGTTGTTTCCAGTGTCATCCATTGCATATTTCTGAAAGATTTTGGTGAAGGCAAATTCATCCTGCGTGATGCCGCTGCATGTTGCAGAAAGAGATCCGGCACAACCGCCGTTGTCTCTACCTGTTGACCACATGGAAAGCATGCCGACCCATGGCAGCTGGGCAGGAGCAATGGCCCACTCGAAGAGCTGCTGCGCATCTTTCAGATAAAAGCGTTCGGACATGATATCGTTCTGGCCAATCATTGGTGTGATACCGATCTGTGTGTTCACGCCGATGTCTATCATTTGGCGATGGGTGTTGGTTGCTGCATCAATAGCGTATTTGCCCATCTGGCCTTCTGGATTCGGTGCAGGGTAGTCGCCGTAATCCATTGCCATAACGTTCACAAGATCTACACGAACCCCGTTCTGTTTTGCGTTCTGGATTACAAACAGTCCTTGGCCTGTGAGTCCCTGAGGAAGGACAGGCAGGCAGAATGCGACTTTGAGTTCTGGGTTTGCAGCCTGAAGACCTGCAATGGCTTTGTTGCGTCGGTCAATGGAAGGACGGTCAGCTACAGCAGCGCCTTCAATGTCAAAATCAACCCAGGTCAGATTGTATGTGTCGATAACAGACTGGTATGCTGCCTGAAGTTCTGCAACGTTTCCGTGCTTGAGCGCAAGTTCGGTGCCGCTGGCGCCACCGAAGGAAACAATAACATCGCCACCGGCTTTTCTCACTGCTTCAATTTCTTCAAGATAAAATTTGTCCGCTACAGGATAGTAACCGCCCCATGAAGGGTTACCGGAGCTATCGCTGACAATAAAAGCGAGCGTAGTGTACTTTTGTGATGTGTTTTTTTGATATTCTGAAATGGAGAATGTTGGCCATGTGCAGACATCGACATACGGGGCAAATACTTTCGGGGGAAATGCAGCCATGGAGTACAAGCATGATGCAGTGAGCAACGCCATGGAGCAGAGTATGATTGCTAATTTTCTCATTGGCTTTCCTTTTAGATAGGGATGAAGGCCGTTGTGGCAGCCTTCATCCCATCGGTATGTGGCCGGTTTACCTGCTAGGGGAAAAGGTAAACCGGGCTCCATTATCTACATGATAATGGGATAGGGGGGATTTAGTTGGAGCAAACGCCCAGATCTTTCCAAGGCCCCCAAGGGCCGCCTGTGCCTGGCTCGTTTCCGCGGGTCCACCATTTTGCTTCCCATGTGTGGCCATTGTGAGAAGCTCGGTCGCCGCCTACGTATGTTGCGCTTGCAGTCCAAGGGGAAAGCCCACCGCAAGTCGCAGTTGTAGTGTCCTTGGTGATGGACGCAGTTGTTTGAACAGATGTGCTCTTGCCACTGCTGTCGGTTACTGTGAGGCGCACAGTGTGGCTGCCGGAAGTAGAGTATTTGTGGCTCACAGTCTGGCCTGTTGCAGAGGTACCATCACCGAAGCTCCATGCATAGGTGTATGACCCCTCACCACCAGAAGCGCGACCTGTCATGGTGATAGACTCACCAGTCTTGCCGGAGTATGGGCCACCTGCGACTGCACTTAATGGATCTGGAGTCGGGGTAGGGATGGTATTTTCTTCAGTTACAACAATGGTTGTTGACGCACTTACGATTTTGTTTGTCGCGTCAAACACGTTGAGAAGTACGTTATATGTACCAGGTGCTGTAAAAGTATGAGTTGCTGGGTTGCCTGAGATTGTACCGACTGAGATAATGCCCCAGGAGTAGTAATAAGGAGCTGTGCCACCTTCAACGGTCGCGTTAAGTTCCAGCGGTGTGCCAACTGTTGCATTGATAGATGCAGGAAGGCTTACTGAGAACTGAGTAGGTTCAGGTACGGTGTTGCCGGTTACATACGCAGTGCTGCTTGCAGAGATTCTCTTTCCTGCACTGTCTGTTACCGTAACAACAACAGGGTATGTTCCTTCAGAAGCGTATGCATGGCTCGCAGGATTTCCAGTAGCTGTCTTTCCGTCACCAAATGTCCATGCGTAAGCGTAAGGTGCTTTACCGCCGCTAGCCGCAGCAGAGAAGGATGTGCTTACACCGACTGTGGAAGAAACGGACTTAGCTGTAGTAGCTGTAAGTGGAGGAGGAGCAGTGGATGATCCTGTTGCAAAGACTTCGTTGATTTTATTTACGAGTTCAGAGCGTACATCGCTGTACTTAACAAGCTTTGAACCATAGGTTGTAGCGGTTCCCTTGAGTTCAAGGTCGCCGTAAACTGTCCATACAATGGTTCCGCCAAAGCCGTTATCCACAATGTACTGGGATTTTACTTCAACTGATCTTGGATCTTCAAAGCTCAGGAAGTATGACCCCTTAGTAAGGTACGGAGCCTGTGCTTCAGTATCCCAATGGTATGTCCAGCCACTTCCGGAAGCCAATGCTTTTTCTTTGGTGAAGAAGTAGTTAGGGGTACCGTCGTATACTTCTTTAGGCCAGTTTGTGTAGTCTGCACATGTGATTATGTTACCATCAGGCTGGATAAATTCATCACGTTTTACGGTAGCTTTGTTGAGTCCTGCTTCACCTTCGCAGATTACACCACGACCGTAGAACGGGATACCCATGTTAACTTTGTTAAGCGGGATTCCAGCACCGATGATGTAGTCACGCAGTGTATCCCAGTTAAAGCGTTCAATATCCTGATTCTGGTATTTGTGAACGTTTGAGTTCAAACCAGCTTTGTCAGACCAGCCGCCGTTGAAGTCGTAAGTCATGAAGTTGTACATATCCATAACCTTATTGAGTTCAACCCAGTCAAAACCTTTCAGTTTTTCTACATCAACAGAAAATGCAGCGGTAAGAAGTTTGTCGTTGCCGATGGTAGCTCGGATTTCACGCATGAGAGTGAGGAAGTTAGCGTAGTCTGCATTAGAACCTGTAAAGTTCATGCCAGTGAACGGGCCAGGGTATTCCCAGTCAATATCAATGCCGTCAAAGCCCATGTCCATGAGTTGCTTAACGCTTTTCATAAAACGAGCACGTTTTGTCGGATCTGCTGCTACTTCTGGGAAGTGGCGACACATACTCCAACCACCGATGGAAGCCATAAGCTTTACGCCACGCGCATGCGCTTCTGCGATAAGACCTTTTGCTCCACCCTGTTTAGGAAGAGGAAGCGGGAGTGGCTGGTTGTATACGCCCCATGCAGGATTGGACCATGTAGATGAACCTGCGGTTGTCTGGAAGCCAAGAGCGTTTGCCTGTTGGGCAACAGATTCGCTAATCCACCATACACCTTCCATTTCACCGTACAGAATATGAAGGTCAAAGCTGCTGTAAACATCGGTGTTAAGCAGGCCGGCAGGTTCCTGAACAGTGCCTTCTTTGTAGATGTCTTTGTTTCTGTAGTCCCCGCTGTGCATTGAACCGTCTTTAGCAACGCCAAAGAAAGCAAAGTTGAGGATGTTGTATTTGCTGAAGTCCACGTTCATGTGGGTCAAGCCACCCTGCTGTGGAACTCCTGCTTTCTGTTCTTTCCATGCATCCCAGTTTGTGATGTAGCCAATAACGTTTTTTTGATGATCACTGGTGTTAGCAGGTCCACCAGTGTCAACAGCAGCAAATGCTGTTCCTAGGAAAAGGTTAAAGGAAAGTAGCAATGCTACGAGCCACGTGACAGGGTGGTGTTTAGTAACACAACTCAGGTTTTTTTCATGGTGTCTCCTTCCATTTCGGGGTCCTTCCCCATAGTTTGTCCTATCCCCCCGAGTTTTAATCCGTACACAGAAGTGTCCTGAAATACGCCTTGGACTATCCTCTGTGCCGTTCCCCTCTCGCGATTTCCATTGGTATGCGCTTGCGCACAAGTATTGTGGCAATTTTCGAAGAAATTGCTCTGTTGCCGTCAGTGTCACCCTTGCTGATTCTGGCAAAGCATTTGTGGCCATTACATTCCATCTGACTTGTCTATAACAATAGAGTGGATGTTCGTTGCCTTGTTTCACAATGTACGCTGTATGGGATTTGTGGCAGATGTCTTCAGAAAATTTGTTATACGTACTGTGATAAAAGAGATTTAATTTTCATAACAATGTATAGTGTGAACTGTGTTTATTATTTCTAGTTTTAAAATGCTGTTATTTCGATGCATAATCTTTTTAGAAAGAATATAGTCATGAATTAAGAAAAAAA
>NZ_JXMS01000025.1 GCF_001672295.1 Halodesulfovibrio spirochaetisodalis | reverse complement strand
AATAACAGCAAAGGCTCCCAACTTAATATGGGAGCCTTTGCTGTTAAAGTGGCGTTGGTGGTATGATTTTTATGTTATATTTTTTTATAATATGTTCAACATCTTGAAGCGTGACGAACCCTTGATTTTTTCTAAAATCATCCCAGGCTACTTCAATCCCTTCTTTTATATAGCCGAGGGTCTCAAGATAATCTATTAAGTCTTCGCCTTTTTCATCGTCAAAGATGTCCTCTAGTGATAACCATGTTGCGTCACATTCCTCACATGCGTATATTACTTGTCCCGTTTTTTTTAGTAAAATCTTCATAATTCTTCCATCTTGAAAGCCTGGGCAATAAATTTGACTAGATTTACCAACTACAATGTTTTTTATATTCACTTCTTTCTACCTTACTGGATATGCAGTTTGTATTTTTGTTGTATTCTCTTTTACTACGATGCGTACTTTAGTTTCGCACTTTAGTGCCGATAGCTCGCCCACTGGGATATTATAAGCAGTGTTTCCATATCTGGTAACCCCTTTCATTTTTGACGGCTTAGATGCCCATGCTTCATCAAGTAAAGGAAGGAGCTGTTCTTTAGGTATGCTAAAGACGCTGTGTATATCTTTAGCAGGGTCTGGCTTGGTATGAGATAGAACGTGTTTAATTCTGTTTGGGTGTTTTTTCCAGTGTAGATATTGACCTTCTTGTCACCTATGATGGATGTCTGCTGTTTAACCCATTTGGATTTAGCTTTGCTTTGACCACCTCCAAGACTTCCACCTGCGTTATTTTTTCCGCTTGAGGACAAGCCGCCACTGGCATTAAAGCCGAAGCCGATGGTTACAGACCCTCCAATGCTGAGTTGTGTACTTTTAGAACTTGTTCTTCCTTGAGTACTTGCGACTGTCAGATTCTCGCCAACGTTCATGTCAACAGTTGAACCATGCAGGTTAGCGCCTTGAATGGTAGTGTTTTTTCCAGAAACAACAGAAAGAGTTTCTCCGGCACTGACTTGCGTATTAACCGGAGTGGATATTTTACCTTCACCTTTTTGAAGAGCAAACGATGCAGAGACGGTTACGCCGAAGGCAGGAGTTCCAGCACCGACACTGGCACCAATGCCTGCACGTGCATCTGTATTGGTGGTGCTGAAGGCGGATGTATAAGTGTTGGCAGAAGAGGAGACAGTGACATTTTCTCCAGCAGAGAGAGAAACATCTTTTGCTGCATGTACAACTGCTCCAGTAATGGCGACATCTTTTTGGGCATCAATGGTGATGTTTTTACCGGACTGGATTGTTGAAGCCACAGCTGTTTCAGATGTTTTTTCCTACGTTGTTTTGAAGTGAGTTGAGTAAGTGAGGCTCTTATAATAAAAAAACGCTCTCATATTCCTGAGAGCGCCTTTCGTAGTTTTTTGTTTGTGGTCATGTTCTTTGTGCTACTAGAGCAAAACGACCTTTATTTTATATTTTTCAATAGTATCTTTTACTTCATCGAACTGAACAAACTCTCCATTTTCTAATATGCTATCCCAATCGTCAAAGCCTTCAGTTGTAATGTGCCCTTCATCTTCAAGGTAACCAGTGAAGAAGTCACTTTTCTTCAAAATTATTTCTTCAAGGCTAAACCAAAGGGATTCACATTCTTCACACACAAAAACTTCTTTTTGAATTTTCTTTAGAATAACTTTTTGTATCCGTCCCTGTTCACAGTCTGAACAATATATATATCCTTTTTTGTCTACTTCAATGTATTTTATCATATAATGTTTCTACCTTTTGGGGAACGAAGTGACTACTTGATCTGTGTTTTTGCCCTCAGTGACGATACGGATCGTTCTTTCGCTATTAGTTCTAATGACTCTATCATTGGAAAGCCAGCTTGGCGGGGAAACTTACGATGTTTCTGAGAATGCCTTTTGTGACTTTTTGCTAACAGTAATGTTGGTTGCGCTATTCTAGAACAACGACTTTTATTTTATGTTTTTCAACAATTTCTTTTATCTGTAACATTTCTTTTGATTGCGCCGCGCTGTCTATTATCTAGAATGAATTTAGTCCAGAGCGTCTGATCTTGCGTTTTCTGTCTCTTACGGGCGATGTTGTGCTCTGCATCGTGTCGTTTCTAGTATCTCTTCTGTCATCATTCTTAAAAAGTAAAACAAGTATTGACACTGCTCTGAAGAGCACTTAATTTGCCTTCTGACTGACCGGTCGGTCAGTATAGGGCGAAATAAGTAGCGAGAGCATAGTTATGCTACTTTTTTTGCCAACTTGGTTAGGGTGGCCGTTACTGATAGCTGTTCAATCTTTTTGAATATGCTGTGATCGAACGGCATGTATTATTAATCTCTAAAGGAGTTTTCATGTTTACAAATGTAAAAAAGATGTCCCTGTTCTAGGAACAACTTAAAAGACCTACACACCAACTAATTTGCTGTTCTAGCAAGCTGCGTAATCGCAGCCCGTCTTTTTTGTCATTCCACTCCCGCAGAACAGGGGCATCCTGCACCTGATTGCCATTACCCTGATTAGTTAATTTAAGACTGCTTACCAAAGCAGAGCCGTTGTTTTGCCTTCATTGCGCAAGTAAAGAAACCGTGAATATTTAATGCTTCAACGGTTTTATTTATTGTGCAATCTTGCTGGTAATTCAATGGTGGTTTTAGAAGTGGTTTTATATAGGGCAAATGTCTGTTGCATTTGCAGGAGTAGAGTCATGTCTAGACAACAGAAAACCATTCACTTTGATACAAACCCGTTTATTTGCGTAAATTGCGGGCTCACGGTGCCGTCACCAATGAGCGGAACCAAAAACCGAAATCATTGTATTCACTGCTTGCATAGTAAGCATGTGGATATGAAAATCGGAGATCGCCGCTCAGGCTGTCATGGGATTATGGAGCCTATTGGCTTATGGATAAAAGATAATGGCGAATGCGCTGTTATTCATCGATGCAAAAAGTGTGGATTTATCCGCACTAATCGAATTGCAGGTGACGATAATGAAGTTGTGCTGTTTACATTAGCAGCACGCCTTATAACTCAGTTGCCTTTTCCTGCCAAAATAGCTCTGGAAAAAATCGAAAGGCAGCAAATGGGTGACGACGTATGATAACTATTGATAAGTTAGGTTGGAATTCATTTTTTGACCTTCAGTTTCAAGCAGTTAAATCCGACGGCTTAAGTGTTGGTCGCGTGCTGAAAGAAGTACGTCATCAATACACGTTGTGCACAACGCAAGGCTTTGTTGAAGGTGAGGTTTCTGGACACTTCCATTTTACAGTAGAAAACCGGTCTGATTATCCAACTGTTGGGGATTGGGTGGTTTTTCGATCCTGTGATCACTTTGTTCAGATTGAAAAGGTGTTAGAACGAACAAGCGTTTTTTCCCGAAACAGATCTGGTAACAAAGCAGAGGAGCAGGTGATTGCTGCGAATATTGACTATTTATGCATAGTCAGTGGACTGGACGGGGGTAGAAATTATACTCTCAGAGGTATTGAGCGGTATATCACCCTGGCTGTTGATGGCGGAATTAACCCCATCATCGTATTAAACAAGTCTGATCTTTGTGCTGACGAAGACATAGCGTTATTGCAGGCCAGAAGTGTTGCGGAAGATATTCCGATTCATTTGGTCAGCACCGTGACAAAAGCAGGCATAGATAACCTCTCGATGAGTTTTCCTGAGGGAGCTAGTGTGGCTTTTACTGGCCCTTCAGGTGTTGGGAAGTCTTCCTTGATTAATTGTTTGGTCGGAACGGAGAGCGCGAAAACTGGAAAGCTGCGAAGGAGTGATCTGAGAGGAAAACATACGACCTCTCATAAGGAGCTGTTCTTTTTACAAAGCGGCGCTATGATAATAGATACTCCTGGCATGCGTGAACTTCAATTATGGGGAAGTCAGAATAGTTTAGAAGATGTTTACAGTGAAATCCATGAGGCAGCTCAGCGATGTCGTTTCAACGACTGCTCCCACCGGAATGAACCTGGTTGTGCAGTACTTGAGTTGCTCGTTGATGGTTCACTTGAGATGGAACGGTATGAAAACTATTTAGATCTGCACTCAGAACTTGCTTTTATTGAACCCAAAGTGAATGAAAATAAGAAGCTGGTAAGGAAGGCCAATGCAAAAGAGCTTTCCAAATTGATTCGAAAATCACAAAGGATTCCTAAAAGGCAATAAAGAAGGTTACGCCATCAACACGTTGGAAGTTGTCACATTGTTTTGTCTTAACGCATTGCAAGACATCTTCAAGGCTTAGAATAAAAGGCTCTGGTAACTCCAGAGCCTTTTTTGTTTTGCCTTTACATAAAGGTTATACCGCTTTCTAGCTTGAGATGTTTCAATTGTATTGAGTGAGTATTTATAAGGAAGATGTTGTAGCATCTATTTTGATAATTTGTAGAAGAACTGTTTGATGACAAAAATGAAATTAGAGCGTAAATCTTTTTTGATTTATTTAATGATGAGTAAAGGTTGTTGAACAGGGTGACGCAATGAGTGCGTCAATGGATGTATTTAACTACATCATTTCTTTTGGCAATAAGCACTGCATAGCAGTAAGAAAAAAGCAGATGGTCGATGTTTTCGTTCTAAAGCGGTGATGACAACTTTTTGTCCAATAAAGTCTGTGATGAGTTCAGTAGCCTGAAGAAACGTAAATGAAAATTATGAAAGTTCGGAATCGTGCAGTATGAATACATCTAATAAAGGTCGACTTGAAATTGAATTGGGTCAGAAGCATATTATAATTCAAAGACGTTATGAGGCCGTAGGTGCCTTTAATGATCTGCTTATTGCAATCTGGTTTTTGATCGGTAGCTTTTTTTTCCTTTCCAGTAGTCTTGTTACTGACGGTACATGGCTTTTTGTCGCTGGCAGTGCGCAACTTCTCATCAAGCCCATTATTAAACTTACCAGCTTGATACATGTGAGTAGGGTGTTACGTACTCAGGATAAAACAACAGATGTCACATGTGTAGCAGATCCTGATTATAAAATGTCTGCCTAGTTCAGCAGTCTCTTTGTATTTTCATGCAAGAAGCAAAGCTCCCGGGAATTGGTACTGGGAGCTTTTTTATTAAGCAGTGTCTGGTCGTTCCAGACGTAAGAATAAGTCTGCTGTACGGATCAAAGCGTTCTTTTTTGAATTTCAGATAGACAGCACCTTCTTTCCTGAGGAGTTTTTAAATAAAGGCATGCGGTTCTGTTTTTTCAGTTTGGTAGTATCTAGGCATAAGCTTCCCCGTCAAGCTGACAGTTCAAAATCAGAGTTTTCCGCGTTGATAGATAAAAATTCAGATGGGGTTAGTCCATTAAGGGCGTCGTGCGGACGTTCCTCATTGTAGGTCAGTTTTCACCAGTAGGTTATCTCCCGAACCTCGGCGAGATTGCGGAAGAGTTCTGTTCCATAGGTTTTGTTAAACCGTTCAATGTATGCATTCTGGTTGGTTTTCCCTGGTTGGATGTATTGAATAAACATTCCCACAGATTCAGCCCATGCGACAAACTCTCCCGAAAGAAACTCCGGGCCGTTATCTGTGCGCAGAATTTTCGGTAATCCCCTTTCATATCGAAGTCGCTCAAATACGCGTATTAACCGTTTTCCAGTTATGGAAGTATTGATTTCAATATGCAAAAGTTCTTGGCTAAAATCGTCAATAACGTTGAAAGGTCTAAAGCGCTTCCCCGCATAAAGTGAATCACTCATAACATCTGCCGACCATGTCTGGTTAGGCTGATCTGGAGTGTGGAGAGGCTGTTTAACCCGCTTAGGAAGGCGTTTTTTTGCTCTGCGTTTTTGATTTAACCGGAGTTCGCAATACACACGGTAGACCTTTTTATGATTCCATGAATAAGCACGGCGCAACGCACGAAAGCATTTCCAAAATCCCCAGCGAGGATGCTTTGCTATCAACTCGTTCAGGGCATAAATGACATCCTCATCTGACCGGATTTGTGGAAGCCGATAATACGCCGTTCGCGATAAGCCCACGCAAGCATAACCTCGAGAAATCGAAAGCTTGTGTTCTGCAATAAGAAATAGAACTGCTTCACGTCTGCTGGACGGCGTTAAAGCTTTTTTTCGATGAGATCCTTCAGAGCATGATTTTCGAGCGCCATGTCAGCGCGTACATCCGGTTTAATTGCAACAGGTCATGCTCCATGTCTTTCATCCGGAAGCCTTCAAGCCGCCTACTTTGATTTCCAATTGTAATAGGTAGCATTTGAAATTCCATGACTGCGGTAACTGTCTTTGACTTGTCTCTTTTTAAGGGAAGCTTCTTACTACCCTCGCTCAATAATAACATCACAAGACCCTTCTTCTAATCCACCGTATACATCATAGTGGACATGCATCCCCTTTCCAATTCCATCTTGAGCTAAGGTTAGCAAGTGAACTGCTAAAGTTTCTAACCCTTCTTTGTTTGCCAATATTCTTACAGAATTGTCTCCACAAATTTCGATCAGTATCTTATGCTCTTCAATCCAGTTTGTTCTTACGCTATACCCTGTTTCTTTTGGAATCTGTAATGTTTTTTCTAAATATTCCATAAGTAATCCTTAATAAAAAGGTGGATGTTTTCTACTCGCCTCATTCGCCAGATTTTCCTTTTACTGGCACAAAAAAATCAAATTCAACCTGAGACCTAAAAGATCTCAGGTATCGATAGCTTCCCCGTCAAGCTAACTATTCTTGTGATCGCGTATCCACTCAGCTTCATCAATAACTAAATACTTATTACCTGGTTCTTCTTGCAAGCATTGCTCTAATCTTTGACCACAGACTCCATGTTTTCAAAGGCTATCAATGCGCCTATCGACCTCATGATTTTACTACGAGATATAATTAGTTACTGCTCCTTCAGTGAGTTAGCATCAATTGGCACATATGTAATTTCATACTCTGCTCCAAGCTCTTTTTGCAAAGCGACAGCCAAAAATTTTCCTTCTTGAATATGTTTATTCAGTTGTTTTTGCGAAGAGAAACCTGAATTTGGAGGGTATTCATCATTAACCGTCATTTGAAATTCATAATTCCATTCTTCCAGTGCTTGCTTACATCCAATTGAAATAGCAAGGTCTTCAATTTCAATATGCCCAATTTCTTCAACATCATCACAAAGAACGAGTGAAGCCAGATACTCCAACATATCTCTAAGGTGTACTATAACTAACCTTTTATTTACTCATATTTTTTTGAAGCCAAGGAGCTATTCGGGCGATGCTTAACACATGTCGGACGATTATTTCACTACGTGGTCTTCATCCAGAGAAGCGATTTTTGCTCTGCAAAGCCCGACTTGGACGAGCTTTTTATTAAGCATTGTCCCGTCCTTCCATATGTATGCAATAAGTCTGTTGTACGGATCAAAGCGCTCTTTTTCGAATTCCAGATATACAGCACCTTCTTTTCCTAGAAATTTTTGAATAAAGGCATGTGTTTCTGTTCCCCCAGTTTGGTAGTATCCAGGGCAATCTACATTGAGAAGACGCACACGGGTGCGAACTCTTGCAGTTTCCACCAGTATTGAATCATCATCAAGAATTTCTATAAATTGTGCTCGAATAGAATTAATTGAGGGATATTCGGAAAGAAAATTAGCGTAAGATTCTACGGTAGCAGCCCCTAGCGATGTAATTTTTTGAAGTTCAGTTCGCATGTGTTTTGCAGATACTGCAAAGTTCTTTTGAACGTTCAGAGGAAACGTTTCTTTTGAGAGTATTAAGTTGGTGTTCTCTACAATCTTTGAATGGTACCAGTCTAAATTAAATTTAAGAGTAGTGATATTAAGTAAAACACTTGAAATTTCATCATGTGAAGATGTTTCAACGCTTGCTGCATACAGTGAGCCATGCATTAAGACCATTGTTTTGATGAGGCCTTCAAGGAGTTCAATATTTCTAAGATAGAGCAACTTATGTTCGGACTGTTTTAGTTGATTCATTCCTTCTGTTAAGTTCTTCTTCAAACATATAAGCGTATTGACGTGTTTAGAGTAAGGTACGGTTAATTGAGTGATTCTTTTGTCTCTGAAATCTAGAGCGAATGCAGAAGGAAGCATAATAGTGAAAACAATAAAGCTGATAAGCACAGAACAAGTAAAAATTAACATTTTTTTGTGTAGAAAGTTTGCAATATACAATGTGTGCTCCAGTTTTTTATTGAAAAACATTCTTAACAGTATGTAATGTTTGATTTCATAGTTGATCAACTTAAGCAACAGTGCATGTCGTTAGAATTTTTATTAGATACTCAATCGCACTGCATCGAATTAAGGTATGCCAGCCAGTTTTGCTTTAAATAGTTTTCGATAAGCCGAAGCTAACGATTAAAAAATGCTTTTGGGTGGCAGGGGGAGGGGGATCATTTCTTTGGCTGTCGGAGACAAAAAGAGAAAAGGTTTGGGGGCAGTCCAAATGTATTAAAAAACCGCCCTCGTCTTGTATATAGACGAGGGCGGTTCTGTCTCTAGCGTTCGTGGCAAAGCTAAATCGCAGCTTTACGACTTTCTTCAATGTACAGCTGGCTGAGTCGAGTTACTACAGGGCCAGGTTTGCCACCGGAAAGTTCTACGTGATCAATTTCAATAACTGGGTTCACAAATGCCGTGGCAGCGGTAACGAATGCTTCAGCAGCTTGCTGGGCTTCGTCGATGGTAAATGGACGTTCTTCAATTTCCATATCCAACTCAGAGGCAAGCTTTAAAACAGCGGCTCGAGTAATACCGTGCAGGATAGAGTTGGAAAGATTACGGGTAATGATTTTGCTATCTTTAGTTACAATGTATGCATTGCAAGAAGTGCCTTCGGTGACAAAACCGTCTTCAACCATCCAAGCGTCATCTTTGCCTGCTTCTTTCGCCAGCATTTTGGTCAAAGAAGGAGCAAGAAGCTGAACCGTTTTGATATCGCGGCGTCCCCAGCGTATGTCTGGGGCAGAAACTATACGGATTCCTGATTTTGGAGCTGAAATCGGTTTGGCTTGTGTAAAGAGAATGAGGGTCTGTTTGGCATTCTTTGGAAAAACAAAGTCTCTGTCTGCTGCACCACGCGTAATTTGCAGATAAATAGCACCTTCGTCCAACTTGTTATGCTTAATAAGCTCTCGATGGATTTCGAGCAGTTCATCACTGCTGACAGGAAGTTCCATTTTGAGTTCGTTAAGGGAACGCTCAAGACGGGTTACATGACCAGCAAAATCTACCAGTTTTCCATCTAAAACGGCAGTTACTTCATAAACACCGTCGGCAAACAGGAAGCCACGGTCAAAAATGGAGACAGTTGCTTTTTCTTCAGGCAGGTAGCTGCCGTTTACATAAACTGTGCGACTCATGATTATCCTTTATCTATCTGAGATAGTCTTTTCTAAGCAAGGGGATTGGAAGGAGCTCCCCATAGCTCCGCTTGTGGTGGGCGAACGCGACCGTCATCATATTGCAGCCCGTTGGGTCTATCTTTTGCCAACAATAAAGGGCCGTCGAGGTCGGTTACTTCAGCGTTTTGAGCAACAAGTACCGCAGGGGCCATGGCAAGAGAGGAACCGACCATGCATCCAACCATAATCTGGTAACCTTGTTTTCGTGCAAGGTCTCTTAACGCCAGAGCCTCTGTGAGTCCACCAGTCTTATCAAGTTTTATATTGATCATGTCATATTTGCCTTCCAGATCTGGAAGAGAGGTACGATCATGACATGATTCATCTGCGCAAACCGGTAATACGCGTTTGAGATTTTTCAGTGCGTCATCAGCTCCGGCAGGGAAGGGCTGTTCAACCATCTCAACACCGAGATTGAGCAAAACTGGAGCAATTTCTTGATATAACTCGGGCGTCCAGCCTTCGTTAGCATCGACAATGATGCGTGCATTCGGCGCTCCTTTTCGAACTGCCTCAATGCACTTGATATCATCCTTGCCGCCAAGTTTGATTTTTAACAGTGGTCGTGAGGAATTTTTTCGGGCTTCCTCAAGCATGTTCTGCGGAGTATCAAGAGAAAGTGTATATGCTGTAACTTCCGGCTTGGGTGCTTCAATACCTGCAAGTTCCCATACGGATTTTCCTGCACGTTTTGCTTCCAGATCCCATAAGGCACAATCTACTGCATTGCGTGCAGCACCTGCAGGAAGCTGAGCCTGCAAGGTCTCTCGTGTTATCGGCAAAGAAAGAGATTTTATTTGTGCTGTGACACTCTCAACAGTTTCATTATAGCGTGCATACGGCACACACTCTCCGCGTCCTGTTTCTCCGCCTTCTTCAATTTCAACACGTACTACCACGGCTTCTGTTTTGGAGCCGCGTGAAATGGTAAAAACCTTGGCAAGCGGAAATACATCGTTCGTAACGGTTATACGCATGTTAGAGCCTCAATGAGACGGCTTGGACCTTGCCTGAATGGATCAATAGTTGGAAGCCCCATCTCTTTCTCAACCTTGTTAAGATACGCCATGGCTTCAGCTTCTTCCATGTGTTGTGTATTGATCGAGATTCCGATGACTTTGCAGTCTGGATTAACGATTGTAGCCATGCGGAGAGAGAGGTCTCGCAACGCTTCAAGAGGCGGTAACTGATATTCTGGAAGGCCACGCATGTGTTCGCGTGTAGGCTCATGGCAAAGGATTAGGGCATCAGGTTGTCCGCCATGGATAAGCGCGGTTGTAACTCCTGAGTAAGAGGCATGGAATAGGCTTCCTTGTCCTTCAATAAGATCCCAGTGATCCTCAGCGTTGTCTGGAGTGAGCCATTCAATAGACCCAGCCATAAAGTCGGCGATGACAGCATCAAGCGGTACGCCATCACCTTCGATGAGAATGCCAGTTTGTCCGGTGGCTCTGAATGTCGCGTTCATACCGCATTTTTTCATTTCACGGTGCATGGACAGGGTTGTGTACATTTTTCCTACGGAGCAGTCGGTTCCTACAGCAAGACATCGCTTGCCGGAACGTTTTTTTCCGTTAGCAATGGGGTATTGTATAGACGGTACACGCACGTCATATAGTTTTTGTCCGGCTTTTTCTGCCGCTGCAACAAGGTCTGGTTCATCACGAAGCAGGTTGTGCAGTCCGGAAGCGATATCCATACCTGCTTCAAGAGCTTCTATGAGAACAGATTTCCAGCTTTCAGAAATAACGCCGCCTCTGTTAACAATGCCGATAACCAATGTTTTTGCTCCGGCAGCTACGGCATCTTGAATTGACAAATCTGTAATTCCGAGATCGACATTACAGTCTTTCATACGGAACTGGCCAACTGCGGACTCTGGACGCCAATCGTAAATGCCCTGCGCCATCTTTGCAGCAAGTCTGTCAGGTGCATCGCCAAGGAACAATAAGTAAGGTGCTTTAAACATTGATCTCTCCATGGGTAGCTGAGTTCGGGACAATTGATATAAAAACTGCGATGAGAATCGTGTATATCGAAAATCAGTTTTCAACATTGCTGTGACGAAAATGTCAAAACAGCTTTTCAGGTATTTTTGCGCTTTTTGAATGTGATTTGCAATGTTCAGATATGCAAAAAACATAGTGATGGTTATTGAGAAAAGCAGCGATGTTTTAGGTATGAAGGCGTGTGATCGCATGTTTGGTTTGACTATCATCAAACCCTAGTAGCAGGAGCTTAATCATGAGTTAATTGGTACCTGTGCTTTTTTTGTTTTTAAGTACAAGATAACAGCATGTTATGAAGATGTGGTCGTCTGAATGTTTTGATGGTGGTCGGTGTGCTTTTCTAAATTGAGGAGGCATATAGGGTGGGCGAAAAATGCAGCTTTCTAAGAAATCAGGACAAGAAAGGCATTTATTCTCTGAGTTGCTTATTGAGCATGTAAAATAACGTCTGTTGCTGAGTAGGTAGTTTTTAGCTGTAAACGCTGTGTGACAAGCCCTTAATACTTTTTCGTTGTAGGTTTAGACAATAAGTGGTACCGAATCCCCCGTCGTGGTAAGCAGCAGGATGTACTTTCTCTCCCTCTTTTTATGGTTCATAAGGAACTTTGTTTGGCTCTTCTTGCATAACCTGTAGCGCTCTCAAGCTTACCCTTCGGTAAGTGCTGGGGGGGGCATCCTTTTACCCTCGTAGTTAAAATAGATTACTTCCATATTGATCTAAGGAAAAGAAATGGCTTGTAAAAAAGCAGTGCTATATGGCTTTGATGGAATCGAAACAGTTATTTCTGCGTTGCAAGGCGCTGGATGTTTTTCTGTAGGAGCGTGGGTAAAGCATGAATCGAAGAATGCTACTGTTGATGTGAATGCTTTGCTTTTCAGTGAGGAATATACAATTACGTATCCCATCCCACTGGCACTGTATGAAAAAATTTTTAATAAGCATTTTGGGGAATTTTCGGCTCATGCTGGGCGTCTTAACGTTTATACCGGTCAGCACCTGAGATACGACCAGATACAGCTGATGTTTCGAAGGGTCGCAAGGGCTTGCTACGATGTTTTGGTTAAATCAAAGGCAGAACTTGTTGTGTCCAGTGGGATCGTTCATGAGTGTGTTGATACGTTGTTATTTGCTCTTGCGCACGAAATGGACATTCATACAGTGTCCTGCACTCCATTTTTTTATGTTTCGCCGCCTTGCTTTTTTATTACAGAGAATGGACAGTCTCATTATGTGATTTCTGTACCTGGTGAGAATAAAGACTTGGATCTTAGTCAGTTTGGTTTTTCCCCTAAGGCTCTTAAGGGGCATGCTTCGACTTTAAATAAAAAAATTGTAAAGCGAATACTGAACGCAAAAAATCCGCACATAGTTCACAATGTTTATCGACATCTAAGTTGGGTTCGGAAGGCAAAAGAGAATGTAACTGATGTTAGTGCACTTTCAAAAGATAAGCGATTCGTATATTTCCCGCTGCATTATCAGCCAGAAGCTTCAACCTGTCGAATGGCAGATGCAGCGTTCGAGCTACAGCTTGTTGCAATACAAGAAGTTTCACAGAAGCTACCCCCAAATTATCTTTTACTACTGAAAGAAAACCCTCTTCAAACGTTTTATTATCGGACAAATGATTTTTATGATGCGATTCATAAGTTAAAAAATGTCCGAATCGTAAGCAACGAAACTCCTTCGCATGAATTGCTGGAGAAGAGTGATTTTGCAGTAACTATCACAGGTACAGTCGGTTGGGAGGCACTACGTGCAGGAAAGCCGGTTGTGTTTTTTGGAAACCCGCAGTATCAGCATCTGAGTGGTGCATTTAGGTTTACTGATACCCTTAATTTACAGGATGTTGCTTCTCATGTTGTTGATCAGGATGTTTTGCAGGAAGAGGCAAATAGCCTGTACGCTTCAGCTTACAGTGGTGATCTTACAAGATCTAAGCCCCTCACAGAAGATGACATCGAAGTACTCATAAATTCTTTACGAAAGCATATAAAAAATAGGTTCTGTAGTGAGTGAAAAAAAAACAATTCTAATTTTAGCATATCATCAGGAAATAGTGCGTTTTTTTTCTGATGAAAGTCGTTACAAAATCGTTGCAGTTGCAGCATGTGATTTTAACTATGATAAGTTTAAAGAGCATTTACCTGCTTCTGCTTCTTTGTTTCGGGTAGAGGATGTTATTTATAACAGGGATTTTGAATTTTTTTCTCAGACGCTCGTAAAAGAATTTCGTGAAACTCAGCGAAAGGTTTCGTACTTTTTAGAACGATTGAGTGCAAGAAATTGGGAAAGTGATGATCTTTACTACGCTGCACTGGCTTTCTGGAATAAATTTTTTGCAACAACTAAAATAGATTTGGTTCTAAATTGCCATCCTGAGTTCGGGTCACCAATTTGTAGTATTCCGTATGCATTTGCTGCACGGGCCAACATACCTGTATATAGTATTTATACGTCCAGCTACACAGTCTACTCTTTATTGGACGTTGCAAAAAATGAATTAATCCCATTAGGGAACGTAGCTTGTTCCAAGAAGACTCTTCTTGAAAACTCTTTTTTCCAGAGTAGTAGTGTCACTGATTCTCCTTGGATCAAAAAATTAGTCAAGCGTTGTATCGGCATGGTCAATTACGAGATGCTGGTAGGGCTTGTGCGCCGAATAAGTTATCGTACGCAGTTTGGTGTTCGTATTCCTTTGTATAAATACTACCTTGGGTACCTGTACTCGTTTTATTTACCCAAAGCCTATAACAGGATTGCTTCTGAACCTGACCTTTCAGAAAAATATGTCTTTTACGCGCTTCATTTGGAGCCTGAAGCTGCAACAGGTGTACGAGTCGCAGTAAACAATCAGCTTGTACATATTCGAATGCTTGCCAAAAGTTTGCCAACAGGTTGGAAGCTCTACGTTAAAGAGCATCCAACCCAATTCAGGTTGAATCGTGAAGGTTTTACATATTTTCTATGTTCTACAAGACATTTCAAGAGCACTGGATTTTATAAAGAACTGGCTGACATCCCCAATGTTGAGCTTGTTTCCATGAGCTACAATTCAAAAGATTTGATTGAAAATTCACAAGCAACTGCCAGCATCACAGGTACAGTTTTGCTTGAAACTACGATGGCGAAGAAGCCGGTGTTCGCTTTTGAAAAGGAAGTCTCTTTGTTCAAAGACGGACCGACTTGTTTCTCCATTACGTCATTTGGAGATCTTCAAACTTCGTTTGCTAAGTTAGAGAGTACTAGCTTTTCTGAAAGTGATTATGAAAAAACTATTGATTCTGCAGTCTCTTTCTGTTTGCCGCGAACATATTCAATGGATGACGTAATGAAGCTGCTTTCTGAAAAAGATAGTCGTTTGAATTGGTTTTAAACTCTTATAATACTGTAAGAATAAAAGGTTCTGGTGTGTCGCTTTGACTCTGACTCCACTTCAATATGTATCTAGAATTAATCGCTTTTTAACTTCGAGACAAAAGCTGGCTTTAGTTCTTATCGTAGGGTTTACTTTATTCATGGCACTTGTAGAAATGCTCGTTGCCGGTTCGATCTCTTTTTTGGGGGTTGCAATGAGTGCCCCTGAAAAAATATATGAGATTTCTATAGTTAAGACCTTGTTTAGCTATGTGTCACTTCCAGATAAGTTTGAAGATGGCCTTCCGACGATATTGGCAATTGTAGTGTTTATTGTCTGTCTTCTCACTATAATAAAGAATATTTGCCAAACTTTTTTGCTTTACATTCAGGGTAAGGTCTCTATTGCAATTGCTTCTGATTTTGGGACAAGTTTGCTGACAAAGTTATTTGCTAAAGACTTTGAGTGGCATCTGAAACAGGATAGCGCAGATCTTTTGGCAATCATGGGGTACCGGGTACAGGTTGCGCGTTATATTAATGCGTTACTGGCTGTGCTGGCAAACATCATTGTTGCAATAGCATTAGTAGGATGCGGGCTTTTTATTTCTTTTGAAATTATGTGTATTGTTGTGCTGTTAGTGGGGGCTTTTGCTACTTTCTTCTATAATTTGTCCAAACGTAAGATATATATTCATACGAAAGTACTCGAAGAAAATAACAGAAATGTTTACCAGTTACTGCTTACTGCACTCAATGCAGTTCAAGAGATATATACATACGGCAAAAAAGATAAATTTGTAGAGCATCTTGATCAATATCTTGATGTTGACCGCAAGCATGTGCCGCTGCCTCCAACGTATCAAGCTGCCCCAGCGTTTGCTCTTGAAGCCGCAGGGATGTTGGCACTGTTTATTTCAGTCCTTGCTATGATTTGGCTCGAATATAGTGCGGTTCATTTGATTGCAACGCTTTCTTTATTAGCTGGGCTTGCTTGGCGCTTGCTTCCAACGTTCAGCAAATTGGTTAACAGTGTTGGTCAAGTGTACTTTCACACTCCGTATATGGAAAAGTTTTTTGAATTGTTTGAACTTGATACCGCACTTGAGGCAGTCGATACAGAATCGGTTTCATTTGATAACAGCCTTACGTTGCAGAGTGTAACCGTGAAATATGGAGAAAACTTTGCGTTGGATAATGTGAGTTTTTCTATCAAAAAAGGCGAGGTTGTCGGAATTATCGGTAGTTCCGGAGCAGGTAAAACTACCATGATGAGATTGCTTACCGGCGTCATTGCTCCTACTGAGGGTTTTGTAAAGATTGATGGAATTGACTTAGTTGACAATCAGCAGCAAGGCTATTGTGACTTGATAGGTGTCGTTCCACAACAGCCTTTTCTCTTAAATGCCTCTTTTGCTGAAAATATTGCCTTTTCTAAATGGGGTGAGGAAATAGATAGAGAAAAAGTGTTAAAGTGCTGTCAAATGGCTGCAATCGACTTTATTAGTCAGCTTTCAGATGGCTTGGATACAGTGCTGGGTGAAAGAGGGGTACGATTGTCCGGGGGACAAATTCAGCGAGTTGCTATTGCAAGAGCTTTGTATAACAGTCCAGAGATATTATTCTTTGATGAAGCTACAAGCGCACTTGATGGTGCAGCAGAGCAGCATATTCAAGAGACAGTTGAAAAATTATCTGAAGGGATAACAGTCGCAATTGTTGCACATCGTCTTACAACTGTTGAAAAATGTGACAGCATTATTTGGTTGGAAAAGGGACAGTTGATTATGCATGGAAATGCAGAAGAAGTGCTGTCTGAGTATAAAAAAAGTCTAAAAAACAAGTCTGCTGAGCTTGCTTCTGACGATGCGCTGCGTAGCGTAATGTAATTTTAAGATATAAACTGCATTTAACGAATGGATTGATAGAACGTGTTCAATAACAAGACGATTTTGATTACAGGTGGAACAGGGTCTTTCGGGAAAAAGTACACAAAAACGATTTTGGAAAAGTACTCTCCGAAACGTTTGATTATTTTCTCACGCGATGAATTGAAGCAATTTGAAATGCAGCAGGAGTACAATGCTCCTTGTATGCGCTATTTTATCGGTGATGTTCGTGATTCTGAACGTCTCATGCAGGCTATGAATGGTGTTGATTATGTTATTCACGCAGCAGCACTCAAGCAGGTACCAGCAGCAGAATACAATCCGATGGAGTGTATTAAAACCAATATTTATGGTGCGGAGAATGTAATCAAAGCTGCGCTTGCTAATAATGTTAAGAAAGTTATTGCACTCTCTACTGACAAAGCCGCAAATCCAATTAACTTATACGGTGCTACCAAACTTGCATCTGACAAACTCTTTGTTGCAGCTAACAATAATGTTGGTGATAGAGATACTCGTTTTGCTGTTGTTCGATACGGTAATGTTGTTGGTTCTCGTGGTTCTGTTGTACCTTTCTTCAAGAAACTTCTCCAGAATGGTACTGATCACTTACCAGTTACCCATGAAGACATGACTCGTTTTTGGATCAGCTTGCAGCAGGGTGTGGACTTCGTATTGAAAAACTTTGAGCGAATGCAGGGCGGTGAGATCTTTGTACCTAAGATTCCTTCTGTGCGTATTATGGATTTGGCAAAAGCCTATGGTCCAGATGTGCCGGCAAAAATAGTTGGTATCCGCCCTGGTGAAAAGCTGCATGAAATTATGTGTCCTTCAGACGATTCTCACCTTACTCTCGAGTTTGCTGATCACTATGTTATCAGTCCTTCAATCACGTTCCATTCTGTTCATTGCAACTACACATGTAACGCATTAGGCGAGACGGGAACTCCAGTCCCTCAAGGGTATGCTTATCATTCAGGTAATAACCCTGATTTTATGACTGTCGAAGAAATTATTGATTTCGACAAATACGCTGAAGAGTAATTTGATGAGTAATGCTCCTTTCTTACCTTACGGACGGCAGATTCTTGGTGATGATGATATTCAGGCCGTTGTGGATGCGTTAAAGTCGGACTGGCTTACCACCGGGCCTCGAGTAGGGCTCTTTGAAAAAGCTGTTTGTGATTATACAGGTGCAAAGCATGGTGTCGCTGTTAACAGCGGTACTGCTGCGTTACATGCTGCAATGTATGCCCTGAATGTTTCGAAGGGAGATGAAGTCATTGTTCCGGCAATGACGTTTGCGGCAACAGCAAACAGTGTCCTTTACTGTGGTGCTACTCCAGTGTTTGCAGATGTTTCGTTGGATACACTGCTTATTGATATTGAATCTGTTGAAGCAAATATTACTGCGAAAACAAAAGCAATCATTGCTGTTGATTATGCAGGGCAACCGTGTGACTGGGATGCCCTGCAATCTTTAGCAAATAGACATAACATCGCGTTGGTTGCAGATGCATGCCACGCTATTGGAGGAGCCTATAACGATACCTCCGTTGGGACGCTTGCCGATATTACTGTGTTCAGCTTCCATCCAGTTAAGCACATCACAACCGGTGAAGGCGGGATGGCTGTTACCGATGATGAGTTGTTAGCATCTAAAATGCGGGCATTTCGTAGTCATGGTATAACAACCGATGCACATCAAAGGGAAAAAGAGGGAGCATGGTTTTATGAAATGACAGACCTTGGCTTCAATTACCGGATTACTGATGTGCAATGTGCGTTGGGCGTTTCTCAGCTTGCTAAACTGGATGACTGGCTTGCTAAACGTAGTGAAGTTGCCGCGTGGTATGATTCTAAATTGAATTCAAGTTGTGCGATTTCTCTTCATAAAGCTGAAAATGTTCGTCACGCCTACCATCTCTATGTTGTGCGTGTTGACGACAGGGACGCTGTCTTTCAAAAAATGCGTGCTGACAATATCGGGGTTAATGTCCACTATATCCCGGTGTATCTGCATCCCTATTACCAAAAGCTTGGCTATAAAAAAGGACTGTGCCCGAATGCAGAAAAGGCATACGAGCAGATTATCAGCTTGCCAATGTGGGTAGGTATGGATGAAGCCGATGTTGATCGGGTAGTGTCTTCACTCTCAGCATAGTCTAATTATCCCTTACAGTCATACTTTTTGTTCTTGCCCAGCAAATAACTGTAATAATTACTGGCACATATATCTAGCTATAAGGAAGAATCATGCATATAGCGGTGATACCTGCTCGAGGTGGAAGCAAGCGTATTCCTCGTAAAAATATTCGTCCATTTTGTGGAAAACCCATCATTGCTTATTCTATCGAAGCCGCTTTGAAGTCTGGTTTTTTTTCATCAGTGGTTGTTTCTACTGATGACGCAGAAATCGCGGATGTTGCAAAAAAGTATGGAGCTGACGTCCCCTTTATGCGTCCTCCAGCGCTTGCAGATGATTTTACTGGGACGACACCTGTTGTCGTTCATGCTCTGAATCACTATTTGGAGCAGGGTGTCCAAGTTGATACCGTGTGTTGTATTTACGCAACGACCCCTTTTACAACTGTTTCGGATCTAAAATTAACATACAAAGCCCTTGAAACCGCGCCTGCTTCTTTTACGATTACAACGTATGACTTTCCAACTCATTGGGCCTTGGAACAAGACTCAGAAGGGCGAATGAGTATGAGCCAGCCACAATTTATTCGAGTTCGTTCTCAGGATTTACCTGAGAGTTATCATGGCACTGGGCAAATTTATTGGGGAACACGAGAGTTTTTACTTAATGGAAATGACTTCCAGGAGGGGAAAGCTGTGGGAGTTCAGGTGCCGCGCCATCGAGTGCAAGATATTGATACAGAAGAAGACTGGGTTCGGGCAGAAGCAATGTATCGTGCATTAAAAGAGACTGAGCAACTATAATGAGTGAGGTGCTTGTAATTCGTGCTGATGCAACTCCTGACATTGGTGCAGGACATGTAATGCGCTGTTTGGCACTGGCGCAGGCATGGGCAAGCAACGGTAACTCTGTGATCTTAGTTGGGCGTATTACTATTCCATGGGTCTGTGAGCGTCTCCGAACTGAGCAGATTGATGTTGAGTTTCTTGAAGAAGAAATTGAAACTACCCAAAATTTCCAGCATCTTTTTGCTGTTATGGAAAAGTACACTGTAGACTGGGTGGTTTTTGATGGCTATCATTTTACATATGCCGATCAAAAGTCTGTATGTGATGCTGGTTACAAGCTTTTGGTGATAGATGATTGTAATCATTTACCAGAATACTGTTGTGATATTCTTTTAAACCAGAATGTCGGTGCAGAGCGCTACTCATATCAAGGCTCAATAGGACATAAGTTATTGGGAATAGAGTATATTCTTTTGCGGCAAGAGGTTTTGAACGCGATTCCAATTGCAATGCAGAAGCAAACTGAATTACAAGTTCGGAATGTGCTGCTTACCCTAGGTGGTGGGGATATGGAACACAGATTTGATATGTTGCGTGATCTATTTAAGTTGCCTATGTGGAGTGGTGTCAGCTTACGTGTTGTTGCAGGGGGCACTTCGTTAGCTGCTTGGGATGATTTGCTTCAACGTTGTTCTGCACAAGTAGAGGTAATAAAATATGCTTCAGATATGGCAGAACTCATGCTCTGGGCAGATTTTACGATTACTGCAGGAGGTTCCACTTGCTGGGAGCTTTGTGCGCTCCAATCCCCATTTTCTACTATTGTCGTTGCTGAGAATCAACGAGATGTAGTGAATTATTTAGAAAGGCACAGTTTAAGTACTCCTGTGTCACTGCTTCCAGACGTTGGATTACAACAAGCGGCTAAGCTGTGTCCTTACCTGAAAGGGTTGGGTCAATTTTATGAAAAGATTGTATCTGCGATGGCAGCAGTTAACTAAAGTGATAGATACAGTGGGCTGCCAGCCTCGTTGATATGATATGCAGGAGATATGGTGCTGCAATTTAGGGAAATAGAGCTAGAAGACGCACGAAAAATATTGGATTGGCGTCTTTCACCAAGAATAGCATCGCAAATGATAACAGAGATTTCTGATGATATTCATGCGCAAAAACAGTGGATTGTAAACTCATATTCCAAGCCGGATTTTTATCACTGGATAATTCAAACAGATAATATTGATATCGGCTATTGCAGTTTTGCAGAATATGATTCAGCGAATAAAATTACCGAATGTGGATTTTATATTGGTGAAGTAGAGCACTCTGTTTTAGCTATTCCTGCATTGGCTATGCTGTATAATTTTTTATTTACAGCACTCGCTGTTAACGAAATTCATATATCTGTATTTGAAGGAAATCGGGTTAGTAGACTTCATGAAGCAAGTGGCTATACTCGTATCCCTTCCCAAGATGAGCGCATTGTTAAGCATGGTGAGGAAATCAATTTGCTGAAATATGTACTCACGAAGGAAGCCTTCTTAAATAGATCACGCACTATTGTTATTCCTAAGGCGCCTGTTCCTCTCGAGAAGTGGAATGGGTGCCCTTGGCGCGATCGTAAATAGACTATTCCTAATATTAAAATAGGTTATCGTTATGAAAGAAGATTTTTTAAGAAGTTTAGAAGCTATTTTAGCCGTTGCAACTGATACTTTGAACGGTGAGGAACCGCTGAGCGAATTTAAGGACTGGGACTCAATGGCAATTCTTGAATTGCAGGTCTATGTAGATAATACTTTTTCTAAAGGTTTAGATATAGAGGCGTTGGCGAAGGCACAAACTGTAAACGATGTATGGACTATTATTAGTCAATAGCGTTTTTCCAGAGCAGAGGAGAACTTTAATATATCTCCATAGGCCACCTGCAAATAATCTGATTAGTTATTACGGCGTGAATTGTCATGGAGGCAGTTATGAGTCGCATCCGTTCTATCGCATATCATTTTCCAGAAGCTAGCTTAACGAATACTCAACTTGCTGAGCTTTTTCCTGAGTGGAGTGCAGATAAGATCGTATTAAAAACAGGGATTGAAACACGATATATAGTAGCGAAGGAAGAGACTGCCTTAGATTTAGGAGTACGAGCAGCAGAAAAAATATTTAAGTCTGAACCTGCGTTACGTGACATCGTTGATGGACTGGTCTTCTGCACAGAATCTCCTGACTATACTATTCCTCCCAATGCATGTTTAGCCCAGTCAGAGCTCGGGTTGAGCGATCACGTGATTGCCTTTGACTATAATCTAGGCTGTTCAGGATATGTGTATGGGTTATCTATTGCACATGGGCTAATCGCTTCGGGACAGGCTTCAACCATTTTACTTATCACTGCTGAAACGTATTCAAAGCTCCTTGATGAAGATGATAGGGGGGTGAGAACTCTTTTTGGTGACGGTGCTACAGCAACGATTGTTGAGAAAAGTTTGCACAATGAGATTGGCAAGTTTGCATTTTATACAAACGGAGAGCAAGCTCATAACCTTATAGTCCCGCATAGTGGTGCTGCTACAGAAAAGCTGAAAAAACAAGAGAAAACTCTTATTGCAGGTCATAAAGCGTATGATAAGCTCTATATGAATGGTCCTGCTATTTTTCAGTTTACTTTAGATATTGTACCTAATCTCATACAACGCTGTATGGATACAGAAGAGCTTTCTTATGAAGATATTGATCATGTGGTAATGCATCAGGCAAACAAATTTATGCTGGATAATCTACGCATAAAATGCAAAATTCCAAATGAAAAATTTGTGATTGATGTAAAAGATGGTGGTAATACTGTTTCAAATACTATCCCCATAGCGTTAGCAAGAGCCTTGGACAGTGGAACTATCAAACAAGGTGATAAAGTGCTTCTTGCTGGTTTTGGTGTAGGTTTATCTGCAGCAGCAGTTGTAGTACAAATCTAGTATTTATGACGGTATTGCATGCTAACTTGTGTAGGATCGCTGTAAGGAATATGAAATGTCGAAGTTGCTTGAGACTCTTTCTAGAAACTCTTCAACCTATATAATAGCTGAAATTTCCGCCAACCATAATCAGGATATTAATCGCGCAAAAGCGATTATTGCTGAAGCTGCTAAGGCTGGCGCAGACGCAATCAAGATGCAGACATATACTGCAGATACGTTAACCATCGACTGCAATAATGAGCATTTTGTGGTTAAGGGAACAGCGTGGGAAGGAAGAACACTCTACGATCTTTATGATGAAGCACATACTCCTTGGGAGTGGCATGCCGAACTCATTAAGTATGCTAATGAGCTGGGACTTGACTGCTTCTCAACTCCTTTTGATGCCACTGCGGTGGACTTTTTAGAAGAATTGAATGTTCCTTGCCATAAGGTTGCAAGCTTTGAGCTGGTCGATATGTTGTTGCTTAAGAAAATTGCTTCAACTGGAAAGCCGGTAATTATGTCCACAGGCATGGGCAGTCTTTCTGAGATTGACGAAGCTGTAAAAACTTTGCGCAATAACGGGTGCCCAGAGATTGTTCTTTTGAAATGCACCTCTGCGTATCCTGCACTCCCAAAAGAAGCTAATTTGCTCACTATTCCGAATCTTTCCGAAACATTTAAGTGTGTTGCCGGATTGTCAGACCACACAATGGGGTCTGCGGTAGCAGTTGCTGCCGTGAGCATCGGCGCAAAAGTGGTGGAAAAGCATATTACTCTTTCCCGCGCTGACGGCGGGCCGGATTCCGGTTTCTCAATGGAGCCGCACGAGTTTAAGCAAATGGTAGATGACATTCGTACCGTAGAAGAAGCATTAGGTACGGTCAGTTACGATTTGACAGAAAAACAGCAGGTGAGCACCGCATTCCGTCGTTCACTTTTCGTAGTGAAAGACATGAAAGCCGGGGAAATATTTACGCACGAAAACGTGCGCAGTATTCGCCCTGGGAATGGGTTACATACTCGACACTATGATACAATTATCGGGAAAAAAGTGAAGATTGCGACTCCAAAAGGAACGCCGCTTAGTTTTGACCTTGTTGTGTAATATTGCATGTCACTTAGCCCCTTACATGAAAATGTAGGGGGCTTTTCTTTTCTAACATTCTCCAATGTACTCGTGCTAAATAAAGGAACCGGAACCAACAGGGTGATATGTAGGTAGAGTCTAACTGGACAAATTGTTGTTTAAGGAGATTCTAGTATGAAAAAATTATTCTTCGTTTTTGCTGTTGTTATGCTTTGGGTGACTCCGGCATTAGCCGATACTCCTGACGCAAAAGCATTATGGACTACGATTACTCATGAAGATCCATATAAAAAATGGGACAACTGGCCTGATCATGAAGGAATACAGCCCGGAGCGGCACCACATGGCCCGTTGCATGAAGTGTTTGTGAACAAAGCCGGCTTGTCAAAAAAGGGATACCCTAAGACCAATGGCACTATAATAGTGAAAGAGAACTTGACCAAAGAAAAGAAACTCGCGGCGATTACGGTTATGTATAAAGTGGACGGCTATAACCCTGAAGCCGGAAACTGGTACTGGGCAAAGTTCAGTCCAGATGGCACGGTAGATAAAGCAGGACAGGTTGCTGGCTGTATTAATTGTCATAGCAGTCGTAAGGCTCAGGATTACATTATGGTTTCTGACCATTAGTAAAATTATTGTAAGGCAGGGCAGCTAATCCAGGCTGTCCTGCTTTTTTAGTGGAAGAGATTCGCAGCCCATTTGTTTGCTTGAAAGGCATACATTCTCTTCAGATGGGTTTAATTGATAGGCAATTTCTGTCGCTAGTCCAATTCCCATCTCATCAAATATGTTGAATGCATAGTTTGCTCCACCTTCTAATAGTGGATCAATCTCATCATCATATTCTGTTATGGCTATAAGCCGACACAATGAGCCGGCTTGCTGTGCTGTTCGTAAGGCATAGAGCTTTACATCAAGACTGGGTACTGCAAGCACTCCGACTTTCAGAGACTCCAGCTTGGCCAGTTTTCGCCAGAAATCAGCATCTGTTATATCTGCAAAAATAACCTGTCGTCCTGCCTTACTATGTCTTTTTACCTTGTCCTGATCAGCATCCACTCCAAGCACAACGTCTCCAAGTCGTTGGCGCAGTGCATCATATGTTTGAGTTCCCATGCGCCCCATGCCGACAATAATAACCTGCCATTGCACTGAATTTGGAATGAATTCCTCGTCAGTGTGAGATGCTTTTGTTTCAAAACGGGTAAGGAAATCGCGCCAGCGCTCAAAAAGTTCTTCTACGTGTACATTTAATGGCGATGCGATGATAAATGAAAGCGATAAGGTAACCGCAAGCAGAATTAGCCATTTGCTCGCCAGCAATCCACTTTCGACTCCGATTGCTCCGACAATCAGCCCGAATTCGCTGTAGTTGGTAAGGTTTATAGCTGTAAGAAACGACGTACGGGCACTTAGTTTGAATCGCGTAAATAACAGGAAAAAGAGTAGACTCTTAAGCGGGACAAAAAGAACAAAAAAAGCACCGGCGATAAGCGTATCTATATCCGGCAACCCATCCATTCCAATGCTCAGGAAAAACCCTAATAGCATAAAATCTTTAATACTGAGTAGAGAGTCTGCCAGTTCTTCAGCTCTTGGGTGCGTTGCCAGTAGTATCCCCATAATTAATGCACCCAGATCTGATTTTAAGCCCACTAGTTCGAATGAGCCGGCACCGATTGCCAGCGCTAGCATCATTCCGAAAAGTACCTGCAATTCTCCATGTCCTGTATGCGTTAGGATGACACGGAACAACCAGCGGGCGGCCGGAAGCAGTGCGATTACAAGTAAAGCCCACATGGTGGGTGCTTTGCCTGTAGTAAATGTAATGAAAAGTACGGCTAGAATGTCTTGAATGATAAGTATGCCAATGGCAGTTTTGCCATTAAGTGCCTTACTCATCCTGTATTCTTCCATAATCTTTACAGCAAAAACCGTACTGGAAAAGCTTAAGGCAAAGCCAAGAAGAAAGGACGTTTGGATGCTCAGATTCATGAAAAAGCGCAAGCCAGTAAACGTCAGGAGTTGAAAACACAGTGCGAAAAAAAGGACAGTACAGGCCATATGAATAGAACCCACTGCCCAAATCTCCGGCCTCAGAAGTTGTTTGATTTTAAGTTTAAGCCCGATGGAGAATAAAAGAAGTGTTACCCCAAGCTCCCCGATCACTTTTATATTTTCAGAAGCACTGAAGCCGAGAGAATTCAGGATAAAGCCTGCAATAAGGAAACCCGCAAGCGGAGGTAATCCTATGCGGCTGGCAAATAACCCGAGAAAAAAAGTGACTGATAAAATGACAGGGTCCATGGAGCGCCTCTAAACTCAGAATTTTTCCCATGAGCTGCGGAGATTAACTCGAAAAAAGAACACCTTCTACGTAATAGTATAATATTTCGCGGTACTGAATAGTATTCTCTTGTTTGGTTAATATTATGAGCCAGTAAATAATGTGTCCGAAATAATGAAGTATAGGCATGCAACAGTAGGATCATTTTTGTTGTAACAGTTAGTTATCATAAGAGGCTGTTGGAAGTTCTTCGAATATAGTTGTTGCAGTTTTATGGCTCTGTTATTTTTTTAGAAGTGGGGAATCGTAACATAATCAATAATAGTACATAACAATCGTAAAGGTGAGCTATGACCTTGCGCCTCTATATATTATTTTTCTTTTTTTCAGGAATGCTTGTCACTGCGCTTACCGGATGCGGAGATAATGTAGCCAATGAGCCACCACCAAAGAAAGTTATTGTATATCGAGTGCCGGAAGTTCTTGAAACACGGGAGTGGTCAACATCCGGCACAGCTAAGGATGTTCTAGAAACCATACTTTCTTTTAGGGTCAGCGGCATGATAATAGCTCTTCCGGTTTCTGTAGGCCAAAAAGTTAAGCCTGGAGAGCTGGTTGCGGAGCTTGATCCGACTGATTTTCAACTGGAAATGCGTGAAGCAAAAGCATCACTTCAGGATATTCTTGCTGAACTGAGAAACGCAAAGTTGGATTATGACCGAAAAAAGAAACTTGTGAGTCAGGACGTAATCAGCCAGAGCGAATACGATCTTGCGGCTTCGTATCTGGATTCCATGAAAGCAAAATCCGCTGCTCAACGTGAACGGATAGAAATAGCACGCCGCAACTTATCGTATACCCGCCTTTTCGTGCCGGAATCCGGCACTATCAGCTCTGTTCCTGCTGAAGTTCATACAAATGTTGTAATCGGGGAACCAGTGGCAACCTTAAACTCCCGTGGAATGCTGGAGATGGAAATAGGTGTGCCTGATCGATTAATCGCGCTTGTTGAACTGGAGCAGCCAGTTACTATTCGTTTTGATGTTTTCAGGGATACGATTCTACAGGGAGAAGTAAAAGAAATTGGTGTGCGCTCCAATGAGACATCAACATTTCCTGTCACAATACGCATTCTTACACAGGATAAGCGGATCAGATCCGGCATGGTCGGTGAAGTTACGTTTAACTTCAGACAGGCTGAACGGTACAAGCTTGTGGTAATTCCGGCCGCAGCAGTGTTCGGGCTTCCGGATGGCGGGAAGTACGTATGGATAGTCGACCCGAAGGAAAATGTTGTTCACAAGCGCAGTGTTGTAATCAGTATCCCCGGGCATGGAGGGATAATAGTAGAAAAGGGACTTAACCCCCACGAGCTTGTTGTTATACGTGGGGTGCATAGCATTCAGGAAGGACAAAAAGTACGGCCTCAGGAACAGTAGGGGACAGTGGCAATGAATATTACTGAATGGAGTCTACGCAATAACATTACTTCAATCGCAATGTTTGTGATCATTGCTGTTGCAGGCGTCATCACTCTTGCTACTATTCCTCGCCAGGAAGACCCAGATTTTATCGTTCGTACTGCAGTAATCACTACCCAATTCCCTGGTGCCTCTCCGCAAAAAGTAGAAGAGCTTGTCACTGACAAACTGGAAGAAAAGATTCGGGAAATGGGAGAAATTGACTATATCGAGTCACAGTCATTAACCGGACTTTCCATAATAGAAGTAAATATTTTTGAGAGCATACGTAATGTTGCGCCCGTGTGGCAAAAATTACGGAATAAAGTTGATGACACTATTCCTATGCTTCCGGCTGAAGCTTCTGTTCCTTTTGTAAACGATGAATTCGGGGATGTTTTCGGTTTTCTTATCGCACTGACCAGTGACGGCTATACATATCGGGAAATGAAGGACGAAGCCGATATTGTCCGTAACCAAATTCTTCGTCACCAGACAGTTTCTAAGGTGGAGTTCTGGGGAGAGCAGGAGGAAAGGGTCTTTATTGAATTTTCTAACGCACGGTTCGCGGAGTTAGGACTCAGCCCTTTTGCACTGGCAACAGTTATTCAAGCACAGAATATTATTAAGCCGAGCGGGCAGGTCTATGATGATCCTGAGCGCATTAATATACGCTCCACAGGTGAATTTAAGAATGTAGATGACATCCGAAGGCTCTCGCTGAGATATCCGGGCGGGAAAGAAAGTGTTGCGCTTTCCGATATTGCCAATGTTAAAAGGGGATTTGTTGACCCTCCAACGATTATGGTGCGCTACAACGGGAAGCCGGCTGTTTTGTTGGCTGTCAGTATGAAAGTGGGAAACAATATCATTAAGCTTGGAGAGCAGCTTACAGCATTGCTGGACAATATAAATAAAGAACTCCCTGCTGGTCTTGATCTGGAAATGGCTATTTACACGCCTGAATACGTTAAGACGTCTATATTCGACTTTCTCATAAATCTTGTTCAGGCATTTATTTTTGTCATAATCGTGATGCTGCTGTTTGCCGGTTTTCGTGTGGGAATAATTTGTGGCACGCTTGTGCCTATGGCAATGCTTACTGCCCTTATTTTTATGCCCTTATTTGATGTGATGCTCGAACGAATATCTATTGCAGCCATGATCATTGCTTTGGGTATTCTTGTGGATAACGGTGTTGTTGTCAGCGAAAACATACTGGTAAAAATGGAAGCAGGGCTTGATCGAAAACAGGCTGTTGGAAGCACTGCGAATGAGCTTTCTTTCCCATTGCTAGCCGCCAGCTTAACAACCATTTTTGCCTTTCTACCTATCCCGCTGGCTCCGAGTGCGGCAGGAGAATACTGCCGGTCATTATTTGTTGTAATTTCCCTTACTCTGGCGGCGTCATGGCTATTGTCCATGACTATGGTTCCGATGATGTGCTACTACATACTCAAACCACAGCCGAGCACAGAGAGCTTTTCTGGCAGGCTTTACACCATGTATCGCAAAGTTTTGCTGTTAGCTCTTAAACACAGACTGTTGACGTTGCTTTTGGTGTTCGGGCTTTTTGCGCTTGCAGTTACGGGCTTCAGGTCTGTTCCTAATATCTTTTTCCCCCCCAATGAGCGCGGGCAATTTATGGTCGACTTCTGGCAACCATATGGAACAGACATTCGAGCCACAGGGCGTCGATACGAAAAGCTTGAAAAGTTCCTTATGAAGCAGCCGGAGTTCGAGTCTGTACTGACCTTTGTGGGAACAGGCGGGCCTAGGTGGTATCTGCCGCTTGATCTTGAACAGCAGAATGAAAATCTGGCTACGCTTATTGTTAACATAGATTCTTTTGATCATCTGGATAGCTTTTTGGAGAAAACGGAGCAGGAGTTAATTGAAAACTTTCCAGACACACGCTTCAGATTAAAAAAGATGATGCTTGGGCCGCCAGCAGGCGCTTCCATTGAGCTGCGGGTAGCGGGAGACAGTATAGAAACATTGTATGACCTGCGCGAACAGATTGGCAAAATCCTGATGAGTGAGGAAGGAGTCACCGTTGTCTGGGATGACTGGGGAGAGTGGACAAAGGAATTTGTTATTGATGTTAATCAGGACAGCGCGCGCCGTGCCGGATTAAGTAGTCAGGACATTGCCATGTCTATGCAGATGCAAATGTCTGAATTACCGGTTTCCGATTTTCGTGATGGTGATACTGTTATCCCTATTGTTCTGCGATCTGACGACGATTATCGGGATCAGGCAGACAAAATTCCCGCCATGAATGTTTATTCCTATACAGAAAAACGGAGCGTTCCTTTAGCGCAAGTCGCCAATGCATATTTTACGTGGCAACCTTCCAATGTGCGGCGCAGGGACGAGGTGCGTACAATGACTGTGATGGCTGATGTCTTTGGCCGGTATGCCTCTGATGTACTCAAAGATGTTCAACCTAAGCTCAAAGCGCTTATGGAATCTGATGAATGGCCGCTAAACTATACGTTGGAAGTCGGTGGTGAGGATGAGGAGAGCAGGAAAGCGCAGGCAGCGTTAATGCAAAATATGCCTCTTGCTATGGGGCTGTTGATTCTTGTGCTCGTTGCTCAGTTTAACTCCATACGTAAGCCGTTGATTATCTTGCTGACGTTACCGCCAATGATGATTGGGGTCGCCCCCGGTATGCTCCTGACAGGTCAACCGTTTGGTTTTATGCCATTGTTGGGATTAATCAGCTTACTCGGTATTATTGTTAATAACGCAATTATGCTTCTGGATAGGATTGATTTGCTGGCAAAAAGCGGCATTGATATTGAGGACGCATTGGTTTTATCTGGATTGCAACGTTCCAGACCTATTATTATGACGACTATCACAACCATAGTAGGGCTGGTGCCGTTAATTGTATCCGGTGGCGGAATGTGGCGTCCTATGGCTGTGTTAATGGTATCCGGTCTGGCTGTTGCCAGCGGGCTGACGTTGATACTGTGTCCTGTTCTGTATTCCACACTCTTTCGCATTAACTTTTCCAAGTACAGATGGGATGCGTCTGTTTTGGACGAAAAGAGTTCATAGGTTGAATAAAAAAGCTCTTAGCAGGTTACTGCTAAGAGCTTCATTATTGGCAGCCCGCTGTTGTCGGGTGAGTGGTTCGGTAGCATAAAGCAAAGAGAGGTGCATTTCCAAGCGTTACGCTATCCTGAGCAATTCAGTTCCACAGTGTTGAGCTGCCGTTACATAAAATTAGTTATTTTTTGCCGTTACCGCCGCCGTTTCCTCCACCTTTGCCGTTACCGCCGCTGTTGCTGCCACCTTTACCGTTGCCTTTAGCGCTACCATTGCCGCTGGCTCCGTTACCATTGTTTCCGCCATTTCCCCCACCTTTGCCGGAATTGCCGGAACTTGCGCTACGGGAACCTTGCTTGGACTGTCCAAGGCCGACAGCTTTGCTATCGCCGGATCTGCCTGCTTTAGCGCCTGGAGCAGTGGAGTAGCCTTTTTGGGTGTTACGAGCGGTAGCACGGTCAACGCGTGCCTGTGCACGATTCATACGTGCTGTAGCGCGGGTAGCTTTTGCTTGTGTACGAGCTTCAGCACGTTGCGCTCTTGCTTCTGCGCGATCCTGTTGGTTGGCTTTTTGATTTTTAGCTAGACCTCTGGCATTGGCTTTGCCGAGCACGCTAGGGTGTACACCGAGTTCTCGGGCAATTTCTCCCCAGCCCATGTTAGCGTCTCGCATAGCAGCAATGTCTGCTGTGGTAACAGAGGTAGCAGCTGCCATGGCAGCATGTGCTGCAGCTTTGGCAGCTTGGAGACTTTCTTCTGCAGCGGCAACAGCAGCAGGATCATCCGTCTGAGTTGCGTTCGCAAGTGCCTGCTCAGCATCCTGTACAGCACTTAAAGCTGCATCTACTGCTGGACTTGTTTGCTTTGCAGCAGCAGCTGCAATAGCTTCAGCCTTTGCAGCTTGTGTCGGGTTTGAAAACATCCCCACTTCGTCTGCAGGGTCATCAGTCTCCGTTCCTGTAGTAGTGTCAGAAGTATCGGTAGTTGTATCAGAGTCAGTGGCAGTGTCTGTTGTAGAAGAATCTGTATCTGTAGCAGTGTCGGTATCAGTAGTGCCAGCTGTGTCAGCATCAGTCGTTGAATCAGTAGAAGTATCTGTAGACTCTGATGCTGATGTTGTATCAGTTCCGGTAGTTGTATCTTCAGCGAATACGTGCACTGTGGTGGCGCAGAGTAAAACAAGTATCAGTAACAGTGCGTTGAGTGAGAGCGACTTAGTTTTCATACCAAATCCTAGTTGTTGATGTGAGTGATGAACTGAACTGACTCCGGCAAGTACAGGGCGCGCTTTCCTGCACGAACTTTTTCAGAAGTGCCGAACCAGCTGAGGATCAGTTGTTGTTTTTCGACGTCTGGAATGTATCCAAGGATATATTTCTTGACGGCTAATGCTCGTTGCTTGGCAAGAGACGTTTTCCCTTTTGCATAAACAACAATATTAACCCGTAATTTCGGTGAATTCTTTAACATTGAACCAAGTAGCTGTAAGGAAGGGCGGCTTTCAGATATGATTTGCGCTGTTCCCTTTTTAAACTTTACAGAAATAAAACTTACTCTACGTTTGCCAATGTAGCTGTTTCTCCAAGAGAAATCGCCAATGGCGTTAAGGCGGTCAACAGCTTTCAGGGCAAGCTGTCCGTCTGGGTAATATTTTAAGTAGGTAAGTAATGCCTTGTGTTCTTCTTTGCTTTTTTTCAATCCGCCTAACGCTGCTGAAATATTATACAGGGCTTCTGGATCGTATTTATCTCTTTTGAGTACGAGTTTGTACTGGTCGTGAGCGTTCTTCCATTCCTTGTTATCCAAATAGTTATGCCCGAGATACAAATGAGCATAGGTAGAACGCGGATTTAACGAGAGCGCTTTCAGGTAGCATTTTCTCTCATTTTTATAGTCCATAATCGCCCAGTAGGTGATACCGAGCCAAAAGTGGTAATCATCGTCGTCATTCTTCAGCTTTATTGCTTTTTTGAATAATGGAAGTGCCTTTTCCGGTTTGTCCTGAGCAAGCAGTAAGCGCCCGAGATAGTAGTTAGCTGATGGGTCTTCAGGAGCCTCAGCTAGCGCTTGTCTTATCTGCTTTTCCCCTTCGTCGTAGCGAGCCATTTTAAGGTAATACTCACCTTTCAGGCTGGTGCAGGCAGTTGAGCCAATAATAAATATTCCAAGTAATAAAAAACAGTACAGTTTTTTGAGCATGATCATGACTACTCTCAATCGTGTTGCAGGGTGGACGGTGCAGAATGTCCCGAACATCAGTTAGATTTAGTTGAAATTCCGAGATTTCGAGGTTGCAAAGAGAACTCGCGACTAAGTTCATGCGGTGCCTTATTTTTTTTAATGGCAGCAACCGCTTTTTGTATAAAAATATCAGGTTCAATACCGGTGCGTAATGCAATTGCAAGAAGCTGTGGCAGCTCTTTCCAACGTTGCAATCGTGTTTCGTTCTTCATGACTTCAGCCATGAGGGGGCGAAGCCGCTTGGGGCTTCCTCCAGCCTGTTGCAAGAGAGAGTATGTTTTTATGCCCTCAATACGTATGGCAACCGGTATCTGTTTGTAACGGGCAAAGAAATCCCGAACCTGAGTGTTGTCCTGCAGTTGTTCCAGTGCTTCAACCATTGTCTGCATTTCTTGTACGGAAAGGGGAGCACTTTGGTATTGCGCGATGAGCTTTCTGGAAAAATCCATGTCTTCAGATATGCGCCTAATAACGGTACAGATAATTTCCACCGGAACTTTCTTGGCAAGCCCTTCATTAATTTTTGCTTCCAGAATGGATACAGGAAGACCGTCTTTATGCGTTCTAATAATGGCAGCAAGTAAATTAACGGCACATTCTTTTGAAATTTTTGAAGTATACACGCCTTTCAGAACAGCCAGAAGCACTCGATCGTCAACGGCAATAGTCTGCGCTTGCGCCACAAGGCTTGCTAGCTCCTGTTTGTTTGGCTGGAGTGAATGGTGCTGAGCAACAGCATTCGCTGGTTGCAAGGCGCAGCTGAGTACAAACACAATGCTGAACAAAAAAGATCGGATGCTAAAGTTCATGCATAGCTCCGCGGACTTGCAGTAAAGCATTCTGATTCCCGAAGCTGTCGTTTACATACAGAGCTGCCGAAGGGTCAGAGACAGGGGCATTGCCATCTACCAGAAAGATGTATTGATATTCTCCGGCAGGAAGTTCGTGTTCGAGAATCCATGCACGTTTTTCTGTGTCGTATTTCATTTCAAAGCCGGTTTCCTGCCAGTGATTGAAAGACCCGATAACAACGGCAGATGTAAACGCCTTGTCAGGGTCGGGCAGGGTAAACTCCACCGGCTGCAATCGTACCGTAGAGTGGCTAGCTGTATATTCCGGTACGGACTGAATACGGTATGTTGTCACACTACATATAATGATAAGTAGTGCAGCCATCACCTGAAGCGGTGAGGTTGTGATGGATACCGGTCGGGTCATAGCGTTGCGGAGCATAGACCAGAAAGAAATAATGCCGGAACGCATAGACGTGTGGTGCTTTTCTTCTCTCTCACACGGCAATGACTCCATCACGCTCGATAAAAAGTCTTCAGGTGCCTCTATGTCATGCATTTCCGGTGAATTCCGGAATGCGTCACGAAGCTGAGTTTCAATGTCAGTGAAATCATGTTTAGTCATGGTGATCCTCCACCAGTAAGGCAATAGCCTCAACGCCGCGTTTAAGTCGCATTTTAGCGGCACTTGTTCCTATTCCTAAGGATTCTGCAACCTCAGGGATAGAGTAGTCATCTCTATAGCGTAGTAATAATGCTTCTTTGTATAAACAGGGCAACTTGTGGATAGCCTGCATGATTGTTCTGCGCTCAACCTGCTCTTCTGTTCCTATGGAAGAGTCAATAAGTTCAATATCCAACTCTTCTGTCTGCGATGCGGTAGCGCCTTCTTTGCGCCAGTAATCCCTGAGCCTGTTTACGGCAATGGCATTGAGCCATGTGGAGAATTTTTTATCAGCTGCATATTGATCAAGCTTTTCAAACGCCCGTAAAAAAACATCTTGTGCAAGTTCTGCTGCTAATGCCTCAGAGCGAAGCGACCGGATGAAAATGCTGTAAATCTTGCTCTGATAGCGTTTAACGAGCAAGGCATATGCATTCCTGTTACCTTTACGGATAGAGGCAACAATTTCGCTGTCAGATTGTAGGCTGGCGTCGGCGCGGGGAAAACTAAGCATTATATATACAACTACGAAGAAGGCTAAAGGTTGGTCACATCTTTTTTAGAAATTCTGAATAAAAAGCGAACAAACTGTTTCTGCTCAAACCTATTCATGTGTAATGAATGTATTATCAGCAGTAGAATGCTTGGTGAAAAATTAGACAAGCAGTGGTGACTTGTTTTGGGAGCATCCTAAAGTACGGTTTGTATTTGCTGGCTATCAAGCAGAAAGAGTCGAGAAAACATCATATTGAAAAGTGCGTTGGAGTGTTTTTTTATGCAGCAGTGCATGACGGGAGTGGCGAAAATCACTCCCGTTTTTTTATGCAATGCGGTGTGTTGTACGTGGTGGATGCAAGCATTTCATTTTCAACCATACATAGAGAGCAGGCACCATGTAATTTGTGAAAGAAATAAAAAGTAAATAATTTCGGAGTGGTGTTTTGTTTTGAGCATTTTTTTTCTCACAACGTTCTTTTTAAAGCGTGAGGCTGATTTCAATGCGAACAGTCATTGTCGCAAAATTGCATTGAGTCGTTATATGCATGCTCTCACATGAAAATGCTAATAATTAGCTAAAGTATGGTGCAAATCATACACACTTTGGCAGGAATTGAATGATGTTTTTATGTTTGTAACTGTAAAAGTTGAAGCAGTGCTATGGTAAAATAACGTCTTTATAATGTTTATCTGCTAAAATAAGGCGTTTTTTCTATTGTTTTCAGCCTGAGGTGTTAAAAAAGAATAGTAAACGTTATTTTGAAATGAGAATTGTCTTATAATTCATCTTTTAAAAAACCTAACCTCTTTAATAAAACTAAAATAACGCTGATTTTAGCGGCTTTTTTCATCTCCATGATATTTTGTAAGAACATTATCATTGTTACCTAATGAGCAATAAAACTAAATGGTTGGAAGCTTAGTGGTTTTATAGTCTCGTCTAGTGTTAATTTTATGAATTTTACAAAAGGACTAACAATGAAAAAAGCACTGTTATTGTTGGCGGTTCTCGCCCTCACTTTATCACTTACAGCTTGCGGCGACAGCGGAAGCAGCGATGACCCGCAGCCGTCTGTAGTGAAAAAGTTGACTGGTTGCGTTTCCGGTGCTCCTGTTAAGGGAGCAAAGGTATACGCAAAAAGCTCATGCTTACTTGAAGAAGTAAGAAAAGGTAAAGACGGGAATAAAGACATTCTCGTAGGTAGAACTGATAAAGATGGTTGTATCATTTTTGATGAAGCTGCTCTTTGCAAGCTTGACCGTACAAAGAACGTTTTCTTGTACTCAAAAGGCGGCATGGTCTTTAATTGCGAGTACGATTGTGAAGAAGATGCAAACCTTAAAGGTGGCGTGGATAAGAAGTGCTACTTTAGAGGCCAGCTCCGTGCAATTCTTGCCCCGGGTGCATGGTGCGTAAACCTTACTTTACCTAACACAATCGCTCATGACCTCGTAGTTGATTGCGGTAAGTCCCTTGAAGAAGCAAATAATCTTGTTAAAAAGCTGATTTGCTGCTGGATGTCCATCAAGCTGATGGAAGATCCACTTGGTAACGCTTGCTGCGATATCGTTAACTACGAATACATTGCACAGGCTCTCCTGCTTGGCATGGGTAGCAACGAAGACGGTCTTGCAAACAACACTCCTGAATACCGTGAAGCTCTTGCAAGAACAGTTAAGAAGCTTTGCTACTGGAATTGCCGTACTCAGGAAAGACTTGATGAGTTCAGAGCTGTTGCACGTCAGATTGAGCGTGTAAAAGCAGCTATGCTTCCTGTTCTTGGCGAAGCATACAGAACTGAAATCCAGTGCCTCACTCGTGAAGACATTCTGTCTGACAAAGTGTACACAACTGCTCTTGGCAAAAAATGCCTCAAGCCTATTATTTGTGACCTTACAGGTAAAGACTGCTGCTACATTCCTTACAGCCGTTACTACCCACCACGCTTTAACTTCAAAGTTATCTCTTGCTCCAACAAAGAACGTTGCAACGGCAAGTTTACAATTTGCGAACTTCCTGATTGCGGTGAACTCTACGCTAACTACAAACGCGTAAGCGTTGGTGATACTTTCGAAGGAACCCAAGAGTTTACTTTCAAAGTTACACGTGAAGAGTACAGAAACCTTCTTGGTAAAAAAGTTCTCTTTAAATTCAAAGCTTGTGACGGCTGCTACGTACCAGACATCGTAGTTTGCGGTAAGTACCTCTGCGAGCGTGACATTGCTGTTTCCAGCTTCAAACATAAAAAAGCTCCTGATTGCAGATGCGACCTTTATGCTGTTGAAGCTATGAATGAAGGCAAGTTTGACTTAAGCGTACCTGGCCGCATTAAGCTTGCAAGTCAGGAAGTTAGAGCACTTGATGCAGCAGCTCCATACATCAGAATGGTTCCTGCAGATCTTAAGAGCCTGCTTACCTTTACAACTGAAGGTGTTGGCATGCTTGAAAAAGGTCAGATGGTACGTGCTGAAGTTGAAGCACCTAAAGGCTTCGTATTTGCTTACGGTTCTGAAGTTACTGAAGAGTACAAAGCGACTCACGTAGTTTCTCCAGAGGGTGATAAGCTTATCGTAAGCGAAGAGATTACAGAAGAGAAAGCAGCTTCTGAATACGCAGAATTCGTGATGTTTGACGATGTTGCTGATGCTAACAAGCTCGAGCTTCGCTCTGCTGAAGAAGATCAGGTTGTAACCCTCTCTCACATTCACGCATCTATCTTTGCTAACGAAGAGCTCGTTGGTCGTTGTGGATACGATGAATCTGAAGATAATGCAGATGGTTGCGAACTCTACATCGTAGCTGACGAATCACAGACAATCGCTATGGAAGCGGTTATCGGTGAAGTCGCTGACATTACATCTGAAGACGTGACAGATGACGCAGCTGTATTCAACGTACCTGCAGAGACTCCGATTGCTATTGACGTTAAGTCTTGGATGACTGAGTCTGGTAGAGATTGTCAGTACAACTCTGACGACTACAAAGGTAAGTGGACTTGCGAAGTCGCTGAAGCTCTTGATGCAGAAGGCAAAGCTGTAGAATTCAAGACAACTAGCGGTGACACCACTACTTACACTACCGGCTTCGGTGAAGCTTCTGACATTAAAGGTGAAGTTGCCTTAGATAAGGAAGAGAGCGCTAACGCTAAAGGTAAAGCTAAAGGCAAAAAGCTGGAAGCTTCCTTTGCTGCTCAGCCATTCGTATTCGGCGCAGGTGTTGAGTCTGCAAAACTGAGATTCAAATACCAGTTGAAAGACGGCGACGCTGAAGTGTTTAATGGCGAACCTACCCGTACATTCACACTTAAGAGAAAGCCTGCTCCAGCTCCTGAAGAAGGTGGAGAAGGTTAAGCTTAGCTTGTTACATAACCTTACAACAATTAGCCCCCAGAAATGGGGGCTTTTCTTTTGCATATGGCTTGGAAAGGAAGTGGGTACTTACGTTGAAGCTTGCCTTAAACTGTAATGAATTAGATATGAGCGCTTTTCACTGTCTTTAAAGAACTCAAACAAACTTTATCTTTTATTAAGAAGCATTTTTTGTTTTTATGCCCTCGGCAATTGTACTGGAAATTGCTTTTAAAAAAGAAGCATTTTATTTTATCATTAGAGTTAATAATGACATTATCATGGAAATAAAATTGCTCATTCATGTACGTTGAAGTTGCTCCTTTTAATCATTGTATACATTGGGTGTATTTTGAGAGAAAGAGCATTCATAGAGAGTGGGGCGGGGGTTGTGCTTTATCCTCCGCCCTTTTTATTTGTAGGTGATATAGTTACTAACTGCGGTGTGTTGCAGTGGTATCAATGACGTTAATAGAGGCAGCCGTAGAGGCTGCCTTTTTTGTACTTGAGGTTTTGAGCTTAGAACGTACGTGATGTGCTCAATTGATCTTAGGTTGTTTTGTTGGTTGTGAGTGGGGAGCCGTCGAATGCTACTGCATGTCTGAAGCAAAATGTCTTTGATCTGATCTAATAGATCAAGCTATCTTATGTTACTTGATTGTTACTTATTTAATAAACAATGTTGATTTCAATAAAAAAGATAAAAAGTCATTAGTGAAAAAATTTAATGAAAAACAAGCTGCTGTTATTTAGATATGAAGAGTAATTAATCTTTTGTTATAAGTACTTTCCGCAAATTCAAGTAATTAATAAAATAAATAAAAGTAGCTAAAAATACGGCTTTCAATCGCTCTATTATATTTTGCAACTAGTTTATCATTGTTAGTAAATGGTTAATAAAATTAACTCGTTAGAAGCTTAGTGGTTTTATAGTTTCGTCTGGTTAATTTTTGAATCTTAGAAAAGGACTAACAATGAAAAAAGCACTGTTAATTATGGCGTTAATCGCGCTGTCATTTTCTTTGGCAGCTTGCGGTAGCAGTGGCAGCAGCGACAGTACTGACGATACTGGCAGCACGCCTATCATTCAAAAGAAACAGGGTTGCGTTTCAGGTGCTCCTGTTAAAGGTGCACAGGTTTACGCAAAAAACAATTGTGATGTTACGGATGAGAAAATTGACTGCGGCGGCAGAGATATTCTTGTTGGTGTGACAGACAAAAACGGCTGCATCATTTTTGATCAAGAAGCGCTTGCTAAACTTGACCGCTCCAAAAATGTTTTCCTTTATTCAAAGGGCGGCATGAGATTTAATTGTGAATATGATTGTGAAGCCGATGCAAAGCTGAAAGGCGCGCATCCAAGAAAGTGTTACTTTAAAGGTCAGCTGCGTGCTGTTCTTGCCCCGGGTAAATGCGAAGCTTTCTTGACTCTTCCAAATACTCTTGTTCACGACCTTGTTAAACGTGGTGAAACACTTGAAGTGGCAGAGAATCTTGTAAGAAAACTTATCTGCTGCTGGATGTCCATCAAGCTCATGAAAGATCCATTGGGCAATGGTTGTTGTGAACTCGTTAACTACGAGTACATTGCACAGGCTCTGTTGATTGGCATGGGCAGTTGTGAAGAAGGTCTTGCTACTAACTCCCCACGTTACCAGAAGGCTCTTAGAAGAGCTGTACGGGATATTGCAAATTGGAATACAAAGAACCTGAGAAGCTACAAAAACATTCCAATTGATGAAGTTAAAGGCGCAATGATTCCGGTTCTTGGCGAAGCCTACAGAGCAGAAATCAAGTGCCTTACACGTGATGACATATTCTGCGATAACTTCTACACAGTTGATCTGTATTCAAAGCACTACAAGCCCGCGTGTAACGACAAACGTTGCAACGATTGTTGTGTAATTCCATTTGTTGGTGACCCTCCAGTATTTAAGTTCTCAGTAGTTGCAACTTCAAACAAACCGCGTAAGCCGGGTGAATTTGTTGTTGCTGCACTTCCACCTAAAGGCAAGCTCACCGCTAACGGTAAAGAAGTAAAAGTTGGTGATGAATTTAAAGGCGAAGAACGCTTTAGATACATCTTAACCAATGAAGAATACGAAGAAGCACTTGGTAAAAAAGTTACCTTTACCTTTAAAGCTAAAAACGGCTGCTACGTTGCACCACTTATTGTGTGCGTAAAATACCTCAAAAAAGGTGATGCCGTAGTTACTGAGTTTAAACGTAAACAATGCGATAAGATTTACGAAGTAGAAGCGATTCCTCCGGGAACATTGGATACAAGCGACCCGACTGTAATTAAAGTTGTTGGTGGCGAGTATGCAAAGCTTAAAGATGGTAACGAAGCTGTTCCAAATGACACACCGGGTCTCTTCCAGCTCCTCACATTTACAATAGATGGTGAAGGTGTGCTCCGTGCCGGTGAAGAGCTTTCCGTTGAAGTTACTGCACCATTTGGCTTTGTTTTCGAATATTCAGACACTGCAACGCAAGAGTTTAAAGATCGTACAGAGATCTCAGCTACTGGCGCTGTATTTACTTCCATCCGTACCTTTGGTTCAGATAAGCCAGTATCCGACTTCGTCGACTATCCTCTGCTCGAGACAGATGAAATTGGCATGCTAATTCTTCGCACTACACAAAACCCGCAAAACGTGCAGAAATCAAACATCTCCGCAGTTCTTTACTTTGGCGATGAGCTGATGGCACGTTGTGGTGAAGTCCTGTTCGAAGACGAAGTTCCTCCTTGCGGTTGTGACTTCTACATTATTGCGAAAGGCGATGGCCCAACTCCTTGTATCCCTGACTCCATCTCAATTCCTGAAGACTTTGAGGACTTCCTCAGAGGACAAGGTGTTATTGGTACTCCTGGCGCAGGTCCGAGCGTGAATGCTCCTACACGTATCCTGATTACTATTAATCCAATAGGCGGCACATGTCCGGACGATGGATTTGTATTTAATCCTGACGAGTGGACTGCACTTGTAGTGAACCCTGATCCTCCTCAGAACCCTGTTGAAACTGGCTTTGGTACTGGCCCATATGTAGTTGAAGTGCCTCTAGCAGAGTGGGATCCAGCACCGCAATCTCGTGGTACATTTGGCGACTTGGCAAGTGGTGGCCCAATACCAACAGTTTGGGCAGTGTTTAAAGCACAGCCATTCAACTTAGGTGCAGATGCTCCGTTTATCGTAGGTCCTGGACCAGATAACCACTATGCTGATATCGTCTTTAAGTACAAAAGAGGTCCTATTGAGTTAGAAACAAATTCCTTCCGCATCTTTGAGAGAAACCCTCAATCAAATCCGTAAGGTGATTCCTACTCAACAAAAAACAGCCCCCAGCAATGGGGGCTTTCTTTTTTAGATGATGACAAGACAGGACAATAGAATAGGGTAGCCATAAAAAAGCTCGAACCATTTGGTTCGAGCTTTTGTTTGATACTTAATTATCACCACATGTTGCCAGTTGCTGTCGCAACCGTTCATTTTCAGAAAGCAGTTCATCAACGCACGATGCGCTTTGTTCCAGTGAGCTTTCAACGCTTCGCCAGATGAAATTTAGTTCAGGGTACTCATCCGCAGCATGTTCGTGCATTAAGCGCATAAGCGCGGATATCTCATACAAACAAGCGACAGTATTTGTACCAGTAGAGTGTGATTGGGGGCGTGTCATGCGACAACTCCTTATTCAAGGTTCAAATTTTGGAAAAAGATACAAACATCCGCTACTGTCGAGAGCGGCTACCGCTTGTTCTACGGTGTTTCGAAGCACCTGTTCTGACGCTATGAGAACCCCTTGCTCATGTCAAGACACACAACTTATTGTAACTATACGTTGTTTGATGGAAACAGAAGAGAGCCGCTTGTTTCGGATCAGTTGCTGAACGAATGCCAGCTTGCTGAAGTATCTGGTTCGCTTTAACATGGCTGTAACACCCCATGCGTATGGTATGTTCATTCAATCAATATGGTTTAAAAAAGGACGTAGAGCATATGGAATTAACAAAGAATATCGCGATTGTTGCTCATGATAACTGCAAGAAAACTATGTTGGAATTTGTCGACTGCCATTTTGATATTTTAGTGAATCACAACTTATACGGCACTGGAACAACCGGAAGCATGGTGGAAAAGCTTCTGTTTGAAAAAGAAGATGCGGCAGGTGCAACGCAGTTTGCAGGCGTGCATAAAATGAAGTCCGGCCCGCTGGGTGGTGACCAGCAATTGGGGGGATTGATTGCAGATGGTAAGATCGACGTGCTGTTGTTCTTCTGGGACCCTATGGAGCCTCAGCCGCACGATGTTGACGTAAAAGCACTGCTGCGCCTTGCTGTGCTGTATAATATCCCTACAGCAAGCAACCGATCTTCAGCAGACTTTCTTATTTCATCCCCGCTGTTTAATAGCGAGTACACCATTGCAGAATGCAGGTATGGCAAGTAACGCAGGGAGTTGTTGTATACGAAGCTGCCAGCGTTGAGCCTAAGTCTTAACAGAAAAAGTAATGCCAAGAAGGTCGCAGTAAACGCGACCTTTTTTCGTATGTATTAGAAGAAATATCCTACAAGTACTGCCAATTTGAATACGCTGTGTACGTATTTATCTTCGCCAGCAGCAAAGTCAGTAATTGCGTATGCAGTGTCGATAACAACATCAACATCTTCATGCAGGTTGTAAATAGAGGTCAGATCGACTTCGGTTACGCTGTCGTCTTTGCCCCAGTCACTTATGCTTTCTGATGCATGGTTTGTGCCTCGAGCATAGGTGATACGCACGGTATGGCTCAGCTTCTCGACAACAGTGAGTTCTTCAAGATGCAGACCTATTCCCCATTTCCCCAAAGCACCGCCGAAAACATACCCGATGTCAGGACCCATTGAGCCATCACCAATCAAAGTGGTAACAGCAAAGGCGTCATCTGTGATGCTGGGCATTTCTCCTTCACTGTTGTCGTTATTGCCGGAACCATACCAACAAAGAAGTGCAGGAACAGCGATCTTAGTAGAGTAAGCCACCTTGCCTGCCACCAAGTACCCACCAAGACGACCATGCTCTTTACCGTACACGCCATCAAATGCGAACATCAGGTTTTCTGTAGCTACTGCCTCAATTGATGTTCCAAACCAGTAGTGATTGTTTGCAATGCGTTGACCTGGCATTTCCACAGGAGCAGTGACATTTGCAAATAACCCATAGGGACTAATAATCACATTTCCCAAGTCAGCAGCAAAGGCACCCCCAAAGAAGTCGATGGTGGAAACTTTTATGTTGCTTCCTGTATCTGTCTTGAACGGGCGTGCAAAAAAAGCTGCAATATTGCTATCTCCAACGGATTGAGACGCGACAATTGCAGCGACATCGGCATCAAACACAGGGGAGGGTGCCACAGCTCCCGGAAGACCAACTCCCTGAATACCGGAGCGGATTTTCAGAGACGTAGAAGGTACGGTAAAATCGATATACGCACGGTCTGTGTTGATATTAACGCCGTCAGCACCCATTGCTCCGCCGGAGCCGACTCCAATATTGTCGTTAGCCTCTCCCCATGTCTGTTCAATACTGAAGAACGTGGTAGCAGATACGTTTTCTGAGACAATAATAGAGAATTGTGTATCCAGTCCCTGGATAAAAGAACCGCCATCACCGCTGAACCCGTTAACGTCAATGTAGTCGTAGCCAGACAGTGTTTTACCGACAGCATTGAATTCAACAGCGCGTGCGTAACCGACAGCGCCAAAAAAAATGCAAGCAGCAAGAGCTGATGCAAAAAAGCGTTTCATGAGTGGGCCTTCTTAAATTCGTGTGCTCAAAGGATGCAGTAATCAGTGCTTGAGCATTCATCACACTAAAATAACTTACGGATATATCTACCCGTTGTTGAAAGCTTCTTGGCGAGAGAAACTGCCAACATTGTTAGTGCTCAGAATGGATTCGCGTCTTTTTCTGAGAACAAAGTTTACTGCACAGGTGTGTTAGAGCTTAGAGACGTATTTTAAGCAGATGTCAAGCGTTTTGATACTGCCTAAACAGAGGGCGGGAAAGTTTTTGGACTTATGATGTGATAATATTGGATAGATAGCGAGCGGGGTGTTCTCGAAAAAGCAAAGCAATGCAGGCAAGTTGCTATTGCATTAAGTCCCAATGCAAGTGTGTAATGGCTTGTTGGATTGATGAAAAGGGTAGTGGAGGTGTTGTATAATACGAAATATTCGTCTTCCAAGTGTATGGGGTGAGATATTTAGCGAAGTTGCATGGCGTTACAGTATGTTATGGGATTTTGTGTGTTGAATAGTAAAAAAGCCCTTATCCAACATGGTAAGGGCTTTTTTACAGCTACTGTACGCTTAATCCTTCGTCCAGATACTTGATAAGAGGGTAGATAAAGAACTCAATAAGTCGCCTTGTTCCTACATTGATTTCAGCCAGTACGGTCATGCCTGAACTCATAGGAACCATTTCTCCATCTACTTTCAAGCGTGGATCGGTGATAGATATATATACCTTGTAAATATCGCCCAGTTTTTCATCTTTAATACTGTCTTTGGAAATCTGACTTACGGTACCCTCAAGCGTACCATATCGCTGATACGTAAAGGCGTTAACCTTAACGGTAACCGGCATGTCCTTTTCAATAAAGCCTACGTCCTTGTTAAGAACTTTGGTTTCTACAATCAAAGGGCTGTCCTTAGGGACAATGGATATCAGTTTCTCAGCCGGTGTAACAACGCCGCCCTCTGTTGTAATGAAGACTTCGTTAATTGTTCCAGCCACAGGAGAGACAATATTCTGCTTTTTGTTTGAGAACGAGATTCTGTCCAGACGAGCTTTGGTTGAAGCAAGCTTCATGGACGAATCTGCAAGTTCTTCACTCAGCTTATTGGTGAAATTATATTGCAGTGCTTCCTTCTGGTGCTGCAAGAGCTCGATGTGCGTTGTAACCTCTTTGATTTTTGCACTGACGTTGTTAGATGCAATTTGATTTTGTAAAATTTTGCGTAATATTTCATTATATTCATTGCGCGGAATGATATCGACTATCGGATCAAGACGAGTTTTTTGCTCTTCATACGTGGAAAGCAAGTCCACATAGCCTTCCTTTTCCAACGATAATCCCTTGAGTTGCTGATTTGATTTCAACAATTCGTCATTCTTCGCGGCAAGTTGCTTCTGGTGTCCATTTCGTAGGGATGTGTATATATCCTGCTGAACTTGCACGCATTCTTTTCCGAAGATGTTTTCTTCAGGAGTGAAAGGGCGGTCAGAAATGAGTGATTCAAGACGCATGATTGTTATTTCATACGTTTTAAGCTCTTCACGTAAAGATTCAATCGTCGGGTCAGTCGCAGAAGGGTCAATTTCAACAAGCAACTGCCCCTTGCTGACTTCTTCACCACGGTCACACAAAATTTTGCGGATAACTCCGGTTTCCAACGGTTGAACGACTTTTACTTTTCCAGAAGGAATGAATTTTCCCTGTCCGGAAACAACAATTTCAGTCTCACCAAAGGTAAGCCAGATTATGCTTACAAAAATAATCGTAATGATAACCCAAAGAACCAGCGAACCCAGTGGATTCGGCGGAGTTTCTTCGATTTCAGTCAAAATTGGTTTGAAGTAATGGCTATCGTCTCGGGATAAAAATTTTAAGAACCTCAATCTGTGCACTCCTGTAATGTATACAGCTTCTTATAGTAGCCATTCGGAATGCGCATGAGCTCTTCATGAGTACCAGCCTCAACCAATTCCCCATTATCCATGGCTAAAATTACAGTACAATTTTTCACAATAGAAATTTTGTGGGCAATGATGAACATTGTCCTGCCTTTGGCAATATTCTGCAGGTTTCTGCGGATAATGAGTTCAGACTCAATATCCAGAGCAGAAGTCGCTTCATCAAAAATAAGAATGCGCGGGTCTGTAATAAGTGCACGTGCAATCGCGATGCGCTGGCGCTGGCCGCCGGAAAGACCTTCCCCGCGTTCGCCGACTTCAGAGTCATACCCTTTAGGCATTCTTGATACAAAGTCATGGACGCCAGTTATTTTAGCAACGTGGAGAACTAAATCCATCGAAGCATTTGGTGCACCCATCACAATATTTTCTTTGATTGTCCCGCTGAACAGATAGTTTTCTTGTAAAACTACCCCAATATTACTGCGAAGCCAGATAGGGCTAACGTGGTTAATATCTACATCATCAATGCGAACACTACCGGAAGAGGGGATGTACAGTCGTTGGATTAATTTTGAAACTGTACTTTTGCCACTTCCGCTTCTGCCAACAACGCCAACGCATGCACCTGCAGGTATTGTAAAGTTTATCCCGTTAAGTACCATTGGCGCATCAGGCGCATAGCGGAACTGAACTTTTTCAAAAACTACCTGTCCAGACAGTTTGTTGAGAACAATTGCATTTTCATTCTGCACTTCAGATGGATGGTTCAAAATGTCAGACAACTTCTCAACAGAAAGCAGTGTTTGCTGAAGTTCGTTCCAAACACCAATCAATCGTAAGACAGGGCCTGCAAACTGGCCGGAAAGCATATTGAAGGCGATAAGCTGACCAATAGTAAGATCATTATTGAGAACAAGCCTAACCCCTAAGTAAAGAATAGAGATCGTCATTAGCTTCTGCAGGAAGCCGGCTGTGCCTCGAGTAATGTTACTCATGTTGGTCATTTTAAAGTTTGAGTGCACATATCGACCAAGATGGTCTTCCCATTTTCGTTGAATGCTTCCCTCAATTGCTAGAGACTTTACCGTCTGAATGCCAGTAACAGACTCAACAAGATAGGAGTTGGACTTCGCACCCATTTCGAACTTGGTATTCAAGCGTCTTCGTAGCTCTGGTGTAATGCATACATAAAGCAGACCGATTGCAGCCACAAAGCCCAGAACAATAAAGGTGAGTTGCATGCTGTACATAAGCATGACGACAACGAATACGACTGAGAAGACGAGGTCGATAATTACGGAGACTGTTTTGTTAGTAACAAAGTTACGTATGTTTTCCAGTTCTCGAACACGTGCAATGGTGTCACCTACGCGCCTGGATTCAAAATACGGGCAGGGGAGGGATAGCAAATGGCGGAATAATTGTGCTCCCAGCTTTGCGTCCATTTTATTTGCTGTGTGTGTAAATAGGTAGTTTCGAGCAAGGTTCAGGACATATTCAAAAACTGCAATGACAATGAATCCAATTGCAAGAATTTTAAGGGTTGTCATTGCACGGTGTACAAGGACTTTATCAAGAATTACCTGTGTAAATAACGGGGTAACTAGTCCGAAAAGTTGAACAACAAAAGAAGCGAGCAGAATTTCTGCCATAATGCCTTTTGCATTAAATACTTCCTTGAAAAACCAGCCTAAGCCAAAGCGTACAGATTCAGATAACAATCTGTGGCTGAGGATAATGTAGCGGTCTGTTGTCAGCTGTTTAAACTCATCCATAGGAACAGAGCGGGTAGCACCCTCTGCAGGAATGTACACAAGAACAGTTTGTTCTTCTTCCTTGAAGCCCAGCACCACAAAGTACGTATCGTCGCTAGCTTGAGCGATGATAGGGTAAGGGTATTTCTTGTGGCATTGATCTAAAGAGACATTTTTCTTTTTTGCTCTAAGTCCAAGACGTTTTGCAATTCGAACAAGTTCTTCACTTGAAATATCATCGGAAGAAATGCAGTGCTCACGAACAATATTCGGCACATCAATTCGAACTTTATTGATACGCGCAACGACCTCAAGTGATACTAATCCACTATTCATGTCTTGTTGCCTCCATCTGATATTGCAAGCGCAACAATTCATGTGACAGGTCTATTACACTTTTATCTAACGCAATTTTTTGTTCTAGTAACACAATGCTACGGCGAATAGCCGTTTCTGCATCTATCTCTTGTGCCTTTTTTAATCGGGTCAGCATCTTAAGTTCTTTTTCGAGAATATTTACCATGTCACGTTTGTTTTTTTGATCATTAATCAGATACTTATACTGCCGCTGACTTATATTCAGCTCAGTTTGTAATTGTTCTTGCAATTTTCTTTTTTCAGCACGGATACGCTGCTCAGTGAGTTCTGACTGTCTCACCTTATGTCTGTTCCGCAATGCATCAGAAAGAGGAACAACAAGGGAAACTCCTACTTTAAAGTTAGATTCAGATATGTTCTCGTAGGATTTAGCCATGTCTTTCCCGTCAGAGCCGTACAACAGGTACGAACTGTACAGCGATACTTTGGGGAAATATTCACCTTCGGAAGCAGCAGTTTTTGCATGTTGGCTTGCCAACTCATGCTTATAGCGTTCGATACTCGGGTGCTTTTCAACATCAAATAAAAAGTCTGTAAGATCCGGTTGCGGCAACTCTGTGAATTCAACTTTTTCTGGAACAGCGCATCCGGTGAAAAAACTTAATTCTTCAAGTTTCTTGTCAAACTCAAATTCACGTAAGGAAAGTTCGTTTTCTTTTCTTTTGAGCTCAGTAAACTGTCTTGCAGCGTCAATTGGCCCTTTTTTGCCAGCAGCAAGCAGCCGCTCATAGAGATGATTCAACTCTTGAGAGTAGCCAACAATTTTTTGTAAATTTTTAATCCGGTGAGAAAGAGACATGGCTGCAGAATATGTTTGCAGAACATTTAGACGCAGCTTTAACTTCTCTGCCAATACAGTCGACTTTGAAGCAAGAATAGCATTTTTTAATGCAAGTTCTTTTTGAAATCGAGTACCAAAGTCATACAAAACATAATTTGCACGTACTGAAACAGAGTTTTGATATTTTGTCCCTGTAGATTGGACAATATCACCTACAGAAACAACTGACCCCCACCCATTGCTTAAGTCAGAAGTGTATTCACTATTACCTTGTGCGCGCAACGTCGGGTAAAAATCATATTGCTGATCATCCAAGCGTGCTTGCTGTAACTGGGTTTCTACGGTGAATTTATCCAAGTCTGGAGAATGCTCTATTGCTTGCTGTTCTACTATGCCAAGAGAAAATTTTTTACAATAACTTATTGTAGTTCCAGCTGATATAGTAATGAATATTTCGAGTAGTAGTATGAGGATTATTTTTTTGTAAAAGGAAGCAGTGTGCACGTATTTCTCTCTAGTTAGTAACAAAAGCTCGCCACACTGCTGTAAAAGCAGTGTGGCGAGCAGGGTATTAGTTATCCCAGGCAGCAGTTACAATATTCATAAGCTCTTGATTGTTTTTAACATCTTCAACAGATGTAAAATCAAGACCATGATCTGATGCGTAATTGGATAAATCAGCTACAATCTGGTTTATCTCTGCAGAAGAGAGAGAGCTACCTGATGCGAGTTGAACGGTTTCAATTGCATGTTTTGAAACATGTTGTTCAATAACAGTGATTTTATCGTTTTCACCATAGGAAATGATTAACCCTTCTTTTTGCATAAAGAACGAGATGTCTTCTTTAGTAATTCCCTTACCAAATTTAATGGTGTCTGACCCTTCATTTACAATACAAGGTGGTGTTAGACTATCACGAACGTAGTCGATCCCATCACCTTTATTAAAGATGTATGTGTCTCCAAGATGGCTTCCAATTAGAGTATCACGTCCTGTGCCGCCAATGAGCGTAGCTTGGGATATAGTTGACTGAATAAAGTCCATTCCTGCACCACCGTAAGCTATGACATTTTTCCCAGAGAGAATCATTCTATCCATTCCCGCTCCACCATCAACGATAACTGAGCCCGCTCCAGTGAGCATAATGGTGTCCATTCCATCATGTCCGTTTATAATTTGAGTATTTGTTGTAACAGAAGGTAGATAGTTGCCCGTTTCTTTAGTTAGTTCGACTATGGATAATGCTGTTGTAAATTCGAGTTCAGTGCCATCAGTAAAGCAAATGGATTCGATCCCTGCAGATTCGCCGGTTTTAGCACCAACAATTCTAATTGAATCAGAATCATTGCCTCTGAAGTTGATGATTAGATCATCACCATCAGCAGAATAGCGAAGGTCTTCAATTCCAATACCAGCACCAAGCTGAATTTTATCTACGCAAGAGCAGGTAGGGTCAATAGAGGCTTCAATAATGGTGTCATGGCCATCTCCTATGTTGAAGATGTATGTGTCGCTACCTGAGCCCCCAGTGAGTTTGTCGTTACCAGCTCCGCCAATTATTGTGTCATCAGTTTTGCCTGCGGTGATAACATCATTTTCCGTTGTGCCTTCCCATAAATTGTCCATGCTAACTCCATGAGTGTTAAAAAAAGTAGCTACTGAATTAAAGTCAGCAACATCCTTAGATAATAAAAAGCTCGCCACACTGCTGTAAAAAACAGTGTGGCGAGCAGGGTTTAATTATCCCAAGCAGCAGTTACAATATTCATAAGTTCTTGATTGTTTTTAACATCTTCAACGGATGTAAAATCAAGACCATGATCTGATGCGTAATTGGATAAATCAGCTACAATCTGGTTTATCTCTGCAGAAGAGAGAGAGCTACCTGATGCGAGTTGCACGGTTTCAATTGCGTTTTTAGCGTTTGCTTGACCGAGGACGGTAACACGATCAGTTTCACCATAGGAAACAATGAGGTTTGGCCCTTCCATAAAGAACGCAACGTCATTTTTCGTAATTCCATTCCCCAATTTAATGGTGTCAGGATCAAAGTTTGCGACACAAGTCATTGGTACGTTATCATTGATGATGTCTTGTCCATCACCTTGAGCGAAGACGTAGGTATCTCCTAAGTATCCACCAGTTAATGTATCATTTCCTGTGCCACCAATGAACGTTGCCTTCCCATTGACCGCAGACAACATGTCCATGTCTGCACCACCATAGAGAATAGAATTGGCGGCGGTGCTCATTATCTGATCAATTCCAGACCCACCATCAACAATGCAATTTGTCGCTCCGGTTACGTTAATAAAGTCATTACCGCCATAACCGTTAATAATCGCAGTTTGGGCAGGAACTGGCATCATCTGGAAGTCCATATTCTCTGTAAGCTCAATTATTGTTACAGCAGACGATATTTCCATTTGTGTACCATCAGCAAAGCAAATGGATTCAATTCCAGCAGATGCGCCTGTTTTAGCGCCAACAATTCTGATTGAATCAGAATCATTGCCTCTGAAATTGATGATCAGATCATCACCATCAGCAGAATAGCGAAGGTCCTCAATTCCAATACCAACACCAAGCTGAATTTTATCTACGCAAGAGCAGGTAGGGTCAACAGAGGCTTCAATAATAGTGTCATGACCATCTCCGATGTTGAAGATGTATGTGTCGCTACCTGAGCCGCCTATCAGTGTATCGGTTCCAGTTCCACCAGTGATGGTGTCGTTACCGCCTCCTGCATTGATGGTATCGTTGCCAATGCCACCGTTCAGAATGTCATCTTTTGCGCCAGTACTAATTGAGTCATTTCCAGCACCGCCATTAATGATTGAAGCAGTGTCCCCACCAGTAATGGTGTCGTTACCGCCTCCTGCATTAATAACTGCAACATATTTGTCGGCTGGAACTACGATAGTATCGCTTGCATCAGTGTAATTCTGGCAGGATATGACTGTAGTCAGTGCGATAGAGGTACCATCTGTGAAGCTGATGTTTTCAACACCAAATGATGAAGTGCCATTAAGTGCACCGGTGATGCGGATGGAGTCTCCATCGTGACCTTTGATGCAAATGATGAGGTCGTTGCCATCAACTTTGTAGATGATATCACTAGAAGTGATACCAGCACCGAAGCTGATAGTGTCTACGCAAGAGCAAGTAGGGTCTACAGAAGCTTCAATGATAGTGTCGTGTCCATCTCCAATATTAAAGATGTATGTGTCACTACCGGAGCCACCTGTCAGGGTATCGGAACCAGTTCCGCCTGTGATGATGTCATTACCACCACCTGCATTGATGGTATCGTCGCCTTCACCACCAGTAAGGATGTCATCTTTTCCACCAGTGCTGATAGAATCATTACCTGTACCGCCGTTAATAATGGAAACAGTGTCACCACCAGTAATGGTGTCGTTACCGCCTCCTGCATTAATAACTACAACGTATTTGTCGGCTGGAACCACAATGGTGTCGCTGGCATCAGTGTAGTTATGGCAGGAAATGACAGTATTGAGGGTAATGCTAGTTCCGCTGGCAAAGGTGATAGTTTCAATGCCGTGTGAAGCACCGTTCAGCGCGCCAGTGATGCGGATGGAGTCTCCGTCGTGACCTTTAATGCAAATGATGAGGTCATTTCCATCAACTTTGTAGATAATATCACTGGAGGTGATACCAGCACCGAAGCTGATAGTGTCCACGCAGGTACAAGTAGGGTCAACAGAGGCTTCAATAATAGTGTCGTGTCCATCTCCAATGTTGAAGATGTATGTGTCACTACCGGAGCCACCTGTCAGGGTATCGGAACCAGTTCCGCCTGTGATGGTGTCATTACCGCCACCTGCATTAATGGTATCGTCGCCTTCACCACCTGTAAGAGTGTCATCTTTTCCACCGGTGCTGATAGAATCATTACCTGTACCGCCGTTGATGATGGAAACAGTGTCACCACCAGTAATGGTGTCGTTACCGCCTCCTGCATTAATAACTACAACGTATTTGTCGGCTGGAACCACAATGGTGTCGCTGGCATCAGTGTAGTTATGGCAGGAAATGACAGTATTGAGGGTAATGGTAGTTCCGCTGGCAAAGGTGATAGTTTCAATGCCGTGTGAAGCACCGTTCAGCGCGCCAGTGATGCGGATGGAGTCCCCGTCGTGGCCTTTGATACAAATGATAAGGTCGTTACCATCAACTTTGTAGATGATATCGCTGGAAGTGATACCAGCACCGAAGCTGATAGTGTCTACGCAAGAGCAAGTAGGGTCTACAGAAGCTTCAATGATAGTGTCATGTCCATCTCCAATGTTGAAGATGTATGTGTCACTACCGGAGCCACCTGTCAGAGTGTCGGAACCACCGCCGGCGTTAATGGTATCGTTACCAGTCCCGCCAGAAATAACATCACTTTTTGAACCTGTAGTAATGGTGTCGTTACCTGCTCCACCGTCAATTATGACAGAACTGTCTCCTGAAGTAACTGTGTCATTACCATCACCAGCGCTAATTTTCGTTATTTTTGAACTCACAGGGACGCTAATAGTATCATCACCATCCGAGTAAGTTGTATGCCTAATCGCCGCATTTTCCACATAGTATGTAGAAACTTGGCTAGCATTATAGCGATTTTCAATCAGGATTTTCTCTACAGCATGCTCAGGGTTAGTTGCAGCGTCTTTGATGCGAATAGAGTCCTCAGGGGAGTTTTTAAAAGTGATCAACAGGTCATTGCCGTCGATGGCGAATTGAAGATCATTGTACGCGATATCAGAGCTGAAACGTATTGCATCCAGAGTATGATCTGCAGTGACAGCACCGCTTTCATTGTCATAGATGACGTCGTGACCGTCGCCTTTGCTATACTTGTAGGTATCAGCATTAGCTCCGGCATGAATTATGTCATTCCCTTTGCCGGCATCAATGGTATTTGTACCATCACCAGCCCAAATGGTATCGTTATCGTCACCTGCGTCTATAGTATCATTTCCAGAGCCAGAATGAATTTCATCTTCCCCAGTTCCACCCCATATGGAGTTGTCACCTTCACCAGCCCAAATGGTATCGTTGTCTGCTCCTCCGATTATGGCATCATTTGCAGAACCAGTTCGTATAGTGTCATTACCATTGCCACCTTGAACATGCTGATAGGCGCTTCCTGTGGTGGTAATAGTATCGTCCCCGTCTTCTCCGT
>NZ_JXMS01000024.1 GCF_001672295.1 Halodesulfovibrio spirochaetisodalis | reverse complement strand
ATTGTCTTTATTTTATCTGTCTGGGAAAAGGCATAAAAAAGGGTTGAAATAAAGATAATCTAATGTTTTTAGTAGATTTCATCCAATATGTTCACAGTAATAAACGCCACTACTGTTTTTTACATATCCGCATGATCGGAGCTTGGGGAAGCTTCCGGTCGCTTCAGTATTTCCTTTAGGGGGGGAATCATGGTTGCACCGATAGAAAGTGACAACAGTGTTCAGGTATTGCGTAAGCCAGCCGCAGGAGAAGTGCGGGAGGTTTTAGTTGCCACAGCACAGGACTTTTCTTTTGACTTCGATTTAAACGCTGTTCAAGCTGCTCAAGATGGTTCAAACCTTGTTTTGAAGTTTGAGGACGCCTCCGTACTCAAACTGGTTGGGTTTGCAAAAGAGCCTGCTGCGCTGGACATTACGTTGCAGGATGGCACTGCTCTTTCAGCCGAAGCAATTATTGCCGCCATTGGGGAAGACGGTGTTATCGATACAGCTGCGGGAGAGTCCGCGAGCTCTTCATCTCATGTGCCGCAAGGTTCAGGCTCTTCAAATCTTAATGGCTTCAGTACGCTTCTTGATGGAATTGAGAATCAGGAAATTACGCGTAGCGTAAATAATGTTACTCCTGAACAGCAGGAAGAAGATCTAGAGCTGGGGCTGAATGTTGAAAACAGTCCTGTGTTAGCTGTTGATGACAACAATGCATTGGGCGTCACCGCTGAAAAGCTTTCTGACATTACAAACGGAACTGCTTCTAACCCTGTTGCGGCCGGTAATGTGCTCACCAATGATATCGATGCCAATAGCGATACCTTAACGGTCATTAATTCCGTCCCGAATGCACAATACGGAACCTTTACCCTCAACCCTGATGGTTCTTGGACATACACTCTGGATAATCAAAATCCGGATGTTGTTGCGTTGGACGATAACGAGACTCGCACCGATTCCATTACCTACACAGTTTCAGACGGCCAGTCAGAAAGTCAGGCTACGTTGACGGTCACTATTACCGGTACCAACGATGCGCCGATTGTACAGGCAGAATCCGGTGAGATCACCGCAGTACCGACTTCCACCAGTGCGCCTGTAACCAGCCCGATTGTTTCCGGTACATTACAGGATAATGCACAGGATCTTGATACCTCCGATACCCTTACTTTTTCCGCGGGTGAATACAAAGGGCAGTACGGTACATTAACCGTAGCTGCTGATGGTACATGGTCATATCAACTGGATATGACTAATGCTGATGTTCAAGCTCTTGGCGATGCCAGTGAAACTCTGGATGACAGCTTTACCTACACAGTGACTGACGGCACCGAGAGTGTTTCTTCCGACCTGACCATTAAAGTGCACGGCACTAATGATGCGCCAGAAGTGACGGTAGAGTCCGGCGCTATAACCGCAGTTCCGTATAAAATTTCATCTGGTGATCTTGCAGATAACCCCGTCGTGTCCGGTACGTTGACGGATAACGTTACAGATGTGGATGCCTCCGATACGCTGACCTTCACTGAAGGCACGTACAAAGGTGACTACGGAATATTGACCGTCAAAGCTGACGGCACTTGGTCATATGAGTTGGATATGACTAACGTTGAAGTCAAAGCTCTTGGCGATGCCAGCGAGACTTTGAGTGAAAGCTTTACCTACACTGTTAACGACGGCACCGAGAGTGTTTCTTCCGACCTGACCATAAAAGTGCACGGCACTAATGATGCGCCAGAAGTGACGGTAGAGTCCGGCGATGTAACCGCAGTTCCGTATAAAATTTCATCTGGTGATCTTGCAGATAACCCCGTCGTATCCGGTACGTTGACGGATAACGTTACAGATGTTGATGCGTCTGACAAATTGACCTTCACTGAAGGTACGTACAAAGGTGATTACGGTATTTTGACCGTCAAAGCTGACGGGACTTGGTCATACAAGCTTGATATGTCCAAGGAAGCGGTTCGAGAGCTTGACGATACCAGTACTCCTTTGAACGAAACTTTCACGTACACCGTGACTGACGGCACCGAGAGTGTTTCTTCCGACCTGACCATTAAAGTGCACGGCACCAATGATGCCCCTGAAGTGACGGTCGAGTCCGGCGATATCACCGCAGTTCCGTATAAAACTTCATCTGGTGATCTTGCAGATAACCCCGTCGTGTCCGGTACGTTGACGGATAACGTTACAGATGTAGATGCGTCCGATACGCTGACCTTCACTGAAGGTACGTACAAAGGTGATTACGGCATTTTGACCGTCAAAGCTGACGGTACTTGGTCATACGAACTGAACATGTCTAACGCTGCAGTCAAAGCTCTTGGTGATGCCAGCGAGACTTTGAGTGAAAGCTTTACCTACACTGTTAACGACGGCACCGAGAGTGTTTCTTCCGACCTGACCATTAAAGTGCATGGCACTAATGATGCGCCAGAAGTGACGGTCGAGTCCGGCGCTATAACCGCAGTTCCGTATAAAACTTCATCTGGTGATCTTGCAGATAACCCCGTCGTGTCCGGTACGTTGACGGATAACGTTACAGATGTAGATGCGTCCGACAAATTGACCTTCACCGAAGGTACGTACAAAGGTGATTACGGTATTTTGACCGTTGCCGCTGATGGTACTTGGTCATACGAACTGAACATGTCTAACGTTGAAGTCAAAGCTCTTGGTGATGCCAGCGAGACTTTGAGTGAAAGCTTTACCTACACTGTTAACGATGGCACCGAGAGTGTTTCTTCCGACCTGACCATTAAAGTGCACGGTACCAACGATGCCCCAGAAGTGACGGTTGAGTCTGGTGATATCACTGCAGTTCCGTATAAGACTTCATCTGGTGTTCTTGCAGATAACCCCGTCGTGTCTGGTACGTTGACGGATAACGTCAAGGATGTTGATGCGTCCGATACGTTGACCTTCACTGAAGGTAGATACGAAGGCTCATTCGGTATTTTGACCGTTGCCGCTGATGGTACTTGGTCATACGAGCTGAACATGTCTAACGCTGAAGTCAAAGCTCTTGGTGATGCCAGCGAGACTTTGAGTGAAAGCTTTACCTACACTGTTAACGACGGCACCGAGAGTGTTTCCTCCGATCTGACCATTAAAGTGCATGGCACTAATGATGCGCCAGAAGTGACAGTAGAGTCCGGCGCTATAACCGCAGTTCCGTACAAGACTTCATCTGGTGCTCTTGCCGATAATCCCGTCGTATCCGGTACGCTGACGGATAACGTCAAGGATGTAGATGCGTCCGATACGCTGACCTTCACTGAAGGTAGATACGAAGGCTCATACGGCATTTTGACCGTCGCCGCTGATGGTACTTGGTCATACGAACTGAATATGTCTAACGCTAAAGTCAAAGCTCTTGGTGATGCCAGCGAGACTTTGAGTGATAGCTTTACCTACACTGTTAACGATGGCACCGAGAGTGTTTCTTCCGATCTGACCATTAAAGTGCACGGCACCAACGATGCGCCAGAAGTGACGGTCGAGTCCGGCGCTATAACCGCAGTTCCGTATAAAACTTCATCCGGTGATCTTGCAGATAACCCCGTCGTGTTCGGTACGCTGACGGATAACGTCAAGGATGTAGATGCGTCCGATACGCTGACCTTCACTGAAGGTAGATACGAAGGCTCATACGGCATTTTGACCGTCGCCGCTGATGGTACTTGGTCATATGAGTTGAACATGGGCAATGGCGAAGTTGTTGCGCTTGGTGAGGCAAGCAAAGCACTTGAAGATACATTTACATATACAGTGAGTGATGGAACGGAAACTGTTTCGTCAAAGCTTACCATCAATGTACATGGCACAAACGATGTGCCTGAGGTTGAAGTTGCGTCAGTAACAGCAGCAGATGCTGGTGTTGGTGACTATTCGAGCAGTGATGCCATTCAGGCAACGGTAGTTGAGCATGGATTTAAAGCTGATGCTTCGGGCACTGCTGAAGGGCAAAGCGGCACGAAGGCAAATCCGGCAGATCCTGATCTTGTTGATAACTCTCAGGAAGTTGGAACTGGTGCTACTGCTTCCGGCACGCTGACGTTTACAGACGCAGATAGTGCTGATCATGGTAATGCAGAGTCAGGTTCCGATGGTAACGCACTTACGTACTCAGTCTCCGTTGACTCTGTAGGTGCAGAAGATACCGGCAGTGCCAATGTTCTTACAAGTGAAGGTGGGGCAACCCAGCTTTCAGTCGAAGGCAAGTACGGTACGCTTACATACAACACAGAAAGCGGTGAATGGGCATACCAGCTTGATAACAACGACCCTGATACCCAAAATTTATATGCTCCAGTTCTGGGGGCGGACGGAAAGCTTACATATCCAGAAACCACCGGGCAGGAAACATTTACTGTTTCTGCCTCGGATGGACACGGCGGTGTTGTTGAAAAGGACATTGCAATTGATGTCGCGGGCAGTTTTGACCCTGTTGAATATACACTGACCTACGGTAGTGACTCTGGTGCTTCAAACCGTGCTGGCTGGCATAATGCTGTCGGGTACACTGTTACCTATGCAGATGGTACAACGTCATCCCATATTGCATGGAGTGATGTGCATAGAAGCCCGAATAATCCTGATGGGGTGGCCAAGTTTATTATTACCAAACCATTTGTGGATGTTGATTTCTTTGTTGTGCCGCAGGGTGCGAATTTCCTGAACTCTGATACAAAAATTTATGTCGATTCAGACAATGTACTCCATTACTTTGATGCTGCTTCTGGTACTTGGAAGGCATCCGGTGTCAGAGCCGGTAGCAGCACAAAAGGGCAGATCAGTGAGAATGCTGACTATGTAGCAGCAGATGATGCAGATATGCCGGGCGAAGGTGCATACGATTTTGAAGATTATGTAGCCGGAACCAGTAATGCCGCAACAAACTACCATGATGTGAACTTTTCCGTCAGCGCAGAAACTCTTGTTGAGAAAGAGTACACAGAAGGCGGTTTAGTGCGCTTCAAGATTACAGGTAGTGAGCAGCGTGATGAGTTGCATGGCACTGACTATGACGATGTGATTACCGGAAACGGCGGGCACGATGTTATTTCTGGAAACGGTGGTACAAATATTCTCTACGGTGGTGCCGGAAATGACACCTTTATGGGTGGTGAGGGCGCAGACCATTTCTTCGGCGGTTCAGAGAGCGCTGATTCAGGAAAGGATACTGTTTCCTACGAGAATTCCACAAGCGCTGTAACTGTCGATTTGAGCGGAGCTACCTCTAATGCAGGGGATGCTGCCAATGATACATTCAGCGGTATTGAAAATCTTCGTGGTTCCTCTTTTGCCGATACGCTTACAGGCGATGCAAACGCCAACCGGATTGAAGGTGGTGCCGGTGCAGACGTTATTGATGGCGGCGCTGGAAATGACGTTCTTTCCGGCGGAGCTGGTGCTGATAGCATTGACGGCGGAGCCGGAATAGATACCGTAACATACAGTGATAATAACCGTGGTGTTACTGTAACCATGCGCGACGGCAACAGTGAAGGCACTGTGCAAGGTGGACACGCTACGGGCGATACTCTGTCCAACGTAGAAAAGTTTGTCGGTTCCAGACACAATGACAGCATAGCTACGGATGACGGACTGACCTATGTAGACGCAGGCGGTGGATTTGACCGTCTGACCGTAACTGGCTCTGACTCCTACTCTGCGTCTATTCGTCAGAGTAGCGCCAATAAGCATGGTGCTGAATTTACAGCGAATATGGATTTTGACGGTGACGGGGCTGCTGACCTGTCTGCACGGAACGTAAATGACTTCTACTTTACCAATAAAGGCAGCGGTAACGGTCTTGAAGTAGATCTTACTGTCGAAAATGATTTTACCAAGTACGGCAACATTACGGTTCAAAGTGACGGACAGGCTACAACAACTGTAGATGCCGGATCACATGATATCTCAAATTTGGTCATTGGCGGAACACGCGCTGACGGCGGTAATATTATTACAGTTGATAATGCTGGCGGCAGTCTCGACCATATGCAGATTGACGGTAGCGATGCTGCTGATGAAATTATAATTACGACAGACCAAAGTGCGAACAGTACTATTGATGGAGAAGGCGGAGCGGATAGCATAGATCTTTCTGGAGTGGAGTCCGGTTCGATTACAGTTGCTGCCGGTTCCGGTAATGACACAATGTACGCCGGTGGCGCAGCCGAAACCTTCAATGGTGGTAGCGGCACAGATACAGTCAGTTACGAAAAGTCTACAGAGAAAGTGACAGTAGATCTCGTGGGCGGTGCGAGCAACGGTGACGCTGCTGGCGACACGTATACTTCTGTTGAACGACTTGAAGGGTCAGTACATGACGACACTTTCATTGTTAATGCTGGCGATACCCGCACCCTTGATGCTGGTGCCGGAATAGATACCGCGGACTTCAGCCAGTCATCAACCGGTGTACGTTTGAATGCGGACGGAAGTTTCGGTGTAGCTGGTCGTACAACACAGAACGGGCAGCTTGAAGGTTTTGAGAAAGTAATCGGCTCTGACAAGCAGGATACCCTTGAGGTGGATGGCTCCGGTTCCTTCACCGTGACTGTGAAACAAGCAGTTAACGGCATTGAGCACTTTGTGATTACAAATGCCATTGGCGAAGTCGTGCTCGAAGCCTCTGATTTTGAAAATGTGCGATTCACAGAATCCATCAACGTAAAGGTTGTGGGTGAAAAAGGCGCGTCCGGCGTGAATGTGTTTACAGCTGATGACAAGGCTGTTCATGTAACTGTCGAAGCACAGGCAGATAGTGAACTGAACGTCACCACTGGCACTAAGGGAGATACTATCGATCTTTCCGGCGGCTCAGCTGGTTCTGCTGAAGTGACCATTAATTCCGGTGAAGGTAATGATACAATTTACGCCAGTGCTGCTCAGGAAACATTTAATGTTGATGGCGGCAACGATACTGTCAGTTATGAAAAGTCATCAGGTGCTGTCACCGTTGATCTCGTTGGAAACAACGGGAAAGGCGATGCCGCCGGTGACGAGTACAATCGAGTCGAAAGAATCGAAGGAAGCGATCAGGCAGACACTTTTATCGTGGACGCAAACGAACGTACAACGCTTGATGGTGGTGAGGGTGAAGATACCGCGGACTTCAGCCAGTCATCAACCGGTGTACGTTTGAATGCTGATGGAAGCTTTGGTGTGGCTGGTCGCACAACACAGAACGGACAGCTTGAAGGCTTTGAAAAAGTAATCGGCTCTGGTAAGCAGGATACCCTTGAGGTAGATGGCTCCGGTTCCTTCACCGTGACTGTGAAACAAGCAGTTAACGGCATTGAGCACTTTGTGATTACGGACGCCGTGGGGCGCACTGTGCTTGAAGCTTCAGATTTCGAAAACGTACGTTTCACAGAATCCACCAACGTAAAGGTTGTGGGCGAAGAAGGCGCGTCCGGCGTGAATGTGTTTACAGCTGATGACAAGGCTGTCCATGTAACTGTCGAAGCGCAGGCTGATAGTGAACTGAACATCACTACTGGTGCTAAAGCAGATACTATCGATCTTTCCAGCGGCTCAGTTGATTCTGCTGAGGTGACCATCAATTCTGGTGCTGGTGACGATACAATTTACGCCGGAGCAGCTCAGGAAACTATCAACGCTTACGGCGGTACCGATACTGTTAGTTACGAGAAATCCAATAACGCAGTAACTGTTGATATGGTCGGCGATAGTGGAACAGGCGACGCTACTGGTGATTCCTACAACTTTGTTGAGAAAGTTAAAGGTACTAATCAGGCAGATACCTTTATTGTGGACGCAGATGAACGTACAACGCTTGATGGCGGTAACGGGCACGATACTGTTGATTTCAGCCAGTCTTCCACTGGTGTTACTGTTGCTGCTGACGGCAGCTTCGGTATCAATGACGGTACGGTAAAGACAGGCCAGTTCGAGAGCTTTGAGAATTTCGAAGGCTCTTCCCATGACGATTCTTTGAACGTGAATGGCAACTGGAATAGTATTTCAACTGGCGCTGGTGAAGATTCAGTCACTGTTGATTCAACCTTTATTGGTAACACAACCATCTCAACCGGTGCAGATGCCGATATCATTGATCTCAGCACAGCAACAGGTGGCAAAGCTACGGTGAATGCCGGTACCGGCGATGACACTATGCATGCCGGTGTTGCAGCAGAAACCTTCAATGGTGGTAGCGGCACAGATACTGTGAGCTATGCAGACTCTGCTTCAAAAGTACATGTTGATCTGTCTGATTCACAAACTGAGACTGGTGGCGCTGCAGAAGGTGATACCTTGTCAGGTGTCGAGAATCTTATTGGTAGTGCCTATGCTGATACATTAAAGGGCGATGAGCATGCGAATGTCATTAAAGGCGGAGACAGCGCATCAGATGGTGTAGTTGTTTTCAGAGAAGATTTTGAAGATGGCAGAGCTGCTGACTGGTCAGGAACGAAAGAAATTCATGACTACACAGTGTATCATCCGAACGGTAACACTGAACAAGGAAAAGTACTGGAAGTTGATGCCGGTGTTGGTCGGGATTCAATTTTCAGAACTGTGCAGACAGTGGTCGGGCAGGAGTATGAGTTAACGTTCAAGGCGCTTACTCGCGATAATCCATTTGCTTCTCAAAATGAGGTGTTGCTTATCCTCATCGGTGGTACTGAGTATAGTATGGTGCCTGTCAGGGATGATCAGAGTAATGATGTTGATAACCTGTTTGAGACGTATTCAATTAAGTTTACAGCAACAGATGCCAGCACAACCATAACCTTCACTGAAGAGTGGCCGCAGAGCATGTCAACGCATGGTGTGCTGCTGGATGACATAGTATTACGGACTGTCACGGATGATACAATTCATGGCGGTGGTGGTGACGATATCCTGTACGGTCAGGGAGGATATGATGTTCTCTACGGTGATGAGGGTAACGATACTCTCATTGGTGGGACAGGGGCAGATATCCTCTATGGCGGTTCAGTGAAAGACGTAAATGGTAGAACAGTTGTTGTAGACACAGGCAACGACACTGCCAGTTATGAAAAATCTGCCCATGCCGTTAATGTTGATTTGACACTTGCAAGTGCTCAGGTCGATTTTGCTGGAGCTTCAGCCGCTGGTGGTGATGCTGTAGGTGATATCTTGAATGGTATTGAAAACCTGATTGGCAGCGCTCATGATGATACCTTGAAGGGTGATAACAGCGTCAATATTCTTAAAGGAGAAGACGGCGCAGACACACTCTTCGGTGGTGGCGGTAGTGACACATTACACGGCGGTTCCGGCGATGATCAGCTTCATGGTGATGCAGGTGATGACACTCTCCATGGCGGAATCGGAACAGATACTGCGTACTATGATGGTAATTTTGACGAGTACACCATAACAGCCCACGGCACGGATGCTAACCGGTACTACACAGTTGCCAGAGGTTCAGAGACCGATACTTTGTATGATATTGAGTCATTGCACTTTGCTGATAAGACTCTTTCTCCTGCTGAAGCCGCAGCGCATGAACCGGGTGTTGTAAAGCATGGAACGCATGGACAGGATTACCTGTACGGCGGTTCTGGAGATGATAAGCTTTACGGTGGCAACGGACATGACGAGTTGCACGGTAAAGGCGGTGACGACACCTTGAAAGGTGGCAATGGCGAGGATAAGCTTTACGGTGGCTCAGGATCAGATACCCTTGACGGAGGGAATGGTCATGACAGGCTCTATGGCGGCCTCGGTGATGACACCTTAAAAGCTGGCAACGGGGAAGATCATCTGTTCGGTGGTGATGGTGCTGATAAGCTGATTGGAAATAGCGGGCACGACACCTTGAATGGTGGTTACGGTGATAACGATATTCTCAATGGTGGACAAGGTGATGACATCTTCCTGTTTACATCCGAAGACTTTAAAGAATCCGGTCAGACAACATTTATTCAGGATTTCGGAAGAGGGCATGACCATCTGAGATTCTCTGATGTTATCTCTGGCAACGGACACGAAACATATTCTGTTTCAGATGTTCAGTACACCGGGGGCAATACTGTATTTACAGTGACAGCCACACAGGCAGGCTCTTCAGAGGTTGCAGTGCACACCGTTGTACTTGAAGACGATATAGTCAGCAAAGGCTATCTGGAACAGCTCATACGAAATGGATAAACGAAAAAGCCCCGTTCAACCGAGCGGGGCTTTTTATTTCGCAGTAAGGTAAGAGTAAATGGCTATTCGTAAAGCCAGCAGCGGACTTCTCTGTTTGCTTCCGGTCTCAATAAAGGCGGTTCCATTTTTTTGCATTTATCGAAGACGTGCTTACATCGTTCGTGGAATCGGCAACCTTCAGGCAGTGCGTATAGCGGGGCAACAGAACCGGGGATGGTTTCAAGCATTCCTTTCTGAATACGTGTCCCTTTTGCCGGTATAGTAGGGATGGATTGGATAAGTCCTTGCGTATACGGGTGCAGCGGATTGGCAAATAAGTCCTGCGTGCTTGCCTGCTCGATAACTCTACCGCTGTACATCACAACGACATCGTCGGCGTTTTCTGCCACTACTCCAAGGTCATGTGTAATGAGGAGCAGGGCTGTACCTGTGTCTTCAGCAAGCTTGTGCATTAAATCTAAAATTTGTCCCTGAATGGTCACATCAAGCGCAGTTGTGGGCTCATCAGCAATAATGAGGCGTGGAGAGCACGCTAGAGCCATTGCAATAACTACTCGTTGCCGCATACCGCCACTGAGTTGGTGTGGGAACTCTTTTGCGCGTTGAGCAGGGGAAGGGATACCTACTTCATGAAGCAAGTCTATAGCGCGGGCAAGAGCGGCTTTTTTATCGAGCTTTTCATGTAACCGCAGCACTTCTGCAATCTGCTCACCTATTTTGAAAACAGGGTTAAGCGATGTCATCGGCTCCTGAAAGATCATGGAAATGGCGTTTCCACGAACGCGCTGCATTTCTTTTTCCGGTAACGTAAGCAGGTCAGTACCTTCAAAGAGTATTTTACCTGTTGTTATTTTGCCCGGAGGAGACGGGATTAACCGCATGATGGATAGTGATGTCACACTTTTTCCGCAGCCGGATTCTCCAACAATACTTAGTGATTGTCCGGAATTGATAGAGAAACTTACATCGTCAACAGCCGTAAGTCTGCCGTGTGCTGTGGTGTTGAAAACTGTTGTGAGTCCCTCTACTGAGAGAAGCGGTTGTGACATGACGCATCCTATATATAATGTTGTGAAAAAAGCAGCGCACCTTGAGACAGCAGGTGGTAACAGCTGGGTCTGGTGGTGGCGTCGGCTGCTTCTTTGAGTAATATCAAGCTCTATATGAGCAGTAAATACTGGTCGTGAGCCTTGGTATTTTTTTTACCGGAGTGATGATAGTTGGTGATGTTCATCTGTTCTAATTATGTCGTGCTGTGGTAATAAAACAGGTTCCAGAGTGAAAACTAGAATACGGATTGCAGTTGGTGACTGCAAGGAGTCTTTGGCAATGTACATTCATAATCAGCAGGTTGTGATATAAAAATGGCTCTATAATGTTCTGAGTCTGAGTTGAAAATAATTTTCAATTACATTCTCAATGCCCTTGACAATCATTTTCAATTTGACTACTCACTAGGCATACGTTTTGGAGGGGTCACAAAATGCCATGTTGTAAACGCAAGCGTAAATTGAATTCTTTACCTACTGGATGCAAAGCCCGAATCAAAGGTTTGTGTAGCGAACCAAAGCTGCGGGGGAGACTTTGCGCATTGGGACTTACTCCGGGCACAGTTGTGGAAGTATGTTCCCCATGTCGTTTCAAGGTAAAGGACTGCCTGCTCACCTTGGGTGATGACATTGCATGCACGCTTGAATGCGAGCCCCTTGATCACGATCATAATCATGATGATGCGCAACCTTTCCGTTCTCTATAATCTTGCTGTGCGCATTGTTTGTTGCTGAAAGAACCTGAATATTATTGATGCTGCTCAGCAGTAATAACAGGTAATTAACAGATTCTTTTTCGATAAGTAAACCGGAGGTATCCATGTCGGATGCTGTCATTGTCGCAGTGATTATCGCTGTTGCAGCCGGATATCTTGTACGACGCTTTATGAAGAAGGGATCTTCCGGCGGCTGCGGTTGCGGCAGCAGCTGCGGTGGATGTGGCTCTTCTGATACTACAAGCGCCCACAAGGGTTCTGCTGGCTGCGGTTGCTCTTCACACAAAGAGTAATAGTATAGGTTACGATGGTGTGCAAAACAGCGCACTTTTTTTACTGAATTTAATTGATAGAGATTTTCAATTTCACAAAGGGTGGTTAGAATGTCGAACGCAATACCTATGCGGGAATTAAAAGTTGGGGAGAAGGCTAAAGTGGTTGCAATTACTGCAATTGGAGAACTTGGCCGTCGTATTCGTGATATGGGCCTTGTTCCAGGAGCTGAACTGGAAGTTGTAGGCCGTGCACCGCTGCAGGATCCGGTAGCCTTACGTCTTACTGGTTTTACGCTTTCCCTGCGCAATAACGAAGCTGACTACATTGCTGTAGAGCGTGTTTAATCACGCCTGTCTGCCACACAAAATTTTCTGTTTACGAGGAATGTTTCATGTCTAAAGAGATTAAAGTTGCTCTTGCCGGTAACCCTAACTCCGGTAAGACAACAGCGTTTAACGCGATTACAGGAGCCCGCCAGCACGTAGGTAACTATCCTGGTATTACTGTTGATAAGAAAGAAGGTTTCACTAAAGTTGGTGAAAACAGAATTCATCTTATCGACCTTCCGGGAACCTACTCCCTTACAGCGTATACAATGGAAGAAATTGTTGCGCGTAACGTAGTTGCTGACCAGCGTCCTGACGTTGTTATTGATGTTCTCAACGCAGGTGCGCTTGAGCGTAACCTGTACCTTGCAATCCAGTTGATGGAAATGGGCGCTCCAATCGTTCTTGCACTGAACATGATGGATGAAGCCAACAAGCAAGGAATGAAAATTGATATTGATAAGCTTGCTGACCTGCTTAACGTACCAGTGGTTGAAACCGTTGCACGTACAGGTGAGGGTATTCAGGAACTGTTGACTGAAACAGTAAAATGCGCTGCGAAAAACGAAGGCAAAAAGTGGGAGCCTCTCTCCATTTCCTACGGGCCAGACCTTGATCCTGCGCTTAACAAGATGGTTGATCTCATTGAAAAGAACAATCTTCTTACTGACCGTTACCCGTCCCGCTGGACAGCGCTTAAGTACCTCGAAAGCGATGATGAAATCATGCAACTCGGCCGTGAAGCACATCCTGTTTCCGCAGAGCTTGAAGAGGTAGTAAAAAGTGTTTCCAAGCATCTTGAAAGCACTCTTGCAACCTATCCTGAAGCTGTTATTGCTGACTACCGTTACGGATACATCACTTCTATTATCCGTCAGGGCGTAGTGACTCGTCTTGATGCTGCAGCTGACCGTGTAGCACTGTCCGATAAAATTGATACTATCGTGACACACCGTTTCCTCGGCCCGATTATTATGCTGGCTGTTATGTACCTGATTTATCAGGTGACATTTACCTTCAGTGAGACCCCTGTAGGCTGGTTTGAAAGCTTCTTCGGCTGGCTTGGCGAGACTGCTGAAGCAAATATGAATGACGGCTTGCTTAAGTCACTTGTTATTTCAGGTGTTATTGACGGTGTTGGTGGCGTTATGGGCTTTGTTCCGCTCATTATGTTCATGTTCCTTCAGATCGCTATCCTCGAAGACTCCGGCTACATGGCTCGTGTCGCATACATGCTTGACCGCGTATTCCGCTTCTTCGGCCTTCACGGCTGTTCTGTAATGCCATTCATCGTATCTGGTGGTATTGCTGGTGGTTGTGCTGTGCCTGGTGTTATGGCTGCACGTACTCTGCGAAGCCCTAAAGAGAAACTGGCAACGTTGATCACTGCACCGTTCATGGCTTGTGGTGCAAAGCTTCCGGTATTCCTCCTCTTTGTAGGCGTATTCTTTGAAAAGAATCAGGCAATGGTTATGTTCATGATCACAATGGTTGCATGGGCATGTGCTCTGATTGTTTCAAAAATCTTGCGTAACACAGTTATTAAAGGTGAAGCTACTCCGTTTGTAATGGAACTTCCGCCGTACCGTTTCCCTACTCTTCGTGGTCTTTTCATCCACACGTGGGAACGTACATGGCAGTACATTAAGAAAGCTGGTACCGTAATCCTTGCAATTTCCATCCTTATCTGGGCAGCAATGACCTTCCCGAACCTTCCGGAAGATCAGGTTGCAGCATTTGATGCACAGAAAACAGTTGTTCAGGAACAGATTGATGCAGCAACTGCTTCCGGTGCTCCGGTTGCTGAGCTTGAAGAAAAGCTTCTTTCCGTTGAAAACGAAGAGGCAGAAGCAACATTGAAAAACTCTTACGCTGGTTCCATTGGTGTGGCTCTTGAGCCTATCATGAGCCCTGCCGGATTTGACTGGCGCACAAACATTGCTCTTGTTGGTGGCTTTGCAGCGAAAGAGGTAATTGTTTCTACTCTGGGTACTGCATACTCCCTTGGTGAAGTTGATCCTGAAGATGCTTCACCTCTTGCAGAACGCATTGCACAGGATCCTAACTGGACTCCGGCAACTGCAATTGCATTCCTTCTTTTTGTACTTCTCTACGCACCATGTTTTGTTACCGTTGTTGCTATCAAGCAGGAAGCAAACTCATGGAAATGGGCTATTTTCTCCGTGGTGTTTAACACTGCATTGGCCTACACCGTAGCTGTAGCAGTAGTACAAATAGGAAAGCTGCTGTAAGAATATAACAACAATGTTACAAAGCCCCGTTCGATTATGCTCGGACGGGGCTTTTTATGTTTCTGCCAGATGTATTTTGTGTGAAATACAATAAGTAATAGCTATGTTCTTAAGAAAATGCTGTATGACACGATAAGTGCCTGAAGAGAATACGTTCTTGGTTTACCACTTACGCCATAATCAACACCGTCTACATAATAAATTGAATTAGTAATAAAGGAAAATATGTTTGTGTATCAACGGTGGATATAAACTGGGAGGCATATGACATTACGAGCACGATTGGTTTTAGGTTTTGGAATACTACTTTGCTTGCTTATAGGGATGGGGGCAGCAACAATTCAGGAAATTAATGAAGTTTCTTCAGCAACAGAGAAACTGTATCGGCATCCCTACGCTGTCAGCACTGCCATTTTGCGGATAGACGGTAATATTGTCCGTATCCACAGGGCAATGAAGGATATTGCATCCAGTACCTCACAGGCTCAGGTTGAGAGCTCTCTGGCAATAATTCGTGACTTGGAAAAAAGTATCCACGCTGATTTTGATGTATTGCGTGACCGGTTCTTAGGAAATCCGCAAAAAGTGGAAGAGCTGGTGGCGGATTTTGATAAATGGCGCCCCATTCGCGAAGAAGTTATTGCCCTGTTCAAAGCAGGCAATAAGGCAGGAGCATTGGCCATTACAAAGGGTAAAGGTGCACAACATGTTGCTAAGCTGAATGCGGACATGAAGGCCTTTATCGATTTCGCATCCAATAAAGCAACAGCATTCGCTCGACAGGCAGAAGATACAAAAAACAATATTATCACTGTTACATATTGCTTTTTAGCTGCTGCGATTGCCATTTCTCTTTGCATCATATGCTGCATTGTATGCAAGACAGGTAAAATGCTCGGTGCAGATCCTGCGGAACTGGAACGCATTGTCCAGTCACTTGCAGACGGAGATTTTTCTGTTGATTTGTCGAAAGGCAAGAAGGGCGTGTATGCAAACCTTGCCCGTCTGGTTACTGTGTTATCTATATTCCATCAGGATGTAGCCAGCCTTACAGAGGCAGTAGAGAAAGGTGAGCTGGACGCGAGTGCCGATGTCTCAAAATATAGCGGCGAGTTTGCAACCCTTATGGGTGAGATAAACCAGCTGGTGACAATGTTTGCCAATGCCATGAACAAGTTGCCGGTAGCGATGATGATTCGCGACGTTGATTACAATATGGTGTTCTTGAACTCCAAGGCATTGGAGATTGTGGGAATCACAGAATATAAGAATCAAAAATGCTACGATGTCTTGAATACAACTCATTGTAATACAGAACTGTGCGGCAGTGACCGTTGCATCAAAGACTGCCGTCCGTATACACAGGAAACTATTTCTTCATTGTCTTCAGGTGACTATAATATTGAATACTCAGCTGTGCCGCTTATCCTGCGTGATGGAAGCGTTGCCGGTGCCATTGAAGTACTGCTCGATCGAACAGATATGCGGGCAGCAGAAAAAACCATGCAGGAAGTTGCAGCGCAGGCTGACAATTTAGCAGAACATCTTGCTATTTCGTCTGAACGCCTTTCCTCGCAGGTTTCTCAGATCGCAGCAGGTGCTGAGATTCAGCAGGAACGTGTTACGGAAACATCCACAGCCATGGAAGAAATGAACAGCACTGTTCTTGAAGTTGCTAAAAATGCATCCGGTGCTACAGACCAGTCTGTAGGGGCGCAGAAGAAGGCAAACGAAGGTTCAGAGTTAGTGAATGGTGTTGTGGATATTATTGCTCAGGTAAATGCCACGGCGCAAGATCTTGAAAGTAATATGCATAAACTTGGTGCGCAGGCAGATTCCATTGGCAGCGTACTGACCGTGATTAACGATATTGCTGATCAAACTAACCTTCTTGCGCTGAACGCAGCCATTGAAGCCGCACGGGCAGGTGAGGCTGGCAGAGGTTTTGCTGTTGTTGCTGATGAAGTCCGTAAGCTTGCAGAAAAAACCATGACTGCGACGAACGAAGTTGAGAGCAGTATTTCTGCAATGCAGGTTGCCGCAAAAGAGAATATGAAGCACGTTGAAAGCACCGTTTCATTCGTTTCCCGTGCTAATGACCAGTCATCGCTGTCTGGCAAAGCATTACAGGCAATTGTAGACATGTCTGCGGAAGGATCCATCCTGATTAGCAGCATCGCAACGGCAGCCGAGCAGCAATCTGCTACTTCAGAAGAAATTAACAGAGCACTTGAAGAAGTAAATGTGGTGGTTGCGGAAACGACTGCTGGAATACAAGAGTCTTCAGTTGCGGTTAAAGAGCTTTCTTCAGTTGCTTTGCAACTTAAGGGGCTTGTTGCTGAATTAAAACAGTAGGTGAAGATATTTCCATGAGGGTTATTGTCTCCTCACTGAGATATCTCTACATAAATTAAACAGAAAAAAGCCCGCGTTATACAACGCGGGCTTTTTTCTATCCGAATGAAATCAGTGTTACACGATTTCAACGAGTTCAATTTCGAAGGTAAGGTCTTTACCTGCGAGCGGGTGGTTGGCATCAAGAGTAATGCCGTCTTCTTTGACGTCAGTAATGACTACTTCCATTACTCCGCCTTCAGACTCGAGCTGCAAGAGCATGCCTACTTCAGGAGTGATGTGCTCTGGCACCTGATCGTTGGCAACATCAATAACCATTTCGTCATTGCGCTGGCCGTATGCTTCGTCTGCCGGGATAGTAACTTTAGTAGAATCACCTACATTCATACCCTCAACAGCTTTTTCGAAACCAGGAATAAGCATGCCGGAACCAAGAGTAAACTCCAGAGGTTCGCGCTCGCGAGAGGAATCGAAAACCGTGCCGTCTTCAAGAGTACCTGTGTAGTGAACTTTAACTGAATCGCCGTCTTTGACCTGTGCCATGAAGGTCTCCTTATTAAAAATGTGGTATGGTAGGATGACTGTTAGCATCTTTAAAGTCAATTCTTATTTAAACATCGGCAAGATAACAGTGAGTAATGATGTCTTGGGCATGGACATATTCAGTCGCATGGAATACGCAGCCAGAAAGTATTTTGATGGCGATTTTATTTTGACAGTACATTGCCTGTTTGCTTGTGCAAGGTGCGGCATAGAGTTGCAATAGTGTAAAACAAGGTTCTGCATTCACTAATGCACATTGTTTTCATAGCATGTGTTTTGTGTTTTTCGTGTTTTTTCAAAGAAAAACATAGAGAAAACCGTTGCTGACGGACGCCTTTGCATGCAGTTGAACAAGGCTCGGAAAAGTTAAAAAAACACTCTTGAATACTTGACCGGTATTCAAATCTGAAATAGTAGTACTTATAAGAACTACGCAGGAGAATAAATGGAACTCATTCAGGCATTGAAGAAATTTGGTTTCACTCAGCAAGAGTCTCTGATGTACGTTACTCTTTGTAAAATGGGTGCCATGACAGGGTATGAGGCCGCGAAGGTTTCCGGCATTTCCCGATCCAATGCATACGCTGCGTTATCCAGCCTTGTTGAAAAAGGCGGAGCAATCGTTTCTTCGGAAGACTCCAGTAAGTATACTGCGATTCCTCGTGAAGAACTTATTTTGAATTTACGTCGATCCTGTGAATCGACATTGGAATTTCTGGAAGAAAATTTACCTGAGCAGGAAGAGGAAGAAGCACCGTACCTTACCATTTCAGGGTACGGAAACACTCTTGATAAAATGCGGAATATGATTCTGCTTGCAAAAGGGTGGGTATATCTTTCTGTCTCATCCTCAACTGTAAAGCTGCTTACGTCTGATTTAGAGAACTGTATCGAACGTGGACTTAAGGTAGTGATTTTATCAGATGAGGACCCGCATCTTTCCGGCGCAGTCTTTATGCATAATGAAGCTCCGGCGGAGAATGTACGCATCATCGCTGATACCAGCGAAGTTATAGTGGGCACGCTCGAAGTGAATAAAGGGCAGTGTCTCTATTCAAAAAACAAGCATCTCGTATCCTTAATGCGTGAAGCTCTGCTTAATGAAATTGAGCTTATTAAGATACGAGGCATTTAATCAGGAGATTTCGGCATGAGCAATGTTCGCTCCACCTATACTGACAGTGTAAATTTTTACGGTAACAACACTCCTATGGAGCTTGTAAAAACATTCGGCAGTCCGCTGTATGTATATAACGAGAATGTACTGCGTACTCGTTGCCGTGAAGTTCAGGCGCTTTCTGACAATCCATCCTTTACGCCTAACTATTCTGCGAAAGCGAATACGAATATTCACCTCCTTAAGGTAGTACAGGAAGAGGGCATGGTTGTGGACGCCATGTCTCCGGGTGAGATTGTCATGAACCTTGCCGCCGGATTTACGCCGGAGCAGATTCTGTTCATCTCAAACAACGTCTCTGCTGAAGAACTCCAGTTCGCCATTGATCGTGGCGTATATGTGAGCGTCGATTCTCTCTCGCAACTGGATCTGTTCGGGCAGTTGAATCCGGGCGGCAAGGTTGTAATCCGCTTTAATCCGGGTATTGGTGCAGGTCACCATGCCAAGGTGGTAACAGGCGGTAAGCAGACCAAGTTCGGGGTTGATCCTGAATCTGCAGATACTGTGCGTGAGATTCTGGGGCGTCACAACCTTACTCTGTGCGGTGTGAACATGCATATCGGTTCGTTGTTCATGGAGCCGGATGGGTACCTTGAAGCAATGGGTGTACTGCTCTCCATTGCAAAAGAGTGGATGACTGAAGGTAACGCCATTGAAATTATCGATTTCGGTGGTGGCTTTGGTATCCCGTACCGTAAATATGACGGTGAAGAGCGTCTTGATCTCACTGAGCTTGGTAAAGCATTCCATGCTACGATTACACAGTTTGCAGAAGAGACTGGCTACACCGGTCGCTTTATGTGTGAACCGGGGCGCTACATTGCAGCAGAATGCGGTGTTCTGCTCGGCACATGTTTCAGCGTAAAGAACAACGGTGAAAAGCGCTTTGCTGGTACCGACCTTGGCTTTAACCAGCTTATGCGTCCTGCCATGTATGATTCATTCCACGACGTGGAAATTTACCGTGAAGGCGGCAGCGAAGTTACCGAAACAATGGAACAGACCATTGTCGGAAACATCTGCGAATCCGGTGACATCATGGCAAAAGACCGTCAGCTTCCTGAGATTGCAGAAGGTGATGTAATTGCCATGCTCGACGCAGGTGCATACGGATATGTAATGGCATCCCCGTACAACCAGCGTCCTCGTCCGGCAGAAGTGCTTATTCAGGAAAATGGTGAAGCACGCCTCATCCGTCGTCGTGAAACATTGAATGACCTTTTGAATATGTATCCGGAAGCGGATGCTCTCATCAGCGAGTTTGGTGAAAAGTAATTTAGCTCATGAGTTACTCTGCATGTGTGCCTGCATTGTGTCAGGCATTAGGTAAGACACACGCGGAGTGACGAAGGTACGACATTGTTGGCTGGTTTGCTGCTCTCCATTCTGCAAACCTAGCCAGCGATCTTCTCGAAGAGTGTAATTGCCTCTTCGGGAGGACACGTAAAGTCTTCAATATGTGGAATACATCCGCATACAGAATAGTTTGAAAATGTGGAGATTGCCTCCATGTTTTCCTGCAGCATCGCCTGTGGTGTACGGTGTTCCTTGTTATTCACAAACACTATCCCTGCCGGTTGAACGCCCCGGTGATGCAACGCCTCAATGGAAAGAAGCGTATGGTTGATTGTACCGAGTCCGGCTCGTGCAACGAGTATGGGCTTGATCCCGAACCGCTCGACAGCCAGTTGTACCATGTCCGCCAACATGTGTGTGCGGCTGAACGGCACCAGCAGTCCTCCTGCCGCTTCGACCACCAAGGTATTATTTTTACGCAAATATGCCAGTTTGTGTAAAAGGTCTTCCACTTCTATGCTGCTTTGTTCATCACGGGCAGCATAGAATGGAGCCTTGGGAGCGTTAAAGCAGGCTCCGGTAGCATCAGCAGCAGTTTGCTGTACTTCTGGACAATATTTAAGAACGAAGCTGGCGTCCGCGCCTGCCTCGTTCGGGCTGAGACAGCCTGTTTGCACCGGCTTCCAGTAATATGGCGAGTGCCCCGTCTTTATGAGGAAGCGCATAAGCATCAGGGAAGCAACTGTCTTACCCACATCGGTATCTGTACCGACAACGAAATATGATGGATTAGGTTCTGTCATACCACCCCCTGATACTGTTGACGAATGTGTGTACGTCCGCAGTACTGTGCAAGGCTGTCATACTTATCCGTATGACAGCTTTGTTCATTGGTACTGTCGGATATCTGGATGCAAATGCAAGCACACCGTCATCCTGCATTTTTTCCGCAAGTTTTGCGGCTTTCATCTCATCTCCGATTCCAATGGAAATAATATGTGCATCACCTTGCACGGTGAAGCCCGCGTCTTGAAGTTCTGAACGCATGAGTTCAGATATGGCAGCAAGGTGGGCACGTTGCTGTCCCATTTGCGGCAGTTTTTGGAGCAGGGCAGCAGCAGCTGCTGCATGTGCTTCAGGCATGGCTGTGGAGTATATTACCGGTGATGCAAAATTGTGGAAAAATTCTTTGAAGCCTGAGGGCATCAGTATGAATGCCCCGAACATACCCAGCGCCTTGCCGAATGTTCCAACGGCAACCTCAGTAAGGCCACGGCAGATGCCTGTACCGTTATGACCGAGGGCACCGAACGCATGGGCTTCGTCAACAATGCTGAAGAAGCTGTGCAGGTATTTAAGTTGATGGAATGTTTCTGTGTCCAGCTGGTCTCCATCCATGCTGAAAAGGGACTCAGTAAGCACTACGGCAGATTCGCTCTGTGCATCGGAGAGTTTCCTGTCCAGTTGAAAAAGATCACTGTGCGCGAAGCCTTTTAATGTACTCCCTGTCTGGGGAAGAGCCTGTACCATGCTTGCATGGATGCGTTTGTCATAAAAAATAGTCTCTGCAGGACTGCATAATCCGTTGATGGCCGCAAGATTTGCCTGATACCCGCTTGGGAAGAACATGGCCTCGTCATAACCGAAGTATGCGGCAAATTCTTGCTCCACTGCCTCGGTGAAACTGTTGTGGCCGCTCACCAGCCGTGATGAAGTTCCGGATGGAGGATGGTTGGCAAAACATTCGCTGAGTGTTTTTTGCCACTCTGTATCTTGAGCCAGCCCCAGATAGTCATTGGACGCAAAGTTGATAAGCTGCTTCCCGTTAACAAGAGCGCTGCTGCCCATATGTTTTTCAACAGTTATGGGGTCGCGATGCAGTCCGGCAGATTTCCGTATACTTATGGAGCGTTTCAGGCGTTCTGTAACCATTGGAATAACTCGCTGTAATGGGTTGCAAGGGTGCCTTGTGAAAACTGGTCACCAAATTTAGTACTGCCGAAGAGAAATGAGCCGGAAAGCTCAATTTCTCCACAGGTAAACAAAATGTCGTAGGCTGCTGTGGAGTCCGTGAGAGCAGTCTGCACAGCCTTGGTTGTTCCGCAGCCGGAAAATGTTGATACGTTGGGCAACGGCACTTGCTGGACGGAAAGCAGGAATGCATGGCGAGCAAAGCCCATGCATTTTCTAAAGTGCATGCCTCCGGTCTGTGCCATTGCTTCCAGTGCAAGATAGGCAGGTGCCTTCGTAAATTTTTTTTCAGAGGTAAGCGCATGGGAATCGTGTTGTGTAATTGAATCCATAAGGATAAAGCGCTCTACCCCGAAGTGTATGGTTGAATCGTATTGCATTTATGACCAGAGGCGCATAACCAGCGCGCTGTTTTGACCACCGAATCCAAAGTTTTCTAACAAGATATGTGAACCGGAGAATGGTTCCTCGCGTGTGACAAAGGCAATGTTTTCAGAACAGGGAGCAGTTAGGTTACGAACAGGAGGAACAATGCCTTGTGCTAGAAGAGCAAGCAGAACTCCCAACTCAACCGCACCGGATGCCGCAGCACAGTGTCCAATCCATGATTTCAGCGCGGTAACCTGTGGTGTCCGGGAAGTGTCCTCAGTATAGAAAACTCGCTCCAGCATTGCTGCTTCCATCTGGTCGTTAAGCTGTGTGGAAGTACCGTGTGCGGCAACAAGATCAATTGCTTCCGGCAGAAGAACAGCTTCTGCCAATGCAGCTTTTACAGCTTGCTCTGCATAGTGTCCTTCTGGATGTGGCGCTGTCATACTCTGCGCATCCATAGTGGCTCCATATCCACAGATTTCTGCAATAATATGTGCTCCGCGTTGCTGTGCGTGTTCTAAAGATTCCAGAACAAACATGGCACCGCCTTCTCCTGTAATAAATCCGTTCCGTTCAGCATCAAACGGGCGGCAGGCTCCTGTTGGTTCTCCCCAGTTATTCCAGAGCGCCTGAGCTTTGTTGTAGGCAAGCAGTCCGCCGTGGGAGAGTCTGGAGTCACCACCACCGGCAAGCGCCACAGTCAGGTAGCCATCCTTAATTTTTCGGAATGCTTCCCCGATTGCTTGTGTTGAAGCAGAGCATGCCGTGCCTATGGTGGAGTTTTCACCATGAATATGCAGAAACTGGCTGATGGCACTGGCTGCAGTGTTAGGAAGATATTTAAGCATCCACAGAGCAGCTAGACTGTCGTTATCCAGCTTACCGCCTTGAACGTCAGGAAAGTCTGTGCCTATGTCGAAGTTAGGACCTGTGCCGGTGAATAATCCTGCATTCTCAAAATGGCCAGTGTTAAGGCCGCAGTCTTCAACTGCTCGAATGGCAGAAGCCAGCGCAAACTGAGCTCCTCGTGCCAGATACTTTTTGTTTTTCCAGCGTCCGGTGCTTTGCGTCAGGTCAAAATCAGATATCGGGCATTCCATGCAATCGGAGAAGTGTTCAGAAGTTCTGAATGCCGGTGTGTTCTGTTGGACAGAATGCAGTATGGTTTCCGGTAGAGTTCCCAATGAGGTGACATACCCTGTGCCTGTGATAACAACCCGATTGCGCATGTAAAAATCCTAATGTCGTTTAGCATGATCGACATAGGCCACAATATCGCGCACCTGTAAGACAGGGCCTTCGTGTACTGTGCTGATCATTTCAGTAAGTCGTTCTGCGGAAAGGTGAGGGTACTTGGACATAAGGTATGTAACTGGATCAAGTCCCCGGTCTTCAGCTTCTGCCATGTGCAGGCGCAGGGATTTAATGAAGACTGTTTCGTCATGCACAGAAATGCCGCATTCTTTTGCCAACCCTACACCGTATTCCATCAGGTCGATGGATTCTGTAGGTAAGTCCCGCATAATATATGTTTCTGAAGTAACTTCTTCCGGTTCTAGTTCCAGAACCTCGGTAATTACTCGTTGTACTTTTTTAAAACTGAACATGGTGGTTCCTATTTACAGGCGGTTAATCCGCCGTCCATGGTAATGGTTGTGCTGTTTATCATCTGAGCATCATCACTCAGTAAAAAAGCAATTGAACGGGCTGCTTCTTGCGCTGTTACAGCGCGAGCCATAGGGATGCGGCCGGTTGTTTGCGGATTTTTTTCCAGAAAATCTGTACCTCTTCCACTCTGGACATATCCAAGACGCACAGAGCAGCTGGTGACGCCGCGCTTTCCGAGTTCAACCCCGAGACTTCGATACAGTGCTTCTCCTGCAAGTTTGCTTGCGCTGTAGAAACCTTGACCTGCGTTGGGAAGTGCTGCTGCTGTAGAAGAAATAAAAATGCATCGCCCAAATCGTTTGCCCAGCATCATGCGGGAAATATGCCGCAGGCAGGCAGCTCTGCCTGATATGTTTGTTTCCATATAGCTCGTGACATCAGAGGATTCTGCACCAGCAATAAATGCTTCAAAATCAGTTTGCATACAGTCGATAAGGTAGTCTGGAGAATCAATTCCATCGAGCTCGGATGCTCTATCCGTCATGGCATATTGAGCAATCTCTTTCATATCGAGCTTGAGAATGGTTGCGGCGGGAAACGCTAACGTGATGCGATTAATTCCTTGTTCAGAACAGGCTGACAGGGTCAATTCTATTCCAGCGTCAGCAAGGGTGTGCGCAATAGCCATCCCAAGATCTGAAGATGCACCGAGTATGCATGCATGAGTACCTGAAAGGTGGATGGGAATATCAGCCATTGGCGTCTCCTCTTGTCTGTATATCTAGGCGTCCGGTAACAGCTTTTCTTCCTTTGTTGAACAGAGTGCATGAAAAGCCTGATGGTGTTTGCTCAATGCTGTACTGATATGATGCAGGCGTAATAAATTCTTTGAAGCGGAATCTGTTTGCACTCAACATAGCTTCCGGCATTCGGGTGCGCAGCGCGTGTACAAAGCTGTGGATAATGAGTGTGCCCGGAATGACCGGACTGTCAGGAAAATGATCCTGAAGTGCAGCTTCGTCTGCTGGAAATGTGAATGTTCCGGTAAGGTTGAACATGATGGTTTGCCTCCAGAAGGGGACTGCGTTTATATCGCGAGGGAGACCCTTCCTTGACCGCATAAGTGGGTGAGTTGTCCTAGTGTTATTACCTCGGGCAAGGCAGTCGGGTAACTGCCCAAACCTGTCTAAACTACTCGCGGCCAAGGAGGGGCGCCCTTGCGGGGGAGAGGGGCAGTGCCCCGTCCCGAGGAGAGCTGTCGGAGACACTCCTCAGGATAAAACTTATTCAGTGACAGTGCTAATTGCCTTGGCAGTTGCATCGCAAAGAAGGTCTATTTCACTGAGAGAAATACTGAGCGGTGGCATAAGGATGATGACATCACCAAGGTTACGGATAATAACCCCGTACTTGCGTGCTTCCATACAGACCCTGTGACCGATCTTTGCTGCTGCTTCGAACGATGCTTTGCTGCCTTTGTCTTTCACAAGCTCAATGCCTGTCATGATGCCCCGAATGCGTATTTCACCGACGTGTTCAAGTTCTTGCATGGCGTTCAGTCTGTTTTGCAGGTGAGCAATCTTGGGCTGAAGCTTTTCCATGACATTGTTGTTTTCAAAGTAGTCGAGGTTAGCAATGGCGGCAGCACAGGCAAGCGGGTTGCCTGTATATGTATGGCCGTGGAAGAAAGTTTTGAACTCTTCGTGCTTCCCAAGGAACCCGTTGTAGATTTCTTCTGACGCTACTGTTGCTGCAAGCGGCAGGTAGCCTGCGCTGATGCCTTTGGCGAGGCAGATAATATCCGGTGTGATATTTTCCTGCTCGCAGGCGAACATGGTTCCGGTTTTGCCGAAGCCGACTGCAACCTCATCTGCAATAAGAAGTACATTGTGGCGCGTGCATAGCTCGCGAACGTGTGCGAGGTATCCTTCAGGATGCATAATTTGTCCTGCCGCACCCTGTACCAGAGGTTCAATAACAAACGCGGCCGCAGTGCTTCCGTGTTCGCTGAGTACATCTTCTACGTGCTGGAAACATTCATGGTCGCAGGTTGCTTTCTCTTTGCCAAATGGACAACGGTAACAGTAGGGGCTGAGAACCTTTTCACCTTGGAAGAGCATGTGCTTGTATGTGGCGTGGAATAAATCCATGCCGCCAACAGCAACAGAACCGATGGTGTCTCCGTGATAGGAATTTTGCATGGAGATAAATTTGATGCGGTTCGGGTCACCTTTTTCTGCCTGCTGCTGAAACTGGAACGCAATTTTAAGTGCTACTTCCACAGCAGTGGAACCGCTGTCAGAATAGAAAACACGTGTGAGCCCCTGTGGAAGAATATCCACAAGACGTTTTGCAAGTTCGGTTGCAGGCACATTGGCAAGCCCAAGCATGGTTGTGTGTGCAATTTTACCAAGCTGTTCCTGCACGGCGTTGTCTATTTCCGGCACACAGTGTCCGTGTACGTTTGTCCAGAGAGATGAAATTCCGTCCAGATAACGGTTCCCTTCTGTGTCTATGAGCCAGTTATCCTTACCGCTTTCTATGATGAGCTGGTCTTGCTGCACCCACTCTGCCATCTGAGTGAATGGGTGCCATACGTTGGTGCGGTCAATTGTTTGCAAATCTTGAGTTGTGCTCATGTATCTTCCTTATAAAACGCCAAGGCTGGTCAGCATGGCTATATCATCGTTTGTGCTGCGTCCGCTTGTGGTCAGGTAGTTGCCGATCATAAGACCGTTTGCGCCTGCCATAGGGATAAGAGACTGAAGCTCACCTAGTGTGTTTTCACGTCCACCTGCGATTAAAATGTCCTGCGTCGGGAGAATGAACCGGTAGACAGCAATGGCTCGGAGTGCTTCTGAGGCAGGTAAAAGTGGCTGATTTTCCAGCCGTGTTCCTTTAACTGGTGTAAGGAAGTTCATAGGGACGGAAGGAACATTGAGATCGCGCAGGGTACAGGCCAGCTCAACTCGCTGGTTGCGGTTTTCGCCAAGTCCTAATATGCCGCCAGAGCAGACGCGAAAACCGGCATCAAGGGCAATTTGTACGGATGCAATATCTTCATCGTATTCATGTGTGCTGCAAATAGCAGAAAAGTGGGAACGTGCTGTTTCAAGATTGTGATGGTAGCTTGAAAATCCTGCCTGCCGTAAACGGAGCGCCATGTCCGGAGAAAGCTGACCAAGGGAGCCGCATACGTTAAGGCTGGTTTGTGTTGTGATGGCAAGTGCTGCTTCGCATACGGTATCCAACTCTTTGTCGGAAAGAGCCATTCCACTGGTAACTATGCCGTACCGGTTTGCTCCGGCTGCTTCCAGCTCCTTTGCGCGGGTAAGCAGGGTGTGTGGCTCTATAAGCGGATAAATAGGTGCGCCTGTGTCATGATATTTTGACTGTGCACAGAACGAACAGTTTTCGCTGCACTTGCCGGATTTTGCGTTTACAATACCGCAGGTGAACGATGGATTTGTGGTCACTGCGGAACGGATACGGCGTGCACCTGCAAGCAGATCGAGTGTTGCGCTGTCTGGAAGATTGATAAGCATTTCGGCATCAGCACGGCTGATACCTTTTCCAGACTGGACAACCTCTTCACACAGGGCGTACACAGATAAAGCGGTGGTAGTCATACTCTTTCTCGAAAAAACAGACAGCGCCGGAGATATTTTAGTAGAAGAAAACTCTGCCAGTGTGTGACGCTGGTTATATTTTGTTTTTGCCTGCGACGGTAACGGGTCACAGTGCAGAATTTGATTGTTGTTCAGGCTGAATTATCTGAGAGCGGCACTATTGTCAACTTTACGCCTTTCTGAAAGGTTTACAATTAGAGGTAGCGATGGCGTTACGGGGCGATGCGGTTCGGACAAAAATTTTGGAACTGCTGCAAAAAAATACAGATAGATATACTTCTGGCGAAGATGTAAGCCAGTTGTTTTCAATTTCCCGTGCGGCGGTATCAAAGCACGTAAGTGTGTTGCGTGGACAAGGGCATGAGATTGAAGCGGTAACTCGTAAAGGCTACCGGCTGGTGCGTAAAGCAGAAAAAATGACGCAGGATGTGGTGCGGCAGGGGCTTACCACAACAGTGTTCGGGCAGCATGACATTCACTATTTACCGAGTGTCGGGTCTACAAACCTTGAGGCAATGAAGCTTGCTCTTGGTGATGCTCCTGAAGGAACTGTGGTCGTTGCTGATGAGCAGACGGGCGGACGCGGGCGGCAGGGGCGAACATGGCATTCTCCTTCTGGGTGCGGCCTGTACGTTTCCGTTGTGCTGCGACCGGATATTGCTCCTAACGAGGCACCGCTCATCACTCTGCTTACGAATGTTGCGGCGGCAGAAGCTGTTCAGGATCTGACGGATATCATTCCTGTCTGCAAATGGCCTAATGATGTTTTGATAGACGGGTGTAAGGTTGCCGGAAACCTGACTGAGGTTTTTCTTTCGGGAGACAGTGTAGGGCACGTTATTTCAGGCGCGGGAATCAATGTTGCTCCGTTGCCGGAAAAACTGGTGCCGGAACTACGCACGGTTCCGTGCTCGCTTGAAGAGGCAGCGGGGAAACATATTTCCCGTGTTGAACTGCTGCAGGCGTTTTTGACCCGCTATGAGCACTGGTACCTGCTCGTGACAAAGCAAGGCTTTGCACCGTTGCTTTCCCGTTGGAAAGAACTGACAGATGTAGTGGGCAAAGAACTCACTGTGCAAGTTCGGGGAGAAACTTTTTCTGGAACAGTAGTGGATGTATCCACTGACGGTATGCTTGTTTTGCAGGACGAGAACGGCATTGAGCACTCCCTCTTTTCCGGAGATATCCTGTAACCATCAAGAAAGATATAATATTTCAACATACGTTCAGCGGCGCTAACAGCGTCGCTTTCCTGTCTGTGAAGAAGTATTTGTCGCTTCAGGGCTGTACTTTTTTTGCATCCGTATTACTCTTGCTACTTCAACACTTTCATCCTGGTATACTTTCATGAGCAACACAGAACAGATAGCTGACCCTACATCGTACAGAGCCATTTGGAACCTCGCCTGGCCGCAGGTTCTCATGATGATGTTTCACTTTTTAATAGGCTTTGTTGATGTCTGGGTAGCCGGACAGATCGATTCGAATGTTCAGGCTGCTCTTGGGATGATCTCTCAGACCTTCCTGTTTTTTCTGGTTATTGCCATTGCTATTGGTAACGGGTGTGTGGCTGCAATAAGCCAATCCATAGGTGCCGGTCTGCATAAAAGGGCGGCTCGGTATATCGGATTGGTGGTGTTACTGGGGCTTGTCTGCGGGGTCGGTATTTCCGGTCTGGGGCTGAGTTTCAGACATATTTTCTTAGGAATCTTACAGACACCGGACGACATTTACCCGATCGCACAGTACTTTTTGCAAATCTATTTGGTGCTGCTGCCGGTGTACTATGTCTTTGTCATTACCAATGCTGTATTTCGTGCAAAGATGATGGTGTTCATTCCCATGCGCGCCATTGCCATTGTGGCACTTGTAAATACAATAGCAGATTTGGGATTCGGACTTGGCTGGTTCGGATTCCCGGAATTTGGCTACAAAGGGGTGGCATGGGCTACCTTGCTTTCCATCAGTGGTGGGGCCATTTACAATTTTATTGTGCTCACAGGCAGGGGAATCCTTGTTCGCGACTCGTTTGCTCCGTGGCGCTGGGCACGTCGTGCGCTGCCCTACCTCATCAAGGTAGCGGCACCAGCTGGCGGGACTCAGGCGTTATGGCACACCGGATACATTGTGCTGTTTGCCATTGTGGCCTCCTTGCCGTTTGATGCTGTTGATGCGCTGGCAGGGCTTGCTGCGGGCATGCGTATTGAGTCGCTATTATTCCTGCCTGCCTTTGCCTTTAATATGACAGCCAGTATTCTTATCGGGCATTTTCTTGGTGCCGGTAACAAGGTGGAAGCCAAGCGCGTAGGCTTACGTATTCTGGGTACGGCCTGCGGGCTTATGTCTGTAGTGGCCGTCGTGTTTTGGCCGTTTATTGAGCCTATGGCTAAATTTCTTGCACCTGAGCCGGATGTAACGGTTCAGGCTGCCGTGTATTTGAAGTATAATATCATTTCAATTCCGTTTACCGTTGCCAGTATGACCCTTGGGGGGATCATGACTGGTGCGGGAGCAACCATATACAATTTTTGGATTTACAGCAGTGCGTCATGGCTGGTTCGTTTACCCGTGGCATATGTTCTCGGGCATCTTATTTTGAAGGATGCTGAAGGGGTCTATATTGCCATGCTTGTTTCACAGGTGTTCCAGTCTACCATTATGTTTTATATATTCATGTGTCGCGATTGGTATCGCTTCAGCATGATTAAACGCAAAAACTCGACCGCTCCGGCTGCGTAGGAGTCTTTGATGAAAGAACTTGTTTTTGAACCGATTTCGCTAGAACGAAAAGATGAATACATGGAGCGCCTTGCGCTGAGTAAAACAAAGTCATCAGATTTCAGTTTTACCAATATATGGGGGTGGGCTGATGAGTACAGTCTTGAGTGGGCATGGACGCCCAATTTAGTCTGGATTCGCCAGTCATCAACTGCGGGTTCTGAGATTCCTGTTGTCCGTTACTGGGCACCTGTTGGGAATTGGGACAACGTGGACTGGGCAAACTGCCCGTACATGAAACAGGCGCGCACCTTCCACCGTGTTCCTGAACGATTGCTTGAAATTTGGAACGAGAAATTGGAAGGACGTGTTTCTGCCACAGAAGATCGCGGGCAGTGGGATTACATCTATGATGTACAGGAACTGGCTGACCTGAAGGGTAAGAAGTTTCATAAGAAAAAGAATCTCGTTAACCAGTTCAAGAAAAACTACACATACTCCTATGAGCCTATGACTGCCGATTGCGTGGAAGCTGTGCTTGAAATGCAGGAAGAGTGGTGCATGTGGCGCGAGTGTGAGGATTCCCAGTCATTGCTTGCCGAAAACGATGCAATCCGCCGCGTACTTGAGCAGTGGGACGAAATTCCGTCCCTTATCGGCGGTTCCATTCAGGTTGACGGAAAGGTTATTGCCTACACCGTAGCTGAAGCCATTAACGGCGATACTGTGGTTATCCATTTTGAAAAAGGAAAAACTGATTACAAAGGCATCTATCAGGCAATCAACAACTTTTTCCTGAATGATGAAGGTGGTCGTTTCGTCCACGTAAACCGTGAGCAGGATTTGGATGATGAGGGTTTGCGTAAAGCTAAAATGAGCTACAATCCAGTTGATTTTGTAAAGAAATTTGTTGTTGAGCTGGCGGAAGAACAATAAGCTGCGCCTGTGATTGGGCTGACAGTGTGTTCAGAACCGTAGAGTAGAATGAACGTCAAATTCGGGCTGCAGGTGATTGTACGTTCGGGTTTGACGTTTTTTTATGCAAAGGGAAAGTTGCCGGTGGCATTGTCTGTGTTTGACACCGTTTTTTAACGGCGATAGAAGTGCCACACATCATATACAGACCTGTGAGGAATAGAATGACTCTTAAAGAAAAAGTTGAAGCAGCGTTGGATAAAGTGCGCCCGTACCTGCAGAATGACGGCGGCGACGTTGAACTGGTGGATATTTCTGAGCGCGGCATTGTTACTGTACGCCTTACCGGCGCTTGCAAGGGCTGCCCTATGTCCCAGATGACCCTGCGTAATACTGTAGAGCGTTTTGTTCTGAAAGCAGTGCCTGAAGTGAAAGCTGTAGAACCGGCTGAAGATTAAGATAGTTGATCATATACCTGTGATGCATGTGCAGCGTATTTGTCTTCACGTGTGTCCGGTTTTTTATATTTTGTAGGAGATTGTCACATGGCAAAAGTAGTCACTCGTTTTGCTCCGTCCCCGACAGGACATTTACACATCGGCGGTGCGCGTACCGCTATTTTCAGCTGGTTGCTTGCTCGTCATCACGGCGGTGAGTTTGTTCTGCGTATCGAAGATACAGACAGAGAACGTTCTGAACAGCAGTACACCGACGCAATTCTTGCTTCTATGGAATGGCTTGGTCTTAGCTGGGATGCAGAGCCTGTGTACCAGAGCCAGCGTGATGACCTGTACAACAAGTACATTGACCAGCTGCTTGCAGAAGGCAAAGCGTACTACTGTGACTGTACAGCAGAAGAAGTAGAAGCAATGCGCGAAGAAGCCCGTGCGCTGGGAAAAAAGCCTAAGTACAACGGCAAATGTCGTGAAATGGGGCTGAAAAAAGCAGATGGCCGTGTTGTTCGCTTCAAGGCACCGCTGACCGGCCGTACCGTCTGGAAAGACCTTGTGAAAGGCAGCATTGCTTTTGACAATGAAGAACTTGATGACATGATTATCCGTCGCAGCGACGGTTCTCCTACCTACAACCTTGCTGTAGTTGTGGATGACCATTCTCAGGAGATTTCTCACGTTCTGCGCGGTGATGACCACGTTAACAATACTCCTAAGCAGATCATGGTCTACGAAGCCCTTGGCTGGGAAGTGCCTCAGTTCGGTCATGTTCCGATGATTCTCGGTTCTGACCGTAAAAAACTTTCCAAACGTCATGGTGCTAAGTCCGTTATGGAATACGAGAAAATGGGTCTGCTCCCGCAGGCGCTGGTAAACTATCTCGTACGCCTTGGCTGGTCTTACGGTGATCAGGAAATTTTTGCGCTGGACGAACTCATCGAAAAGTTCTCTACAGACAACCTTTCTTCTTCAGCTGCCGGCTTTGATCCTGATAAACTTCTCTGGCTCAACGCACAGTACATGAAAGAAACTCCTGATGCTGAACTTGCTGCACTTGTTGCACCGTTCGCAAAGGAAGCTGGCTTTGAAGTTTCCGCCGAAGAGTTAACCGCTATGGTTCCTCTTGTTAAGGATCGTGCAAAAGATCTTATCGGTCTTGTAGACGCAATGCGCTTCATGCTTCTTGCTGATTCTGAGTATGAATTTGAAGAAAAAGCAGTAGCAAAAGCCCTGACCGAGGAAGGCAAAGAGCATCTTGCTAATCTCCGTGAGCAGTTTGCTGCGCTCGAAGCATTTACCAAAGATACTACCCACGAAGTTATGGGTAACTACGTTTCTGACAACGGCCTTAAGTTTAAAGCTGTAGGCCCTCCACTGCGTGTGGCACTTGTTGGTGCTATGGGTGGTCCTAACCTTCCTGACGTGATGGAAATCATCGGTAAAGAGCGCACTCTTGCTCGTATCGATCGCGCTCTTGAGCAGTAATCGCTTGGTATTTCGTTATACAGAAGCCGCTACATTGGTAGCGGCTTTTTTTTTGCCAAAGTAAAAAACGCACAGTTCGGCTGTTCTGCTATGGGGGCAGAAAACACTTCAGAATAGGTCGTATCATTTTTTATTTTACGCAGTATTCACTTTTGAATGGATGCCTATTCATCTTTGAATAGGCTCGAATGTGCCGTTAAAACAGGATTTCTTTTTGTTGTGTTTTGAAAATTATTCAAAAGTGAATAGGCTGTAAAATAAACTTACACATAATATCAATAAAATTTAAATAGTTATGATTTGGCATGCTGCTTGCCCTTATAGGAGGAATACCCTGCCCTTGTCCGGCAATATATTTTGATACGTTATCGCCATATATTGTGGTGGATGTTGAATGTAGTTTGATTTTTGCCCGTTTGTTTTGCTGAGACTGTCCCATGGGCAGGGCAATCTCAGGAGGAAAGTGTGAGTAAGCCAATTAATTCTTTAGAATCTCCTCGGTTTTGCGGGGTGCGTACGTTTATGCGTTTGCCTAATGTTGCGACCGCAGAAGGTGTGGATTTTGCGATTCTTGGTGTCCCGTTTGATACTGCAACATCGTATAAACCGGGGTGCCGTTTTGGACCGGAATCTATTCGAGCAGCGTCCAGTATTCTGAAAAACTATAATGAAGTGTTAGATGTAGATATTTTTGAAGAGTGTACCGGTGTGGATTGTGGAGATATAGACATTGTTCCCGGATACTTGGAGGAGAGCTTTGAAAAAATAGAAGAGGGGGTTAGTAACGTCATACAGGAAGGCGCTGTTCCTGTGATCATGGGCGGAGACCACTCTATTACACTGCCGGAACTGCGTGCTGTGGCAAAAAAACATGGTCCGGTTGCTCTTATCCATTTTGATGCACATTCTGATACCGGTAATGACTATTTTGGTAAGCCATACAACCATGGAACAACTTTCCACTGGGCTATCAAAGAAGGTCTGTTCAAACCGGAAGAGTCCTCACAGGTGGGCATTCGTGGGCCCCTCTATAGCCGTGATGGATTAAAATTTGCGCGAGAAAGCGGGATGGACGTCATCACAGGATGGGAACTGCATCACATTGGCGTTGAAGCTGCTGTAGAACGCATCCGTAGGCGTATTACTCCGAATACACCAGTTTTTGTTACCTTTGATATTGATTTTCTCGATGCGGCATACGCTCCGGGAACCGGAACGCCAGAGATTGGTGGCTTTACAACACATGAAGCACTCAAGCTGATGCTTGAATCCTGCCAGGGACTAAACCTTGTCGGGATGGATCTTGTGGAAGTTCTGCCGGAATCTGACACTGCAGACATTACATCCTTTGCTGCAGCCGGAATTATGCATGCATTCTTATCATGTCTTGCTTACAACAAACGACACACTGGAACGGAGTAGCATATGTCTATCGATCTGCTGATTATCGTCGCGTATTTTTTCGTAATGATCGGGTGTGGGATTGCAGGAATTTTCTTTGCCAAAAATAATGAAGACTTTCTTGTTGCAGGACGAAACTTGAAATTCTGGATGTATTTCCCGTGTCTTGCCAGTGTTATCTTAGGTGGCGGGGCGACCTTCGGCTCTGTAAAACTCGCGTATCAGTTCGGTTTTTCAGGGGCATGGGTTGTACTTATGTACGGTTTAGGCGTGATGAGCATGGGTGTGCTGCTTTCAAGTAAAATGGCTAACCTGCGTGTTATCAGCCTGAGTGAAATGCTGGAAGTGCGTTACGCCGCCAGTGCCCGTTATATCAGTGCTATTATCTCATGTATCTACACGGCAATGATCGCGGTAGTACAGGTTATCGCCATCGGCACCGTTCTCCATGCCTTTTTCGGCTGGGATATGGTCACATCAATGGTTGCTGGTGGCGCTGTGTCATTGCTGTATACATTACTCGGCGGTATGTGGTCTGTAACCATCACGGATGTTATTCAGTTTGTGCTGATGATGGTCGGTGTATTTGGCTTTCTTGTACCACTTTCCATTGAAAAAGCAGGCGGAATTGATGCGTTGTTTAACGCAGTGCCTCCTTCCTACTTTGATCCTTTTGCTATTGGCTGGGATCAGCTTCTTATGTATTTCCTGCTGATGTATCTTGGCATCATGATTGGTCAAGATATTTGGCAGCGTGTATTTACAGCGAAAAGCGGCAAGGTTGCAACTCGCGGTACTGTGACTGCTGGCTTCTTTTCTGTTCTCTGGGGCTGTGCAATGGCAATCTGCGGTATGGCAGCGTTTGTGCTTCTCCCTGACCTTGATCAGCCGCAGAAAGCACTTGGCCAGCTGGTTGTAACAGTTATGCCTAGCGGCCTGCTTGGTATGGTTGTCGCCGGTCTGCTCTCAACACTGATGTCCACCGTGAGCGGCACTATTCTCGCTTCTTCGACTCTTATTATTAATGATCTTGTCAAGCCGTTCCGCAGCGATATGGATACGAAACAGGAGATGTTTCTTTCCCGTCTGATCACCCTTGTTGTAGGGATTGTCGTTCTCTTCCTCGCAGTTGTTATCGGTGACGTTATGCACGCTCTTGATATCGCGTACGCACTGCTTTCCGGTTGTATCTTTGTCCCGGTTGTTGCCGGATTCTTCTGGCGTAAAGCAACAGCGCAGGGTGCTGTGTACTCCATTCTTGTCAGTGGTGTTATCACGACTGTATGCATCATGACGTATGGAGCTTTTTCTGCGTACACCATTATTTACGGCATCGTAAGCAGCGCGGTAGTTCTGGTGGTGGTAAGCTTGATGACCGGTCCGCCGAATCCTGCCAAGCTTGCCGCATGGGAAGCACGTCTTGCTGCTTCTGAGCAGTATGATGCTGATACCATGACTGATGAGGAGCGTCGTGCACAGACACAGACAGCGACTTTGCACTAGGCGGTTCTGTAATTATTGTTAGTACTACAACAAAAGCTCGGAGAGGTTCTCTTCGGGCTTTTTTAGCGTAGTGCGGTTTGCCTGAGTTTCGTGCTTTTGCTAGGGTCAGGGGCATTATTTTATCCATAAGGAAGTTTGGATAGAACGTTTACGGCAGTGTGTTGTTGTTTGGCAGAATGACTCCCGCTGCACTCAACCTTTTTGCTAGGACTTGTGTATGCGCAACTACACTCCCTATGAAAACCGGTCACAAGATTTTTTTGCAGATTCTGCGCCCGCACATGCTGATTTTCCAGACGTGCATGATCTTTATTCAGTAATTGAATCCATGCACGATAATGTTGTTATCGTGAATAAAATGGGTGTGACTATCTGGGTAAGCAGCTGCTTTGAACGTACCTATGGGATACCTAAAGATTCTATCATTGGACGAACTACCTATGACATGGAGGCGGAGGGTTTCTTCAGTCCTTCTGTTGCCTCTCTTGTTTTACAGAGCAAGCAGACTGTAACAATTGTAGAAGATAACCAGCTTGGTGGTCGTAATATTGTTACTGGTGTGCCTATTTATGACAAAGCGGGCGATGTGGAGTGGGTTATCAGCTACACCGTTGATTCACGGTATTTTTTAAAACTCAATAATGAGTACGAAAAGTTAAATGAAGCACTGGATGGCAGCCAGTTAGTGATAAGCCCCGATCCTTCTTCGTGGGGAGTTGTGGCCATCAGCCCTGCGATGCAGCGGGTGCTGGAGTACGTCTCCAAAGTTACGCTGGTGGATACAAACGTTCTTATTACCGGAGAGTCCGGAGTGGGAAAGAATGTCATATCTCGCCTTATTCATAAGCAGAGTGACCGGTCTGACGGACCGCTTATGGAGATTAACTGCGCTGGAATTCCAGCAAATTTACTTGAATCGGAACTCTTTGGATATGAAGCTGGTGCGTTCACCGGAGCTTGCAGGCAAGGCAAGGTTGGACGCATAGAACTTGCGAATGGTGGAACACTTGTTCTGGATGAAATTGGCGAACTGCCCTTGGAGCTACAAGCAAAATTACTGCAGGTCATTCAAGAGAAAAAGCTGACGAAACTTGGCGGAACCCGTGCTATTAATGTGGACTTTCGATTGATTGCTGCGACTAATCAGAATTTACGGTCACTTGTGGATAAAAAGCGATTTCGTAGCGATCTGTTTTTCCGTCTGAATGTATTGCATCTCAACATCCCTCCATTGCGTGATCGCACAGAAGATATTTTACCTTTGGCAAACAACGTGCTGGAAGAATCCAATGGTAAATATTCCACTAATAAATATTTTTCACCCGAGGTCATAGATGCCTTACAGATGTATTCGTGGCCGGGTAATGTCCGTGAGTTGCGAAATGTAGTGGAACGCCTCGTCATTATTTCTGAACAGTTAATAATAACAGAAGACGATTTGCCGTCACATATTCAGGACGGTGCTTTTTTGGAGCGTGAGAACAAGTTGCCGCTAAAAAATGCACTGTATGAACTGGAAAAGAAACTCGTTGCGCGGGCATACAAGAAACATAAGACAACCGTCGCCACAGCTAAAGCACTCGGAATAAGTCAGCCGAGTGCAGCACGTAAGATTAGTAAATTTTGTAAATAAGCAGGCTTGCGTCTGGAATGGACGGGTTACAAATGCGTTTCATTCCAGCGTCATCTATGTCTAATATATCGAAAAAAAGACGAAAAAAAGGGTGATTCCACGTATCAGTAGAATCACCCTTTGATTTGCTTAAGAGTGCCATAGTGTTGCAACATAGTTTGGAATGGCGGCGGATATCGTGTCCGCGTTACAACCCTTTGTTGCGTGACGTATTACTGTGCTGGCAAATCGTCTTTGGTATACATGCGCCATGTTGTTGAACCGTCGCTGTCGGATTCCGGTTCAATGCGCAGTACAGGCTCACCCTTCCAATAATATATCATGGATTCGTCAGAGAACACATCACATGTCATGTTTTCTGCGATTTCATGCGGTTCTAGCTTGCTTACTTCAATTCCGAGTTCACTTAATTGTTCGCGGAGCAGCTCTTCTACACGTGCTGCAACGCCTTGAGACATCTTACTCATAGAGTTCTCCTCATTATGGTGGAGAGACTATAGCCTTGATTGAAACAGTTCGCAATTGTGTAAAGGGGTTGCAACGCTGATGAGTGCTTTTTGGGCAAAGGGTGACGGTTTGACAGCAAGCTGCTATAAGGTGATCGAACTTGAATAAAAGGAATATACTCACCATGCGCAGGTGTTTTGTATGGGCGCAACGTACTTTATAGATAGGAAAAAGGGTCGACATGCAGCTTACTTCAGTGCTTTCCAGAATGCCATTTTTTAGCGGACTTTCAGAAGAGCAACTTGCTGACTTGGCAGCAATTGCGGTTAAAAAAGATGTGAACCGCGGTCAGATTATTTTTTACGAATCTGCACCGGCTGAGGGGTTCTATATTGTTCTGTCAGGACGGGTGAAAATTTATAAGACCGGACCGGATGGCCGTGAAGCCATTATTCATCTGTACGGTTCCGGCGAAACCTTCGGTGAAGTGGCTGTGTTTCAGAACAGCTCTTTTCCTGCGCACTCTGAAGCTGTTGAAAAATCTACGCTGGCTTTTTTTCCGCGCAAAGGGCTGCTGGACTGCATTGCAAAAGACCCAGCACTGGCGTTGGCAATGCTGGGAGCAATGTCTAAGAAGTTACGTATGTTTACCAAACAGGTGGAAGCATTAACGCTGCATGAAGCACCGCAGCGTCTTGCCTCCTACTTGCTGTACACCAGTGAAGAAAAGGACGGAGCACTGACCTTCAAGCTTGATGTTTCAAAAGGCTTGCTCGCAGGCATGCTGGGAACAGCTCGTGAAACTTTGTCCCGAACGTTGTCTAAGATGGCTGACAGGGGACTTGTTTCCGTTGAAGGCAGACAAATTACCATTGAAGATATTGCTGCCCTAGAGGACTTGGCTGAGGGTGAGATTGTCCTTTAATTCGTATAACATGTACAATCACATATTTTACGTATTTCAATTTAGCATATGATTTCTGATTGTTGCAGTGTGTGTCGTGTTTATGCATCATCATGATTATGATGAGTATGCGCTGCAACGTGTTGTTAGTATTACTAGATTGAATGCAGCGATAATTAGAAAACCGCTTTTGGAAAATTCCGAAAGCGTTTTTTTCTGTAATAAAAGTGTGATGCAGTGTTGTTGCGCAATAGTAAGGAAAAAATACTGTGATTTATCAACAATATTACACTGTAGTAATGTTTGTTTTGCGTTCTTTCTGCTAGCGTGTTGGTAATTGCTTAGGGTGTTACGGTCTGTGTTGCAGCAAGCTGCACTCCTTTATGATGAACGTAACAGGTTCTAATAGATTAAAATTATTATCGATGGAGGCACGTTATGGTAAGAGCAAAAATTATTGCTTGTAATATTGCAGCATTAGTAGTTTTGGTTGCATTGGTGCTGCCTACAGCCGTTAAGGCACAAACCGTTCAAGTAACAGACAACGTAGTTGTAGTTGAAAAGATTGAGGTTCTGGATGAAACACAATGCTCATCCTGCCCGCCATGCCCGGTAATGACCGTGCCATGTAACCAGATCGCAATTAAAAAGGTTCTCCGCGAAGCTGCTGATTGTAAAATCGTAGTTCCTAGAACCAGACCTTGCTACACCGGTATGCCTTGCGGCACCTCCCCATGCGCAGGACGTTTTGTTCCTCCTTGCGGCAGATGGTGGGCTCCTAAAGGGTACATGAAATAACCGTAGCAACGCAGCAACCGTGTAAGGCTTACCCGTCTTGCACACAGAAATAGAAAAGGCCGCAGTGCATATGCACTGCGGCTTTTTCAAGCTTTGCTAGGTAAGGAAAAATAAATCGTTCTATGGAGAATGTCTGGTAGAGCCGTTAACCAAACATAGTTTTTTGTGCTTTAGCACCACCACAGGTCATAATAGTTTCCTGAGCTTCAATACCAACGCCGGAAAGCTTGATAGCGTCAGCCAATGCTCGGGAAAGACCGGTACAGCAAGGTACTTCCATGCGAAGAACGCTGATGGAACGGATACCGCTGTTGCGGATGATGTCTGCCAGTTTGTGTACGTATTCATTGGTGTCGTCAAATTTCGGGCAGCCGATGAGTACTACTTTGCCTCTGGCAAACTCGCTGTGGAAGATAGGAGACGCTGCTGCTGCACAGTCTGCTGCAACTAATACGTCTGCATCTTTGAGGTATGGCGCAGTCGGCGGTACAAGGCGGATTTTAAGAGGCCAGTGACCAGGACCGGAAACTTTGCTGCCCGGAACCTCAATCTCAACAGTCTTCATGCTTTTTACATGAGACCCCATACAACCGCATGGGCTGGACTTTGGTGCTTCCTTGGCTGCTTCTTCTTTAGCATCACGCTCTGCTACCCACGCCATAGCTGCTTCTTCGTCAAATTCAGGAGCTTCACGTTCAATAATGTGCAATGCGTCCTGAGGACACGCACCGAGACAAGCGCCTAACCCGTCACAGTACTCATCTTTAACGATTTTTGCTTTGCCATCGATGATCTGGATAGCACCTTCGGCACAGTCGAGAACGCACAGGCCGCAGCCGTCACAACGTTCTTCATCAATTTCAATAATTTTACGCACTACTGTATTCATAAAAACTCCTTTAAGCGAAGTCGCTTTAATTCCTCATTTGTTGAGTCCACTATACGCGGTTCTTTTATTCATGTTGTGACGTACGGCAAAAAGAGAAATTTTTTTTGTGGTACTTATTTCCCCACGATAACTATCTCCCGACACACTCACAGCACCGATTTTCAGCAAAGACGCTGTAAATTACTGAGGGAGTCCTTGCAACTTTTTCATCTCTTGGGCAGTCTTTATAGTGAAGAGAATCGTAACGCGACTCATATAAGGATTTGTCCATGAAATTTGCTGAGATAAACTTACTGACAGAACTTGAAAAGCCTGAATTCAAAGATTTGCGTGAGGCTATGAACGAGCGCAGATTTGTTGCTACAGAGATGATAGCCGATCCCTCATGCCCTGCGGATGATATAACGAAGCCGGACTTCTTCGCCGCCGGAAGCGTGTTTATTGTAAAAGAGGGGCGCTTGAGAGTGTTTTTATCCGCAGAAGGAAAAGAATTCACACTCTCTATTCTCGAGGTGGGCGATATATACACCTGCCATACCGGAACCTTTGTTCAGGCGATTACCTCCGGTGTATTGCTGACAACAAGCCTTTCTGTGTTCCATACCTACATGCGTGACATTCCGCAGGTCAGCAAGGTTATGGTGCGTATCCTTGGCAATATGTTGAAAAGTTCGTTCGGAATTATTGATGGTCTGGTTTTTGGTGATGCTTCCACCCGCCTTGCCGGTTTTCTTCTCTCCATAGCTAAAGAAGAGGATGGAAAACTTATGGCGCGGCTGGGTATGACAGGCGAGCAACTCGCCCAGCATGTGGGATCAACCCGTCAGACAATTTCAACGTTACTGAACGATATGGTTCGCTCCGGCATCCTTGTACGGATAAAACGGGGTGTCTTTGAGATAGCAGATGTAGCGCGTCTTGAAGAGCTTAATAAATAACCGGATGTTATCTGTGTGTTTTTTTCACGCAACTGTCAGCTTGGCGACAGATGTAGCGCTGTGAGTGTGTAACTGAGGAGTCATAAAGAAAATTTTTATGGAGGAGAGCACGAATGGCAAAAGAACCTAAGAAACCTGAAGAGCTGTCGATTTGGCAGGATGCCCACGCGATGATCCGCAAAGCAAAGGCGGAGAGTATAGAAACTGCATGGGACAGACTGGAGCGCCAGACTCCGCACTGTAAATTCTGTGATCTCGGTACCACATGCCGCAACTGTATCATGGGGCCTTGCCGCATCAGCACAAAACCGGGTGCTAAAATGAACCTCGGTGTATGTGGCGCAGACGCAGATGTTGTTGTTGCACGTAACTTCGGCCGTTTTATTGCCGGCGGTAGCGCCGGACACTCTGACCATGGTCGTGATTTGATTGAAGTGCTTGAAGCAATTGTTGATGGTGACACCAAACACTACACAATTACCGAGCCGGAAAAGCTTATCCGTCTGGCAGCAGAGGTGGGTATTGCCACGGAAGGACGCGAGCTTAACGATGTTGCCAATGATCTTGTAGACGAATGTTATAAAGATTTCGGTTCACGCCGCTCTTCTCTTGCTTTTCTTTCCCGTGCACCTGAGCAGCGTCGTGCTCTGTGGGATCGTGTAGGCATTACTCCTCGAGGCGTTGACCGTGAAATTGCAGAAATGATGCACCGTACTCACATGGGCTGTGATAACGATGCACCGAATACACTGCTTCATTCCGCACGCTGCGCCTTGTCTGACGGTTGGGGCGGTTCCATGATTGGTACCGAGCTTTCTGATGTCATCTTCGGTACACCGACTCCTTCCCGTTCTACAAGTAACCTTGGAGTTATTAAAGAAGACAAGGTGAACATCCTTGTTCACGGTCATAATCCTGTTGTGTCCGAAATGATTCTTGCGGCAGCGAGACGTCCTGAACTGGTTGAAAAAGCAAAAGCAGCCGGAGCAGCAGGTATCAATGTTGCCGGTCTCTGCTGTACTGGTAACGAGCTGCTCATGCGTCAGGGAATCCCGATGGCGGGCAACCATCTCATGACAGAACTTGCAATCGTAACCGGTGCTGTGGAAGCTGTGGTTGTTGACTACCAGTGCATTATGCCTTCGCTGGTAACTGCTGCACATTGTTACCATACCCGTTTTATTACCACTGCAGAAAAAGCCAAGTTCACAGGCGCAATGCACTTTGAAGTCCACCCGCACAATGCGCTGGAGCAGGCAACAGCCATTGTTGAAGAAGCTATCAGAGCATACACAGAACGTGATAAGGGTCGTGTAGAAATTCCAGCAGAGTCAGTTGAAATAATGACCGGCTTCTCCAATGAAGCAATTCTTTCTGCTCTTGGTGGAACCCTTACTCCATTGCTTGATGCGATCAAAGCAGGAAAGATCCGTGGTATCGTGGGGATTGTAGGGTGTAACAACCCGAAGATTAAACAAGACTCCGCTAACGTCGGTCTTGCAAAAGAGCTTCTTAAGCGTGACATTCTTGTGCTCGTAACAGGTTGTGTCACCACTGCTGCCGGTAAAGCCGGTCTGCTTGTGCCGGAAGGCATTGAAATGGCAGGCGAGGGCATTAAAGAGGTGTGCGGTGCTCTTGGAATTCCTCCGGTACTCCACCTTGGCAGCTGTGTAGATAACTCCCGCATCATGCATCTTTGCGGCCTTGTGGCTAAAGAGCTTGGCGTGGATATTTCTGATCTGCCGGTTGGGGCGTCCTCACCTGAATGGTATTCAGAAAAAGCTGCTGCAATCGGCATGTATGCTGTTGCCAGTGGAATTATGACCCACCTTGGTTTGCCGCCGAATATTCTCGGTTCAGAAACCGTGACCAATATTGCTCTTGAAGGGCTTGAGGATATTGTAGGCGCACACTTTGTTGTGGAAGATGATTACGTAAAAGCTGCCGAGCTTCTGGATGCACGTATCCGTATGAAGCGTGTCGGACTCGGGCTTTCTGAGTAATACTTCAACAACGCAATACTCATTTTAGGAACCGGTGCGCAGATGCACCCTGCGCACCGGTTTTGTTTTCGCATTTCGGGAGGGTTGAGGATGAAAATAGCATTTGCAGGTAAAGGCGGCGTAGGGAAAACAACCCTGACCGCATGGATGGCAGATTATCTTGCCAGACAAGGGCAGAATGTATGGCTGGTCGATGCAGATACGGCGCTGTCGTTAGGCGAAGCTTGCGGGATAGATCGAGAAAATTTGCCTGAAGCGCTGATCAATCGCGAAGATTTAATTCGGGAACGCATCCGGCAGGAAAATACCAGCATGTTCACCCTTAATCCTGATGTGAGCGATCTTCCAGAGACCTTGTCAGTGGAACTTCCCGTTGTGGGTGAGGTGAAAGAAGGTGGTACCTCCGGTACAAAACGCTTGCTTGTCATGGGAACCGTGACAGGAGCAGGAGGCGGATGTGCCTGCGCAGCGAACACCTTGTTGAAAGCCATACTTGCCCACCTTGTGCTGGAAAGAAACGACTGGGTGCTCGTTGACCTTGAAGCAGGTGTTGAACATCTGGGACGAGGAACCGTTGCCCATGTGGATGGCCTCGTGGTCGTATCCGAGCCGAGTATGCGCGGGTTGCAAACAGCTGCAGATGTAGGAAGCATGGCAGCAGAACTGGGACTGAATAAGCAGGTGCTGGTATTGAATCGTTCTGAGTCCGCATCGTCCGAGCTTCCAAAACTAGCAGGGCTGCCTCAACAGGTTGTTTCTATGCCGTACCTTTCTTCTCTGGCTGCGCGACAGCTGACAACAGGTAACGTTCTTGGATTACCTGATGCTGAAATAGATGCGGTGATTGAGAACGTACTGGAGTGTGTGCGCAGGGCGTAAGGTGGTATAGTGGTGCCTTCGGCGACTCTCCGAAGGGCAAGGGGACTTCCCCTTGCATCCCCGCGAGAGGGACGCCCTCTCGACTGCGATTTTGAGACTACCGATGCTGCAGCAGATGAAGAATTTTTCGAAGGGGAGTGGGAGACAGTCAGGAATGGCTGTCTTTTTTTATATCGTAAGTAAAGATGCGTATGACAGGGGGAGTTGCCGACGTCTTTAGCTGCCAGATTAAGATAGGTCTACAATACGTTACTATGTATTATCCTTACGATAAATTACATGAGTTTAGTTGTAATCCTCGTTCTACATCCTTGCATGACGTATTCTGCCAAGAATACAAAATGGTATGGGGGCGTTATGAAAAAGTGGATCACAATTCTTTGTTGTATGGCTATGCTGGGGTGCATGGTTTCCGACTCATTTGCAGGAGAGTATGCGGACAAGTTGACATCATGCTTGCTGGACTCAGCAACAAAGAAAGATAAACTGGTGCTGGTGAAATGGGTTGGTTTTGCCATTTCCCGTCATGAAGCTGTAGCGACGACTATGAGTGTTTCTGATCTTGAAATGGTACAGGCCAGTAAAGAGGTTGGGGATTTGCTTATCTATTTGATGGGTGATGTGTGCAGAGAATTTACTGAACAAGCCATACAGCATGAAGGGCCGGCTGCTATTCAGCAAAGTTTTCATGTGCTGGGGCAGGCGGCTTCGTACGAGATGTTTGCAGACCCTGATGTGCAGCAGGGCATGACGCATGTTGGCAAATATCTTCAGGATAATTTCCCAAAAGAATTTCAATAAAAGCCCATCGGTCGCTAAACGGGTCAAGGGGGATTCCCCCTTGCGGGGTGAAGGGGCAGAGCCCTTCCCGTCGGAGACCCGCCGGAGGCAAAATATATTTACCAAAGCCTCAGGACACCATGTCCTGAGGCTTATTTTCTTTTGACCTATACTCTGTAAAGATAAAAAGGTTGACCGCGTGTGCATTTCATAGTTCAAGTGCTCGACCTCATCGCTGTTGTACGAGTGAGAGAATATCCGCGGGAGAGATGCGTTGATAGAAAGAATTTTACAGCGGGTTGCGCCAAACCTGACCGATAATCAAAAAGGTGTGTGCCTTGCACTTGTTTCTACGGCAGTGATTTTGTGTGTTGCCATTCTGGTACGTATTGCCAGTGCCCGATTCCATGTGTTTCAGATTGTATTTTTCAGACAGCTTGTACTTGTAGCGTTATTGCTTCCGGCAATCTGTCGAAACATTGATACGTTGCGGCATACAAAGAATCTGCCTCAACATATATTTCGTGTTGTCGGAGCATTCAGCGGGCTTTGCTTAGGCTTTCTTACAGTAAGCAATTTGCCTTTGGCAGAAGCAACCGCATTAAGCTTTACGAATGTACTGTTTGTGGCAGTGCTTTCAACGATTGTACTTGGTGAGCATGTTGGTTGGAACCGGCGTTTGACCATTGCCATAGGGTTCACCGGAGTTGTGCTTGTTGTGCAGCCTTCATTTGACAACCTGACCCTGACGTACACGTTGACAGGACTTGGCGGAGCCTTTGGTGCCGCTATTGCTGCCATATGTATTAAGTGGATTTCACGTACAGAGCCTGTACTGTCATTAATGGTATATCAGGCCGTGCTTGTGGGATTGTTCGCTTTTATACCGAGCTTGTTTGTATGGCAGTGGCCTACAATGCAAGAACTGCTCTTACTGCTTCTTATTGGCGGGCTGGCGTCCTTTGGGCAATGGATTTCTATGACAGCCTTCAGTCTTGGGGAAGCGAATATTATTACCAACGTGCAGTATATAAAAATTGTATACTCAATGGTGCTGGGCTACCTGATTTTTGCAGAAACACCTAATAGCTTAGCCATGTTGGGTGCTGCAGTTATTCTTTGTAGCGGCATAATTCCTGTTGTGCGCAACAGGATGAAAAAGAAACAGGCACAGGAAGCTGTTTCTTAAGCACACACAGAACATAATTTGTTTTTTACTAGAAAACCCCCGTGAACGTATGGTTCACGGGGGTTTTTTGTCTTTTGCAATAGCAGGCGGGTGATGCGGGAGCGTCGGCTGCTTTTTATTTGAACGTTACCGGTCGCCTTTGCGGGCAGAAAACATTGCTACGCAGCCTTTAACTTCAATTTCAACATTGGTGAATCGTTCCTCAAGTGCTTCACGCAGGCCGGTACGATGATCACGGGTGTTGGAGAAAATGCCTTTGCTGTTGTAAATTGCCATGAGTTTTTGCGCTGCAAAGTTCTGATGTACCCCGTGGCTTAAGATTGTGGAGCCAAAAATTTTACCACCGTCTGAGAGATATTCTGAGAGATAGTCCAGAAGAACAGCCTTATCTTTGATTGCTCCAGGGAGGCAATGGAAGAGGTAGTTAATGCTGATTGAGTCAAACGGCTTGCACGGCAGGTTGAGCGGAGACAGCACGTTTGCCTGATATATTTCTGGCTTGAAACGTTCTACTCGATTTGCAGCAGATTCAAGACTGTTATTGTTCAGATCAAGTAGTGCGAGGCGTCTTTTTTGTTCAAGCAGGCATTTATCCAGAAAATAGCCGGTACCCACTCCAACGTCCATGTGGTTCAGGGTTACGTGTGTGCGAAAATGCTGGCGCAAGTACTTGGTAGGGCAGCGCCAGATGCATGAATTGGAGATACCGAGAACCCAGATATCGTAGAGAGAAAGTACAGGCTTGGTGTAAATAGCCTGTCCTGCGTGAATCGCTTGTGAATTTTTCATTATATAATCTCCTCGTCAGGTTCGCTGGGGGGAACCATTGGGGTATGTATGTATTCTTACTGCAAAGGAATAAAAAAAGTACAACTCGCAATCCCTATCGCATAAACGCTGTTTAGGAAAAGTTAAAAACGTATTGCAGTAGAAAAGTTGGCATGAATGCTCTGTAAGGTGTGTATATGCTTTATAAAAAGCACAGAAAAAGCGCCCTGTAAGTTGCCACAGGGCGCTTTTATCACTGATAGCCAAAACATGATGTACAACATCATTAAGCATAATGAAAGTTGAAATCAAGTTGCAAGGAGGTAATGGCGTTGTACAGACGCTTTACCGGACTGCATTTGGTAAAACGTTGTGGACGAACTTTGTAAAAAACTCCGGCGCGAATGCACTCACAAATACACAACATACGCACCGGAGATTGGGAACATGGGGTTGAGGCGGTTCCCAAAATTGAGAAAGATAGCTGGAACAGTGTGTTCTGGCTGTCTGTTCGTCATGAAGCAGCAACGGGAGGTTGTTGTTTCATGACAGACTGACAGTCGTTTTTACAAGTCCCTCCCGCCGGAGAAGCGGGAGGGATCTGTGTGCTTAGGTAAAGCTATCCGAGAATAGCTTTGAGATCTTCTTCTGGTGTGCTGATCGGCTTGATACCGTAGTTTTCTACCAGAACGTTCAGGATGTTCGGGCTTACAAACGCTGGGAGAGATGGCCCGAGACGGATGTCTTTGATGCCGAGGGAGAGAAGGGTGAGGAGAATAACAACAGCCTTCTGCTCGTACCAGCTGAGCACTAGAGACAGTGGGAGTTCGTTTACATCGCATTCGAATGCGCCTGCGAGAGCAACAGCAATCTGGATTGCAGAGTATGCGTCGTTGCACTGACCTACGTCGAGGAGACGTGGGATGCCGCCGATGTCACCGAGTTTCTTATCAAAGAAGCGGAATTTACCACAAGCGAGGGTAAGAACAACGGTGTCCTGAGGAGTCTGCTCAACAAAGTCGGTGTAGTAGTTACGGCCAGGTTTTGCGCCGTCACAACCGCCAACGAGGAAGAAGTGGCGGATTGCGCCTGCTTTTACGCCGTCGATTACTTTGTCAGCTACGCTCATTACAGTGTTGCGACCGAATCCGCAGAGTACGCTGCCTTTGTCCGCTGTGTCAGTGAAGCCAGGCTGTGCGAGAGCGCGTTCGATAACCGGAGTAAAGTCTTTGGTTGGACCAATGTGGGTGAGTCCAGGCCAGCCAACAAGACCAGTTGTGAATACGTTGTCTTTGTAAACTTCCTGAGGCTTCTGGATGCAGTTTGTAGTAAAGAGGATTGCACCAGGGAACTCAGGGAATTCTTTATGCTGGTTCTGCCAAGCTGTACCGAAGTGGCCGTAGAAGTGATCAAACTTCTTGAGCTCTGGGTATGCGTGACACGGGAGCATTTCACCGTGGGTGTAAATATTGATGCCTTTACCTTCTGTCTGTTTGAGAAGGAGGTAGAGATCCTGAAGGTCGTGACCGGAAACGAGGATTGCTTTACCAGGTACGTGACCGAGAGGAACTTCTGTAGGCTCTGGATGACCGAAAGTACCGGTGTTAGCAGCATCAAGCAGTTCCATTGCACGAAGGTTAACTTCACCGCACTTGAGGCAGAGGCCGAGCCATGCCTGAAGGTCGCGTTCTTCACCGTCGTAACCTGCTGCAAGACCGGTGTATACGAAGTGGTATACTGTGGTGTCCTGCTGGCCGAGAACTGCTGCGTGGTCAGCGTAAGCACAGAGACCTTTCATGCCGTAAAGAAGAAGCTGCTTAGCTGAACGGATATCTTCGTCGGTGTCGAAGTTTTTAATGGAGTGTGCTTCGCCCTGAGCGATCAGGCCTTCGATAGTTTCTGCTGGCTCAAATGCACCTGGACCGCTCTGGAAGTGAACGTCGAGAGCTTTGCGGTGTGCAACAATCTCGTTGATAAATTTCTGGAAATCTTCCGGAGTAAAGTTAACGTTAGTAAGGGTTGTGAAGAGCATCTTGGAAGTAAAGTGACCAAGGTTGTTGCTTTCATCACCTTTTTTCAGTGCTGCAAGAGCAAGGCCGCGCAGTGCGTAAACGGTGAGGTCCTGAAGAGCAGCAACGTCTGCTTTTTTGCCGCATACGCCTATTTTATCACAGCCGGTGCCTTTGGCTGTCTGCTCACACTGGTTACAGAACATAGTTAACTCCTTTGGTGGAACATTAGCTTGAGTAGCTTCATCTGATTTAAAAAGCTTTTTGAAGAAATCTAACATACTGGTACACCTCGTATGGTATGGGAAATTTATATGTACTTCATTTCACGGCAACTCGAAAGCAGTTAAGCAGATTGATCGTTACGCAAAAGAAAGTTCGTTGCCGTTGAATGCAACCTATCCATCCCATAAGTTTTATTCTGTGACACGAGTCAAAAAACAGGATTAGTGCACAAAAAAATTCAAAGTTTCCTTTTGGGCGTTCTTTGACTTCTTGAATTTCGCATGTTCTAACGCGAGCGAACATTATATAGGGGCTGTTTGCGGCGCTGGTACAAGAGTTTTTTCTCTTTGCTTGCAAGAAAAAAGGGAAAAGTGTATTTTTTTCACTTGACGAGCAAGGGGGGAATGCGTAAATACCTTCTTCGCCGTAACGGTGTAGGCGCGTAGCTCAGTGGTAGAGCACTACCTTGACATGGTAGGGGTCAGCAGTTCGATACTGCTCGTGCCTACCAACACTGACGGATTGTAGGGAGGCGATAGCCTCCCTTTTTTTATATATACTCGAAAAGTTTCAGGAGATGCCATCGTGAACGTGTCTATTGAAGGACAAGTTGTAGAGGTAGCAGCGGATGCAAGCTGCCGTGATGCCCTGAGAGAAGTACTCAGCGGTAAAAAATTCAAGACTGTGTTGGCTGCAAAATGCGGTACGACGACGCTTGATCTCACTGCAACGGTTCCGGCAGGTTGTGAAGAACTCACGCCTGTCTACGCAGACACGCCGGAAGGTCTTGATTTGCTCAGACACTCCACTGCTCACATCATGGCTGATGCAGTAAAGCGTCTGTTCCCTTCTGCTAAAGTTACCATTGGTCCTTCTATTCAGCACGGATTTTACTACGATTTTGACGTAGAGCGTCCGTTTACCACTGAAGACCTTGAAGCAATTGAAGCAGAGATGACCAAGATCATCCGTGAGGCTGCTCCGTTTACTTGCGAAGTCGTTTCCAAAGATGAAGCAAAGAAGCTGTTCGCTGATATGGGCGAAACATACAAGCTCGAGCTTATTGATGCTGTAGATGATGATGTAGTATCCATCTACCGTCATGGCGAATTTGCTGATCTTTGCCGCGGACCGCACCTTCCTACTACCGGATACGTTAAAGCGTTCAAACTCATGTCCGTTGCCGGTGCTTACTGGCGTGGTGATGAAAAGAATCCTATGCTTTCCCGTATCTACGGTACCGCTTTTGCAGACCCTAAGGCTCTGAAAAAGTACCTTAACCACCTTGAAGAAGCAAAAAAACGCGATCACCGTAAACTCGGTGCTGCGCTTGACCTTTTCAGCTTCCAGGAAGAAGGCGGCGTGGGTATGGCATACTGGCACCCTAAAGGTGCTCTTATCCGTACCATTCTTGAAGACTTCGAGCGTAAAGAGCATTTAAAGCGCGGATACGATATCGTGCAGGCACCGCAGATTCTCAAGCGTGAGCTTTGGGAACGTTCCGGCCACTACGATAACTACCGTGAGAATATGTACTTCACAGAAATTGATGAAGTACCATACGGTGTAAAGCCGATGAACTGTGTTGCGCACATGCTTATTTACAAGTCACACATGCGCAGCTACCGCGACCTGCCGATGCGTTACTTCGAGCTGGGCGTGGTTCACCGTCACGAAAAGTCCGGTGTGTTACACGGTCTTATGCGTGTACGTCAGTTCACTCAGGATGACGCACACATTATTTGTCGCCCTGATCAGCTTCAGGAAGAAATTATTGGTGTTCTTAACTTTGTTAAAGACATTATGAATGTTTTCGGTTTCGAATACAGTCTTGAGCTTTCCACCCGTCCTGAAAAATCCATTGGTGACGACGCAGACTGGGATTTGGCAACGGATTCCCTTGTTGAAGCGCTGAAAGCCATTGATCTGCCATACGAGATTAACGAAGGTGACGGTGCATTCTACGGACCTAAGATTGATATCAAACTCCGTGACTGCCTTGACAGGGAGTGGCAATGTGCTACCGTTCAGTGTGATTTTACCTTGCCAGAACGCTTTGACTTAGGGTACGTGGGCGAAGATGGTGAACGCCACCGTCCTGTAATGGTTCATCGTGTAATTCTCGGCTCAGTAGAACGCTTTATCGGTATTCTTACTGAACACTATGCAGGTGCTTTCCCAACGTGGCTTGCGCCTGTACAGGCACGTGTGCTGACCGTTACTGACGCGCACAACGAATTTGCAGAAAAAGTCAAAGCGGAACTTCTTAAAGAAGGTATTCGCGTTGAAGCAGATACTCGTAATGAAAAGCTGGGCTTCAAAGTTCGTGAAGCTCAGGTTTCCAAGATCCCGTATATGCTAGTTATCGGGGATAAAGAGGTTGAAGAACAAGGTTTGAACGTACGCATGCGTAAGGGCGAAAACCTTGGTCTTAAATCTGTGTCGGAAGTGGTAGAGCTTATTAAAGCTGATTGTGAAGAACCGTTTAAAAGCGGAGGGTTAAGCTATCGCTTTTCCTAAGTATCGTCGGCAAGAGCCGCAGGATATGACTAAGCGCAACGAACAGATTCGTGCGCGTGAGGTTCGTGTCATCAGCGAAACCGGTGAACAGCTTGGTATTCTTAACAGAAACCAGGCCATCGACATCGCTAAAGAAAAAGGACTCGACCTCGTTGAGGTGGCAGCAAATGCTGAGCCGCCTGTCTGTAAGATCATGGACTATGGTAAGTACAAGTTCGAGCAGAAAAAGAAGAAACAGGAAGCAAAGAAGAATGCTGCTGTAGTGCAGGTTAAAGAAATCAAAGTTCGTCCTAAGACTGACGAGCATGATTACCAGACCAAACTGAAGCACATCCGCCGCTTCCTCGAAGCCGGTGACCGTTGTAAGGTTACTGTGTTCTTCCGTGGACGTGAAATCGTTCATAAAGATCGCGGTCTTGCAATTCTGGAACGGGCTATGGAGGATACCAGAGATATCGCAAAAGTGGACCAGATGCCACGTTCCGAAGGACGTACCCTGCACATGCTGCTGGTACCGACTGCGAAAAAATAAGCATTCTGGCTTGATTTTGTGATTGATTTGGAGCAATATCCCCGTTTCGCGTAGTCATACTTGTTATTCTGCGCTTTGCTCAGAGGAATTTTTCTGAAAACTCCCTGTAATTGCAGGGGGTTTTCTCTCGCGTGCTGTCATTACGCTGTAGAATGACAGTACAGCAATAACGGTAAGGAGATTAACATGCCAAAGATGAAAACCAGACGTGGCGCTGCAAAGCGTTTTTCTGTGACTGGTACCGGCAAGTTCAAACGTCGTAAGCAGAACCTTCGTCACATTCTGACAAAGAAAAATGCTAAGCGTAAAATGAACCTCGGTCAGTCTGCTATTGTTGACAAGACAAACGAAAAAGCTGTTCGTCGTATGCTTCCATACGCATAGCGCGTATCAGCTTAGTCTATAACTTTTTTCCGCGCTCCGTTGGCACAACTCTCGCCTCACGGAGTGACAAAGACCCTGGAGGGTATCCATGCGAGTCAAGAGAGGCTTGGCGGCCCATCGTCGTCATAAAAAATATTTGAAGATGGCTAAAGGCTTCCGTGGCGGTCGTTCTAAACTGTACCGCACAGCACGTGAAGCTGTAGAAAATGCATTAGTATATTCTTACCGTGACCGTAAGACAAAGAAACGTGAATTCCGTCGCCTTTGGATTCTGCGTATCAACGCAGGCGCACGTTTGAACGGTCTTTCCTACAGCAAGTTCATGCACGGCCTGGCCCTGGCTGGCATCGAACTGAACCGTAAGGTCCTCGCTGACCTTGCAGTTCGCGAAAAAGAGCACTTTGCACAGCTTTGCGAAATCGCAAAAGCTAAGCTGAGCTAAGTAGCGTTTTTCAGGTATATGAGCCTGATTCACGAATTAGAAAGCCTGGTTCAGGAGCTTAACAGCGGCCTGGATCAGGCTTTTTCGTTAACAGCAGTGGAAGATTTGCGTGTAGCCTTCTTGGGCCGTAAGGGTAAACTCGCGCAGATCATGCAGCGTCTTCCGGAACTTTCTCCAGAAGAGCGTCCAGAGGTTGGTAAAACTGCAAACATTGTGAAGAACAAACTTACTGGTCTTCTTGATGAGTGCAAAACTAAACTCGAGAGCGCAGCAGAAGCGGACAAACTTGCCAAGTTTGACCCTTCCATGCCGGGACGCATGCCTTGGCAGGGTTCTTTGCACCCTGTTACCAAAGTAATGACTGAAATTTGCGACATCTTCAAAGGTCTCGGCTACGACATCGTAACCGGTCCTGAAGTTGAAAACGATTTTTATAACTTTGAAGCGCTTAACCTGCCTCCAGAGCATCCGGCGCGTGACATGCAGGATACCCTGTACGTAACAGATAATATTCTTCTGCGTACACATACATCTCCTATGCAGGCACGTACCATGCTGAAGCAGGAGCCGCCGCTTGCTATTATCGCACCGGGTAAAGTGTACCGTCGTGACTCTGACCTTACACACACTCCGATGTTCCATCAGATCGAAGGTCTGCTGGTTGGCGAAAAAGTAAGCCTTGCCGAGCTTCGCGGAACGTTGACTGCATTTTTGCAGGAAGTGTTCGGGCCGGAAACCAAAGTTCGTTTCCGTCCAAGCTTCTTCCCGTTTACCGAACCTAGTGTAGAAGTGGATATTTCCTGCTGCATGTGTGGTGGTGACGGTGTTGTGGACTGCCAGCCTTGTCGTGTCTGCAAGCAGACCGGCTGGGTAGAAATCCTCGGTTGCGGCATGGTCGATCCTGAAGTGTTCAAGAAAGTTGGCTACGATCCGGAAAAATACACCGGCTTTGCCTTTGGTCTTGGTGTGGAACGTGTTGCAATGCTCAAATACGGCATCGGCGACCTCCGCATGTTCTTTGAGAACGACGTGCGTTTCCTTAACCAGTTCATCTAGCAGGGGAGAACAGTACCATGCTTTTAAGTATTAACTGGTTGAAAGAATTTGTTCCGTTTACAGGAACAATTCAGGAACTTGATGACGCGCTGACCATGCTCGGTCTTGAAGTGGAAGAAGTAATTCGTCCGTTTGAAGGCATCAAAGAGATGGTTGTGGGCTATGTTGTCGAGTGTGAAAAGCATCCTGAAGCAGAAAAACTTTCTGTGTGTAAGGTTGATGTGGGCGAAGAAGAGCCGTTGAACATTGTCTGCGGTGCACCGAACGTTCGTAAAGGACTGACCGTTGCCGTAGTTAAAGTTGGCTCTGTAATGCCTGACGGCACAAAGATTAAAAAGACTAAACTCCGCGGCATTCCGTCCATGGGTATGATCTGTTCCGAGCGTGAGCTCGGGTTCTCAGAAGAACATGATGGAATCATGGAGCTTGAAGAAGGTCTCGTACCGGGTGCAAACCTTGTTGAGTCCCTCAAACTTGATGACGAAGTGCTGGATATTTCCATCACTCCTAACCGCGCAGACTCTTTGAGTGTTCTCGGTATCGCCCGTGAAGTTGCTCTTGCATTTGATCTGCCGCTCACCGTTCCTGAATATAATTTAGTAGAATCAGGCGACGATTGTTCTGAAGAAGTAACAATCGAAATTGCCGATGCAGATAAATGTTACTGCTACCATGGTCGTATTCTTGAAGGTGCTGCTATCGGGCAGTCTCCTGCATGGATGCGTTACCGTCTTGTAGCTGTTGGCCTGCGTCCGATTTCTAACATCGTAGACGTAACCAACTACATCATGATGGGCTTTGGTCAGCCTCTCCACGCATTTGACCTTGATCGTCTTGAAGGCGGCAAGATCGTTGTGGATACCGCTGCAGAAGGTGAAAAGTTCGTTACTCTTGACGAGCAGGAACGTACCCTGAAAGCAGATGACCTTATGATTAAAGACGGCAGCAGAAGTGTTGCACTTGCCGGTGTAATGGGTGGCGCAAACAGCGAAATCCATGACGGTTCCACACGCATTTTCCTTGAATCTGCTGTGTTCCAGCCAGCATCTGTACGTCGCACCGCTCGTCGTCTTGGTCTGTCCTCTGATGCTTCCTTCCGCTTTGAGCGCGGTGTGGATCAGTTGCAGTGCCCGGAAGCAATGGATCGCGCAGCAGCAATGCTCGCCGATCTGACTGGCGCAACTGTACGCAAAGGTGTGTGCAAGGCTGAGCCTAAACCTTGGGTTGCTCCTGAACTTACCTTCCGTCCGCAGCGTTGTCGTGATCTTCTCGGTGTAGCTATTGAAGATTCTTTCTGCAAAGCTACCCTTGAAAAACTTGGTTGTGTCGTTACCGGTACTGATTCTGAAACATGGACAGTGGTACCGCCAAGCAACCGTCTCGACTACGAGCGTGAAGTAGACTTTATTGAAGAAGTTGCGCGTGTGTACGGCATGGACCGTATCGAGCCGGTTCTTCCACAAGTAAAACGTACTCTCGAAGCACGTAATGACGACTGCAACGAATACGAGTTCTGGTCACTCATTAAAACATGGGGCTGCGGTCTCGGTCTTAATGAAGCTATCAACTACTCCTTCGTAGGTCATACAGATCTTGATCTGTTCAACCTGCCAAAAGACAACCGCATTACCATCATGAACCCGCTCTCTTCTGAGCAGGATGCAATGCGTACGGAGCTTGCTCCGGGTCTTCTGCAGAACCTTCGTCATAACCTCGGTCACGGCAACACTGGTCTGCGTTTGTTTGAACTTGCGCATATCTTTGAAGCTGATGAAACAAGCGATACAACTGTTCGTGAATCAGGCCGCCTGAACATTCTGTTCTACGGTGACCGTTTTGATTCCGCGTACCCGCGTATGGCTTCCGAAGCTGAGTATGCAGATATGAAAGGCTGCGTTGAACATCTGCTTGCGCATCTGCACGTTGGTGAACCTAGCTTCACTCTTGCTGATGAACATGCATGGATGTCTCCGGCTGTTGATGTTGTTGTGGGCGATCAGAAGATCGGTACCATCGGCAGAATCAACCCTGAGATTGCTGATGCCTACAACGCTAAAAAAGATGTCTGGTTTGCTGACCTCGATACAGATGTGCTGCGTAAACTCTACGTATCTGCATGTGTCAAGTTCGCAAGCCTGCCTGTGCACCAGTCTGCATGGAACGACATCACTGTAATCGCTCCGATTACCCTTAATGTTCAGGCTATCTTTGATCAGGTTGCAGCTACCAAGCTCCCGCTTCTTGAGAAGATGGAACTGATTGACGTGTTCGTACCTGAGGCAGCAGAAGATGCTGAACAAACACGCAATTTGACTTTCAGACTTACTTTCCGTCATAGTTCTAAGACATTGAAAGATAAGGATGTGGACAAAGAGCGCAAAAAGGTGGTTTACTCTCTCGAAAACGCATTGCCTGTTCGCATCTAATCAGCGCACAGCTTGCAGGGAGATGTATGAAAGCAAAGACGTATCGCATCGGAGAGGCTGCAACCCTGCTTAACCTGAAGCCGTATGTGTTGCGGTTCTGGGAAACAGAATTTACACAGCTTATCCCCATACGTACCCGTAAAGGGCAGCGTATGTATTCCGAGCAGAATGTACTTCTGCTGCGGGTGATACGGCACTTGCTTTACGAACGCGGATTGACCATTGACGGTGCCCGCAAGGTGCTGGGTCAATATGAAGAAATGTATGGCTCTATCACCGGTCCGGAATTACCCGGGCCGGAGATAGAGGCTTTTTGCACGGGGAGTGGTGTAGAAAACCCGCAGTACATGCAGGGAACAGCCGCTATTGATGTTGAGGAAATCATAACAGAGCTCACATTACTTCGTGATATGCTTTCAACGGGTCGTCGATGATGAACCCGTATTTTTTGTGTGGTTTGCCTGTTGGGGGCGAGCACACCAGCACAGTACCATAACCGGCGTAAGCCACAGAGAAGAAACTATGATCCTTTCACCTTCGTTATTGTCTTCAGATTTCGGCAGACTTGCTGACGAATTGAAGGCACTCGAACAGGCAGGACTTAAATGGGTACATTGGGACGTCATGGATGGCATGTTTGTACCTAACATTACTCTCGGAGCACCAGTAATCAAGCGTCTCCGTAAAGAGAGTAACCTCTTTTTTGATGTTCATTTAATGGTTCAGCAGCCGGAGCGCTACGTAGACGACTTTGTAGATGCCGGTGCTGACATGGTTGTTATTCACGCCGAAGCAACCAACCATCTTGAACGTACCATTGCTGAAATTAAACGTAAGGGCGCTAAAGCAGGTGTGGCACTTAACCCGCATACTCCGCTTTCCGTTCTTGAATACGTTCTGGACGAACTCGACATGGTACTCATTATGAGTGTTAACCCGGGGTTCGGTGGACAAAAGTTTATTCCGTTCAGCATGCGTAAAGTTGCAGAACTTTCCGGCATGATTAAGGAACGCGGTCTCTCAACCCTGATTCAGGTTGATGGCGGGGTTGATCCTGACAACACTGCAGAATTGGTACGCAACGGCGCTGATGTGCTGGTATCCGGTTCTGCATTTTTTGGTTTCCCTCCATACGCGGAACGACTGAAGACATTTGAAGAAGTGGCACGCTCCGCATAGCGGCTTTTTTGAAAAGTGTTATCAATGGTTGTCATGTGGGCAATAACGGTCTATCGACTGCCACAGCAACCAGCTGGAAAAATTTTATTGCATCATTCTTTTAGGAGGAAACGATGCCTTCTCGTAAAGACCTCGCCAATGCAGTCCGCGCTCTGAGCATGGACGCTGTGCAGAAAGCAAACTCTGGCCACCCGGGCGCGCCGATGGGTATGGCAGATATTGCTGAAGTTCTCTGGAACGATTTTCTTAAGCATAACCCTGCTAATCCTGCATGGGCTAACCGTGACCGCTTTGTACTCTCTAACGGTCACGCATCTATGCTTATCTACTCTTTGCTGCACCTCTCCGGTTATGATCTGAGCATCGAAGAGATCAAAAATTTCCGTCAGATGGATTCAAAGACTCCTGGTCATCCGGAATACGGTATGACCCCGGGTATTGAAACCACGACAGGCCCTCTTGGTCAGGGCATTGCAACCGCAGTCGGTATGGCTGTGGCTGAAAAAGTTCTTGCTGCTCACTTCAACCGTGACGGCTTTGATGTTGTAGACCACTACACTTACGTTTTCATGGGCGACGGCTGCCTGATGGAAGGTGTTTCTCACGAAGCATGTTCTTTCGCAGGTACTCTCGGTCTTGGTAAACTTATCGCATTCTGGGATGATAACGGTATCTCTATTGACGGTAAGGTTGGTCACTGGTTCGACGAAGACACAGCAGCACGTTACGAAGCATACGGCTGGCATGTTGTTCGCGATGTAGACGGCCACAACCCGGAAGCGATCAAAAAAGCTGTTGAAGAAGCAAAAGCAGAAACTGAAAAGCCTTCTCTTATCTGCTGCCGCACCATCATTGGTTTCGGTTCTCCTCAC
>NZ_JXMS01000023.1 GCF_001672295.1 Halodesulfovibrio spirochaetisodalis | reverse complement strand
AATAGATTATCTTGAGACCCTCGGCTATATAAAAGAAGGGATTGAAGTAGCCTGGGATGATTTTAGAAAAAATCAAGGGTTCGTCACGCTTCAAGATGTTGAACATATTATAAAAAAATATAACATAAAAATCATACCACCAACGCCACTTTAACAGCAAAGGCTCCCATATTAAGTTGGGAGCCTTTGCTGTTATTGTACCCTGTCCTTTCAAAGCTATTCAATAAGAGCTTGGATAATAGCCTACCCTACCCATAACTGTATCCACGCTATTAAGTTAGTCCCACCTTTCCGGCGGCTACTCTCCATTAATAATTCCACACAATGGTTCAAGTACACCAACCCTCTACACCACTCCTGATCAAAGTGGTGAAATTGATGTTACAACGCCAATGTTGGCACAATTTACGAAGGGCTCAAATGATCGTCCATATGGTCAAGAGCTGCCAGTAACCTATGATCGACAAACGAAAACTTGGGCGCCCCCTGCTGGGTTGACCTACGAGCCTGATGATACACACGGAGATAGAATTCACCATGTAATGCAACACTTAATACCGAATGTTGAGAAAAGAACTCATAGTGTTTTCAATGTCCCTGAAAGTAAGGTGCTAACACTCATTGATGAAGCATGGCGAAGAGAAAGCTTAGCTGTCGTAATTAAACAACCTAAAAATAGTTTTGCTTATGATATTCAAATGGATAGAGTGGTTGGAACGAAAGATGAAAAAACCATACGAGTAGTTATTGAAGGAAAAGGATCTGGTAACGTTATCACATCCTTTCCTCTGAAATAGGGAAACTACAATGATTAAATATATTGAAACAGATGAATACAAGCAGATTTATTGTCCTGATTTTCATGATGGTCGAATTCAAAAAGTTTTTCTGAAAAAAATTCAGCAAGAGATTTATGTATGTGAAGAATGCGAATCTCTATGGTTTACCCTTGAAGGTATTTTTTTAGAACGTGGCGACTTTTTTACAGGTTTTCTTAAGGATAAAGGACAAATTACAAAAGATGGATTTGATGATTGGAATAGCATTCTAGAATATAGAGATTTTGTTACATTTGATGAGATAAAAGAAATTGTTGATAAACATAAAATAAAAGTCGTTGTTCTAGAATAGCGCAACCAACATTACTGTTAGCAAAAAGTCACAAAAGGCATTCTCAGAAACATCGCAAGTTTCCCCGCCAAGCAGGCTTTCCTAAAAGGTAAAATATTATATGGTTAAATACATTGAGATAGAAAAAAGCGGGCAAATATATTGTTCTGATTGTGAACAGGGATGGATTAAGAAATTTTTCCTAAAGAAAATTAAAAAAGATATTTTTGTGTGTGATGAATGTGAATCGCTTTGGTTTAGCCTTAAGGGCATTATTTTAGAGCAAAGTGATTTCTTTACTGGTTACCTTAAAAGAAAAGGGTACATTACAACTGAAGGCTTTGATGATTGGGATAGTATATTAGAAGATGGAGACTACGTTAACTTTGATGAGATAAAAGACTTTGTTGAAAAACATAAAATAAAAGTCGTTGTTCTAGAATAGCGCAACCAACATTACCGTTAGTAAAAAGTCACAAAAGGCATTCTCAGAAACATCGTAAGTTTCCCCGCCAAGCTGGCTTTCCAATGATAGAGTCACTAGAACTAACGGTGAAAGAACGATCCGTATCGTCACTGAGGGCAAAAACACAGATCAAGTAGTCACTTCTTTTCCCAAAAGGTAGAAACATTATATGATAAAATACATTAAAGTAGACAAAAAAGGATATATATATTGTTCAGACTGTGAACAGGGACGGATACAAAAAGTTATTCTAAAGAAAATTCAAAAAGAAGTTTATGTGTGTGAAGAATGTGAATCCCTTTGGTTTAGCCTTGAAGAAATAATTTTGAAGAAAAGTGACTTCTTCACTGGCTACCTTGAAGATGAAGGACACATTACAACTGAAGGCTTTGACGATTGGGATAGTATATTAGAAAATGGGAAGTTTGTTCAGTTCGATGAAGTAAAAGATACTATTGAAAAATATAAAATAAAGGTCGTTTTGCTCTAGTCGCACAAAGAACATGACCACAAACAAAAAATTACGAAAGGCGCTCTCAGGAATATGAGAGCGTTTTTTTATTATAAGAGCACCACCGCATCTCACTTACTCAACTCACTTCAAAACAACGCAGGAAAAAACATCTGAAACAGCTGTGGCTTCAACAATCCAGTCCGGTAAAAACATCACCATTGATGCCCAAAAAGATGTCGCCATTACTGGAGCAGTTGTACATGCAACAAAAGATGTCACTGTCTCCTCTTCTGCCAACACTTTTACATCCGCCTTCAGCACCACCACTACTGATGCACGTGCAGGCATTGGTGCCAGTGTCGGTGCTGGAACTCCTGCCTTCGGCGTAACCGTCTCCGCATCGTTTGCTCTTCAAAAAGGCGAAGGTAAAGTATCCACTCCGGTTAATACGCAAGTCAGTGCCGGAGAAACTCTTTCTGTTGTTTCTGGAAAAAACACTACCATTCAAGGCGCTAACCTGCATGGTTCAACTGTTGACATGAATGTCGGCGAGAATCTGACAGTCGCAAGTACTCAAGAAAGAACAAGTTCCAAAAGTACACAACTCAGTATTGGAGGGTCTGTAACCATCGGCTACGGCTTAATGCCATTGGTGGCTTTTCCTCAAACGAGAAAAATAACGCAGGCGGGAGCCTTGGAGGTGGAAAAAGCAAGGCAAAATCCAAATAGGTTAAACAACAGACGTCCATCATAGGTGACAAGAAAGTCAATATCTACACTGGAAAAAACACCCAAACAGAATTAAACACGTTCTATCTCATACCAAGCCAGACCCTGCTAAAGATATACACAGCGTCTTTAGCATACCTAAAGAACAGCTCCTTCCTTTACTTGATGAAGCATGGGCATCTAGCCGTCAAAAATGAAAGGGGTTACCAGATATGGAAACACTGCTTATAATATCCCAGTGGGGCGAACTATCGGCACTAAAGGCGATACTAAAGTACGCATCGTAGTTAAGACAGGTACGACAGAAATAAAATCCGCATATCCAGTAAGGTAGAAAGAAGTGAAGATAAAAAACATTGTAGTTGGTAAATCTAGTCAAATTTATTGCCCAGGCTTTCAAGATGGAAGAATTATGAAGATTTTACTAAAAAAAACGGGACAAGTAATACACGCATGTGAGGAATGTGACGCAACATGGTTATCGCTAGAGGACATATTTGACGATGAAAAAGGCGAAGACTTAATAGATTATCTTGAGACCCTCGGCTATATTAAAGAAGGGATTGAAGTAGCCTGGGATGACTTTAGTGAAGACCAAGGGTTTGTCAGGCTTCAAGATGTTGAACATATTATAAAAAAATATAACATAAAAATCATACCACCAACGCCACTTTAACAGCAAAGGCTCCCATATTAAGTTGGGAGCCTTTGCTGTTATTTAACCCTGCTCTTTCAAAGCTATTCAATATGAGCTTGGATAATAGCCTACCCTACCCATAACTGTATCCAAGCTATTAAGTTAGTCCCAGGTGACTACTCTCCGTTAACAACTCCAAACAATGGTTCAAGTACACCAACCGTCTACACCACTCCAGATCAAAGTGGTGAGTTTAACGGATGGCATATACTTGAAAGTAGTGATGGACAAAAATATGTAAGGCATCCATTAACAAAGAAAAAAATCCCCTTCGAAAAGAAGTTACAACAACAAGTATTAGCACCGTAAAAGTTGGAGACAGATTACCAGTTCCTACAGAAGATAAAGAGGCTTTTGTAAAACATAGAGGCTATTTTGAATTTGACGGCTACATCTATAAAAAAAGTACCTCCAAGCACAGAGGTAAAGATGGCGAATGGAAAGTTGGCGCAAAGAAAAAACACCATCCACGTAATGGACGAAAATATACTCTTTCAATAACTGGCAAGGTACTTGTGATACCTTAGGAGATAATATGAAATTTACAGAAATGTACCAAAAAGTCAGCCAATATTGGCCACAGAACATTGATGTCAGTGACTGTACTGGTGAGGGAGATTCTTGGAATAGTCGCAAACTGTGGTCACAATATGAAAGCATTCAAGAACGCCTTGATGCAGAAGGCTGGGAATGGGAAGGCGTAGTCAATTTTTCTATCTATATCGCTTTGGGCGATTTATTACTTGATGTTTGTCCAACAGGCGAAAAGGTACTGAAACTCAACGATATTGATCTATACATGGTTGAAGCAGCAACCAAACATAACCTAAAAACAGCTGATGAATTTCAGTCGGTATATGAATCGTACCACAATGATTTAAAAACACTCCCTACCAAACCTTTAGGTTACACTTTAAAATTCACAGAAATGTATAAAAAAGTCAGCCAGTTCTGGCCGCAGGAAATTGATGTCAGTGACGGTACTGGTGAAGGACGACATTGGGAAAGCCAACATCTATTGAAACTTGGAGAAGAAATTGAAGAACGTCTTGACCCAGAAGGTTGGGAAAGCGTTGTTAATCAAGGCATGTGTACTGCTTTGAGATTTTTACTACCTGACGCTTGCCTTTCAAAAGAAAAAGTTGTGTATCTTAAAGATATCGATCTCTCTGCAGTTGAATTAATTACCAGCACTACTTTGAGGCTATATCAAGAGTATGAAGCTATATTTGAAGCATATGAAAATGATTTGGATGAAGCAGATCGCACGTAGTTTCTAGAGCAGCGCACAAAACAACGTCGCCCTACTTCAAGGTGTCGTTGTTTTTTTAAGGTAAGCTTGCAATGAACACGGAAAACCCAAATAGGAAAATAAGAGGATTTTAATGACGATAGATGCATTTAACATCGCTCTGGAATTAGCCACTGAAAAAGGATTAGAGTTTGATATTCCACGTCCTGTTTCAGAAAAACTTATTAAACGGTGCGAAGATGCTATTAATTTTCCGCTTCCTGCATCCTATCGTACTTTCTTATTAAAATATGGATTTGGCGGCATAGATGCGGTTGAGTATTGTGGCTTACTCGAAGGCCAGTTAGATGAAAAATATTTTTTAAATGCTTATTGGGTTACACAAGAAGTTCATAGACAATTTGGACTGCCAAATGATTTGTTCGTCATTCAAAAAATAGAAGATGGTGTGACATGTTTATTGCTGTCTCAGATGGAAAAAGAAGAGTGCCCTGTTATTCTTTGGGACTTTAGTGAAGACATTGAGCGGCAACAAAAGAAACCCTACATTTTAGCCAACAGCTTTGGTGAACATTTTCTTAAATCAATACAATATATTATCGAAGATGATCTTTAGCGCATAGTGGTTTCTATGTGATCTAAGACAGAAAGTTGACCACTCTTCCGGTAAATTTCAAACATATTGAAAAGTCATAGAAAAATAAAAAGTAACAATCGGTGTAGGTAGCAATGGCTTTATTGTAACTGCACATCCAAGCTATTGGATCTTATGACAAAAATAATATTACAGCTATCTGCCCAATATATGGATCCACCTTTATCAATTGTCAACAGAGAGGATGGTTGCTTTAAATATATTGAAATTAATGAATTAAAAGTCTCAGATGAGTTAAGGCGTGATATTGATGATTGGGATGAAGAGTTTCAAGATACACTAGCGCCCTATCCACCAGACTCATGTTTCCCGTCAAAAGCGGCAGAGCAAGAACATGGAGCCCGTGGACGAATATTAAAGCAGCGTTTGCAAGAAGAACTGGGTAATGAGTATTTAGTTATCAATGGAGCTGAGTGGGCTCGATATTACAAGACATGGTAAACATGAAGAAAATTGACAGGTAGCCTACCTTTTAAATAAATTACTAAATCTGACATTTGAGTTCATTTACGAACACTAACAGCAAAGGTTTCCTTAATAGGGAGTCTTTGCTGTTGTTTATCGCCCTCTGCCGGAGATAAAATCTTACGACAGAGCGCTACGCAGTCCCTCTAAAACAGCGTAGTATCGCTACCCTATCCAACCATTCTGCAAAGCCACTACTGATTGCAATAACAACATTATTGACACAAGCACGGCCTCCGGCGGATACTCTTCCCACGATAAACGTCAGATTAACCGAGTTACTATCGGCTCCGGTACAATCATTGTCCGATCAGATCCCAACAGGCGGTGAAGGAATGGAAAATAAAGAACTTAAGGCAAATGAATATGAGGTAATTGGTTTTCAACATTCATGTCTCCTCTTTGAGACTATTAATGAAGAAGAGTTGCAAACTAATTTAGAGAGGTTAATTGTACAGTGTGAAGACACTGAACTTCTCATTGCTTATTCAGACCTAATTGGGTGTGGTGAAGATAGGTTCTCTTTAATAAAGACTTTTAGAGAAAGATATCACGGAGACTGGGATGTGGGACTTACTGAAAAACAGTTAGATGCCTTAACCGGAATTGCATACAAACGTGGTATAATCCCATATGAACACACCTCCGGACTAGAGAGAAAAGCTAAAAAAGCTTTAAAGTCACATCCAGAAGTTGAAAGACTTTTTCGAAAAGTTTTTCCCTTCATTGATTTTTAGCAGTAACAAGCCCAGTCGTTTCCAACCTCCCACATATCATGATGGGAGTTTTTTCTTATCCAAATCCTTCAAGCGCCCTTCTTAGCAACGTCAACACGTAAGCTTCCCATAAAAAGACACAAGTCAAAAATAGAGTTTTCTTGCATAACGCAGTCAGGAGATATCTATGAAGAAATCACGATTTACTGAAACGCAGCTTATTGCGATTTTGAAAGAAGGTGAAGCTGGCAGCAAAGTCAAAGACATTTATCGCAGTCATGGAATTTCAGATGCTACCTATTACAATTGGAAATCAAAGAATGCGGCATGCAGGCTTCGGATCTGAAGCGGATGAAAGATATGTAGCATGAGCTACCACAGTTCAAACGAATGTACGCCGACATGGCGCTTGAAAAGCGTGCTCTGAAGACTCTCAAGTTCAACATCTTTTTCTGTCAATTCATCCAATGACCACTTGCTGCTGAAAAAACAGACAAAGCCAGATGCCACAGCTTGCATCAATAATGAAACGGGGCTGCACAATAAATTGTGCAGCCCCGTACTATTTTTTGCGACTACAAACGCTACTTAGTAAAAAATACCTCATAATACGAATTAATATGTGCTTCTATTGCATCCATAATAATTTCGCATTGCTTATCAGACTGGTTTGCCAATGAAATCCGTAAAGACCAGTCCGGTGCATCAAAACCAGCTCCCGGCATGACAACCACACCGTTGTCTCTCGCAAGCTTTATGAGCAGATCAATTGGCTCGTACTTCTTTTTCAACCAATCGAAAAAGTCTTTACCATGGGTTTCCATCGCTATTTTTTGAATATCAATCTCAACATAGTAAAAAGCACCGTTTGCATCATGCTCACTAACAATCTCACGACCTTCACTATGTTTAAGGAGTGCATGGTATCTCTTACGAACAATATGTTTTGCCCGCTGCTTATACTCATCACCACCCTTCATTAAGCTGAGAAGAGCAAACAGGGTCATTTGAATCTGCTGAGGAGTGGACAGCCCTGCCGTATGGTTTAGTGCAACAGCCCGACTATCCGCAACAATACGGTCAATAAACTTCAGCGAATCCGGATCAAGACTAATTCCTCCGTACCGGATTCTAAATGTATCTTTCAATTCATCGCTAACTGAAGCAATGTGCTGATCAAACATGTTCTCTTTATGTATCCCTATCACACCAAGCCGCCATCCAGTTGCTCCAAAATATTTTGAAAATGAATACACCAGAATGGTATTATGGGGAGCAAGCATTGCCAGCGACGTGAAATTATCAGCAAACGTACCGTAAACATCATCTGTTAAAATTATCAGATCATGTCTATCCTGTGCGATGGACGCAATTGTACGCAATGTACTATCATCCAGTTTCATTGACGTAGGGTTGCTGGGATTGACCAGAAAAAACGCTTTCACTTTCGGATCACGTAATTTCTTCAGTTCGCTATCCGGAATACTCCATGCCATCTTCTCATCTTCCATGACCTCTATTTTCTTGAGGGCATAATCTTCCAGTTCAGGCATTTCAATGTACGGAGTAAAAATAGGACTGCCGATGGCGATTGTGTCTCCCTTATTCAACATTCGATTGCTTTTAAGCGAATTGAACACATAAAACATAGCCGCAGTGCCACCTTCGACTGCAAATAAATCGAATGATCCTTCCGGCAATGGGAAATCACCTGCACACATTTCCTGCATTAAGTACTCGTGAACAATTTTCTCACTGCATTCAAGCATCCTGTCAGGAACAGGATAGTTGTCACCAAGTATTCCCTCAACCCATTCATGCAAGAGCGTTTCAGCATCAAATTGCTTTTTCTGAGTTAGAAACTCAAGTGCCTGTTCTAAAAACTGCACACCTTCTGACGCAGCATGTTCGGTGCAAAACGCTTTGAAACGCGTTGCTACGCCTTTTTTCTCACCTAGCCCACCAAAACCGGGAAGATGAGTGAGAGTTCGCTTAGATTCGAGTAATGCAAAACTGCCAAGTTCAAAGAAAGCTGCACGAGGAAGAGTCGCAACCCAGTTTGGATTTCCTCTTCCTGCATTAATGAACGCATGGTCATGCGAATCTTCTGCATATGAAATTAGTGTATTTTTTACTTCGAACGGGCTCAGTTTTTCTAACTCTTTTTCTTTCCTGCGATCCATTGCCTTACTCCTGATACTCATATTGAACGGTCATGTTCAGTAAAAACAAACTCGATCAATAAATGAGCACAATAATCATACCGATTAATGTTAATAGCGTATTGCTCACCGCATACGGAACTGTATAGCCAAGCATTGGAATATTACTTTTCGCAGCATCACCCACCATAGCAACTGAAGCTGTGCTGGTTCTGGCTCCACCACAACAGCCAAGGTTGATTGCAGGATCAAATTTAAAAATGTACTTCCCTATGAGTGGAGCCAATAACATTGGAACTGCTGTGGCAATAAGACCACAGGTTAACAGCCCCAAGCCTTCCTGCTCGATTCCGCTCACAAAACCGGGACCTGCGGAGATGCCCACAATTGCAATGAAAACATTCAAACCTACGGAGTTCATGAACCACTGAGTCGGGGCAGGAAGTCTACCAAACGTTGGATGAACAGACCGGAGCCATCCGAGAATCAACCCGCCGATCAACACACCGCCTGAGACTGAAAGCGTAATCGGTACGCCTCCTACATCGACGGATATCGCCCCGATAAGTCCGAAGAGCAGTATAAAAATACCTACCCAGACCATATCAGTTTCCGTAGAAGTTCGATCTGCGTAGCCAAGCTCTTTTTCTATTCGCTCGGTGTGCGTTTTACTGCCGGTTAATTTTAATATATCGCCCCTATGCAGAGTTGTCTGAGCTAGAATAGGCACATCAACACTGGTCGCACCCCGAGTAATTTTTTCAAGAAAAACCCCGCGGGCAAATTTCTCTTTTGAAAGATCAAGCAATGTTTTTCCATTCGCCGCTTTGTTCGTAATTACCAGATTGAGTGTTTCCATTGGAATACTCAGTAACTCTTTATCTGCAACCTCTTTGGTATGCGGCTCAAGTGCAATCAACACCTCTGTCGGTGCTGAAATAGCAATTACGTCTCCTGCATTGATGACCATATCTGGAGTCGGCTCTATAACCTCATCACCTCTTTTTACCTTTTCAATAAAGATACGCTCTTTTTTATGGAACGATTCTACCTGTTCAATGTTTTTACCGACAAAGTCTCCGGAATCAAGAACCTCAAACGCACGAACTTCCAGTTGGTGCCACGCCAGCTTCATGCCCTCCTCAGGAGCACCTTTAGAAAGTTTTGCTTCATAGTCTTTACAAGCCTTTTGCAAATCAGTGCGAATCAAGCTTGGCCCGAGATATGACAAAATCATACCTGTACCAATTGTACCGAACAGATAGGTAATCGCATACGCAATAGGGATATGATTCAACATTTCCTGAGGATTAGAAATTGCCGAGTTGTTAATGGCGTCTGTTGCAAGCCCAATTGAAGCAGAAATTGTCTGTGCTCCAGCCCAGACCCCGGCTGCATACCCTACGTCCAGTCCGGCAAACTTTACCACGACATACGTTGTCAGCAAACACAAGGCACAAATAACAACCGCAAAAATAGCTTGAGGGGCGCCATCTCTGGCAACCCCCCGAACAAACTGTGGGCCTACACTGTAGCCAACCGCAAATAAAAACATTGTGAAGAAAATAGATTTTACTTGCGGAGAAACATCAATTCCTAACTGCCCTATTAATACGCCTATCAAGAGTGTTCCTGTTACAGAACCCAATGAAAAACTGCCCAGTTTTATCGCACCGATATAATATCCAAGTGCCAGCGTGATAAAAATCGTAAGTGCAGTATTTTTACGAAGCACTTTTACGATCCATAACGTTGAATCTTTCACATCATGTTCCGCAGTAGCAACAGAGGAAGACTTATCAGCCACTGTTTCTGCTGCCGAAGCAATCTTCACAAATGATGTTGAATCGCAGGAAATGTATTGGTGAACAGGAAGAAGTGATCCAACAATAGCAACAAGTACTATCACTGCTGCTGCAATATATTTCACAATTCGTGGAGTGAGAGTGCGTCTACGTTTCGGTCTGGATTTTTTTTGCATAGCGTCCTCTTTGACTACAGATATGTTGCGTATCAATATTGCCGACTCACCATTAAATTATGCATGGTTAAAACCTGAAGAGTCGTCTTCATCAGAGAAGTTGACCACTGGTTTTTTCGCAAATTTATCCACACATCGTTTTATGTCTGTCACAAGCAGGTCGACCATATCTTTGCTGACTCCGTGACGGACTAAAATACGCATGATAACAAGATCACTCCGGTTATCCGGCATGGAGTACGCAGCAATCTGCCATCCGCGAGAACGGATCGCATCACTCAGATCAAAGAGATTAAAGCCAGCATCAGCATTATCTTTTAATTTAAAGCTCATTGCAGGTATGCCGCCCCGTCCATCGTAAATAATATCGAACAGTCCAATTTTATTCACTTCATCAGAAAGATACTGAGCCGAGCCATAGCATGCATCGTGAATCTTGCGGTACCCTTCGTATCCAAGACGCAGGAAATTGTAATACTGTGCTACGATCTGTCCGCCGGGGCGTGAAAAGTTCAACGCAAACGTAGGCATATCACCGCCAAGATAGTTCACTCTAAAAATAAGATCGTCTGGTAGGTCTTCCTTTTCCCGCCACAAGACCCATCCAACTCCAAGAGGAGCTAAACCAAACTTATGCCCTGACGTGTTGATAGATTTCACTCGAGGAATTCTGAAGTCCCATACCAGTTCGGGTTCACAAAACGGTGCAACAAACCCGCCGCTGGCTGCGTCAACGTGCATAGGTATATCAAGACCAGTCTCCTGCTGGAGTTTATCCAATGCCTTTGCAACTTCCAGAACAGGCTCATACTGGCATGTGAACGTCACACCAAGAGTCGGCACAACCCCGATAGTATTTTCATCACAACGTTTAATAACCTCTTCTGGTGACATAAGCAGGCGGTCATGTTCCATAGGGATTTCGCGTAATTCAATATCCCAGTATTTTGCAAACTTATGCCAGCACACCTGTACGGGGCCACAAATTAAGTTTGGCTTATCTGTTGGCTTACCGAGTTTTTTCATTTTCTCACGCCAGCGCCATTTCAAAGCCATTCCACCCAACATTGCTGCTTCACTGGAACCTGTTGTTGAACACCCCAGAGTATGTGCTGCCTTAGGTGAGTTCCACAAATCAGCAAGCATATGAACACAACGTTTTTCAATTTCTGCAGTCTGTGGATATTCATCTTTATCGATCATATTCTTATCAATGCAGTTATTCATAAGAGTATGAATTTCTTTATCTACCCAAGTCTGACAAAATGTTGCCAAGTTTTGACGGGCATTACCATCGAGCATCAACTCATCATTTACCAGTTGAAACGCGCTGTGAGGCTCTGCTTCCTTTTTAGGAATTTTATATACTGGAGCTGTGGAAGACAGTTCATCGGTGGCATAAATATCATCATTATAGCTTGCTCTATCTTTTGTGTGCAGGGGCATATTCTTATCCTTTTATGCGTTAAATGTACCTTCAAGCATCTTACAGGGTACTATAACTGCACGTATTGATAAGTATAATTCTTTTTCGTCTTCTTAAAATCCGCACTCACTATAATAACTTTCTCATATATAAAGTATAACCTGCATGGCATACTCTATTCAATTTCTTAGATATACGGAGAGGAGTATGCCATGAAACAAGTCTATTTAGTACTTTTCACCTTCATCCTGATCTTATTAACGTCACCCAAAGCATATGGACTAGAGTTCACAGCGCGGGGCGACCTTTGGAATGTCCCCCAATTTAGGCAGCACAACTCTTTCTACAATAATGATGGAACTGACCCTTTTCAGGTAAAGCAACGCTTCAGAGCACAAATAAATTTCATTGCAGACGAAACTCTTTATGGGCAGAGCTATTTCGAGATTAACCATATCTGGGGACAAGACCCAGGAGGAATGAAAGCTGGACGAAATGCGGGGGGAGATCTGGGTTCAGACGGAGTAGGCGTAGAAACAAAGCGTTTGTTTATTCACTACAAGAGTCCCAACCTGCCTTTGTCTACCCGTGTGGGGATACAAGGCCTAACTTTCCCTGGCTTCATTGCAGGGTCAGTCATTTTTGATGATGATGTTGCTGGCGTTGTAACAACCTCACACTTCACAAAGGTATACCACACCACCTTTGCGTGGATCAGACCTTTTGATGTTGATACGGCTGACGGTGAAACCGTCACTCAAAAAAACAAGATGGATATGTTTCTCGCTGCACCTTTTATCACAACTGACCTTGTTACATTTACTCCGTTTATTTCATACGCAGCTCTGGGACAGAATGTAAAATTCGGAGGCGACAATTATACGTATGACATCGGTCCATCATTAGGACTGGATAACAGTTTTCTCGGGGTTGAACGAACAGCAGCATCTGAAGTTTACTGGCTTGGTCTTTCAGCAAAAACAACAATCGGTGAAAACCTGAACATTTACTTTGATGGAATATACGGCCAGTTGAATGCTAATGAAGCCGCCGACAGATCTGGTGGGTTTACTGCCGCCAAGGTCAGCTACACTATGGATAAACTAACCCCTAGCATTGTAGCGTGGTGGGCATCGGGCGACGATGCGGATGCGTACAAAGATGGGGCTGGAAGAATGCCTTTTGTTAACGCAGAATGGACGTTAACTACATTTGGCTTTGATGACACCTATGCGAATGAAAGTTCACAGCTTATTGCTGACCCTACAGGTAAAGTCGCTGTTGGGATCTTCCTTGAGGACGTAAAATTTTGGGATTTCATGACCCAAGAACTCCGTGTGCTCGGAATGTGGGGAACTAACGATTCATCAATTGTCAAAAACGGGCATTTAGAAGACGAGCGAGACAGTTACGCAAAGTACCTTACAGATAAAGACTTTGCCCTTGAGATAAACTATGAGATGCACATTGACCTCTATGAGCAATTAGAGCTTATTCCGTCATTGGCATACATCCATCTGGATCTGGATGATGATGTCTGGACTGAATCCAACACAAAAGATGCATGGCGAGTTCTGCTAATTACACAATATTCATTCTAACTAGTTAGTATAAAATGCACAGCTCTTCTGTTTGAGACTTGTTCAATATAAAAAAGCACAGGATACTATCCTGTGCTTTTTTGATCTCATGCTTTAAGAAAAAATACCCCAATACGATCACCCTTCACCCTGAATCGGGTTTGTATTGAACATATAAACAAAAAAGAAGAATTACCCTTCGTAACCATTCAATTTACGTCAAAATAAAATCAAATAACATACACCAGTGCTATCGTCCCTGTACTACCCTGAACCCCTCAACATCACAGGAAAAAACTCTCGTAAGCACGAGGTACTATGTTATCTGAGCAGCTGCTTCAACGCATTATCGACTCACTCAAGCCAGCTATTGCTATTGTAATAGCCTTCGGCATCGCCTTGTATTTAGACCTTCAAAAGCCTTACTGGGCACCAATGGCCATTATTGTCACCAACTATTCAACAGAAGGCCAGTTCATCAAAAGAGTGCTTCTCTCCATCCCAGGAACTCTTCTTGGAGGGATTCTTGCTGTAATTGTATTTTCCATGCTCCCTCAACAACCTATATTGCTCGGTATTGTTCTTGTACTTATGATTGGAACATCAGCATTTCTATATAATATCTTCCCGACAAATGGATTTTTTTTCTTTTCTGTTGTGTTAGTTTCATTACTCGCCATTACAAGTTCAGTCCCAGACTACTCAAAAGTTTTCACAATCGCACTAGCAAGAACAGAAGAAACCTGTATAGGTGTTTTTGTGTATGGAATTGTGACAATACTGCTTTGGCGCAAAAAATCTCTTCCAGTTCTGCAATCGCAAGTCAACTCGCTAATGACCTTAAACGGAGAATTGTTAGGAGAAGTGCAAAAAGAAAAAAGCAAGTTAGATGAAGATAAGATATTCCAGACACAAATAAAAATATATAAAACAGTAAAAAGTGCTCAGCAATTCATTAACTATGCATCGATGGACACATATCAGGCATGGATGAATAAGAAGTACTGGCTGACACTAGTATTTTATCTAGATAGAATTTCCGCCCTTCAACTAAGCTGGGGGTGGTTAAGTTCTCCTATCCATAAACACTATGTAAATACAGCGCTCCCCAGATTACAACGAGAGTTAACCGAACTGACAGAATCATTCACCAAGATTGAGGAGTACGCACGGTTCGTTAAACTTCCTAAACGTCTCATCCGTGACCAAACCTTTTTTGAAAAGCTACCTCCCTCCCGACAAGCGCAGGTAATCACTACTCAGCGAATATTTAACCTCTTTGCAAAAAACATCCATACCATCCAAGAGTATTACCGCTTTCTGTTTTCAGATAACCCACGCAGTGACCGGCCTGAACTACAAATAATTCGTGCGCCTTTCTTCATTGGACGCAAGCCGTTTATTGTTGCTCTGCAGTGTATGCTGAATTATTCGCTAGTACTTATCATCTGGTATTATATATATCCCACAGGGTCATATAGCGGTACCTTCTTAACACTGGGAGCAGTCTTTGCTCTTTTAAAAATGATGCCAAGCTCACATACGCCTCTACGCGACTTTCTATTCACGTGTCTTGGCGCTCTCCTTGCTCTTGTTGTCTTTGTTCCTATTGTTCCGCACCTAACATCATACACTGAGTTAGGTTTTGTCATTGGATGCTATGTATTTCTTGTATCATTTGTATTTTATAAGCCAGCCTTTGGTATCGCAAAAATGATGTCTTTAGTTGGATGGTTTGCTTTCCCGCATTATGCAAACGTACAGCAATATGACTTCCAAAGTATGTTAAGCATTGCGCTTACACTGATATTAGCTTTTGGCATCTCATCACTAGTAGAATACATAATACAATCCCCTAATCCCAAATATCACTTCATTAAAAGACGTACATTTTTTTTCAACCAGCTCGCTTCTATACTAAAATTTTTACAGAAAAATGTTATGGTGGCGGATAGTAACAACCTCGACAAATCAATCAAAAGGGAAATTATAAAGCTCAATATGATTCCAGCCAGCTTGCAAGAAAATCTGGAGCAACTTTGCCGAGGCAGGATTAAAGACGAAAAAGGAGTTGTTCAGGAGTTTATTTACCTTTCCCACATCACAGCAACATTTCTGGAAATTATACAGAGTATACTCTTCTTGGGGCAGAAGAATTATCCTGAGTCATTTAAAAAACTGGCACCGCTTATTGCACATTGGTTTGAGCTTATCCAGACGTTTTTAATTACAGTTACGGTGTCGTACTCAGCCTCCGCACTCCATGATTTCGAAAACGAACTACGTTTACGAGTTAAAGACATTGCGGAAGAAGTGAAAAAGCTTAAAACCCAAATAGATAAGGAAGACATTAACGTCAGCTTAACTGAGAGTGAGTATCTATTTTTATTGCCGAAAGCTATCAGCCGATTTTCAGAGCTGATCATTAAAACAATAATTTCTTCGAATAAAATAGATGGGAAAGAGTGGAAGAATGCACGTTTTTAGGAGGACCTTTGCCAAAAGAAATTGCATTTATAGGAATATATTTCCCTCCTTCTCTTGTGGGGCTTGCTCTTGCCTTTCTCTTAGCGCTTATTACTGCCTTTTTGTTGAACTATTTTCGGCTTGCACGCTTTTTTTGGCATCCCCCATTAATTTTTGTCGCGCTAATGGTAATATACTGGGTGCTTATCAGTAGGTTTGTCATCTTCGCGTAGAAAAGGTGGGCGCATGAAGATTTTTTTCCAAGTCTTTTTTACCAGTATAGTGGTCTTAATTGCCACCTGGCTATTCTACGAGCACTATAGAGACTCGTTCATTCACCCATGGACCCGTGACGGACAGGTACAGGCAAACGTAGTTACAGTCGCCTCCCGCGTAACTGGCCCTGTAACTTCTGTGCATGTCAGAGATAACCAATACGTACACGCAGGTGATCTACTGTATACCATAGAAGATAGTGTCTTCATCGCGGCCGTGAGCAAAGCAAAAGCACAACTATTTACAAACAAGGCAAATGCTGCAGAAGCATTAGATTTGTATAAGCGTGCTCAAAATCTTGTTGAAATTGATAACGACGCACTCTCCCGACAAGCTCTGTTACAGTACAAATACGAATGGCAAGCTGCAGTTGCACAAGTTGAAGAAGCTGAAGCAAGCCTAGAAGAAGCTGAACTAGATCTGTTTTTTTCTAAAGTTTATGCACCTGTTTCAGGTTTCATCACAAACTATTACCTCTATGATGGGACAACCTCTACAGAAGGCGAGGCGTTGCTTTCAATTGTTGAAGATAATACCTTTTGGGTTTTCGGATATTTTAAGGAAACTGACATCGGAAACATCAAGGTGGGGGATGTGGCAGAAGTAATCCTGATGACATATCCGAATACCCCGTTACGCGGCGTAGTCCAAAGCCTAGGCTGGGGGATAGCACAGGATAATACAAGCTTGAGTACCAATTTACTTCCCGAGGTTAGCGCAACCTTTGAATGGATTAGACTGGCACAACGCATTCCGGTAAGAATATACCTTAAAAATGTCCCTCCAAACATCGAATTACGTGTCGGGACAACTGCTACAGTTCGTGTAAATACCGACACCCCACCACCTATGAAGCCTCACAAATTCAAATAGTGAATTGTTGAATCACTGCTGATAAACACATCTTTACTTCAAAGTACGTTCAGAAATGCCAGCGTAGGCTCCTCCACCTCCAGCCAACAAACTTCCGGTGGTAAAGCCTGAGAACACAGCCGGCCTTGCAGTACCGAAACCTCCTCCGGAAGATCCTGACAAGCAAAGAGCACAGGAAATTCTGGCAGAACCGATTGTTATCGTCCCTACCTCCACCCACAACCCCGCTCTGGAGCGGAAAAAACAGGAACTTGCCAAGCTGCGCCAGTTAAAATGGAAGCAACAGCAAGCGGCGCGCGGTTCAACCCGCCTGCAGAAATCAGACTCCATACAGTGCACGCCATTGCAGACACACAGAACATTGCCAGTATGATCGTTGATCCGGACGGCAAGGGGTTAAAAGACTACTGGAATAAGGCTGCGTTTGCCTTACTGGGCGGCGCTATTCTGCATTGCCTGATTGAGGTCAGGCGCAAAGAAAATCGAACTGCTACGTTGAGCGACCTCGGCCTCATGCTTGCTGATCCGGAAAAAGAAAACGCAATCCTCTTTCAGGAAATGCTCAACTCTGAACAGGCAATTGTGCTGCAGGAGTTTCTCGGCGCAAGCAAAGAAGAGTCTCTCAGTGTTCAGCGTTTCATAGCCTCTTCAGCCCGCGAAATGCTCAACAAGGCAGATAACGAGCTGTCCGGTGTTGTTTTCACGGCTGTAGCGAACCTTGCGCTCTATCGTGATCTAATTGTTGCGGCCAATACATCCGAATGCGATTTCCGCATTGATGATCTCATGAATTACGAAGCGCCTGTGTCGCTATATCTGGTGATTCGTCCTTCAGACATTGACCGTCTGCGACCGCTGATCCGCCTTATCCTCAACATCATCTTGCGTCGGCTGACAGAAGATATGGAATTTGCGGACGGTCGTTCCGTTGAAAACTACAAATATCACCTTCTACTCATGATGGATGAGTTCACGTCCCTTGGCAAACTAGAGATCTTCGAGCGCTCTCTCGCATTTATGGCAGGCTTCGGCCTGAAAGCATATTTCATCGTACAGGACTTAACCCAGCTCCATGCAGCGTAGACCAAGGACGAAAGCATCATGAGTAACTGCCATGTCCGCATCGCCTACGCACCCAATAAAGTGGAAACGGCCAAGGTTCTGTCAGATATGACCGGTAAAACAACGGTCGTCACAAAGAAAACCTCTCTCTCTGGAAGCCGCTCAGGACACCTGAGTCGTGCAAGTGTAAGCGTAGCTGAAACCGGCCGCGCTCTACTTACTGCAGACGAATGCATGAGACTTCCCGGTGCAAAAAAAGACGCTAACAAGCAGATTATCGAAGCCGGTGACATGCTCGTTTTTCCTGCCGGTTTCCCGCCGATATACGGAAAGCAGATTCTCTATTTCCTCGATCCTGTCTTTTCAGAACGATCGAAGGTTCCAGCGCCTCGTGCTTCTGACCGTCTTGTCCCTGAGAAAAAGGACGTCGAAGAAACAAAATCCCCTGCGGTCTATGCAGTTGAGCCTGCAGCAGAAGTATCCACCACGAAAGCTCCGGCCACGGATGTTCCGGAGTACAATCTAGAAGACGAGCCAGTCTTTGACGACGAGCCTACATTTGACGGTGAAGAACTGGATTTCGATGAGCTTGAAATTGAAGAACCTGACTTTGAGGAGGAATCATGCGCGTAACTTTGTTTATTGTTTGTGGCATCGCACTCCTTCTCACTACCGCCTTTCATTTAGACTACCGGCTCAACCTCACGCACTCCGAACCCATCGGACTCTACAAGCTAGAAAATGAAACACCTACACGAGGAGATCTTGCAAGCTTCTGCCTCTCTCCAGAGAACGAATACTTAGAGCTTTCTCTTTCGCGCACGTATCTCGGCACAAGCCTGCTCTGCCCTTCCGGTCAGAAGCCTCTTGTTAAGGAGCTGGTTGGAACTGCTGGCGATGTCGTCACTGTGCATTCTAATACTATTCAAGTGAACACGACCTACTACCGACTCACAGCACGCACTCATGACAGCAAAGGCCGCAGCCTGCCGCACAAACTGCACAGCGCAGTCATTCCAAAAGGCAAGGCGTTGTTATTATCAACCCACCACCAAGACAGTTTTGACAGCAGATACTTTGGCCTTGTGGATGCCGCTGCACTCCACAAAGTCACTCCTATATTCACTTTTAACTGACTGGAGTTCAAATGAAAGTCACTACAGAACACTATTTTGAAACAGCTGCCCTGCAAGTAGACGCAGACGCTGCAGAACTTGCTGAGTTCAGTGAAGGCATTCCGGTTGACCCGGACGTAGCCGACCACATGGGCGCTTTTGAAGAAGTTGCCCTGCGTTTCAAAGATCTCGACAAGCCGCTTGATCGTGAGCTTCTGGAAAAAACACTCAAGGAAGCAAGGTAACTGTGTATGACAACCAACAGAAAGCCGTTTCATCAAGAGTTTGCAGAGCAGATTATCGAAGACTTGAAAAGAGGCACCGCACCCTGGCAAAAGCCGTGGAAAGCAGGCGAGTTCCACCCACTCTTCAACCCAATCTCTGGCACCGTCTACAGCGGCGTTAATTTTGTGTCCCTTGCCCGCGAAGGCATGGAAGATCACCGCTTTATGACCTTCAAACAAGCCTGCGCTGAAGGCTGGCGCATCAAAAAGGGTTCAAAAGCCCGCCCTGTCGTCTTCTGGCAATTCACAAAAGAGGAAACCGTCATTGATGACGACGGAAAACCTGTATTAGGCGAAGACGGAAAACCGCAAAAAGAAGAATACCTCCTTGAACGCCCTATTCTGCGCTATGCCAGTGTATTCCACGCTACGCAGATTGAAGGAATACCGGAATGGAAGGGACGGGATGTTAGCTGGAATCCACACGAACGTAGTGAAGCGATTCTCGAAGGCTCCGGCGCCTCTATTGTCCACGATCAGCGAGACCGCGCATTCTTCTCCTACACTTGGGATCAAATCAAACTCCCTCCAAAAGACAAGTTCGAAGATCAGAGCAAATACTACGCGACCGCGCTGCATGAACTCGGACATTGGACCGGTCATGAAAAGCGCTGGAACGGCAACGAACGAACCTTCGGCCCGAAGGGAACGCAGGAGTATGCACGCGAAGAATTGAACGCAGAAATTGCAAGTTGGATGACCGCCATGGAACTCGGTCTCGAATACGACCGCGGCCAGCATCTCGCCTATGTAGACAGCTGGATTCAGGCACTTGAGAAAGATCCATACGAGATTATGCGTGCCTGCCAGACTGCAGAGCGCATCAAAGGCCACATGCTCGGCTTTGAAAAAGGTATTAAGATGGAAGAGCAAAAAGAAGAGAACATCACAAAAGCACAATCCAAAGAAGAGCGTGAGCACGAGAAAACTCCAGCGCAGCCGGCCAACGAAAAAACGTACCTTGCAGTTCCATACTCCCAGAAGAATGCAGCGAAAAACCTCGGTGCAAAATGGGATGGAAAAAAGAAAAGCTGGTACGCTCCGGAAGGTGCTGATCTGACGTCACTCGGCCAATGGCTTCCGGATGGAAAGCATCAGGAAGAAAAACCACAGATGGCTCCAGAACAGGAGTTTGCTCAAGCCTTACGTGAGGCAGGTTTACTCGTAGAAGGCTTGCCCATCATGGACGGTAAGTTACACCGCGTAGCAGTCGAAGGTGGGCGACACAATGCCAAGGACGGCGCGTACACAGGCTACTTAGACGGTCGCCCTGCAGGGTTCATTGAGAACCATAAAACAGGATTGCGTACCAACTGGAAGGCAACAGGACACAAACTCTCTGCGGAAGCGATGGCCGAAATGAAAGCCAACGCTGCAGCACGGCAGGAAGCTCGTGATCTGGAACGCAAAGAGGAGCAGGATCGCGCCGCAAAACGCGCATACGCCAAATGGAAGAACGCCAAAGGCTGGGCACCGGACGATCAACAATACCTGCAGAAAAAAGGTGTGAAGAGCCACGGAACCAAGGTTGATATGCACGGTAACCTGCTGATCCCGGGACGCGATTCCACCGGCCGTATTCAAACCATGCAGACTATCACGCCGGAAGGAAAGCTCTTTGAATCTGGAGCAAAGAAACAAGGCGCATTCCACCTTATTTCACGCTACTCTTCCCCATCCACAACACAGCCGGTTCTTATTGCAGAGGGCTATGCGACTGCCGCAAGCATCCATGATGCAACGCACAAGCCCGTTGCTGTCGCCTTCGATGCTAGCAACCTTGAGCCAGTGGCTAAAGAGCTAAAAAAGGCATTTCCGGACGCGCCACTCGTCTTCATTGCTGACGATGACCACACCCAGAAAAACAATCCTGGTATCACAAAAGCCCACGCTGCAGCACTCGCTGTTGACGGCGCTGTTATTGAACCCAAGCTCACCGATGCCGAAAAAGCAAAGGGACTGACGGATTACAACGACATTCACAAAGAGAGAGGATTAAACGCTCTCAAAGTTGAACTGAATGTCGGCATTCGCAAAGCGCTCAGTAAAAAGCAAAGTCGGGAACTAGTGCCTCAGTAGCAACACCATTTATAACGGGGGAGCTTACGGCTCCTCCTAATAATATGATTAAACTATGACGACTCAAGTACCATTGAGTTATCCATAAAGCAGCGTTCAACAATTTCATCCACGGTTGGCTCGTGTTCAAAATCGCTTTCAGACCAAAAAATGTAGCTAATAATATCAGAATTTGGCGTTAAGTGCTGCATCTGAGCCAACAATTCATCCTCTTCCTCTTCACTATAGGACTCCATATTTTCAAGATATTCTTTGAGCAGTGCTTTTAACTTAGTCTTCCTAGTTTCTTTATCACAGTACTTCTTCATGAAGTGTAGCATCGCTACAGCATTAAGCTTTTGCTCAAGGCAAACATCCACAAACAAATCAATATCAACCTCTCCACTACGGTAAAAATCTTCAGGTCGATATTTTTGCTCAACAGCCTCTGGAACAGGCATCAAGTCCTCCAACTTTGAAAGTAACAACATGTCACTCTCGTCAGTTTTTGACTCATATAAAATTTCTGCGATCAGCTTCCGTGCATCATGCCTAACGGTTTCAATATCCACCAACACACCCTCACGTTTAAATTTTTTCTTATCTCAAGGGTTTCGCTAAGGAATCTAGCCTGCCCTGTCAACAGCACCTTTTCAATAAATTCAAACTACTAAGAATGGAGTTACACCATGCGATTATTCATAGCTGAAAAACCGTCTCTTGGCCGCGCTATCGCCGAAGGACTCGGTAACGGTAAAAAACATGAAGGCTACATTACTTGCGGCAACGACACCGTCACTTGGTGCTTCGGGCATCTGCTTGAGCTGGCCAACCCTGACGACTACAATCCGGAATGGAAAAAGTGGGACGCAAAAACGCTTCCCATTATTCCGGAACAATGGATGCTGAAACCGCGTAAAGGCGTTGCTAAACAGCTCAACGTCATTAAAAAACTGCTGAAAAAAGCTGACATTGTCGTCAACGCCGGTGATCCGGATCGCGAAGGCCAGCTTCTCGTTGATGAGATACTGGAACACTTCAATTACACTGGAAACACACAAAGAATTTGGCTTGCATCCCTTGATGAAAAGTCTGTGGCAACAGCGCTAAGTTCACTGAAGGACAACCGCGATTACGCGACGCTCTCACGGGCAGCGCTCGCTCGTTCCAGAGCCGACTGGCTGACCGGTATCAACGCAACCCGCGCAATGACACTTCTCGGCCGCTCAAAAGGTATGCAAGGCGTGCTGTCTCTTGGTCGCGTGCAAACGCCAACGCTAAACTTAATTGTTACACGCGATCAAACAATCGCCAATTTTAAGCTACAAAAATACGCGGTCGTGCAAGCTACACTGGATCATAAAGAAGGTTCCTTTAAGGCGCAGCTGCAGCCTTCAGAAGACATGGCAGGATTCGACGAAGAAGGCCGTCTCGTAGATACCGCCAAAGCTGAAACAATCGCTGCAGAAGCAAAAGGACAGCAAGGAACAATCGTTGAATTTACTTCACAGAAAAAGACCGTGCATCCACCGCTGCCGCATTGCTTGTCCTCTCTGCAGAAGGCCGCTTCAGCAAAGTTCGGTATGTCGGCCAAAGAGGTTCTAGACATTGCGCAGAAGCTCTACGAAAAAAAGCTGACAACCTATCCGCGCTCAGATTGCCGCTACCTTCCGGAAGAACAATTCGACGATGCAAAACGTATCCTGCAGGCGCTCTCCTCGACCCCAGTATTTGAAGCAGCAAATCCGGAACTGAAATCAAAAGCCTGGAACACAAAAAAGGTAACAGCTCACCACGGTATTATCCCAACCGGACAAGTGCCGGCGGATCTTCCTGCAGGCGAAGCAAAACTCTTCGAACTAATCAGCACGACCTACGCGCTTCAGTTCCATTTACCGCGAACCTACGAAGCAAAAAAGATTGTTTCAGAAATCGCCGGCTACACTTGGACAACCACTGGCCAGACAACATTAGAAGCTGGCTGGACAAAGTTCGACAAACAACCTGAAGAGCAACCACTGCCGGCAGTCGAAAAAGACGATACTGTCGCCTGCGTGGAGTCAAAAGTAGATTTAAAACAAACAAAACCCCCTGCAAAATTTACAGAGGGTACTCTTATCGCGGCTATGGCCAACATTCACCGTTTCATTGATGACGCTGAAGCAAAGAAGACTCTGAAGGAAAACGAAGGCATCGGCACCGAAGCCACTCGCGCCGACATCATCGAAACGTTAAAGCAACGCGGCTACATCAAAGCTGATAAGAAGAATCTTATATCGACTGAACTTGGCCAGAGCATCATCGCCCTTACTCCGGAACAATTGAAGGACCCGATCACAACAGCACTCTGGGAATCTCGTTTGAGTGCAATCGCTGATGGCTCTGAACAGTTTAAAACCTTCATGGCTGATCAAACGCACTTGCTGCCTATAATCATCACCCCTATCACAAAATCAGCCGGCAACGGCCTTCAAGGACATCCTTGCCCTGAATGCGGCAAAGGACTGCGCCGACTTCCATCCAAAAAAGAAAAAGGAAAATTCTTCTGGGCCTGCTTCGAGCACAACAAGCCAGTCTTCCTCCCTGACGTCAAAGGAAAGCCTGGAACAAATAAACCACGAACACCATTGCCTGAAGCTCCCTGCCCCGAAGAAGGCTGCGGCAAAATGATGCGCCGTTTCGAATCCAAGAAACACAAAGGAAAATTCTTCTGGCTCTGCGCGGATAAAGAACATCCGCTGAGAAGTGATGTAGATGGGAAGCCTGGTGTGGCGTTTGGGTAATCAAAACTTGAGAAATAGGTTGAAGCCAACATATAGAAAATGCTTTAATTTTATTATTATAGTTCTGAACTAACTTCAATCGGGAGGGATTCATGAACTATATTTTCGTTTCAGCCTCAAAAATGAAAAACAATGATGGGCAATATCACATCGCCAGCGTAACTAAATCAGATGAATTAAATAGGGCACGAAGAGTGGATATGATTGCGGAATGCGATGCAGTCATTGATGACCTTTACCCTCACGGTGAAGAATGTCTTGATGAAGACGATGTTCGCAGCCTAGCTGCAGAAATAGAAAATAGAGGCGAATTGGTTTGCGCTAAATGCATTGCCGAATTCTATGGCGAAACAGACTCATAACTAAAACCTCAAATAACCATAAAGTACAAAAAGGCTTCATGCAATCCGCATGAAGCCTTTTATCGTTCTATACTCTTTCCTACCCGTCGCATGACGCTGTCCACGGTTGGCATAGCCCTACTGGAAGGTGTCACCTCAAGCATTCCAGCATATTGCCGAAGCTGCTTTTGTCTGGTGTTAAAGGGCAGATTCTCTCTCAACATAGTACAGCATAACTCCGTCAGTAGCTCGGCCTTCAGAGGCTCTGCTACATACTGCTGCAAATCTTTCAACTGCTCTTGCTCATAGCCAAGCAGAACATTACTACTCCACTCTGGTTGTAGTACCTCTGGTGTCACAAACTGGATCAGTCCATGCTTGCGTGTGAAAAGAAGCTGATGCCGTTTTCGACTGTTATCCACGACAAAGGTACGATTTGCATTAAATATGCCTTTAGGAGCATTCTGCAGACTGCGGCCATAGCGCCGAATAATATCGACTGTAGGTATATTGTGGCCACCAGCTGCTACACGGGATGCCACACGACTAATATTACGAGTTGCGTCTCGCAAAGCAATGTATATGAGATTAACTTTGTATCCCTGCTCCTGAGCTTTACCTATTAATCTCAGCTCATGATTACCGGAAAAGGTCGTTTCAATAAGAAAGCTCTGCCGGCTTGCAAGTAATTCACGTTGCTGTCGGAGAGCTTGTTTTCCTGCTCGCAGGGCAATTTTCGGAGAGTCAATCTGATCAGGATTAATCTCTTTTGCAATCTCGTCAGGATTAACCACTGGGATATTAGTTGGAAAGCGTTTTAAATGCCGCATGGTCAGTGTTGTTTTCCCACTACCGTTCGGTCCGGCTACAATCCATAGCTGAGGCGTCATCATTTACAACTCACGCACGACCACTATTTCAAAACTGGAATTATCTTCAGAAACGACAGTCTGTACTACTTCTCGTCGTCCATCTGGATACTCGCGAATCAATTCATCAGGATTCACATCATTTTCATAGAAAATAGCGTAACCCGCTTTCAACTGCTCATCCGCAGTAGATTCGTCACCGTTGAATTCGGTTTCAATCCAGCGTTCGAACTTATCGAAATACTTTTGCTGTTCCTGCATTGGCAGGTCATTTACGTTCTGCATAGCTTACCCATTCCTTGGATTAACTTATTCTTCAGAGAACTTTTTTGCCTCGTACTTTCCTGCGCAGATTCTCTCTATGAAATCAGACAGCCAGCATACGTCATATACACAGCTAAACTGAATACAATCAGAACAATACCTGCAATTACTTCATCCATTAAACGAATCTTGGGAAATGAAGAGATAGGAATAATCTCACCATATCCAAGAGCCGTTATTTTCACCAGACTATAATAAAAAGAATCTAGAACTCCAAGAACAGATTTAGACTCGTGCCAAGCATCTGTCGAAAGTATTGAATACAACACTGCAAAATTCATTATTAACTAAGAAAAACTAAGTAATGCAAAATCAACACGAGCCGTTAACCCTATCTCATTTCTTGGTGTCTTAATGTTTCCGAATCTATCTGGTAGATTATCAAATGCATCCCGCAAAAATGTCAATGTAATCTCATTGCATCAATATAGCCGGACATAACAAAATAAAATTGGCCATAAATTCCAATAGCGCTGTTCCTCCAGTTGAGACCCAAGCACCTGCCAGAATGCTTTTACAGGAAACTGTATTGGGTTATGCCAAACCGTTTGTAAAATAAGTAATAATAATGAGTTAAACCAAAAAAACTACCCACATTTAAAACTAATAGTACTTTTATTATCGTCTACACACCCCTGAGCAAAACATCGTTATTGCAAAAACTTTCAACATGTTAAGAAGATCTTACCCATACTAAGCTCCTTGCGATTTGCCTAATAACCTCGATAATCTTTTGTAATAAATTTCAAAATAACTATATCGCTCAGCAATTACACTTTTTTATCTTTAGGATTAAGTGCACTCCTCTCCCCGTTCATCGCAATTCAGCAAATAACGACTCACAATATTGTAGCTTTTCATAAATTAGATTTTCCGATATTTTCGCCACTCACGTCACAATCTAATTATCGAAAGGTACTTTTCTCATGCAGCCGACACTCGAGCAGATTACCCGTTACTTTCGCACGTCCCTTGACGAAGAGCTTATTTCCTTTGGTTCATATCAAGACAGCCGCGCAGTCCTGTTAAATGGAGAAGAACTACAGCAGGGCAAGGTTACTTCAAAAGAGATACTGCGCTTAGCTCCGAAAGAATATAAGCACCTTAAAAATTTTCAAATTGTCATTGCGCCTATGTGCTTCCAGAGGCTCGCTACCCAAAAGGGAACTGCGATTTCTCCGGAAAAAATTATTCCTCTCATGGCACCCTGCTCATTCAACAAAGAGTCACAACGACTTTCCGCCATTAAAGATCAGTACCCATGGTTCAATCGTGAAAACTTACGTCCTCTTGTAAACAAAGAGGCATTTACTCTAGGTAATTTAGATGATGCTCGCGCCATCCTTGCCGAAGACCGGCAAGAATTCCATGCTCTTGGTTGGGCTGCCTATTTTAATTATCTGATAGAAGCTATTCAAAAACTATGTCCTGTCGACGATGAAGGTTTAATCACGCTTAATGGAGTGCAGTACATTGCTTCCCATAAGCCGGTTGCATTCCGATATGAAAGCAACAACTTCATCACATTGCAAATACGAAAAGCTTACGACAGGCTTATCGAAAAGAATACACCAGCTCTGTATGGAAAACTTGTTTCAGGCACAGAGGAAGTTAGAGAGACACTTCAGATAGAAGATGAAGCAGCAAATGCGTCTTCTTTTCATACTGCTCAAATGAGTAATAGCTTTGGGCTAGGCGCTTCCCAACGTCAAACCATGCATCATTACTTTGCTTGTGATGAAGATGAAATTCTTGCGGTCAATGGCCCTCCTGGAACAGGAAAAACTACTCTACTCCAAAGTGCCATTGCTTCAGAATGGGTCAATGCCATTATCGATAGTCCATGTGGCGAAACAATTCCTCCTATCATCGTTGCGACATCATCTAATAATCAGGCAGTAACAAACGTTATTCGAGATTTCGCGACTGTTCTTAAACCTGAAAGCTCCAACATCCTCGAACGTCGTTGGCTTCCTGGTAAAATAGATAGCCTAGGTACGTATTACCTCTCTTCATCAAAAGCCGGCCAGACCAGTGACTACCTTACGGCCTGTCATGAATGGAATGGCTCATATAGTGCTCTTGAAGGTTTCTTTTCTAAATTGGAATCAGAGAAATATACATCAGAGGCTTATCACGCGATTCTTAAGAGCTATGAAGAATTCACAGGTAATCAGTGTAACTCCAGCTCTCGTCTCGAAAACCTAAGAGCTATCCAAAGCGATTTGCGAGACCAAATCATCTCTCTAAAGGATGCTGTAGGCACTGATGTATCCAATTGGATGGCTGGGTATGTTGCGGTACAAGAAAGTGAAGAACTAGCCACTGCTCTTGCAAATTTTGAATCGAATGTAACTGCGTGTGAAGCAATTCAGAAGGATTCGCTTACAGAATATAGAGAGCATGAAAAAAGGCATTCTGAACATAAACAAGTTGTCCAACATGCCTTAGCGGCAAGCAAGAATGAACCGTTCTGGTTCGGCTTAGCGAAATTCTTACCGTTTCTCAAAAGTAAACGTAAAGCATACGCCACTGAGTTCATGCTCCGACATGACTTAGACATCACCTCTACTCCCAAGGACATTGCAAGCATCTGCGATCGGTTGATGGCTAAACTCACAAGTCTTTCGAACGCTAAAAAGGCTGCTCAACAGACTTTAGATGCTGCCAACAACAAGCTGCAGAAAATAACGGCGCAGCATATCCAAAATAAACAGCGCTTAACCGAGTTGAGCAATATCATCAAAAAAACACATGCCTGTTTTGATAAAATTGTTTTGTCACAAGAGTTTGCAAAGGATGACTTATACACCCTTCTCTCCCATGCTGACACAAACAACCGGTATACAATCTTCTTACTTGCTATTCATTATTACGAAGCACTTTGGCTAGAGCAAACAATTACTGACTTTGAAAGCACGCAAGCTCCTAAACTGAGTGCAACAGAACAGCTGCGCCGTATTTCAATGCTCACACCTTGCATCGTTTCTACCTTGTTTATGACACCGAAGCTTATGTCGCAGAGTGGAAAGCCAATTTTTAGAGGCATTGATCTTCTCATTTTCGATGAAGCCGGCCAGGCTTCTATCGACAAAGCAGCCATAGTTTTCGCGTTGGCCAAAAAAGCTTTGGTAGTTGGTGATGTGCATCAAATTGAACCTGTTGTTTCTCTTTCTGAAGATGCTGACCTTGGTAACATTGAACGCTTTGGACTAATTGCTAATGAGGAAACACTCGACCATCTCACCATATCTAAAAGTAATGCAATGTTACTCGCACAACGGGCAACCCCGTTTCAGTTAACTATTAATGACACTCCAGCCAAAGAAAGAGGCATGCACCTTCTAGAGCACCGTCGCTGTCCGAAAACTGTCATCAATTACTGCAAAGAATTAACATACCCGAATTTAGAAGTACTTACTCAAGAGCGCCCTGCTGACTCTTTTTTGTATCCTCAATTAGGTTACGCGAACATTCCATCTTTCAGTGAAAAGCGAAATGGGAGTCGCTACAATACATATGAAGCAGCAAACATCGCACAGTGGCTTGCAGATAACCGGCAGAAGATTCTCACTCATTACGGTGCTTCAAATCTCGCAGAGATTATTGCCATCGTAACTCCATTTAAGCTTCAGTCATCTGAGATAAAGCAACAGCTCAAGAGCAAACTGCCAGAGGCTGACGCACGAGCTATCGTCGTAGGCACTGTTCACAAAATGCAAGGCGCAGAAAAGAAGATTATCCTCCTCTCTCCTGTTTACGGATTGGACGATAATGCCCTTTCATTTGTTGATCGGAAGCTTAACATGCTCAATGTTGCAGTTTCACGCGCCAAAGACTCGTTTATTGTTTTCGGGAACATGGAACTATTCAACCCGGAGTCATCTAAGCCTTCAGGCATACTTGCCAAGCACCTCTGCTTCGAATCCGGACAAAATGCACTGAAAGATTTCAAGTTAATTGAACGTAATCTGTCAGCAGCTATTGAACACCTCAGCTCACTTGATGATCACCGGCGAGTTTTAAAGCAATGCTTCGAGCAAGCTCGCGAAGAACTGACCATCGTGTCGCCATATATCACGCACAATGCTCTTCAGGCAGATATGATCTGCGAAGCAATAGCCAATACAAAATCTCGTGGCGTTCCAGTTAAAATTTATACCGACATCAAATGCATTCAGCAGGTGAACAACTACAATCAGCAAGCTGTCGCACAGATAACTGAGGCATTAAAAGCAAGTGGCGCTACCATCGTATTCACTTCCAGACTGCATAACAAAACCATCAAGGTGGATAACCACACTGTTGTGGAAGGCTCTTTCAACTGGCTTTCGGCCAATAGGGGGCAGTATGCAAACCTTGAACACTCCATTTTGTACCGGGGAAAAGAAATTCGAGAGTTCATTCAGAAGATTGAGGCGAGTCTATCCATGCTCAAGGCACAGCGATAATTAGTTCTCTTTCTCTAGCTCCATTCTTATGCTTTCTCATCATCCAAATTCAAGCAAAGGACTCGCCCATGACTACTCATACAGATAAACAAAAACTCTGGAACGACTTCCTCACCCGTTGGACTCAAGAAAATGTAGAAAAGATGGAATACCACGAGTATTCCAGTAAAGGCTCACACGATACTTTCTGCTATTGGCTAGAATTCAAAACACAAAAGCTCGGTAACATCTCTGGCTCAACAGCTTTTAAATTTGGTGTGTACTCTCGCTCTAAAGATGCAGAAATATCGAAACGAACTCACTTAATGTATTCAGAAACTGACGCATGGCAAAAACGCTTTGGTATAAGCGCAGAAGACGCCTTCTTGAATGTAAAAAGACTCATCCTAGAAATTATAAAACATGCGCAAAAAGGCAATCTAGAAGCTATCCAAAAGAGTCAGCTCAGCTCGATGGTGAAATGGAAAATTGCTTTTTTATACCAGAATCAGGACTCCCTCTGCATCAGCAACATTTTTACTCCTGCTGCTCTTCAACTGTACACTGGCGAAAAAAGTAGCGAAATGTTCAAACTAAACAAAAAGCTTTTTGAATCGTTAACAGAGCCTTCCATCTCCAATCTTTTTGAACTTGGCGATAAAATTCTGGAATATGCTGCAAAGCATAAAGAAGAAATTTCTGAAACGGGCTACTTACTACCACAATCAAAAAACATCATTCTCTATGGCCCTCCAGGTACCGGTAAAACCCATGCATTGATTAATGGAACTGTTGAAGGATTGGAATTCGTTGCGGACCTTCCGGACTCTCAAGTACGTTCTGTGACTTTCCACCCTTCTTATGGATATGAAGATTTCGTTGAGGGCATTCAACCTGTATTAACTGAGGATGAAGAAAATGCAGAAAGCACCAATATCCAGTATGTAATGCGGAACGGAGTATTTAGAGAGATCGTCCATCAAGCAGAACTAGATAACATTCGCGATCAAGCAGAGATAAAGGACGAATTGGACACCTCCACTGCAAATGTGTGGAAGATGTCTCTCGGCAACACCGCCACAGAGGAAGGAACCACTATTTTTAAACATTGTATCAAAAGCAATGAGGTACTCCTCGGCTTTGTCAATAAAGACATCTCTGAACACATCGCAACAGCCTCATCATTTACAGATTACCTCTATGAACAAAACTACAAAAGTTCAGTCGTCTCTATGATGAGACAATTCATATTTGATATGAAAGTTGGTGACTTAATATTTGTCACAAAAGGTAATAAAGGCGGGATCAGAGCAATAGGTCAATTAACAGGCGAATACAAATTTATACCGGAACATTCATTCCATCACCGCTACCGTCACGCTCGTTCTATCAAATGGATTTGGCACAACAACGACAATCCCATTAAAGCAACAACACTGCTTACGAAAAGTGTATCCCAGCGTACTATTTACAGTCTCAATGGAAGGTTAAATGAAGAAGAACTGGAACGGCTTTTCAGTAAAAAACAAGAGAATGAGCAGGCAGTTACAAAAAATTATGTATTAAAAATTGATGAAATTAATCGCGGTAATGTCTCTAAAATCTTCGGTGAACTGATCACACTTATTGAAGAGGACAAGCGCGAATACCCGATACAACTTGCTTCAGGCGCTACATTTAGCGTTCCAGAAAACTTATTCATTATTGGAACCATGAACACAGCTGATCGCTCTTTAACTCACTTGGACACAGCGCTACGTCGTCGATTCCATTTTATTGAAATGATGCCACAGCCGACACTCTTAGAAAACACGATCATCAGCGGTATTGATCTGACTGAACTCCTGACATCCATGAACCAAAGAATGGAAGCACTTCTCGACCGTGAGCACACAATTGGGCATGGCTATTTCATGCAAAATGCAAAAGTCATTTCAACAACTGAAGAACTTCAACACGTCATTATGAATAAGGTTCTTCCACAGCTTCAGGAATACTTCTTTGATGACTACGCTCAAATTCAAATGATTCTTGGTAAGGAGATCGTTAGGGATTTTACCTTAGCCGTGCCTAGTTCATTTCCAATTAAGACGACATACAGAATTGACCAACTAGGGAGCGATAAATTTATTGAAGCCCTCAAGAAGGAATACCCAGAGGCGAAGACTAAAACAGAAGAGCTGCAAGAACGTGCCAGCTAGTAACCCACTTACTCTGTTTGAAAGTACGCCGTTTGATAACGGCGTGCTTTCTCATCAAGCAATTCAAGAGCTGCAGGGGCTAGAAACGCAAACGATTTTCGTGAAAGGTAATACGGAACACATTGATGATAAAGATAAGTACGTTTTTTCATCATTTGGAAGTAAGAAGACCGTTTGTTGGCGATATGTGGGCGTAATTCGGACATCCGATGGCAGTGTCATCGAGATTTTGCCTAAAATATACCGTGATCATGATGAGAAGAAAGATGACGCTCGAACACTGCTCTGTCGAATGCTTGAGCGCTCTGGTCTGCTGACATACCGGACAGCAAAGTCGGCGTTACTTGCTACAGGCGGTCACACACTGCTTGAGGTTTTTATCCACGCATTTCTTATCGAAGTGCAAAGACTATCAGTGCATGGTCTTCAAAACGACTACATTAAACATGAAGAGAACCGTCGCAACAAAAAAGGTAGAATTAACTTTACACAACAAGTTAGAGCGAACGCTGCTGCAGCACATAAACTGTGTTGCACATATGACGACTATTGCCCGAACTGTATCGAGAATGCGCTGCTCTGTTCGGCACTCTGGAAAATAACCCGCATTGCAGCTTCGCTAACGAATAAACGATTAGCTAAACAATTGCTTGTGCTCTTTGATGGAGTTTCAACAATTCCAAACGTAGAAAAACGCCATTTCGACCAATGCAGAACAGGCCGACTGATGAAGCGTTATGAGGCTGCGCTGTATTTCGCCCGCTTTATATTGCTAGTTCCACCGACCTTACAATGCGGAGCACAAAACTCTGTCGCGATCCTCTTCGATATGGCAACAGTTTTTGAAAAAACCGTTGAAAAAACATTGCAGCAATCAGAACAACTCACAAACTTCAAAGCCCAAAAAAGCATTTCATGGTTTTCTGGGCTAAAGTCTCCGAGACCTGATTATCAGTTTGAAACAACAGAAAAAATTGTCGCTGACGCAAAATGGAAGTTTCTGGAATCCAGTAAGCTATCAAAACACGATGAATATCAAATATTTTCATACATGCAGGCTACGAAATCAAAACAAGGAATTATCTTGTATCCGTCAATCTCTCAGCACCCCACAGTGTGGTCATTTAATTCGAAAATTGAAGGGTGTGGTGGAACAATTTCGTTGGTTCCTTTTTGCCTTGCAGAGCTTTCGGTTAATTATTTCATTTGGGAATAAAAAACAGTAGGTTAAGAATAATGAGTGAATCTATACCTGATATTTTTATAAGCGCGGTCATAACGTAAGCCGCATCATATTCAGGTAGATAATGGTGGCGAATTCATTTCCAAGGTACTCGACAAGTGGGTCTATGAAAGTAATATAACACTGGACTTCTCAAGACCGAGAAAACCTACTGACAATCCGTTTATTGAGTCTTTTAACGGAAGGTTACGATGAAAATTCTTTATATTCTAACATTAGCAACGTTCATGCAATAGGCGTAGTTGGGTCAAAAAGAAATATGTGGAAAAAATGTTACTTCCATGTACGCAACTTAACGCAATTAGACAAATTAAAGCAGCTAATTATGATGAGAACCCCACGAATAAATAGAGATGCACTTACCATTATAACCCCTGACGAAATCTCTGAAAAATTACGGAATCATTACTATCGTGAAAATTGGGATGAAAAAAGCAACACAGATATAAATATTGCTGAAGCTCTCTACTTAAGTGAAAAACTTATTAATGAAGAATTTATGCTTGAAAACTTTGATGAGTTTTCAAACTTTGTACCTCCTGTACACTTTAATAGTTGTGTTTTTTCAGAACAAACACTTTTTTCTGACGATATTTTCCTCGATATCTCATTTTCAAATTGTATTTTCGAAAATGATGTTACGTTCCAAGATGCCAAAATTAAATCTAGTTTCTTTTATTGTATTACTTTTTGCAAAAGCGTCTCTTTTGACTCGGTCAGTTTTAGCAACAATGCCAGCTTCTCCAATGTCAACTTTCAATCAGGTAGCTTTAAGGGATCTAGCTTCCACAAGCAAATAAACTTCGAAGAATGTAACATTCAAACCTCATTAGACCTTACAAACCTAACTCTTGAAAATAATATGCTTACACTACAAAGCATGCCCCTTTCAAAGATTCAGTTGGGAACTGCCGAAATAGCCAAGCTTACTTTAAACAACTGCCACTGGCCCAAGCTTGAAACAATAAAGCAAGATGGAATTGTTACTGAACAGATCGCCCGTGATTGGAAAGCCAAGTCCCTTGCCCTTTCCGATATGGGAGGAATGTCTCTTTGGCACTGTTGCGAAAAATATTTCACACTCAAAAGAGTCAAAGCAGAAAAAGACTATTTCCTTCTCGCAACGCTACATTGCTACCGGTTCATAAGCCATTATGGAGAATCACCCGGCAGAGCCTTTTCCATCTTAGCAGCCGTCACAATAGCTTTTCCGCTTTTATTCGGACTGATGATAACTCCGCCTGCTGCCACCACAACAGCTGACATTTCACTTGGATTTATTCCGTACTGGGGGAATGTGGCCAACCTTACCAACCTATCTCTTCCCATCAAAGTATTCCAACAGGTCTGGAAAGGGATCATATGGGCTCAGCTAGCCTTCTTCGGGATGGCGTTGCGCAATAAGGTACGAAGATAAAGATCTTTAGTACTCCATACCCAATATATCTTTAAGACTGTTACTTTTCTAAATAAAGGAGAGGTAATCGTAAGCTTCCCATTTTTAATAGCCGTAAAAAGTAGATTACTAGGCAGCAAGTTGTAGTTTCTGAATCGGGGTAATCCCGCCGATTCCCATATTGGGACGTTCGTTGTTGTAAGACCACAACCATGCGGTAGCGAAATCTTGTACTTGCTCGATTGAACGGAACAAGTGTTGGTTCAACCAATCATAACGAACAGTTCGATTATACCGTTCAATGTAAGCGTTCTGCTGTGGTTTTCCCGGTTGAATATATTCTAAACGAATACAATTCTGTTCTGCCCAGCATTGCAGCTTGCCACTTATGTACTCTGGTCCGTTGTCACAACGAATAGACTGAGGCTTACCACGCCATTCTATTACTTGATTTAATGAGCGAATAACACGTTCCGCAGGCAGTGAAAAATCTATTTCTATTCCAAGCCCTTCACGATTGAAATCATCAATCACATTCAGTAGCCGGAAGCTTCTTCCATCAGCGAGCTGATCATACATGAAGTCCATCGACCAACTTTGATTTGGAGCATCTGGAACAACTAACGGATCTGGTGTGGCCCTTTTCAATCTTCTTTTGGGCTTGATTCGCAAGTTAAGTTCCAATTCCTTGTAAATACGGTAAACTCGCTTATGATTCCATGCGAAGCCCTGCACGTTACGCATGTATAGAAAGCAAAGCCCGAATCCCCAGTTCTTTTTCATACAGGTAAGCCTTATGAGCCACTTGGCAATTAGGTCATTTTCTTCTGACAACTTGGGCTGATATCTATAACAAGATTGGCTAATCCCAAAGGCCGTACAAGCTTGTCTGATATTCAGTTTATGACTAGCTACAAATTCTCTGGCCATCTCTCGACGGCAGGATGGCCGTTTTACTTTTTTTCAAGCACCTCACGCAACACATCAGCCATCATTTGCGACTCTGCATACATTTTCTTTAAACGAGCATTTTCCCGTTCAAGCTCTTTTAATCGAGCCATCATAGAAGCATCCATGCCACCATACTTGGCGCGCCACTAGTAAAATGTCGCATTACTCATACCATGCTCTCTGCAAAGATCAGGAATAGGGGTGCCGTTAGCAGCCTGCTTCAAAATGTTCATAATCTGGCTGTCGGTGAAGCGTGACTTTTTCATGTAGAATCTCCTTTGGTTGCCCTAGCGGATTATTCTACTTTTGAGGACTATTATTTTGAGGGGGGATTACCACAGGACTTCTTACTTTATTAGAATAAGATTAACGTAGTAATAAACAAAGCTCTTCAAAACTTCCGTAGAGCTTTGTCAATATCCATTTTATAACAGGCTCCACTGAGCTTTTGCTTTGTCCTGTGCCAAGTACACCTGTTCCAAATCTAACGCCAATTCAAGTTCATCAAGTTTATCCGAGTAGCTAGGAACTTCTTTTGCCTTTAAAATTGCACACCACATGTACGCCTCAATTAACGAATCTGGATCTCCTAGCTGTTCATAACAGTTAAATACAAACTCTATCACCTGGCTGCCCCCACGTACAAAAGGCAAACTCAACTCAATAGCTTTCTTAACGTCTTGATTAACAATTTTTCCTTCAGCGTAGTGTTCTGCTAACACCAACTGAGCTTGACGCGACCCCTCTGCTATTGCTTCTTCTAGAAGAGTTACGGCCTTTGCATAATTTCTCGGCACCCCTTCACCAAGGGTATAACAGTTTGCGAGAAAGACTCTTGCGTCTTCACATGACTGGCTAAACACACCAGTCAGAGCATTGCCGAGAAATTTAACACATCCACCAACAAAATCCCCAAGCCCTCTAGCAAGGTCATTATTCATTTCTTGAAACAACAAAGCCTTTTCAGCAGTCTTTACCGCCCGTCTCTTATCTTGGTTACACCCAACGCCATCGTAATAGCATTTTGCAACCAGCATACTAGCTCTACTACTTTTCTTTGCAGCTAATTTTGCCCACTTAAAACCTTCTTCATATCTTTCAGGGTGTTCCTCATCAAAAAGCAACAGGCGCGCTAATTCATATTGAGAGTTAACATCCCCATCTTCTGCCTTTCTTAACAGCTCCTCTTCGTATGAAAAGCCATGTTCCTCTTCGTTCATATCAACAGCTTCATTACTCATTGCAGCTCCTCCTACTTTTCACCGTAAAAACACCTATTGCTAAAACAAAACCCAAGATTTACAGACGTTATGTAAACCTTGGGGGTAATAATGAAAAGTAACAAATGGCTGCCAATTGCAGTAACCTTTTGCATCCTTGCACTGGGCATTCCTGCGGGGCTCATCACAATTTATCACTACGCTAACCCACAGCCCTTCGTATCGCCCTCATTTCCATGGGGTGAATATGGTTCATTATATGCTGGCATCTTCACTTTAGCAGCTGCGGCTCTATCCCTTGCAACACTGATCTATCTGGTATCATTTAACCGAGAGATGCAAAAAGAGAATAGAGACTTCATTGAACAGCAATCACAGTTGATGCGTGAGCAATTAAAACTCTCTCAATTAGAAAGCTATATTAACCACAAAAAACTCTTCTCTGAACTCCTCGATGACATCGAGCGTTCTTCAAAGAAAAAGTTCTACTTCGCAAACAGAAGCAGACTTTATAGCCTGTTATTCCCCAATAACAATTCTGAACAAGTAACGACCTCATATACTCTGGAGAAAGTCACTCCAGACACTGAAACAATTAAAAAGCTCCTGTCTCAATTTGATAAGTTAGGAAACGACATCAAAAACATACTTGGTGATAAAAAAGACTCCGAGACTCATATCACGAATACAATAGATCTCTCGTACAACCTTGAAATGCGCTACCAACAAGGCGAAAGCATGATTGGTGATGTATTCTGGGACGGTGCATATTCTGGAATCAATATATTTTCCTTAGAAGAATCGATTATAGACATTGAATCGGTTTTAAACGAGTTGCTAGAGTTTACTGGTAATGCCTTTAAAACGAAATACTCGCACAAAGTTGAAGGTGACTGGTTAACCGACAAGCTACTTGAAAGGTTTAAAACGCAAGAAGCTGGCTATGTCATCCAAATACACGACCCTCATCAACGCGCGCAATTTGTCTCTCAAATCAAAAAAAATGCACAGAACCTTATCAAGCATTCAAATTACGAAAGTGTTTATCGTCACGCACGCGATATTCTTTTTACGAAGCACAAGGCCCAGCAATTAAAAACAAGCATGCGCTGCAGATCATTAGGTGACGACTTTTATGGTATAATTAATGGATTTGTTCCAGAAGATGGTACAGATGGACGCTCAAGTGCAAACATTCTACATCATATACACAAGCTTAAATCGTCATAAGGAGTGAAAAAGCCTCGGACCTCAGAGGCTTTTTCAGGCAGAATCTATATTCAAAAACGGCCCCACCTATTGACACAATCAACAGATCTTCATTAAAAGCTAACCACTTGCGCAAAAGGACGATTTTCGCTGTTGTTCCTGCAGCGGTGCAGGCAAGGTTTCCACCTTGCTGCTAACAGTTTCTCTATGTTCTCTGTAACCCTTGGGGTAACCTGCGTGTTCGCACATGACAGGTCCTTTTGCGTAAGTATTTATTATGAAAAATAAAACAACACTCCCAACTCCGACTAAAGAGTTATTGCAAGCATCATCCAACAAGGATCTTGCCAGGCTACTAGGATTTCGCACAAGTAGCTTATGCTACATCTTATATAAGCTCCCCTCACGACCTTATAAAAAATTCGGAATCCCTAAAAAAAGTAAAGGGGTGCGAATTATTTGCGCCCCACGTAAGCCAATAACAACCCTGCAAGAAAAAGTTTACCATCTACTTCTTCCACTTTACCGTCCTAAAAAATCCGCCTCTGCTTTCATTAAAAATCGCTCTATTGTTTTTGGAGCCGACAAGCATTCAAGAAAAAGACATCTTGTTACATTTGATCTAAAAGACTTTTTCGACTCTATACACTTTGGTCGTGTGCAGGGCTTACTTATGGCTACCCCCTTCAACATACACCCTGATGTAGCTCAATCTCTTGCTAATATCATTTGCTATGAAGACAAACTACCTCAAGGCGGCATTACATCGCCTCTAATCTCTAACATGATCTGTTGGAAGCTAGATACACAATTAACAGAACTGGCTGTCAACACAGGCTGTACCTACACAAGGTATGCTGACGACATTAGTATCTCCACATGGAAAAAAGAACTTCCTCCTGAAATAGGAACCCTTTCAAAATACGACATCACTCTTTCTGAAGAAGTTCAGAAAATTGTCAATGACAACGGTTTTGAAGTGAACCCGAGCAAAACACGCTATACGCATCCCAGTACCCGTATGGAGGTAACTGGACTTACAGTTAATCGCCGCCCAAATATTCAACGCAAAAAAATTCGAAACCTTCGAGCATTACTTCATGACTGGGATATCAACGGCTATGTTGAAGCGGAGCAAAGATATCGTGACAAAAGCAGCAATCCTCCCCGCGAAGAAGCGACTCTTGAAGAAATTGTGTGTGGAAAACTTGCATTCCTAAAAATGGTAAGAGGTGAAAATGACCCTGTATATCGGAAGCTCAAACGAAAACACCTAATTTTAAGCACAGGGTCTATTCCAACCGGCTTATTAGACGCTGTACCTACACTCAATGCAGATTCAAATTATCTTTTTGGTGAGGGGCAAACCGACTGGAAACATCTATATGCAGCATTTCGCTACTTTCGGAACCAAGGTCTATATAACGGGTTGAATCTAGTTATTTCTCCTCCACCAGCAGTTTGGGAAGGCGGCTTTAGTAATCTAAAAATGATGGTTGAACGTTATAAACTTCTTCACAATACAAACTCCAAACTCTTTTTTCTATTTGATACTGACGAACAACAGGCTGTGAAATATGCAAGAGGGAGAAAAGACAATTCTAACTTATACCATCATCAAGGAAGCAACGTTTATACGTTACTACTAAGTCACACTCCAAACTTATGCATTGAGCACTTATATCCAGAAGAAGAGTTAAAAAGAGCAAACAGCGCAGGACGTAGACTCTATCTCAGCAATGAGTTCACGGAACAAGGTGTATTAAAAGATAATTCATCAATTACTTATTGTTCTGAAAAAAAACCTTTTGATAAACGCTGGGTTCATAAAAAGCATATTTTAGACGCTGATGTAATCAAGACAATAAATGGAAAAAAGAAAAATATAGCCTGCTCTAAAAAAGACTTTTCGTCACAAGTACTGGCAAGACCGGACACGGAATTAGTATTTACTTTTGATGAATTTAAGCCAATTTTTGATGCCATAGAAAAAGCCCTTGCTGCTTATAAAGCATAAAGCTGTCTCATACCAATTGGAGCTCCCATGAAAAAACCTAGACTATTTATTGGCTCTTCCGTTGAGAGTCTACCTATTGCACGCGCTACTGGCCATAACCTCGAATATGACGCTGAAGTTACACTTTGGGATTCTGGGATATTTAAACTAAGTAGCAACGCTCTTGACGACCTTACAACTACAGCTAAACATGTAGACTTTGCAGTATTCATATTTACCCCTGAGGACATTACTAACATTCGTTCTGCAGAGCATCACACCGTAAGGGATAATGTCATATTTGAGTTGGGTCTTTTTATTGGAAGCATTGGTAAAGAACGTTGCTTTACCGTTTCCCCCCGGGGAGTTGAACTTCACCTGCCTAGTGATCTCGCAGGTCTCACCAACGCAACTTATCAAGCAAATCGGAATGACGGAAATCTTACCTCAGCACTTAGCTATGCCTGTAATCAAATCCGAACCGAATTAGAAAGCAAAGGTCCTTTAACAACACTTAACCAACCACTCCCCCAAAAGGTCGACTTAAATAATGTCTCATCTGACCTCTCTTCAAGTGACTTTTCTCTGCTCCGCTTACTTCTTGAAAGCTACAACGAATCTCCTACAGGAAGTTCTTACTACACGTTAACCAGTAAGCTTAACGAGCTAACTATCCTACCTACAGAAGCAAATCTGACCCTCATAAAGCTTGAACGAATGGGCCTTATTGAACGCTACATAGAAGACGATTACCACGGAAACACCTACAACTGTTTTAACCTAACTGGTTTTGGCGTTGATATTTGTTTAAAACACCAAACTCGAATGGCGTCACCGTTCTAGGCCATCCCATAAAAGCTAGCAAAAACTCTTTATGCTAGAAATAGGCTAGAAAAAACGAAAGGCATTTAGAAGAAATATCTTCTAAATGCCTTAATTTACTGGAGCCAACAATCGGAATTGAACCGACGACCTACTGATTACGAACCATTCGACCAAACCGTCTTCCTCTCAACTTTTGGGCAAATTTCTGCGCCTCATCATCCTTGCTTGCAACAATATCTTTGCCATTATCCAGCACAACACCGCCCTCTGTAAGCTTGTAGGTGATGTTACCTTTGTTATCGACAGAGTACGTCATACCTTCCAGCAGCTTCTCAACAGGGCGTTCTTTAAATACAGCCTGATCTTTATTCTTAGAAGACTGCAATACGGCCAAGGCCACATTGTTGCCGCTCTCAGCCTTCTGTCGAAGAAACTCGTTCCAGTTACCGTATGGGATTTCCTCTTTGATCTTTGATCGCTTCTCTGCATACTTCTTCTTCAACTGCTCTTCATGGCGTAATTGTTCGGCCTTAGCTACGCTAATAAGGTAGCGCTTTTCTTTCCATGTTAATACCCCGTCAACACGGTACTTTTTAATTCTTACCTGCCACTGCAGCCGCAGTTTCTGCATCTCAACCTCACGCTCAGACTTCTGTTGCTCAAACATGGCTTTGCGTTTTGCGATACTGGCTTTGTATTCCTGCAGGAGCCTTACACGTTCTGGATCACGATGCAGTGGCTTGCTGCTGTACTCACGTTTTGGAGTTACTTTTCTACCTTGCTCGAGCGGGATAAGCTTGCCAAATTCAGCTTCTAGCTTTGATCGTGAGTATTCTCGGCCAAGGCTACTCAACTTTGCATGAGGCTGGTTCTTTCCTCTTACGGTTAGGTCAGCGAAGACAGCGCCTCGGCCACGCTCTTTGATTGTGACGTTCAGCTCGTCTTGCAAAATGTTTTGGAAGTCTTTCCATGAACGTGCAGAATCGCGCACAGCGTCAATAATTCCCTTATGCCGCTTCAAGTAGCCATCAAAGCTTTCCTGGCCAGTGTAAGCCTCCATCGTTTCCGCTTTATCGTTCTTCTTGGACTTATCCAAAGGACTCGGCTCGAAGACTTCCATCGTTTGATAAAACTTTTGCTTCGGCTCAAATGCGCCCAGACGCTCTTCCAAGGCTATTTTACTAAGCAAAGAGTTAATCTCTGCACCAGCAACCCTGCAGTCTCTCCCCGCTCCTTCAAAAGGCGTAAACTGAACATCATCTTTACAACTCACCTGCAGGCCGTACAAAGCCATCGTCGCATGAACATGCTCCCATGACTGAGCTGCCTTCACTGCCGGCAAAATCTTAACCTTCCTATCCGTCAGGTAACAATGAAGCTCTTTGCGTTGCTTTCTGCCGGGGTCTATGGATACACCATATTCTTTTTCAAGCTTCCGACACAGTTCATCACGCTTCCAGTAATCATAATATGGTGCATGACGGATCTTTTTTTCCGGATGAATCATATTGTAGGCAACGTGCATATGTGGATTCGCAGTATTGTTATGCACTCCGCAGTGCCGCTGATGCTCTTCAAAACCAAGTACCTTTGCGAAGCGCTGTTCAATCTCTTTAAAGTCCTCCCCAGAAAGTTTGGCCTCATCCTCTGGACGAAATGAAACAATCAGGTGATAAGTCTTTTCTTTCTTTGTACGTGTGTTGCAAGCCTGAGTTGCCAGAACTTCAGAGATGCCCAACTGAAAATCGTCACCAGCCATACAGCCAGCGCTCCACGCCATAAGGCACTTCTGGCCCTCATGCGAGGCATCTGCAATGTAGTTTGCCAGCCGCGCATAGTTATCATTTTGAGGCTTGGGAGAAGGTTGCTTTGTTGAAATCATCCCACACCTCCTGAGTCCCGTTTCAGTATTACCCGCTCCGCAATGCTTATAAGCCGGCGCAGCTCTTCCTGCCTGTCCTCAATTTGGTGCAAAATGCGACGAACCTCCCTATAGCTTACAACCTTATTCACACTATCAGTCAACGCCAGCTTAAAAAGTCCACCAAGACGGCCAAGGTCTGCATTAACTTTCAGCAAATTCAAAAATGCTTCTTTGTCCACCTTGGAGTTAACTTCCTGACCTAGTACAACACGCCGCATAAACTCTGATGCAGAAAGACCGCATTGCTCGGCCAAGGCAGCAATGCGGTCACGTTCTACTTCTGTCATGTAAGACTTCATGCAGACCTTACGTTTCTTTTCTGGAGATTTCTGATTCATCATGCAACCCGTTGTGCAGCCTCTTTCAAGGCCAACGCTGCGCTGATCTTTCCCCAGATAATGAGGAGCACCTTCTGCACATCCTTCTCAGGTACAGATTCCGGAATAGCAACACCGGTCGTTCTTTCAAATTCGATCATTACTTCGGAATATGAACGGCTGTCTGCATGATACGCCCACAAATCCAGCGCACCACGGAGCAACAGAAGTTTCTGATCGGAACAGCGCTCCTCTGCTTCAGGCGCAGGACAATACGGACGCTCTATTCCCATCCAGACATATTCAAGAGCAATGTCGTAGGATTCAATCCCGAGGTCTTCGAGCTTTCCTATCTTAAAGTATGAACAAAGCTCTGCCGCTGCATGCACGTATGTCCGGTTTTCCATTGCGGCATAAATTCGTAATGCGCCTTTCAAAGCAAGCATTTTCTGTGCATCTATGCGCGGCTTAATGCATCTGGGTGCCACAGTCTCAACAGCCGCAGCGCCGGTATTTACAGGACTGCAAAGAGCAAATTCTTCCGCGACATTCAGCATAAACTCCTTCACACGCTTTCCGGAGTAATGCTGCATGACCAACTGGAACCCTGCATGCGTCATTGCAACTACCGAGACACGCTCACGCCCCTGTATGACTTCTTCTCCTATCGGAAAGTTCTGATTCATAATCTCCTGCGGCAAGTCGAGTGCGAACACATTTGCAACGACAGAAGAATGATCAAGCTCCAGTTCCCTGGCAACCGTCAACGATGTTATTACATCCAAGTCAATGTAGCGGCGCAAAAACCTTTTGCGGAGTGCAGGAACAACATCCTTGTCTGTCTCGCGGTTGAAATAGGCATCCTCCAGTTTTTCGAATACGTCCCATGCAGCATCAGTTTCGAGCATCTTTGCATGACGGGCCGCTCCGCGTTCTGTCCAGAGAAGAACTGTTGGTGTCTGCGTTGAAATCTTCACTTGGCCTCTTTGAGAGGCCAAGTGCTTCACCCTTCTCAATTCTTCGCCTTCAACCTTGTAATAGTGCTTCCCTTCAACGAACCGCTTCTCGTTCCTTTTGTAATTCTGCTTTATGTTTTTAACGTTACATCCATAGAGCTGTGCAAGTAGCTGCGTGGGAACAACTGGACTACCTTGATAAACCAACGGTTCATATGCCTCAACATTAACCTCTGAAACCTCTGCCGGCAGCGCTGCCTCGCGGCTTTCTTCTTTCTGTTTGAACTCCACGGGGTCAAATCCTTTAGCAATTACCTCTTCAACCGCAATCCGTCGATTACGCGCGTCTTTCAAACCTACTTCCGGATACGAGCCGAACGACATTCTATTACGCCGGCCGTTCAGCTGGTAACGGTAGCGCCAAAGCTTCTTCCCTCCCGGAGTAACTTCCAGTTGCAGCCCGTTTCCATCGGGCAGTGCGTATGTTTTCTCAGCTGGCTTCGCATGGTTGATCTTCATTACATTTAGTTTCATCGCAGCGTGCTCCTTTGGTTATCTATACGATGTCCATTTTGTCTTTTTTACGTTGAGCCGGTAGGCGAATAAGTTCTTTCCCACCTTTATGGTGGCAGGCTGTGAAGTAGTTCCACTTGAAAAGTGGGACTACTTCACATGTCCTGCCTTCGGACTCCGAACAAAGATAAGCACAGGAAAAAAGAAAAAGCGACAAACTTTAGATAGTTGTCGCTTAATTTGACTACATTTTATTTAATTTGATTACAGTTGATCAAAGTTGACTACATTTGACTATCTTTGACCTATTTTTACTACATAACTATACATAATATTTTATTTTTTCTCTATTGACCTTGATGAGTTTTGCATATAGCTTTCTAAGTACGTTACTGCTTCACGCCCTTGTAGCGGTGCAAGGTGTGAATACCGCATAGTCATTTTTATGTCGCTATGCCCTAACAGCCTACTTACAACTGCTAAGGGAGTTCCACCTTGAACCAGCCACGAAGCAAAAGTATGACGTAACGTATGAAAAACAACGCGCTGCCGACGATCTTGAATGCCGTTGTTTAATCCGCAGGCATCTACTGCTCTCCTGTAGAGCTTTCCTGCAAACTGAATTTTATTTCCGTATATAGTAGTAAAGAGGTAAGAACCCGAATTACGGGCAATGTACGCCTTAGCAACTTCAAGAGCTGCATTATTTAACGGTACTACCCTATTATCAGATTTAGTATCGACAACTGCAACAGTCTTTGCTGAAAGATTGATATGCTCAGGAAATAAATTGAAAATTTCACCGGATCGTAATCCGGTAGATAGCGCGAATAGACTGATGTCATGCCAAAGTTCTGACCTTCGTTTAAGTTCTAAAAGTAACTTTTCAGACTCATCAAGGGTCAAAAAACGAGTTCGATCGTTCTTAACACGAGGCATTTCAAAAACTGGCAATGGTCCGGGATACAGTTCCCATTGAATTGCTTTTCGGAGGATCCTTCGAAGTAATCCTAAGACATGATGTACTGACTGAGGACTAAGATTTTTAGCTTCAATCGTACTTCGCAAGCGAAGAATATCGATACTTTTTACAGAACCTAGCGGTTTTTCAGCAAGATAGGGAGCAATATGCATCTCCCACACTTGGATATCTGTCCTTGGCTTGCGGATGGTAGGGAGTTTGAGTTCTTTGTACAGATTCCAAGCAGATTCAACGGTTTCTACGGCATGTCCCATGTAATTACCCCCAAGTTTAAAGATTTATCTTGAAACTTTCGGAAGCAAAAACTATGTCTATTCGTACAGTTACTAACCATAAAAAAAAGCCCTTGTAATGCAAGAGCTTGTAAGATGGAATCGTAATTATGGTGCGCCTGACAGGAGTCGAACCTGTGGCCTGCCGCTTAGGAGAGTTTTTCGACTCTTTTTCACCCCTCCTCACTACTTGTCATTTCTTTTATTTCCAACAAGTTACCACCTTGCCACGCATCGGCTAATTGCATTATATTGCGCCTGCTGTTGACACTTTGTTGACAAAAAAGGAGCAGTAATGCGGCGTATCAAAATTACCAAAAAAGGCTTTGAAGGGGTCTATTATCGCGAGTCTACCAAGAGACGTTACCGCGGTAAACCGGACAAGTCATATGAAATACTCTACCGCAATAAAGCCGGTAAATTGGTTTCTGAAAAAATAGGCTGGCTCTCTGAAGGGTACAACGCCGAAGTAGCCCGTGACATTCGCGGTAAGCGTGTCAGAGAAGTTAGACATGGCAACGAAATCCTTGATACAGAAATGACTGTTGCAACAGCTTGGGAGCATTTTGAAAAATGGATTCTTGCCAACACTAAGCGATACCGCAATGACCAAAGTATGTACCGGAACCACATTGCAAAGCGCTTTGCTCACCTCAAACTGTCACAACTATCCCCGCTTGATCTCGAGAAATTAAAAGCAGAAATGCTTGCAGAAGGCAAAAGTCCGCAAATGGTAAAACATGCGCTTACTCTTGTTTCTCGTATCTACAACAAAATGAATGACCTCAGCTTGTGGCGAGGGGACAACCCAGTCAAACGAGTAAAAAAGCCCCAATTCGATTCTGCGCGCATACGTTTCCTTAATCGAAATGAAGCTCAGGAGCTACTGGAACAGCTCAGCAAACGCAATCTACAGGCGCATGACATGGCTCTGCTCTCTCTTCACACAGGTATGCGGCTTGGAGAAATCCGTGCTCTCAGGTGGCAAAATGTGAATCTAGACGAAAGGCTCATTCACGTTGTGGCTTCTGGTGAAGATGATACAACGAAGAACTACACTTCTCGCGATGCTTTCATGTCAGATGCAGTATATGAAATGCTTAAGGAATACGTCCGCCCTGCCAATGAATTTGTATTTATCAACCAGTACGGGAAACAACACACGAATGTGCCCACAACATTTAAGCGCATAGCAAATAAACTATTCAATGAAGGCGTGACTGACCGAAGACAAAAGGTCACGTTCCATACATTGCGCCATACATTTGCTTCATGGCTTGCACTCAAAGGCACGCCTATTCTCACCATACGCGACCTTATGGGGCATAAAACACTCGCGATGACTGAACGCTACGCAAAGCTGATCCCGGATGCGAGACGCGATGCTGTAGCAAATGTATTTAAATAAAAAAGCTTCGCACACACTGCGAAGCTTTTCTTATTCTCTTACCCTTTCACCTGCTGGGGTGGTGTTCCCCAATCAATGACTTTGGGGAATCCTTCCTGATGATTTATGTTACGCAAAAAGGTGCGGTAGGTACGCCATTCCTGCTGGTTTGCTTCAGTCAGTGGAGAATCGTTGCCAATTGTCCAGTCACATTGTAGCAGGAGCTGCTTGCATTTTTCTTGAGCGCGCCGGGTAAGCTCTTGTGAAAACTCCGGCTCTGCCCGTGTCACAATTTTCCACTTTATTTTAGCGAGATTACCTTCAACCGTTACGCCCATCTGCTCCAGCTCTTGCAATCCACTGTCTATATCAGGAATATTTCTATCAAGCGGCACAGCAGTGGCTATCCATTTTGCCTGTCGTGCTGATAGCGTGCGCCTTGTTTCTGTGTCGTAAAAAAGCATAGCGTCTCCTAAAAATAGCCAATGTTAAGCTTGATGTTCACGTCTTCAAAAATCAACGGCAAATCAAGAATAGTTACCTCTGCATCCAACGTTCTACTGTGTACATATTCAGAGGCACTCGAAGAGGTGTTTTGCTGCTCAACCGAATGAGTATGAACATTCATACTCAAAGATTCTACATCAATCAGAGGTGCTTCTGGAATTTCCGTAACAGGAAATGCTGTCACACCTTGCTGGTAAGCAAGGAAACCTTTTCGGTCTACCATTCCCGAAAGCAGGTAAGAATCAGATCGGGCGTTACCGTATACGTCGTCTGTGAGTCTATAATAAGGTGCAGTACCTATAGTCCGTAAACGTCGTAGCCACTCAACTGCTCCATCACTCTTTCGAATACATCCAAATCCCCCGTCCCTGTCAGGCACATCGTTTTCCAAGTTTTTTCTCACACCTAGACTAATAAAGAGAGAATCACCACATTCGGATGTTGTCTTCACGGTATCTTCGGGATGGGATGCTTCTACCCAGTAATACTTTGCCCATTCAATATGCAGGCTAGTAGATGCGCTAATTACTGTCGCAACATTTGCAAAAGTTCTCCCCGGAACAACACCGTGTGAAGTGGTATTCCCATAAAAGTAAATACCCTCAGATGTGTGAAGAATACCCTTACAATAGAACGTATCGGTAGATGCAACGTTGAATGTTTTCTGAGAAAGAACAGCGCCGGATGACTGATTAATTTTAGCAAGATAATTATGCCCATAGCGCGGTGCGGTTATCCCCGCTATAACAAGCCCATGCGCACCTGATGACTGTTTCTGTATATTACAGCTACCTGTTGGTAAGTAGTACTCTCGCTTCCACACCAAAGTTCTAGTTGTGGGAGTATACTTAGCCATCGCAAAGCCTCCTGAAACATATCCACACAAGTACACACCCGATATATCAACAGACATATCATGCCCAACATGTGCCTCAAGTCCTTCTATGCTATGGGAGAACTGAAGTACACCTGTTGATTTGTGAAAGGCTAACACTCTTGCACGACTAAGTTGTGTGCCACCAGTCGGCTCCTCTTCTGTAGCATCAGGATAGTCATACCCATAAAAGGAACAATAAATTACTTCCCCAACAACATGCACGGACTGCGGAACGCGGTATATTTTTCGTTTAACATCAGCCGATCGAAAACTCTTAATCCAAACAGGATGCAGCGTCTGTCTTTCAAAAAGTATAATGAAGGAAACATTTCGTCTGGCCTCAGTATTCATCCCTAATATTCCATAACCGCAAACTAAAAAGTGCGCATCGTCTATGTCATATGTTTTTTGAATCTCTGAGATTCTATGCGGTTCATCGACTTCAAATAAGGCAAAGCGAGTATTCAAATGTGCGCTACCGGTTGTTATGATGAGCGTCTGCCACTCAGTCCACCCGCGTTGCGCTGTTTCCACCCGAACCCGTAATCTAAGTTGTGTCGCAAGAGGTAAAATCGGAAGAATATTTGTGTGGTCACTTGTTACATATTCTTTTTCAATAATTTTCTCGTCTGCTCGAAACACTTCAACCTGTGTCTTTTGCACCGTAAGGGCTTCATCCGATTCATTTGTGACGTTTGAAAACGTAAGAGTGGCGTAGTACGGGTCAACTTCTCCGTTGGTCATAAAGCAGGAAAGATCCCGTATTCTGATATATTGCAACACATCTGCCGTAACCAGCCGTACAGGAACAGCAGCTCGAGAAACTTCATCTTTATCCGTCGTCTGGTTACAGAACGCATAGTACGTTGTGTTTGGCTCCATTAAATGAACCCTGAGTTCATGTTCAAGGCCAGCCTCCGTATGTACCGGATACACAACGTTCTCTCCCGCCTCGTCCGAGGTCATCCAAAAAGAGGTGTGCTTCAAGCTGTCCTGTGGAGCGTAAGCAAGACGTGCTTCAGAAGCACGCAGCGTACCACCGTGGATTACAGCCCCGTTTTCGTGAGAAACAATTGAAGGCCGCGCAATCTGGTCAACATCTGTGTTTGCCAGCATACTAGCAGCCTGATTCAGCAAAACAAGCCCCTCGCGTGAAATACGTAACGCCTGCTCATCTCCTGCAGCAACAAGGGCTGCATGCTCCACACCAGCAAGCCGCGCAAACTCTCTGGCTTCATCAGCAGACGCAGCAGCTGCACTGGCAGAACCTTGCGCGTTTGCCGTAGCAGTTTGCACGTTCTCCAAAATCTGCACTATGTTCAGCACCAGACTTTTATCTGTTCCCGCTGGGTAGGTAACAGCTCGAGCGGCCTGCTCTGAAAGCTGCTGAATCATCATAACAATTCTATCCAGCGCGCGGTTAAGCGCCCCTTCCGGTATGATGCCGTTCGAAGGAATCTCCAACAGCTGCACAAAATCCACAAGGCGCATGACAGTTACGCGCGTATCTTCTGCCGGAGGATTCACCAGCGAGACCCTGCCCCCTGCATCGTTACCCGCACCGGATACCGTGTAGTCTGTGCCAAGCGTCTTGCGTGTTGTGTCAAACAGAACCACCAGATCGGCAGCGTCGTAAAACAAAAACGGAACCTGAATGTCACCACCGGAGTACAACACCGTTACGGCGTTTGTGTTTGTTTCAAGCATAGTGCCCCTCTATCTCTTTGGTTCTGGAATAAGAATGTTAGCAACCGTGCCTTCGTCATTAAGAAATTGCTCTGTACCTTTCTTCATGCGCTGCACCGCCTTAGAAACAGGAATTTTCAAATAATACGACATCGCATGAGCCATAGAGATCAGCAGCTTTTCATGAGCGTTGGCCTTATCATCTGTTACTATATTTTTCACATCTGTAACGAGCTGCTGAATAAGATCAGGCCCAGCTGCTGCAGGACTGCCAAAAGCATCAAAATTAGAAAAAACACTTGGTAGGAATGGAAACCGAGAAAGCTGATACCCTGCGACTCCACACCCCATATCCAGCATAAACGCTGCTAGCGCTTCATCGTCGTCAGGGTCAGGGGCATCCCCCCACATCAATGCAAAAGCAAGATGCATAGCAATCGGTGGGAGAAGATGATCGTACAAAACATATGCTGCGTATTCCGCTTTTGTCATTCCCCCTTCACGCATTGCTCGATAATGGTGTGTAGCCCTTGCTCCAAAAGTTCGAACGGTAAACGTGATAAACATGGAAAAAAGACGCTTAAAATCTCCACCTTCAATCTGAAACATGATTTTATCAATCGGCTGGGATGATGGCTGTGACCGTCTCACTATGTCATCTGCATAACGGACAGCTTCTTCCATACTCTGCCCCTTTTTCATTGCTTTCTCATATGCAGAAGTCCACAGCACATACGTTGTTGCCATATCCATCGCCCGGATAGGCCAGAATCCCAAATTTGCTATATCCTGCTTGCTTATGTCTTTCCCGAATGCTGAGATAAGAGGCGCTTCGATTCCTATCTTTCCCCCCAATCTGGCAAATTCTTCTTCCATAGAGGTAAAGCGCGACTTCATGTATGGGGAAACATCATGAATAAACTGCATCTGCTTACGGGGATTGGATCCAAAAACATTCTTTAAACCTTTGGTAAAATCCACAAATCCCATGTCGTGAATACCACCAAAGATTGAAAACACCTGTTTCGCTGCCACACTGAAATTCAATGCCAGAATATACGGTGTTGCATGTTCCCGCAGTTTGCTCGCAAGATTGGACTCTGCATCATTAGATCGAACTTCAGGACGAGCAGTATTTTTTAGAATTCCCCGTACTGCCTCATACGCCTTTTGCCCAAAAGCATCGATATGGGCATCTTTCCACTCTGGATCACGAGTGACCTTATCCACAAACTGAATATTCTCTGCATGAGTTGAATAATGAATGGCATCGTAGATATGATTAATGGCAACATCGAGTGAGAGCTTTAGTGGATACCTCGCTCCTGTTCTGTTTTTTGTGAAGCTAGATTTTGGTGCAGCATTCTGATGCACAGCTTCAGGGTTAGCGAGTAGCTCTGAAAACTCAGTCTGCCGCTGTAATCCGGCTGACTCTGGAAAGCTTCGATCTGCAACGGCTGGCATATAGCCGCCTCGGTATGTCTTTGTTTTGCCATCTACAGTTACAGAAAACGGCTGTGCTTCAACCTTTCCAATATGAAACCCATTTTTTGCATAATGCGCCTTATCCACCCTTTCATATGTTGACTCAATAACATCCCAGATTGTCTGGATTGCATTAAGTTCTTCATGAGTCACCATGCGCTGAAACATTGCTATCGGAATGCTAGGAGCCCCCTTCTGATAGACTCCATCGATATACTTATAACCATTAATCAAGCGCTTGAGATTCGACGCGCTCCCCGAGTGCAACAAAGCCCCTATAATTGCATCAGGAGTCCACTTTCGCCCATCTTTCTGCATAGCATGAGGCAAGGATAATTCCACGGCTTCACCGTCAATTTCAACGCTGGTAAAACCTTTCGTGCCGTACTTTTTTTCTAACCTTCTCCGAAAATTGTAGAGGGTAGACACCGCAGAAACCAATTTTTCTTTTGCCACATCAAGCTGTCTGGTTTCCGCATCCTGTGAGTCGACCAACCTGTCATGCAGCCCCACATTGGCACCACGAGTTCCATTTTTGCCAATACTGGTATACCCATCAGCCCTGTCCATATGGAAAAAGAATGTTTCAAGCCGCGATGTCCAAGCGTCTACTGTATCGTTAAACTTACGTTTTAAACTTAATTTATTATGTACCTTGCGCGACCTCCCCTCCATAGCAGCAACACACTTACGAACGGTATTTGCCAGCTCGTTCTGATACGCCTGCTCTTTTTCCTTATACAGCTGTTTTCCCTTATGCTGTAAAAAGGAAATCAAGTTCTCCACCTGCTGTAACTCCGCCACCGTCAAATCGCGCCAGTGAACAGGCGTTCCATCCCTAATGAGCCAGTCATCAAATTGCGGGATATCCCCCATCATGTCTCCATGGCTTTCAATTAACTCTACTAATGGAAGCATGTGGTCAGGGTTACGAGGTTTCAGGGAATCCATTCCCGCAGTAAACCCAAAACGAATAAGGACATCACGGAGATGATCTCTATGATGGTTTTCAATTACATTACTTTTGGCATAATTCTTAAACCGCTCCTGCACAGAGCGCACACGGTCTCGAAGTCGAATGGCTTCGCCGACAAACTCGTGCGCTGTACGCTCTTTATTTAGATGAAACGCAGCCTTGTTGGCATTCCCTGCACGCTCTGCCTCCTCGCGTAATTCACTCTGCCGACGAACAGTGTACTGGTGCCTGTCATATCGCATTGCCTCACCAACGGGAGTAAAAGCTAAAGAATCCTTTGCGCTCTTCTGTAGATGCTCCCTGCGGCTGTAGGTTTGGCTCTGCAATTTTCTGGAATAAATTTTTGCTTTGAGCTCCAAAAAATCGCCGAATGCTTTACCACTGGCTATATTTTCCGCTAACGCGTGATTTGCCTTAGCATCTTCAGCTTCCAGAAGTTCTGCTGCAACCTCCTCTATCCGAGCCTTACGACGCGGTGCAGCCAACAACGCATCAACAAACTGATTTGCATCATCAAACCCGAATTCAACAGCTGCTAAATCACCATGTTGCCCATTTTTCTTTATTATTCCGCGATGAGTCTTACGAATAGCAGCAAAGGTCACTTCGCCATGGTATTCAAGCAGATAATCTTCATCCAGCCCTCGCCCCGCTGCCAGATTTAAAATAGCCTTATACACCGGCTCATCTTCTACTAATTTTTTAGCATCAAGTTCTGCCTGTTTTCTTCGTCTCTGACGCTCCCGTAGCGTCTGCCTGTCCATGAAGGCTATTGCTTCACGCTCTGCCTCAACATCCAGCCTTTCACGCAAAGCAATATCTTCTTCTGTAGCTCCAAGCTGCCGCAACATCTCATCACTTTCTCTGGTAATGCTTGCACGATTTCGGGCAGCTTCCACCTGTTCATCAGTCGCGAGCATCCGATCAAACACGTCACGCACATCATCATTTATGGTTACATTTAGGCTCTTCACACTCTTATAAATCGACAACAACCACTGGCGAAACCGATGAAAAACATGTGACAACTCCGGCGAAGGAGCCTCGCCTTCCCGTAAATACGCTTCAAAACCACGGGCAAACTGCTCCTGATGCTCAGCTTCAATAGCTTCACCTTCAGCAAGTCCAAACCAAGACCGCAATTGCTCCATATCCTGTAATACCCTTTCAGGAACAATAGTGGCTGAATCCCCCTCAAAGACGGTATCGCCAAACACCTGTGTCTGCCCTGTCATGCGGGAGAGTTCAGCAAGGAAGATGTGCGCGCATTCATGCACAAAGGTAGAGCTGTCCGCAGAGGAAGACAGCTTGATTAAGTAGTTGTTATCAGGAAGAAAAGAGAGCGAACCGCGCTGCCCTTGCTTGAGTTTGGTTTTGACTTCGCCTTCAGCATTGGATATATTTTCATTGGTAAGGGTATTCATCCCGTGGACTCCGCTACCCGCTTCTTTTGGGATAGCCTCCCTGAAGTGTGCCCTTACCTTCTCTTTGCTGTTCGCAAATGCAGTAACAGGCCGTGCAATATGCATGGCCTTTTTCTTTGACAAATCAAAAACTACAGCAGTTGCGTTCTCACCCTCTTCCAAAATTGCAACATACCTTGATGCCCTCGCCTTCCCACCTTCCAACCGACCTACAAAGGTCGCATTTTCAAGAACCTCATCTACTTTTGCTACTAAGGAATCAGTATGATTAGGACGTTTTTTATCAACATGCTGAACAAAATCGTACGGTAAATTAACTCGCAGATCAGATAATTCTAAAGCCCTTGCAACAGCTTCAGGTGACGGCTTACCTTCATAGAAAACTCGTTCTCCTGCGCGACTTTCTTCAAGAAACTCCTGTACTGTCACTGCTTCACTTCGGCGCATAGCAGCTTGTGAAAGTTCTGTGCTAACGTTACCCTGAGCTGTTTCTACCTCCCCAACATGCATACGACGCAGAAAATCCACACCGTCCAAGCCGTAGGTGCTGTAGCTTTTTGCAAAGGCATGAGGAATTGCCGCCATAGTCTCGGCTTCATCCTCGCGTATTCCCTGCCCTACAAGCCCCTGAACTATCCGGCTGCGTTCTGTATCCAGCGCGGCCTCAAGCTCCATATCCGGTTCATACTGCTGTACCTGACTTTTGGCTTCTGCCTGCCAGTCTGTCTGCACGCTTTCTGCTTCGGACATGGCAAGCGGGTTCGCCTTCATGTGTGGAATAATCAGTTCGCGCTCTTCTTTGGTGCAATGCTGCATAAGCTTAGGGATGGACAAAGGCATAACAGAACCTTGCTCCAAGGCTTTCCCAAAGGCTTCCGGTGTAACTTCCAAGCGGCTTAGCACTTCCTCAACAGTGCCTACGTCCTGCCCTTCCTCAATCCCTTCTTGAAAGAGGGTCGCAAACTGCTGGGCATCAACAAACTGCTCACTGGCTTCAGTAGGGAACACACTGTTAATGAACTCGCCAAGAGCTTCAGGAGAACGCTCAGCAAGCTTGCTTTTTGCAACCGCATCTGAAAGGGCAGAAAGCTGCACGCCATTTTGTGTAGCCAACAGACCAGCTTGCCTTTTGTCCTCCACACGCTCTGCAACCTTGGAAACCCCACCGGATGAACCAAGTATTATCGCGCCAACAGCAACATCAACGTTCTTCAAGCTGGCAATCACATCACTTACAACCCCGTCCATGTCCTTACCTTTAGCAAGGGCAGAAAACGCGGCCTGAAACGGCTCTTCAAGATACTCCGTAAAACCTTCTGCTGCACCGGCAGCACCACGCCGCGCAAGGTTCTGCATGATGGTTTTTGTAGGAATTTTGCGGGTAAGCTCTTCCAGACCTACCTTGTTCAGCAAGCCCACAACCACACCAAAACTTGTAGCAGCGGTCGCAGCGTCCGCCTGATCCACACCGTCACGCACCAAGTCTTCGTACAAACTTGCAGCTTCCTGTAACCCGCCAACCACGGAAGGAACCGCAAGGCTACCTCCAGAAACAGTATACGCTGCTACCATCGGCAACATGCTTGATGCTGCTTCGCCAACCTGCGTAACAAGGTACTCTGGATTCACAAGAAGCTGCGGATTATCCCACAACGACTTGGTGACATGCTCCGGTAACGCAAGCAGTTCTGAGTTTAAGACCTCATCGTTTATGTACTTGGACTGAGCAAGGTGAAACTGTTCGCTGCGTTTAAAAATTCCAGTGTGTCCAGTTCCAAGCGCATCACCTATTCCATGTTCAACAGAGTCCAAAGTTCCAGATAAATACGCCATGCTTTGGTTGTAGAACTGAAAAACTTTAGGCACTGCGCGGCCTGCTGTCTTACCAAGCGCTCGAAAGGGATTTGATTCCTGTTCTATTCTGATTAAATTCTCAAGATCGTCATGGGCCATGCCTGCATTTACAGGGTCACGCATAAAATACATGGTTCCGCCAGCATCCATAGTTTCCATCAAACGTTGCTGGCGTTCCGCTCTGTCCTGCGCAGAAAGCTGATCATAGTTTTGCTCAACAAAATCGGCATCCATACCTGTGCGCTTGGCAATCTTCTGCGCGTCTGCAACCGTGTCCGGATTACGGGTAACAGCATACTCCAACATCGGAGCTGCACTGCGCGGCAACCCTTCAAAAAGAGAACTGTCCACCTGCGAAACATCCGCGTCAGCTAAACGGCTTCCACCTGTAGATACAGGCGCCTGTTCCTGCTCCTCAT
>NZ_JXMS01000022.1 GCF_001672295.1 Halodesulfovibrio spirochaetisodalis | reverse complement strand
CTTTTGTGCCTTTCTTTGGCTAATTTAAAACAAAGCATGGGACACCTTTTTTCGAATACTCAAGATTATAAAAAAGATGTAAAAAGCTGTTGGGGTGAACATATCTTCTTTGAACGTACTTTGGGTATGTTGAAATATCTTAATAAAATAAGATTTTGAGTTTATAGGTAAAGCATTTTTGCAGAGATTGGAAAAGGTGTGTTCATCAAAACTAAGTATAATTGTAGTGTGTTGTAATGACAGTTTCGCGTTACACATTCTAAATCTGTTTTAAACACGAAGTAGCATGTTACTACTGGCATCCTTTTTTTTGATGAATGTTGGAGTCGTTTTGGGATCTGATGTTTTAATTGCAGGATGGCTTTGAAATCATAAATGGACTGATTTGAGGTGTGTTCAATAGCTCACAGCAGTAACAACCTATTTTGAAAATCTGCTAGTGGCGTTTAGTATGTGGGGAGGTATGCCAAGGGTTAGTAACTAGTTATGCATCCTGTTGTTATAAAAAAATAATGACTGTGTTTTACCGGTACTGCTAATTGAATTCAGGAATAAAAAAATAAGTATATCACACGCTCGAAGATTTTTCGGGCGTTTTTTTGTGTGAAGTTTTCAAAATTATCAAATTGATTAGAATGTTAGTTTTCTCGGTTCCTTGCTGTGGTGTTGATAGTGTGTCATGAAATAACCGTTTTATATTGTGTTGGGTATACAGCTTAGTACTTGTTACCTGCCGGGCTGGGATGGTTGTGTCCGGCATCAAGGAGGTTAGGGTGAAGAGATTTATATCAGCACTGGCATGTGTTCTTTTGATGGCATCTGTTGCAGTTGCAGCATCACCGAAAGACACATTTGTGTTTGAAAGCTATGGTACTGTCCGTACCCTTGATCCTGCGTGCGGCTATGATGTTGTATCACATCAGCGTATTATGAATATTTATGAGCCGTTGATCTTTTTTGATGGCTCTGCAACGGACAAATTTGCTCCGGTACTTGCCACAGAAGTTCCATCTGTAGAGAACGGTGGAATCCGCGATGGTGGCAAGACGTATGAATTTAAAATTCGCAAGGGCGTAAAATTTCATAACGGTAACGACCTGACACCAGAAGACGTTGCCTACTCCATCAAACGTCACATGGTTGTTGATCAGGATGGCGGCCCTATGTGGATGATGCTGGAAGCAGTTGCTGGTGTTTCATCTACCCGTAAAGATGGTAAAATTATTGATGGTATTTTTGAAAAAATCGATAAGGCAGTGGAAGTACAGGGTGATTCTGTCATTATCCATCTTCCGCAGCCATTCCCACCGTTGCTCGCTGTTCTTGCCTACTCATATGGTGGTGTAATTCTTGATAAAGAATGGACTATTGAAAACGGTGGATGGGATGGAACCGTTGAAAATGCTGCAAAATACAATAGTCCTGCTTTTGGTGCCGAGCCGTTACAGAAAATTGCTAACGGTACCGGTCCGTATTCAATGTTGAAATGGATTCCTTCCAATGAGTTTATCTTCCAGCGTAATGAAAATTATTGGGGAGAAAAACCAGCACTGAAGACCGCGATTGTCCGGTACAATAAAGAGTGGAGCTCTCGTAAGCTTGCGCTGCAGAACGGGGATGCTGATCGGGTAACGGTTGACCCGCAGTACCTTCCTGAAGTGGAAGAGATGGATAATGTAAAGATTTTCTCTGTTCCACAGCTGTCTGTTTCCGGCGCAATGTTCTGTCAGGTAATTAATCCTGAAGCGAATCCGAACATTGGTTCCGGTAAGCTCGACGGAAACGGTATTCCGCCTGATTTCTTTACCGACATTAATGTGCGTAAAGCATTTCTTCATGCCTTTGATCGTAAGTTATACATTGAAGATGTTTGGAACGGTAATGTGGAAATTCCTACATCACCCAATGCCAAAGGACTTCCGTATGGTAAGGTTGAGCCTGTGTATGAATACGATCTGAAAAAAGCCGCTGAACTGATGAAAAAAGCATGGGGCGGCAAAGTGTGGGATAAGGGCTTTAAAATGGTTATTACCCACAATACCGGTAATGCCCAGCGTGAAGCTGCAGCCCATATGCTTGCAGAAAACATTATGTCCTTGAATCCCAAGTTCAATATTGAAGTCCGTAATATTGACTGGAAAGATTACTTGGTCGCATATCGTAAGTATCTGCTGCCGGTCTTCATCATTGGATGGGGGGCAGATTTCCCTGATCCTGATAACTTCCTGACTACTTTTATGGCATCAACAGGTGCGTACGGTAAGTACATGGGATACAAAAATGAAGAGGCGGATAAACTTGCTAAATTTGCCCGCTTTGAAATTGATCCCGATAAACGCCGTGATGCGTACTACCGCATGCAGGATATCTGGTACGAAGATGCACCGGGTCTGATTCTTTACCAGAAGGTCGATCATTTTGTGTACCGCACTAATGTTGACGGTTTTATTCCGCACCCGATGCTCGATCATGAATGGGAAGATTTAAAACTGCTGAAGAAGAACTAAACACCAACCCGTAACAATACGCCCCGAAGGTTTGCCTTCGGGGCTTTCACAGGATGTTATGACTGCGTATATTATCAGGCGGTTACTATTTCTTGTGTTCGTTCTGTTTGGTGTTTCAATCCTTATTTTTGGATTGCTTTCCACCTTCAGTCCGGAACGGCGAGCTGCTGCGTATGTCACTACGCCTCAGCAGGCAGAGAATATTCCGCTAATTATTAAAGAATATGGGCTGGATAAGCCTATCTATGTCCAGTACGGCAAGTGGATACAACAGGTTGCACAGGGTAATCTCGGCTGGTCGCTGGTGGCGGCGCGCCCTGTTGCAAAAGCTTTCTGGAATTATTTTCCAACCACTCTTGAACTTAATCTTTTTGCGTCGCCTCTGGTGGTTATTGTAGGCATATGGCTCGGTACAATGTCAGGGGTCTATCGCGATTCTTTTTTTGATCATTCGACGCGTATCGCTGCGATTGTCGGATGGTCTCTGCCTACCTTCTTGTTTGCGCTTATCCTTTTGATGATCTTTTATGGATATCTGGACCTGTTTTCTCCGGGAATTCTTTCCAGTGAGCTGGCGTTATGGGTAGCCAACAATCCTGATCAATTTGTCCGCTATACAGGGATGTATTCTATAGATGGCCTGCTGAATGGCAGACCGGATATTACACTGAATGCACTCAATCACCTCGTGCTGCCTGTGCTGACACAGGTAATAGTCGTTGTTGCGCTGCTTATGCGCGTCATGCGTTCCGGTATGATCGAAGAGATGAGCAAGGACTATGTCATTACCGCAAAGGCAAAGGGCGCTGACTTTAAAACAATTTACCAAAAGCATGCTAAGCGGAATGCACTTATTCCGGTAATTACTGTTGCAGGACAGCTCGTGGCGCTTTCCATGGAAGGCTCCATTGCTGTTGAAGTTGTTTTTAACCGTCAGGGTATGGGGTGGTGGCTGGCAGAGTCCGCTACCCAGCTTGATATGCCGGTGCTTATGAGTGTCTGTATGTTCGTGGGGCTTGTCTTCGTAATTTCTAACCTGATCATCGACATTATGTATGCATATGTCGACCCACGCATCAGGCTTCACTAGGAAGGTGCAGTATGGAAACAAGTACAACAATGGATGCGGTTCAGGCTCATGAACATCCGCGTCTGCGGGAACTTAAATTTACACTTGTGCGCATCTTCAGGAATCCTTCTGCAGTGATCGGCGTAGTATTGCTGTCATTTTTTATTGGGGTAGCTATTGCAGCACCATATATTGCGCCGCCCAAGTATGCGCATGCTCCATATAAAATGCCGCACAAAGGTTTTTCGCCGACACCGAAACCGCCTTCAGAGCGTTTCATTATGGGGACGACATCCGGCCAGTATGATATTTTGTATGGCGTAGTTTGGGGAACCAGAACCGCCTTTAAAATCGGTCTGCTTGTTGTCGGATTCGCAGGACTTGTGGGAGTCACCCTTGGTGTTGTGGCTGGGTATTACGGTGGCTGGTTTGATGAAATACTGATGCGATTTGTGGATATTGTGTGGTCAATTCCGCTCCTTGTGCTGGCAATGACAATCGTTGTTGCCTTTGGAAGAGGGCTTGAAAACATAATTATTGCGCTGGCTCTGGTAGAATGGCGCTGGTATGTGCGCGTGATACGGTCGGAAGTTTTGAAATTGCGGCATCAGGAGTTTGTGCAGGCAGCAAAGCTTATGGGCGTATCGGACCGTAAAATTATCCTGCGCCATATCCTGCCAAACTCAATTTATCCGGTGTTGATTATGGGCTCCATGGATATGGGGTCTATGGTTATTACAGCATCATTTTTAAGTTTTGTCGGACTTGGTGCCCCAAGAGGGTACGCAGACTGGGGGCAGATGGTTGCACTTGCCCGTAACTATATTGTCGGGCCTGCGAATAATCCGCTCCAATTCTGGTACACAATATTCTTCCCGGGCATCTGCATTATCCTTTTTGTACTCGGGTGGAATCTACTGGGTGACGCTTTGCGTGATGCCTTTGATCCTAAGTTGAGGAGACGCTGATATGGCTGTTTTACTTACTGCACAGGATCTTACAACCAATTTCTATACCTATGAAGGCGTGGTCAGAGCTTTGGATAAGTTTACATTATCCATCGATCATGGCTGTACATTTGGACTTGTGGGTGAGTCCGGCTGCGGAAAATCTGTAACTGTACGTTCGATGCTGCGTGTCATCCAGTCTCCCGGTGTTATCGAGGGGGGCAGGGTGTTGTTTTCTGAACAGGCAGGGACTGATCCCATCGATCTTCTGGAACTTTCAGAAGAAGAAATGGAGGGCATCCGCGGAGACTCTATCTCAATGATCTTTCAGGAACCCAACGCTGCGCTCAACCCTGTACTTACAATAGGGTATCAGGTTGCAGAGAGTTTCTTGTTTCATCGGACAGCGCAGATGAGCACGCGAATCTGCGAAAAGATCGACGGTGGAGTATCCTTTGGACTGCTGACACCATTGTATCGTGCAATGCTGTCCATTGCAGCGAAAAGTCCTAAATCTCGTTTCCTTAAAGCGTGCTCTCGTATTCCTTTACTGAGAAGATGGGATACGCCGGTGAAAGATGAAGCAATGAGACGGGCAGTAGATATTATCGGCAAGCTAGGAATAGCTAATCCTGAAGAAATTGTTACCCGCTATCCCCATAATTTGTCCGGTGGTATGAAGCAGCGCATTGTTATTGCCATAGCACTTGCCTGCCATCCAACCCTGTTGATTGCAGATGAGGCGACATCCAACCTTGACGTGACGGTTCAGGCGCAGATTCTGCAACTCCTGAATGATCTTAAAAAGGAAAGCATTTCTTCCATTCTGCTTATTACGCATGATCTTGGCGTAGTCGCCGAAACATGTGAAAAAGTGGGGGTTATGTATGCCGGAACCCTGTGTGAAACAGGCAAGGTGGAAGAGGTTTTCTCCAGACCACTGCACCCGTACACACAGGCCTTGCTTACCTCAGTTCCTAAATTTCATCAGGAAGGTGAGCTACAGTCCATTGAGGGAAGTGTGCCCAACCTTGTGTATCCTCCTTCCGGCTGTCGATTCCATCCCCGTTGCCCTAAAGCTATGGAGCAGTGTTCTATAGAGAAACCGGAATTGAAAGAATTGCGTAAAGGGCATTTTGTGGCCTGCCATTATGCAGAGGCGCAGGTGGGGGGACTGGTATGAGAAAGAAGATACTGGAGCTGAAGGGGCTTGAAAAACATTATCCTGTCTATGGCGGTGTCTTTAAGCGCAAGGTTAATTCCGTGAAAGCGCTGGACGGGATTGATCTTGATATCTATCGCGGTGAATGCCTTGGTGTTGTTGGAGAGTCCGGATGTGGTAAAACCACCACCGGTAAAGCTGTCATTAATCTGCATGCTCCCACGGGAGGGACGGCGCTCTATTATCCTGAAAACGGTGAGCCGGTCGATATTGCAGGAATGTCCAACAGACAAATGAAGAAGGCTGGAATACGCAGCAGATTACAAATGGTATTCCAAGACCCGACGACCTCTCTTAATCCCCGTATGTTGATAAAACATATTGTTGCGGAACCGATTAAGGAGCAGGAAAAGCTAAGTGCCCGTGAGCTTGAGGCCAAAGTAGTGTCCATTCTTGAAATGGTCGGACTTTCCCGCATGCATCTTATGCGGTATCCGCATGAGTTTTCCGGCGGGCAGCGGCAGCGCATTGCTGTAGCGCGTGCCATTGCGGCATCACCTGAGTTTATTGTGCTGGATGAACCTACCAGTGCTCTGGATGTGTCGGTGCAGGCGCAGATTCTTAATTTACTGGATTCGCTTCGTAAGGATTTAAACCTTACCTATCTGTTCGTCACGCATCATCTGCTGGTAGTTAAGTATATTTCTACCCGTATTGCTGTGATGTATCTGGGAAAATGCATCGAAACATGTCCTACGGATGAGCTGTTTATGAATCCGTTGCATCCATATACGCATGCATTGCTCTCAGGTATTCCGAATCCCGAAGTGACGGGAAACTCCAGTCGTATCGTGCTTGAGGGCGATGTGCCAAGTCCGTTGAATCCACCGGACGGATGCCGTTTTCATACCCGTTGTCCGTTTTGCATCGATATTTGTCGCAGGGAAGAGCCTGCTCTTATTGATGTGGGAGGCGGGCATAGTGTTGCATGTCATCGGCAGGACAGCGTTGCTGCCCTCGTTGAGGAACGATACGGGATATCCGGATATTGCTAGACAAGTATTTCAAACTAACATTGATCGGCCATACACAGTAGGTGTGTGGTCGTTTTTTTTGTGGCTTAATAGAGGAGGTGTAAGAGAGCCTGACTGCAGTATGAGAGGATATACTTTTATCTGGTTGTGCCGAGTACTTTTTTTCATGCATGTATTTGTATAAAAAAATAAATTGCTAATTCAATATGTTGTGTTCTTGCTACCTGTTCTTTTGTACGGGTTGTAATTATGTTGTTTATAATGCAACATGTTGTATTGCTTTAAAAAGATATAGCGCTAAAAACTGTTGTATGGGGTTTTGTTACAATAATGTCAACTTCACCCATAACGAAATGTGCTTGATTTCGATATTGAGCATGTGTAGGAGTTGTGGTCGCAATGCAACAGGGTGTTGAAGATGCTTATGTTGTGTACAAAAATGTCAAAAAATACATGCTGAATGTGTATGTTGCATGCAGTATGTGCGATATAATACGTTTTGTATCATGTTATACTATGTTGTCTGATAGTTACGCGCGTTGTCTGACGGCAGCTACAGCAATATGTCGAAAGGGAGAGGTATGCTTTCAAAAAATCTTGGTGCAATCAGCATTGTAGCTGGCACATCTATCGGAGCTGGGATGCTCGGATTGCCGATGGCTATCGGCAGTCTTGGGTTTGTTACAGGAACTCTGGTGCTTCTGTTCATGTGGCTTATTGCCATGTACGTTGCGCTTCTTCTGCTCGAAATCAACATTGAATTCGGCACCGGTGTTAACCTTAACTTTATGACACGTAAAATTTTAGGGCGTCCCGGACAGTTGTTGGGAACGGGTAGTGTTTTCTTTCTGTTTTACTGTCTTCTTGTCGCGTACCTGACCGGTATGGGCGGTATTATCGCAAACAGTACCGGACTTGATGCACGCATGGGAACAATGGCTTTTGCCGGTATCAGCGCACTGCTGCTATTCTCCGGTACAAACTCTGTTGTTACCGCAAACAAATACCTGTTTATTGCTATGCTCGTGGGCATGGTTGTTAGCTTTGCGACCCTTGGTGGTCAGCTGAATGTTGCTAACCTTGCACAGGGACAGCCAAAGGCAAAAGTTCTCATCATGTCTTTGCCGGTTCTGTTTACGTCTTTCGGGTACCATCCTTGTATTCCGAGTATTGTGAACTACGTAGGTGATGACAAAAAAACACTTATCCGCATCCTCGCAGTCGGTAGTACTATTCCGTTTATCTGCTACTTTGCGTGGTTGACTCTGGCTCTCGGCAGTGCAACTCCGGCGCAGCTTGCAACCATGGATAATGTGGACATCCTCATTAATCAGATGAGTGGCGGTTCTTCATGGGTAACAACCATCCTGTCTCTCTTCGCTTCCCTTGCACTCATTACTTCCTTTATAGGTGTATCCTTTGCACTCTTCGATCTTGTAGCTGAGACTTTCCGACGTAAAGACGATAAAGTGAGCCGTGCGGGTACAACTGCGATTGTATTTATTCCACCGCTTGCAGCCTCCTTGCTTGCCCCGAATGGCTTTATCGCAGCTCTTGCCCATGCGGGTGCAGCGTTCACCATTATCGCAGTGTTCATTCCGTGCGTGATGGCGTGGAAAATGCGTTCTGCAGGCCAGAACCAAGCGTACCGTGTTTTTGGTGGCAAAGCGGCAATTGCTGTGAGCTTCCTGTGCGGTCTTGTTATTGTGAGTGCCAGCTACATGTAGTTGGCTGCTCTGCCAGTAGATAATGAAAAAGCTCCCTGTTATGCAGGGAGCTTTTTTTATTGATGTTCTAGGTGGTCTTCTCGGGGCGTGGAGGAACACTGGTGTGGCTTTTGCGGTGGTAGTTTTCCCCTTTTCCTCGTGGTTTGTGGTGTGTCTGTGTTCCGTGGAACATTTTATGCGTTGCATACGGAGGGTGATGTTTGTGATCAAAGTACGCTGAGTGGCCTTTGTGCCAGATTTTGTAGCCGTTGCCGTGGAGTGTTTCTCCTAAAATTTCAGCGCGCTCTGCCTTCATTTGTCCTCTGTTTCTACGCCCATGCTCCTCGATGTTCATTCCATAATCATGCTCGGAACAGCAACCTTTATGCGGTGAATGCTTCTTTCCTTCGCAGCAGCCATGATGACCGTGTTCGGGAACTTCGTCCCAATGCGGTGCTCGACCATAGTTATGCTCAGAACAGCATCCTTCATGTGCTTCATGTTCAATATCCTCACAGCATCCGGTCTGCTGTTGGTGTTCGTGATGTCCTTCTGCATGTTCGTGGGTGTGGCATAGCTGGTGTTCACCCTTGCCGTGACAATGGTGGTGGGAATGGAATCCGTGTTCATCAAGTTTATGAGGAGGTTCTTGATGGTGCCCGCTGTGGTGCCCGTCATATTCTTCGTCATGATGGTGTCCACCGCGATGATGGTGAGCCAGCATTTTGCCGTTTCCCCCGTGCTCTTGGGCGTGCGGGGTGTGTGTCTCGTGATGGATGCGTTGGCATGCCTCAGGTGCGCACCATTCCAAGGTGATAACAAGGCGCTGTTTGTCTTTTTTAGCTTTTGCCTCGATATCCATTTTTACTTCGGAATGAGGATGCAGGATGATCTTTTTGTCACCTTCTTCAATGACGACTGCACCACTGCGCAGGCCATCCAGAAAACAGTCGATATGTGACACTGCAAGTTTGCAGGGGATCGTGTCGGAAATGTGGATTTTTTTCTTTTCCATGTGTCTCTCCTCCAGCCGCAAGTGCTAGCAGAGAGATAAGAGAATCCGGTTCAGCACTGCGGCGTCTATGTATGGTGAGCTTTGGTTTGTGATCAAGTCACAGGATACCACAGTAATGCCTTCGCGCGACAGCATATCATGGTTCAGAGAGCCATTATACCGCGTTGCATCGGAATCAATCACGATAAGATTAAGCACGTCGCTCGTGGCAATAGTGGATGGAGCGTCTTTTTTCAGATGGAAAAGAAGGGTTTCAATTTGTTCTGTAAGGGTATGCCCGACAACTTCAGCGTCTGTTCCTGTGTTGGGAATAAACACCTTAGGGCATTTTGTACGGGCGATACTCTCTCCTACACCAGAGGGAAGCAGGTTGGCTATAACGCTGGAGTAGAAGCTGCCCATAGGGTAGCAAATGAGTTCCGCCTCGTTGATGAGTGCGCTTGTGCGGTCGCTGATGGAGACGGAAACAGGCTCGGAGGATTGCTGAGATTCGGCAAGCCAGATGGAGTCAATTTTAGTGGTAAGCGGGGCTGTTTCTTTGCCGGTAATACGATGCTGGCCAATAATGTTTTCACCATTGGCGAGAGATACAGCAAGTTGTGCTGTCACATTGGCAATAGGACGCACAGTACCGCGTACTTCAGCAAGTTTTGAAAAGAGGTAGATGACAGGGGCGAGCTGTCGCCCGTTGTCGAGATATCCGGCTGCTAAAACCAGATTCCCAAGACTGGCACCGCGCAGGTCAAATGCATCGGAAATATGATTGCGGATAGAAATCATGCTGGTCTGGATGAGCTTGCGCATAGGGTATGGCACCGCAAGAATAAGCGGATGTGTTCCTTCGGCAAGTTCAGCAAGCTCAGTGCGCAGCTCTTGCTGAGAAGCTTCAGTATTCAGGCGGTGGGTGAAAAATGCATAAATTTCCGGGTTGCCCAGAACAGAATCATCAGCAAGAGACATAAGGCGGTTGCGGATGTCTCCCACTGCAGGCATGGAAAATTCATCCCGCAGGACGGCCGAACTTCCTCCTGAATCAAAGGGCGTAATCAGGTGCACGGAGTTGTGTGTATATTTGATAATATCGCGGGAAACTCCCTGTAATGCAGTACCACCACTGAAGAATAGAACGCGGGGGCCGTTCTGCGGTGCAGTACGGTAGCGTTCAATTTTCAGCGGGTCGGGTACGTTTACCCTTCTTGTTATTTCGATGGTAGGCATTACGGATTACACGCTTGTATGTCCTGTATTCAGGAAGTTCATAAGTTTTTTTGTTGCTTCAGCAAAGTTTACACCGCCGCGTATAACAAACACAGGCTTGTCATGAAGCGCCTGTATATAATCACTGAGTACAGGGTCTGTATACTCTTTATTCTTCGGCAGATACAGCAGGTCGTTTTTCTTCATCATATGGGCAAGATACGGTCTTGCTTCCTGTGCTGCATATTCTTCAATAACCATTGGCTCTGTATTGCGGCACCAGTCTATAATGACAGCGCCACTGAGCGGTGCATGGGGAATAAATCTGTGGGCATCATAACACTCAGGAATAAGTACATCGTATTTATGCTCCAGCTGCCATAACGATTCAGGACGCATTTTGCCAAATTCCATACGTTCCTGCGGTGAAAGAATCTGCTCAAGCTTCGGGTTGTTCAGCGCTGTCCCCGGGTTGATTCTTGGCTGCTGCAGTGTGCCGTAAAACGGGTTTTGGCCGCTCGGGTGCATAAGAACTCTGTCGTTACTGACGAAATCAGCCCCGCTGGTGAGCATATGCAATGCCAGTGTAGATTTTCCGGCACCGGAGTTACCGCTTATGATGACCCCTCGCCCGTTTAATGTCACAGCGGCTGCATGCCCAAGTAAATACCCGCTGTCTACCTGCCGATTAATAAATCTGCTGTTGATGAAGTTTACGACCTGATTTTTGTACTGAACGCAGGAGCCGGCTATACAGTTGTAGCCGTCAGCGATGATGTAGTGCATGTTTGTACGTTTGTGGCGCACAATACGCCCGTCTGGAAGATCAATCCATTCGTGTTTAGGGAGTTTGTGCGGAGCAGAAGGCAGTGCTGTTTTGTATTGATAGGGAAAGTTGAGTGGCGGGGTATCGTGAACCGTTACTGTTGAATTAACATGTTGCTGTGGGTTCAGAACAATGAACTCGGAAAAATAGTGAATCAACGTTGCTGCAAGTAGTGCGTTGTTTACAAAGACATTGAGTACAAAGTTATTGAATGCAATTTGGAACTGGTACGTTGCCGGATAGCTTTCATGAACTGCATGAAGAACAGAAAAAAAGCCTGTATATTTTTTTATATTCATGAAAGCTCCTTCATAACTGCATCAACATAGAGTTGTGCCGCATCTATGCCCTGAGCCTGAAGAATTCCTTTAAATCCACCAAATGCAGAGACTTCAAAAACAACAGGGCCTTCAGATGTGATGGCAACATCAACGCAGGTAAAGTCCAGTTTAAACGGGTGCTGCGCCTTACGGGCAAGCTCTATGATTTCTATCGATGGTGTATACTTTTCGTAATAGCCGCCTGAGGTTGTGGTCGTGTTCCACGAATTGCCTTTGCAGCGGGCATACGTGGTAAGGTATTTCCCCTGTATGAAGACAACACCAAGGTCTTTATCTTCCTTCAGGTCGATGGCTTTTTGAATGTACATCATGGGAAAAACACTGGCATATTCACGAACAGTTTTGTGTGCATCTTTGGTGTCGGAAACAATAACCATACCGCGTCCTTTGGATGAGTAGAGCGGTTTGAGAACAGCTGTACCGTACTGTTTTATTGCTTCGAGTGCTTCGTCTATGTTTTCAGTAAGCGTTGTGGGGGGCATAGGGATGTTTGCCTGTTGCAGAGTGGCAGTGCAGGAAAGCCGATTGAGGACAGCGATCATGCTGGACGGTTTTGAAAAGACAGGCAGTCCGTGTTCATTCATAACCCGTAAGAGTTCCAGCCTGTTCAGTAACGCAGATGAATAGCGAGCCCCGACTTTTTTAACGATAAGGGCGTCCAGAGACATCAGGTTCGTTCCTTCAAACCAGCAGGCTTTCTGTCCCAGATCAAGACGAATTTCTTTCATGTTGATAAGCAGCCGGTAGCCGGTTGTTCTGGCTACGGTGTCCGCCAGTCGTTCAGACGACCATCCACTTGGAGTTCCTACAACGCCTATTTTCATGTGGTCTCACCCCATGTTAATACAGTAAAATATCTTCCGGTAATGTGAATGTTGCCCATCCGCCCGAGTGTTCGAGCAATTTTTCCATGAGAAAGTGGGCACGTAGATACATGCGTTTTGCAAAGCTGCTGTTAAGCTCAAAGCGTGTTGAGGTATAGAAAGAGCGGGCGAGGGCAAAGGCTAAGCGAGCTTCAAAGGTGGCGTCGTTGTAATCAGATGCAACTTTTCGTGCGAATGAATAAAACTGGTCGGTAGTCCGGTTCAGTCTGTCCCGTATCTGTGGTTCAAAAACAGGGATGCGGAATATTGAGACAAGGAAAACGGAAACATCCTGCAGATAATCAAACTCTCTGGAACGGTACAAATCGATGAAACGTACAGTTTGAAGCTGTTGATTGTATACAATGTTGTTCATATTGAGATCACCGTGAATAAGGACGGAGAATGGTGCTGAGAGCGTTTTTTCAAGGTGTGAGCACTGGTTGAGCAGCTCTTCTGTGGAGTGAGTTGTTACACTGCCGACGGAAAGAGAGTCACGCAGAGAGGCAGGGTGGACTTGCAGTACAGGTGAAAGACGGCTTGTGAGTTGCTGGATGTAGTTTGTGTTCACAGGTGATTGTGTTTTTGTAGCATCCCAGACGTTGCGTAATGTGTTTTGCAGGACAGTCAATGCGCTATCAACAAGAAACTGTTCTCCTTGCAGGATGACTTCGTCCAGAGTGCAGCCCTGAAGTAGTTCAATAAGCAACGCAGCATTGTCCGAACTTTCATGGTATCCGTAAATTGCAGGCACAAGCGAAGGAAAGACATGCTGCCACCGTTCAATATTATCTTTTTCCTGCCGTATTTTTTCCAGAGAACCTTCTTTATAGATGGAACCTTGACGTGCTGGCTCATGAAAAGGAGCAACTGTCTCCACTACTCCAACAGAACAGCCGGAGCGGCTGCCAAGTATGGCTTTATAGTCAACATCATGCATAGAGCCGGTGAAGCCGGATTGGGTAAGAGTCTGCTGGAGAGAGTCAAACTGAGATACTTTAAGAATATTCCCGACAGTAATAAATATGAGCGCTTCTCCTATGCGTTGGAGAGAGTCCCCAATGCGCTCAAGGTACCGGTAGATAAATATGGCAGTGACGTGACCTGAGGCTTCGGTACCGGCATTTATCTCCCGTGTAAGGCGTGAAAATACATGTCTGTATTTCTCATCCAGTGTGTATTCAGCACGGCATATGCGCAACGCCTTGGAAAGGTCGCCCTCATCAAGTGATGGCTTAACAAGATTGATGGCTTGAGTGATGTCTGCAAAAAAAGGCATGAAGTCATCAGGATCAAGCCTGCTTTCTTTGGAAAGGTATTGAGTCTGCTTGGAAATATTTATGCAAAATTCTGAAATATAGTGCAGGTGTATTGCCATTTTTTGCAGTGCCCGCAGTTTATTGATTTGGCTTTGTGGCAGAGCCTGCGCTGAGTTTAATTCCGAATAGCACATGGTCTCTATTACGGCCTGCATATTGGCTGTTTTGTCACAGCGCAGCGCCAGCTGCTTTTTGAGCACACGGGTAGGTCGCAGTAAAAAATCCTGCGTTGCCTGTACCTGTGCCTGCACTTCGAGCAGCAGGAAGGTAAAATGTTCGTGCAGAGCCTTGAACGATGCCATGCTTATTCGCTGCCGATATACAGTGTTCCGGAAGGCGAATGCTGGTCAGGAGTTTGATCCTTCCAGCGAATTCGCAATACGAGCCTGCTTTCTCCGTTCTTCTGCTTTGCTTTGATGGCAAAACTCAACAACCCCTTCGGGGTAAGGGTAATAGAGTCCTGCTGAGAAGCAAGAGCAATTGAGCCGTCTTTAAACCCTTGCGTAATCGATTCCAGCAGTTCGACAATAGATGAAGTATCCTGCAAGGATTCGAACGAAAATTTATGTTCTGCCATGCCGGTTCCTGTGTTTTTTCAGCTTTATCCAGAGAGTCTGTTCCGGTATTCCTCAATGATGCCTTGACGGGTAACGCCACCCCGTATGAGCTTTTTTTGAATATTCAGGTCATCCCACGCAGGCTGTAAGCCGATTTCCCTTCCTGTTTTTTCTGGATCTTGCTCATCTTTTCTGCGCGTTTTTTCCCCTTGATGACAATCATCTCCCATGAGGATGAGTAACTGTTTGCTGGAGCTTTTGCGGTATTTATTGTGCTCGTTTACCACATCTATAAGAAACTCAGTGTATCTGTTTGATTGCGGGTTCCATACCTCATACCCGTCCACATCATATCTGCCGAGAAGAATTGGCCAGAATTGTTCGGGATGAGGAATGATGATTGAGCCACCAAGGTGTCGTGTTTCTTCTATAATCTCCGAAGCGCGATAGAAATACTCCAGTGGAAAGCTGAGTTTCACTATCTTTTTCACTTCCTGCACAAAGGTCTGAACCCGATCAATGAAGCGGTGGCCGAATTCAGGGCGCAGTGCGTCAATGTAGTTACGGATTAGTTTATTGCGCATGGAAAATTCCGGCACACTGTCCCAATGCTCGTTAAGAAGTTGCTCTATTTTGCCTACTACAATGCAGGCAAATTTAACGGCGCTAGGTTCAACACCGGTTTTTTTAGCTGCAGCATGCAATCTTTCATCAATCGGTTTTGTGAATGAGTGAATGAAATCAAAGAGCTGGCTTGAGCGATACTTACGGGTGTGTGCAAGCATGGAGCGCAGCATGGTGTCGTTATCTTGCAGTCGCTCTGTTTCAAAGTGGATCAGTAGCTGTACCTTTTCGTCAAAACCGCTTGCGTAGCAGTCCACTTCAGCACCTGTATAGGGGCCGTAGGACATGAGTTCATTATGCTGAGTGGGGATAATGAGTTCATCTTTGCGGTTGGGAAACATGGTTTCAATGCGCTGTTGATTGAGTTCCATAGGAACAAATTCAGGGTGCCAGTGGGTGGCGATAACATACTGCTGGCGCGGATAAATTTCAGAAGGAGTAAGAACCTGATTGATCTGCCATTTATCGAGTTTATCCGAGACAATTTTTGAAAAAATAGCATGATCTTTTTTCGTTATGTCTTCTGAATAGCCGCGGAGCTTTTCTACCAGCTTAGCATGTTCTTTTTCCTGCTCAACAGTGAACTTCATGGCGTTCCCCCTGACCGCATGAGCTATTTATATTTATGATGACATTCTGTTTTCATATGGTTCAGTGCGTCCACGGTTTCGTGGAATTTTTGTAAGTCCTTAGTGTGCCATGCTTCTTCAAGTATATCTGTGAGTTTGTCATACTCTGCGTACAACGGATCACCCTTTCCGGGATACTTTGTCATGAGGCGTGAGTCAGCAATGAAGTCGAGCACTGCTTCTTCGGGTGGAACTGTCTGTTGATGGAGAGCTTTAAATATGACTTTAAAGCTTGTTGCCATGCGTTTTTTCAGGCGCTTGTATCGCGGAAGCCCGTCCGGTCTGATTCCACCGCATTCGCAATCTTCACATAGTTCGCATTCATCAATGTGTGCACTCATTTTTAGTTTAACGGTGAGTTGCCCGTACTCGTCTTTTACGGATAGACGAATCTTCTTTGCATTTGTGCAGTCTGGAAAATCTTGTACCGATGCGTTTTCACATGCATCTGCTAAGTCACGTAAAAAATTAGGCAGTTCGCCCCTTGTGATTGTGCGTATAAGTTTCTCAGCCATAAGGACTCCTGTGTGTCAAAGGAATAGGGATGAGCTATTAGAAAAGCATGACTTAGTGGCTTGGTCAAATAAGAAAATTAGTTATCAGCGGAATATGATTCGAGAGCATTGTGCGAAGGAGAGCCAAGTGAGAATGCGTCTCCGATATAATTATTGACAAACAGCAATAAATGATTGTTTAACAATAAAAAACATCGATCAATAATTAGGAGAAGCTGCATGACTACCATCACCAAGCCGAGTAAAAGGTTTGCCTTGTTATTCCGAGTGTTCTTTTATGCCTATCCGATTCTGATGCTGTGCCTCTGGCTGTGGAGTGACTTTTCAGACACTGGCAGTTGGTCAAACTTTGGATTGGCTGAATCTATTTTGCGCGGGCATACTATCCAACCTGTTACGACTTGGCAGCGGATAGCTTGTTTCGGAGCGTCAATGTTGACTGGCGGTGCGATAATGTATGTGCTTCGAATGCTTTCCAGATTATTTGCATTGTATAGTCGTGGAGAATTCTTCGGTGTTGATAATGTTGCATGCTATAGAGCTATTGGGATCGGCTTAATAGTACAGCAGGCTCTCTCGCTGCCACAGGGGGCATTGCAATCTGTAATTTTGAGTTTTACTAATCCACAGGGGCAACGCTTTATTTCTATCAGTGTAGATGATGCAAATATCTCACTGGTTGTGGTGGGGCTTATGGTGATATTGATTTCCCGAATTATGGACGAAGGCCGGAAGTTACAAGAAGAGCAGCAGTTCACGGTGTAGGTAAAGTTATGGCAATAAGCATTAGTCTTAATATCATATTAGCAAAGCGCAATGTCAGTTCAAAAGAACTTGCTGAAGCTATAGGGATTACACAACAGAACCTTTCTATTCTTAAGACGGGGCGTGCTAAAGCTGTACGTTTTTCGACTTTGGAAGCTATCTGTAAGTATTTGGATTGTCAGCCCGGTGATATTTTACAATACGAGCCAGATGACAATGGCTAGCGAGTAGTACATGAGCCTTGCTGGCCTGAATAAGAATTGATTCTGATGAATGAGTTAAAAAAGCCCCCGTATCTGATGATACGGGGGCTTTGCATTCTGATAAACGCTTATGCGCCTGCAGTGAATACAGGCTCGTCAAGTTCGTCGAGGAACTTGTCAGCACGCTCTTCCTGCTGTGGTACTTCGATGTTTGAGGAAACGAAGTCGCGGTAGCCGGAACCAGCCGGAATGAGGCGACCCACAATAACGTTCTCTTTGAGACCGCGAAGTCTGTCGCGTTTGCCGCGCAGAGATGCTTCGGTAAGAACTTTTGTGGTTTCCTGGAAGGAAGCCGCAGAAATAAAGGATGAAGTTGTAAGGGAAGCCTGTGTAATACCGAGAACCAGAGGTTCAGCATTAGCAGGGGTGCGCCCTTCAGTAACAGCCTTTTTGTTTTCATCGCGGAATTCCTGTTTATCCACCTGCTCACCAACGAGGAAGCTGGTTTCGCCCGGATCAAGTACAGATACCTTTCTGAGCATCTGGCGAACGATAATCTCAATGTGCTTATCGTCAATGCCTACGCCCTGGAATCGGTACACTTCCTGAATTTCTTCACACAAGTAGTTAGCGAGGAATTTCTCGCCTTTAATGCGGAGAATGTCGTGAAGTTCCGGCTGACCTTCAGTAAGTTGTTCGCCTGCTTCTACGAAGTCGCCTTCAGTAACAGTGATGTGCTTACCTTTAGGTACGAGGTATTCTTTCGGTTCGCCTACTTCAGGAGTGACCATGAGCTTGCGCTTACCTTTGGTTTCACCGGCGTAGGATACGATACCGTCAATTTCAGTAACAACAGCGAGGTCTTTCGGCTTACGTACTTCAAAGAGTTCCGCTACTCGTGGAAGACCACCTACGATATCCTTGGTTTTGGATGTCTCACGCGGCTTACGAGCGATAACGTCACCCGCTTCAAGCTGCTGACCGTCCTGAACCATGATAATCGCGCCAACTGGGAGCTGGTAAACTGCAGGGATGGAAGTATCACCGCGGAATTTAGGCTCGCCGTCTTCATCACAAATGGAGATGGACGGTTTCAAGTTGGTTGTACGGTACTCAATAATGGTACGGGTTGCCATCTGAGTCGCAAGGTCAGTTGTTTCCTGGAATGTTTTGCCATCGATGATATCGGTGAACTTAATTGTACCAGGAACTTCTGTAACGAATGGCTCGTTGAACGGATCCCAATCAGCGATAACGTCGCCTTTGGTGATTTCCTGACCGTCGGTAACGTTCAAACGGGAACCGTTAGGCAGGATGTATTTTTCGCGTTCGCGACCCTGTTCGTCAACAATGGAAACCTGACCGGATTTACCAAGTACGAGGTGGTGACCCTCTTTGTTGGTAACAGCTTTAACACGGGAGGTCACAACGCGACCGGAGTGCTGAGCTTCGATGCTGGATTTCTCAATCTGGGTAGATGCAGTACCACCGATGTGGAAGGTACGCATTGTAAGCTGAGTACCAGGCTCACCAATGGACTGAGCAGCAATAATACCGACAGTCTCACCGCAGTTAACGAGACGACCGCGAGCAAGGTCACGACCGTAACACAGAGCACAAATACCGTGTTCAGAGGAACAGGTCAGTGCGGAGCGGATGGTGATGGAGTTGATACCACGATCATCGAGAAGCTGTGCGCGTTCTTCGTTGATGAGGCCATTAGCCGGAATAAGTTCTTCCTTAGTAACCGGATCAAGAACCGGGTAAAGAACAACACGGCCGATTGCACGTTCTGAAAGACGCATTTTGATTTCACCACCACTGATGAGGTGGGAAAGCTCAAGACCGTCAACAGTACCACAATCGTGTTCGCCAATGATAACGTCCTGAACAACGTCAACAAGACGACGGGTAAGGTAACCGGAGTTCGCGGTTTTAAGCGCGGTATCCGCAAGACCTTTACGAGCACCGTGAGTAGAGGTGAAGTACTGAAGCACGGAAAGACCTTCACGGAATGAAGATGTAATTGGTGTTTCAATAATTTCACCGGACGGTTTCGCCATCAGACCACGCATACCTGCGAGCTGACGCATCTGGTCCTGGTTACCTCGAGCACCGGAGTTGGACATCATGAAGATGGAGTTAAAGGAGAGGTTGGACTCTTCTTTACCAGTCTTCTCGTCTTTGATGATATCACGGGAAATGTGCTTCATCATTTCGTTGGACACGTCCTGAGTCGTCTTTGTCCAAACATCAACGATTTTGTTGTATTTCTCGGTGCGTGTAATAATACCTTCGCGGTACTGGCGTTCAATTTCGTCAACTTCTGCCTGAGATTTTTCCAGAATGCCTTTTTTGCTGTCCGGAATCTCAAGGTCTTTAACCGCAATGGTAACACCAGCGCGGGTGCCGTACTCGTAACCTAAGTTTTTGAGACGGTCACAAAGGAGAACAGAAGCTTTGATGCCGCATTCGCGGTATGCAGAACTTACGAGTTTACCAATGTTTTTCTTGGTCATAACGTCGTTAGCACGATCAAAGCTCATGCCTTCCGGCAGAATCTGAGAAACGATAACGCGACCAGGGGTAGTCTCAACAACACGGCCGTCATCAAGGCGAACCTTAATGCGTGCGTGCAGAGATACCTGACCGTGGTCATATGCACTGATAACTTCCCAGCGCCCGCAGAATTCCATGCCTTCGCCTTTTTCAAAAGAGCGTTCACAAGTCATGTAGTACAGACCGAGAACGATATCCTGAGAAGGAACGATAACAGGAGAACCGTTAGCTGGAGAAAGAATGTTGTTTGTAGACATCATAAGTACGCGTGCTTCAATCTGTGCTTCCACAGAAAGAGGTACGTGTACAGCCATCTGGTCACCATCGAAGTCAGCGTTGTACGCGGAGCATACGAGAGGGTGCAGGCGGATAGCCTTACCTTCAACGAGGGTTGGTTCAAATGCCTGAATACCGAGGCGGTGAAGTGTCGGCGCACGGTTAAGCAGGATAGGGTATTCGCGAACAACCTCTTCGAGGATATCCCAAACTACCAGCTCTTCACGCTCAACCATTTTCTTCGCACTCTTAATTGTAGAGGCGAGGTTTCTTTCTTCGAGTTTGGAGTAGATAAACGGCTTAAACAACTCAAGAGCCATCTTCTTAGGAAGACCGCACTGGTGCAGTTTAAGGTTAGGACCTACAACAATTACGGAACGACCGGAGTAGTCAACACGCTTACCGAGAAGGTTCTGACGGAAACGACCCTGCTTACCCTTGATCATGTCTGACAGGGATTTAAGAGGGCGACCGTTAGTACCGGTAATTGCGCGACCGCGGCGACCGTTGTCGAAGAGTGCGTCAACAGATTCCTGAAGCATACGTTTTTCGTTACGGATGATGATCTCAGGTGCACCGAGTTCCATCAGACGCTTCAGGCGGTTGTTACGGTTAATAACACGACGGTAAAGGTCGTTGAGGTCGGAAGTTGCGAAACGTCCGCCATCCAGAGGAACGAGAGGACGAAGTTCTGGTGGAATTACCGGAACAACTTCCATAATCATCCATTCAGGACGGTTGTTGGACTCAAGGAAAGCCTCAACAATCTTCAGTCGTTTTGTAAGTTTTTTCTTTTTGGTCTGAGAACGGGTTGTCTGAGACTCTTCACGCAACTCATGACGCAGAGTCTCAAGATTGAGCTCTTCGATGAGACCGCGAATTGCTTCAGCACCCATGCCCACAACAATTGCGTCTTCGCCGTAGTGGTCGATTACCTGGAAGTAGTGGTCTTCTGAGATAACCTGATTCTTGGCGAGAGAAGTCTGGCCCGGATCAAGAACGACAAAAGAGTCGAAGTACAATACTTTCTCAAGATCAGACATGGTCATGTCGAGCAGTGTACCGATCTTGGAAGGCAGAGTTTTCAGGAACCAGATGTGCGCAACTGGAGCTGCAAGCTCAATGTGACCCATACGCTCACGACGAACTTTGGAAGCAATAACTTCAACGCCACACTTTTCGCAGACGATGCCGCGGTGCTTCATGCGTTTGTATTTTCCGCAGTTACATTCGTAATCTTTTACCGGGCCGAAGATCTTTGCGCAGAAAAGACCGTCGCGTTCTGGTTTGAACGTACGGTAGTTAATAGTTTCTGGCTTTTTAACTTCACCGTAAGACCATTCTCGGATTGCTTCCGGAGCAGCAATGGAGATCTGAATAGCCTTCAGGTTGTGAATATCTGCAGCTTGAGCTGTATTGCTACGTGCAGAGAAAAGATCGTCTAAACTCATAGTTGTTACCCCACCCATAAAGGTTGTCATGCGGGTTTCGGGATCTGTAACAGTATCCTAAAATCGGGTTTGCTCCGGCTTGCGGAGCAAACCCGTTCTATTTAGTCAGCAAGGAAGGTGCGTGGACCTTTTTGTTCCTCTTCCTGATGCAGGGTGACGTCCAGACCGAGGGACATCAATTCCTTGATAAGTACGTTGAAGGACTCAGGCATACCAGCTTCAAGGAAGTTGTCACCTTTAACGATCTTCTCGTACATTTTTACACGACCGGTTACGTCATCAGACTTAACGGTCAGGAATTCCTGCAACATGTAAGCTGCACCATGTGCTTCCAGTGCCCATACTTCCATCTCACCAAGACGCTGACCACCGAACTGAGCTTTACCACCCAGAGGCTGCTGCGTAACAAGTGAGTAAGGACCGGTTGAACGGGCGTGGATTTTTTCATCAACCAAGTGGTGCAGTTTCAGGATGTACATAACACCTGTGGTTACGCGGTTCTGGAACTGGTCACCGGTACGGCCGTCGAACAGTACGTTCTTACCGTCATCCGGCATGCCTGCATCAGCAATCCATGACCAGATTTCTTCTTCACGTGCACCGTCGAATACCGGAGTCTTTGTTACAATACCGGTGCTCAGGCGACGAACAGCTTTTGTGAACTCTTCGTCATCCATTTCGTCGACCATACGGTTGATGGAATCACACTTGTAAACCTCTTTAACACGTGCACGAACGTCTTTAAGGTGTTCGCCGGTTTCAAGAAGTGCTGCAAGCTGCTCACCAAGTTTGAGTGCGCCCCAACCTAAGTGTGTTTCCATGATCTGACCGATGTTCATACGAGACGGTACACCCAGTGGGTTAAGTACGATGTCTACTGTAGAACCATCTGCGAAGAACGGCATGTCTTCGATAGGCAGAATCTGGGAAACAACACCTTTGTTACCGTGACGGCCAGCCATTTTGTCACCTACGCTAAGCTTACGCTTAACGGCGATGTAGCATTTAACCATCTTGAGCACGCCTGGAGGCAGATCATCGCCTTCAGACACTTTCTCGCGTTTGGTGTCGTAGATATTCTTAATAAATTCAACCTGCTTATCATATTCTTCAATGATATGCTCAATGGCGTCATTTACTTCATTAGACTTAAACAGACCGGAAAGTTTCTTAACCGGAATTTCTTCAAGAATTTCTGCTGTTACTACATGACCTGCTTCAGCAAGAACTTCGCCTTTGCGTTTACCAGGAATGTTGTACGCAAGCTGCTTACCGCCTGCTTCTTCCACAACTTTGATCATGGTAGAAGCGGTGAGTGCTGCAATATGGCTCTGTTCTTTACGATCAAGCTTAGCAAGTTCGTAGTCTTCGATATTTTTAGTGCGTTCGTCTTTTTCACCGGAACGACGGTTGAACACTTTAACGTCAATTACAGTACCTTCGATTCCTGGAGGAACTTTGAGGGAGGTGTTCTTAACGTCGCGTGCTTTATCACCGAAGATCGCACGAAGGAGTTTCTCTTCAGGAGAGAGCTGAGTCTCGCCTTTAGGAGTAATCTTACCTACGAGGATATCGTCAGGAGAAACGTTAGCACCGATGCGAATAATACCGCTGCCGTCGAGGTTGCGGAGCATTTCTTCGCTTACGTTCGGAATATCGCGGGTAATTTCTTCAGGTCCAAGTTTGGTGTCTCGAGCAACAACTTCAAACTCTTCAATGTGTACGGATGTGAAGACGTCTTCTTTTACCATACGTTCGGAGATGAGGATGGAGTCCTCGAAGTTGTAACCACACCAAGGCATAAACGCTACAACGAGGTTTTTACCCAGTGCGAGTTCGCCGTCTTCGATACCAGGGCCGTCAGCGAGAATAGTACCGCGGACAACTGGCTGGTTCGGATGACAGGTAGGCTTCTGACCAAAACATGAGCTCTGGTTGGATTTGTGGTGCTTCTGCAAGTCGTAGCTGCGAACGCCACCAGACTCTGGGTAGAGACCGTTGGTGTACGAAACAACAATGCGGTCAGCATCAGCAAAGCGAACAATACCTTCGCCTTCAGCAATGATACATGCTCCGGAGTCCTGTGCTACAGGACCTTCCATACCGGTACCAACAATAGGCTTGTGACAGCGGAGCAATGGCACCGCCTGACGCTGCATGTTGGAACCCATAAGTGCGCGGTTCGCGTCATCGTGCTCGAGGAATGGAATCAGCGCAGCAGAGATGGAAACCATCTGGCTTGGTGAGATGTCCATAAGAGTAACATCTTCACGTGGAGACATGAGAACGTCACCAAGGTAACGGGTCGTAATAAATTCTCTTACGAAGTTACCCTGTTCGTCGAGTTCTGCGTTTGCCTGAGCAACAACCTGACCCTGTTCAGTGGTCGCATCCATGTAAATGATCTCGTCGGTGACACGAGCATCCTGTACCACGCGGTACGGAGTTTCGATGAAACCAAAGTCATTTACTTTGGAGTAGGTTGTGAGAGACACGATAAGACCAATGTTTGGTCCCTCTGGAGTCTCAATAGGGCAGATACGTCCGTAGTGAGAGGTGTGTACGTCTCGAACTTCGAAGCCTGCACGTTCACGGGTAAGACCACCTGGTCCAAGAGCAGACAGACGACGCTTGTGAGTTACCTCGGACAGGGCGTTAGTCTGGTCCATGAACTGGGAAAGCTGGGAAGTACCGAAGAACTCTTTAAGCACAGCAGCAACCGGTTTAGGGTTGATGAGGTCGTGCGGCATGAGAGTCGCAACTTCCTGAAGGCTCATGCGTTCTTTGATAGCACGTTCCATACGTACGAGACCGATGCGGTACTGGTTTTCTACCAGTTCACCTACAGGACGTACGCGACGGTTACCGAGATGATCGATATCGTCAGCAGGACCGTGAGAGTCTTTCAGTTTACACAGAATCTTGATTGCTGTGAAAATGTCGTTGTCTGACAGGGTGCGCATGTCGTTCTCGCGATCGAGATCGAGGCGCTGGTTCATTTTGTAACGACCTACTGGAGATAAGTCGTAGTAGTCCCCGCTGCGGAACAGGTTCTCAAAGAATGTGTTCGCAATTTCCGGAGTAGGAGGGGAGCTAGGACGCAGACGACGGTAGATTTCAACACGTGCGGACTCAGAGTCTTCTGTTTTATCAAGAAGAAGTGTGTCACGCATGGAAGAAGATACGTCAGAACCGCGGGTGTGAAGAACAGGCAGGCGTGTTACGCCGGCTTCGCGGATGCGTTCAACAATATCTTCTGTGAGTTCGTCTGCAGCGTCTGCAAGAACTTCACCTGTGTTTTCATCAACAAGATCTTCGGCAAGGAACAGACCGTTAAGGGTATCCGGTGCAACTTCAATTGCATCGATACCGGCATCGAGAAGCAGGCGCCATGTACGTTTTGTAATAGGCTTGCCCTGCTTAGCGAATACTTTTTCGCCATCGCCAAGATCCACGTACGCAATTTCCTTGCGGTACATGTCTTTCTGCACTTCCCACAGAACTTTGCCGTCTTCGAAACGGAAGTATTCTTTCTCGTAGAAGCAGTCGAGAATGTCGGAACGAGACATACCCATTGCTTTGAAGAGAATAGTGGCAGGCATTTTGCGACGACGGTCAATTCGTACGTACAAAATATCTTTGTGATCGAAGTCAAAATCGAGCCAGGAACCACGCATCGGAATGATACGGCAGCTGTAGAGCACTTTACGGCTGGAGTGCGTTTTACCTGCATCATGTTCAAAGATGATACCAGGAGAACGCTGCAACTGGTTAACGATAACACGCTCGGTACCGTTAACAATAAATGTACCTTTCTCGGTCATTAAAGGCAGGGTACCAAAGTAGATGTCCTGCTCTTTAATATCGCGGATGGTGCGGTTTTCGGTCTCTTCATCTACATCATACACAACAAGACGCACGGTAATGCGGATTGGTGCTTCGTAGGTAAGACCCTTTGCAATGCATTCAGCCTGATCATATTTAGGTTCACTGATATCATAGCGAACATATTCAAGGCTTGCTGTGCGGTTAAAGTCTTCAATAGGGAAGACAGAACGGAATACACCTTCAAGACCTTCTTCAGGCAGTCGGTCAGTACGACCTTCCTGCAAAAACTTCTTGTAGGAATCTACCTGCAAGTTGAGAAGATGCGGGATAGGAAGCGTTACTTCGATTTTACCAAATTTTTTATAAAGTTGGCCCATATTTACACCTCAAAAGAGACGGTTTGCCAAAGATGATGCCACTGCGGCTAAGAAGCATCGGAAAATGGCGCGTTTGCTTAACCAAAGTCGGCGGATTATCTCCGAAACGGATACGTACGCATGCGCAAAGGGTTGCCCGGTGGACTCAGGTGTCCGGAAAGACTGGGCACTGGTAGGTGCTGCTCGAAGCATGCAAATTCAGCAGCAGAAAGCAGAACATGTCCGCTCGGTCATGCTCTGTGGTAAAAGAAAAAATTCGGGATGGTAAACGTTCGGAAATGGTCAGCAACGTGTCGCCCAATTGTTAATTAGCGTTACGTAACAAAGACAAGTCGACCAAATGCGTAATCTAGTTCACAACAAAAAATTGTGCAAGCTTTTTTTTGATCTTCCCCTGTACATCAGAGCTAATAAAACGCGGACGGGAAAAAAATCCCGCCCGCGCCTGAATTCGCTTCAGCAGTAAAAAGTAGAATTACTTAACTTCTACTTCTGCGCCTGCTTCTTCGAGAGCTTTCTTAGCAGCTTCAGCATCGTCTTTAGATACTGCTTCTTTAAGAGCTTTAGGTGCGCCGTCTACAGCTTCTTTAGCTTCTTTGAGACCAAGACCTGTGAGAGCACGAACTGCTTTAATAACAGCAATTTTGTTGCCGCCAGCAGATTTGAGGATAACATCAAACTCAGTTTTTTCTTCAGCTGCTGCGCCACCTTCTGCAGGTGCTGCTGCTACTGCTGCAACTGGAGCTGCTGCAGAAACGCCGAAGGTTTCTTCGAGTTCTTTGATGAATTCAGAAAGTTCGAGTACGGTCATGTTAGAGATAAATTCTACAACCTGTTCTTTGGTCACGGACATGGTAGTCTCCTTAAAATAATTTTGGCTTAATATTTTTTAATTAATAGACGTTCTGCTTATGCAGCTTCTTTCTGATCTTTGATAGCGTTCAAAGCGTAGAGGAAGTTGCGCAGAATGTTGGCGAAAAGGCCAACGAAGTTTGTTGGAACGGCGTTCATTGTGCCAAGCGCCATGCCAAGCAACTGCTGCTTGCCAGGAAGCTTTGCGAGTTCACCAAGCTGAGCTTCGGTGAGAAGCTTGCCTTCAAGAGAAGCATGCTTAACAACGAGGTGTTTGCTCTTTTTAGCGAATTCAACGACAGCCTTAGCAACTGCAACGGGATCTTCGAAACCAAGGGCGATCGCGCTGTTCTCTTTGAAAGTATCAGCGAGAACTTCATGATCACCACCGGTGACTGCGATGCGAGCCAGAGTGTTCTTCACAACATGGTATTCACCATCTGCTTTGCGAAGGTCATCTCTGAGCACGGTCATCTCTTCCACCGGCAAGCCCTTGAAGTCAGTCACAACCGCGATAGAAGCACCTTCAGCTTTTTCTTTCAGGCGCTCAATAATGGCGGCTTTTTCAGACCTGTTCACGTTCAGTCTCCTTAGACTAAGGGGGATTTGCCAATGGAAAACCAAGCCAAATTGTCTCGGTAGGACTTATTAGTGCCTACTGTCTTCGACTCAGAATTCCAGTCCTCTGCCAAAAAGCAGGAGCGAAACAAAGAGCTTCGCTCCTACCAAATATGTAACCGAAGGAATTAACCTTCGATGAATTTGCGAATAAGTGCAGGGTCTACTTTGTAGCCAGGTCCCATTGTGCTGGAGAGGGACATAGCTTTCATGTAAGCACCCTTAGCGGATGAAGGCTTGAGGCGGTTCACGGTCTCAACGATAGTTTTGAGGTTGTCCATGAGCTTTTCAGCGCCGAAGGAAACCTTACCGATAGGAGCGTGAAGTACACCAGCTTTGTCTACTTTAAATTCAACGCGGCCAGCTTTCATTTCTTTAACTGCGTTTGCTACATCAAAAGTAACAGTGCCAGTTTTTGCGTTAGGCATAAGACCACGAGGGCCGAGTACGCGGCCGATCTGACCTACGAGAGCCATAACGTCAGGAGTTGCAACAGCTTTGTCAAAGTCGAGCTTGCCTTCTTTAACTTCTGCTACGAGATCTTCTGCACCAACGATTTCAGCGCCAGCTTCACGAGCTTCAGCCTGTTTTTCGCCTTTACAGAATACTGCTACGCGCACATCTTTACCAAGACCGTGTGGAAGGGAGCATGCGCCACGAACCATCTGGTCAGAGTATTTAGGGTCAACGCCGAGGTTGATTGCAACGTCAACAGTTTCATCAAATTTTGCATAAGCAGACTCAACTACTTTAGCCATCGCTTCTTCAACAGCAAAGCGTGCGGTAAGCTCGAGGCCTTCTGCTGCTTTACGATATTTTTTTCCATGCTTAGGCATAGTAATATCCTTTTTATTCTCTGTGTTAATCTCCTGCCGCTCGATCTAAGATAAAAATAGCCGTGCTATACCACGGCGAACGGCAGTCCAACTGATTTACAGAATGCTATTTAACATCAATGCCCATGGAGCGAGCAGTACCAGCGATGATCTTCTTAGCTGCATCCATATCAGCAGCATTGAGGTCAGGCATTTTGATAGTAGCAATTTCTTCGATCTGTGCATCGGTTACGGAACCAACTTTGTTACGGTTTGGCTCACCGGAACCTTTGTCAACTTTAGCAGCTTTAATGAGCAGCACAGATGCAGGTGGAGTTTTGGTGATGAAAGTGAATGAACGATCCTGGAATACTGTGATGATTACAGGAATGATCATGCCTTTCTGATCCATGGTCTTCGCGTTAAACGCTTTACAGAATTCCATGATGTTCAGACCGTGCTGACCAAGAGCAGGACCTACTGGAGGAGACGGGTTCGCGGAACCAGCAGGGATCTGAAGCTTAATTTTTGCAATTTCTTTTTTAGCCATACCACTATACCTCTATAGCAAACGCCACTTGCGTGGCGATAAGTGCTTAATTGTGCTTGATTACCCTTTATCTACCTGAACAAAGTCCAACTCGACAGGTGTTTGTCTGCCGAAGATAGATACGGATACTCTGAGCTTACCCTTGTCGTAGTTTACATCTTCCACGACGCCGTTGAAACCGCCGAACGGTCCATCGATAACGCGCACTTCGTCACCACGTTCAAAATTGAACTTAGGACGAGGTTGTTCCTGACGGGATTCCATCATGGAGAGGATACGTGCTGCTTCTGAATCCCTCATTGGGGTCGGGCGGTTTTTGCCGCCAATAAAGCCAGTAACCCGCTGAATGTTGGAAACCAGATGCCAAGAAAGGTCGGTCATGATCATTTTGACCATTACGTAACCCGGGTAAAACTTGCGAGTAGAGGTGCGTTTTTCACCCTTTACAAGTTCAACCACTTTCTCGGTAGGTACAACGACTTCCTCAATTTCGCCTTGAGCTTCGCCGGTACGGATCATCTGCTGGATGGTCTGTTCAACACGCTGCTCGAAACCTGAGTAGGTGTGGATAATGTACCAACGTGCTTTTCTTACGGGTGCTTGTTCCTCGGTCATAGGAATATCCGTTTAAGAAAGAATGTATTCTACGAGCTTTGTAAGACCTAAATCTACAAAGCCAAGAAACAGAGACATAACAACAACAAGAGCCAGCACCGCAATGCTGGTTGTCACAGTCTCTTTTCGGGAGGGCCAGACTACTTTTTTAATTTCAACCTGGGACTCTTCGAAGAACTCTTTAAGCTGAGTTACTTTGTTTGCTTCAGGAGCTTTCACATCAGCTTTCTTTGAGTGCTTTTTTGCCATTGTCGCCTCGCCGTGTAAGAAGGAAGAAAATGGCAGGGGTGGAGGGATTCGAACCCGCAACATCCGGTTTTGGAGACCGGCGCTCTAGCCGTTGGAGCTACACCCCTGCGTTTTTATAACAACTACTTACTTAGTTTCGCGGTGAAGAGTATGTTTCTTGTCCCAAGGACAATACTTATTCAATTCAACACGAGCTGTAGTGTTTTTCTTGTTCTTCACGGTCGCGTAATTGCGTCGTTTGCACTCTGTGCAAGCGAGCTGGATATTAACGCGCATGAATTACTCCACGATTTCAGAAACAACACCTGCGCCTACGGTACGGCCACCTTCGCGGATAGCGAAGCGAAGACCAGTTTCCATAGCGATTGGGTTGATCAGTTCTACGTTGAATACAGCGTTATCGCCTGGCATTACCATTTCAACGCCTTCGTCAAGAGCGATTACGCCAGTGATGTCAGTTGTACGGAAGTAGAACTGAGGGCGGTAACCGGTGAAGAATGGAGTGTGACGTCCACCTTCGTCTTTAGAAAGTACGTATACTTCAGCTTTAAACTTGGTGTGTGGGTTGATGGAACCAGGCTTACAAAGAACCTGACCACGTTCAACTTCATCACGCTTAATACCACGGATAAGAAGACCAACGTTATCGCCAGCTTCACCACGGTCGAGAAGTTTACGGAACATTTCAACGCCGGTACAAGTAGTTTTCTGAGTCTCTTTGATACCAACGATTTCAACTTCTTCACCAACAGTGATAACACCACGCTCAACACGGCCAGTAACTACTGTACCACGACCAGAGATGGAGAACACGTCTTCAATAGGAAGAAGGAAAGGTTTGTCGATGTCACGCTCTGGCTCAGGAATGTAAGAGTCACAAGCGTCGAGGAGTTCGAGGATTGGTGCTGCGTCAGCTGCGTCTGCAGAATCAGACTCAAGAGCTTTAAGAGCAGAACCACGAATTACAGGAATGTCGTCACCTGGGAAATCGTAAGAAGAAAGAAGTTCACGAACTTCCATTTCTACGAGCTCGAGGAGTTCTTCGTCGTCAACCATGTCGCATTTGTTCATGAATACAACGAGGGAAGGTACACCAACCTGACGAGCGAGCAGGATGTGCTCACGAGTCTGAGGCATAGGACCGTCAGTCGCTGCAACAACGAGGATACCACCGTCCATCTGAGCTGCACCGGTGATCATGTTTTTGATGTAGTCTGCGTGACCTGGGCAGTCAACGTGAGCGTAGTGACGGATGTCAGTTTCGTACTCAACGTGTGCAGTTGCGATTGTGATACCGCGCTCTTTTTCTTCAGGAGCTTTGTCGATTTCGTCGAAAGCTACTGCCTGGCCGCCCTGCTTGAGAGCTGCGATTTTAGTGATAGCTGCGGTAAGAGTAGTTTTACCATGGTCAATGTGACCAATGGTGCCGATGTTTACATGCGGCTTACTGCGTTCAAATTTTTCTTTACCCATGAGTAAATCTCCCTGGCAATGAATTTTTCTCGGTTATCCGAAAATAATTAATGGAGCTCTCAAGCAGAATTGAACTGCTGACCTCATCCTTACCAAGGATGCGCTCTACCTACTGAGCTATGAGAGCCTCTTATTCAAAAAGCTATAGGGAGAACTCAGGCTAGTTGGAGCGGGAAACGAGACTCGAACTCGCAACCCTCAGCTTGGAAGGCTGATGCTCTACCAATTGAGCTATTCCCGCTTATATGCGCCGTAGTTCTCCGACTTGAGTCTCCTACAGCCTGCTACTTAGCAACTGGTGGTGGGGGGAGGATTTGAACCTCCGAAGGCATACGCCGACAGATTTACAGTCTGTTCCCTTTGGCCACTCGGGAACCCCACCTGTTCTGGAGCTGGCGATGGGACTTGAACCCGCAACCTGCTGATTACAAATCAGCTGCTCTACCAATTGAGCTACGCCAGCAACGAGAAGAGTGTTTATATACCCCCCAAAGTTTTGGCAAGCAAAAAAACACTTTTTTTAATCTTTTTTTTAGCCCTTTTTTTTAAGGCTTTAAAATTAGGTAGTTGCAATAAGTGGTAGGTACAGGTTTTCTCCGATTAATTGTCCGTTAATCTAAAAATGCCCAAACAATAAGTGTAGACACTCTTTCTTTTTATGGCATTTGTCCACTATAAATTGGATAATAGGTAGGTTTCTGCTGTAAAACTTACCACGGAATGTTAGTGCGGACACACTATAGTGGAATATTACGAACTGGTGTTTTATATATTGATGCTCTTGTTTCTGAATATAAGCCCTGTAATCTTTGGCTGTACATCTACTTTTGAGGCAGTGCACAGTGTGTCAGGATACTAGGGAGTAACTTAAAATTACTGCGTAATAAAAAAGGCCATCTATCAGATGGCCTTATTTATACTATAGAGAGGGAGCGTTATGCTACTGCCGGTGCTGCGGAAGCAGCAACTTCTGGCACTGCAACTGCTGCTGGCTCTTCAAGGGTGACACTTTCGAGGTAGATGTCTGCATTTTCATCAATTGCACGTAAGAACTGGTTGTTCAGTGCATGACCGGAGCAGTAGACTTCAAAATGTCCTTCAAGCGGCGCGCCAAGCATTACCATGTCGCCGATGAAGTCGAGAATTTTGTGACGAACGAATTCGTCAGGGAAACGCAGGCCATCTTCATTGAGTACATTGTAGTCATCGAGGACGATTGCGTTTTCAAGGGAACCGCCAAGCGCAAGCTTTTTGGAACGCAGGTATTCAACTTCACGGAAGAAGCCGAATGTGCGCGCCTTGGCAATGTCGGTAGCAAATGTTTCCGGAGTTACTTCAACAGACATTTTTTGCACACCGATGAGCGGGTGAGCAAAGTCGATAGTGTAGTCAATGGAGAAACCGTTGTGCGGCTTTGCGCAGATTCGTTTCCCATCTCGCTCAAAATTGATTTCTTTTTTGATGCGTTTGACTGTACGCGGACGGGATTGCTTACGCAGTCCTGCGTCTTTGAGAAGGAATATGAAAGATGCAGCAGAGCCGTCCATGATTGGAACTTCTCCGCCTTGGATTTCAATTCGGATGTTATCAATTTCCATACCGCGGATGGCAGCAAGTAGGTGTTCAACGGTTGCAGCTGATGTGTTGCCAACACCGAGAACGGTTGCCAGTTGTGTAGCGGTAACAATTTGAGGGGTAGGAGTAATAACCTTTACGCCGTCCTCACCGTGAATATGAAAAACGATGCCTGTGTCTTCTGAGGCAGGGTGGAGTGTAAGTTTAACAACTTTACCACTGTGTACGCCTACACCTGAGCATCCGATAGATTTGTTAATTGTCTGTTGTAGCATTAATTATTCCCTCCGGCTCCATGTAAGCAAGGAGTGTGCCAGAGGTTCTTTTGGTTTTATTATATTGGTTTTTAAGAACTTTTTATAAAGAGACGTATGTATCTAACTGTGTCTTTTTAGCACAATGTGTCTTTTTAGCATCGTGTTAGATTTTATATCCACAAACGAAGCGGTCGTGCCCTGAGAGATCTTTTATGATACAGGCATCACGCCATTTGTTGTTCTCTTTATTGAATTCATTCATTAAATCAGTACCTTGCCAGAAGCCCATCTCCATGATGAAAAATCCTGAAGGAGCTAACCATTCTGAAGCAAGCTCAATAAGAGCGATGCCATGCTCAAGCCCGCTGGTACCAGGGACTAGCGCTGATGCAGGTTCAAATTGCTGAACTTCAGGGTCGAGCGTTATATATTCTGATTGGCTGACATATGGCGGGTTTGTGGCGATTAGGTCAAATGTGTTGTTTTTGAACAACGGTGTGGTGAAATCGCCACGGATGCAGGACACGCGATTCTCGACGTTATGTGCTTGTAAATTTTGCTTTGCTGTCGTGATTGCACCCTGAGAGAGGTCGACTGCGACCCCATATGCTTCCGGCAGCTCCGCTGCCAGGGTTGTAGCTATGCACCCGCTGCCGGTTCCAAGATCTGCAAAGCGGAATGAACCCTTATGTGCAAAACGTTCGACAACGGCTTCAATCAGGTGCTCTGTTTCCGGTCTTGGAATCAGGGTGTGTTGGTTTACAGTAAATGAACGTCCGTAAAATTCACGCTCACCCATGATGTATGCAGCTGGTTCACCGGTTCCTCTGCGCAGGATGAGAGGAAGCATTTGTTCATATGCGTCATCGGAAACTTCACGGTGGGAATGGATAAGAATATCAAGACGGGAAAGACCAAGAATTTTGCGGAGCACCATTTCAGCCGACAGTCTTGGAGAATCAACAGCCTTCCCGGAAAGGTATTCCGAGAAGGCTGTAAGTATCGACTGAATGGTGAGCTGTGCGGGTTTTTGTACCGCCATAATGCCCTCGTGTATTATGCGTCAGCCTGAGCTTTAAGTTTCTCAGTCTGGTCGGCAGTGATAAGAGCGTCGATCAGCTCGTTGATATCGCCATCCATGATAGCGTCAAGTTTGTAGAGTGTCAGGTTGATGCGGTGGTCAGTACAGCGTCCCTGACCGAAGTTGTATGTACGGATTCGGCCGGAGCGGTCACCGGAGCCAACCTGAGACTTGCGCTGTTCGGCAAGTTCATCGTGCTGTTGCTGCTGTACTTGCTGCAACAAACGGGAAGAAAGAATTTTAAGCGCTTTTGCTTTGTTCTTATGCTGTGACTTTTCATCCTGACAGGACACAACAAGGCCGGTAGGGATGTGGGTCACTCGGATAGCAGAGTCTGTGGTGTTAACAGACTGACCGCCAGGGCCGGATGCGCGGAAAACATCAAAGCGAAGGTCTTCGTTGCGGATATTCAAGTCAACTTCTTCTGCTTCCGGCATAATTGCTACGGTTGCAGCAGATGTGTGTACACGGCCCTGTGTTTCTGTTGCAGGAACGCGTTGTACACGGTGAATACCGGATTCAAACTTGAGGCGGCTGTATACTTTGTCGCCTTTAACCAGTGCGATAACCTCTTTGAGGCCACCGGTTCCGGTTTCACTGCTGCTGAGGAGTTCGATTTTCCAACCGATACGTTCAGCGTACCGTGAGTACATGCGGAACAGGTCGCCAGCAAACAGAGCTGCTTCATCACCACCGGTACCAGCACGGATTTCCAGAATGGTGTTCTTTTCATCCATAGGATCTTTAGGAAGCAGGAGGATTGTAAGCTGTTCTTCCATTGCTGGAATTTGCTGCTCAAGATCCTTCACTTCTTCTTTTGCCATTTCAGCAAGTTCCGGATCGCTGTCATTCATGAGCTCTTTGTTTTCTTCAAGAGACTCCTGCATGGAGCGATATTTACGGAATGCTTCAACAACTTCTTTAAGATCAGAATGAGCCTTGGTCAGCTTGCGGTAGCGTTCCTGGTCGCCAAAAACTTCAGGAGAGCTGAGCTGCTGTTCAAGGTCTTCGAATTTGCGCTCAAGGTGTTCTAACTTGGCTAACATTATTCTTTCTCCGCTACTGTATACTCAGGGGTATATATATCGTCAGGAGCTTCGTCTCCGAGAGCTTCCTTAAGTGCAACAATGGCAACCTCAATCTGGGATGAGTCCGGCTCGTGTGTAGTGAGCATCTGGAGTAACATGCCCGGTGCGCTGAGGATTTTGCCTAAAAAAGTGTCATTAATCTTCGCGCTGTACTTAATGAGTTCGTAAGCGAATGCGCTGATAGGCGCCATAAGCAGCAGTTTGAAGAAGATAATGAAACTGTGTTTTACAATTGTAGATTCAGGTGTCCATACCATAAGGATAGCTGGAACAAGAACCGTGTGCAGGATGATAGCAACGGAAAGTACAAAAAGCATAAACGTTGTGCCGCAACGTGGGTGCAGTCTGCTGTGCAGAACCGCAGAACCGGCACTTACGGCCTTGCCGTCTTCATATGCCCAGATAACTTTGTGCTCGGCACCATGGTACTGGAAAACACGTTTAATATCAGGGATAAAAGAGATACTTATAATGTATCCCAAAAAGATGCTGAACTTGAAAAAGCCATCCCATACCTGAAACGAAAGCCCGTTAACATCACCACCGAGCCCGAGGTAGTTCATCCCGATGGAGAACATATGCGGCAGAACAACAAAAAGGAACAGTGCAATGCCGATGGAGCAGATGAGTGTAAGGGTAAGGTGCCAAGGCTTGAGCTCTTCTTCAGCTTCTGCATCCACAGCCTGTGTTGCAGAAAAGTTGAGCGCTTTGATGCCGTTGACAAGTGTTTCTATAAGGATAGGGAAACCGCGTACGAAAGGACGCTTGAAAAATTCAGCTTTAGAGAAAGTGAACCAAGGGCGCTGGTCAGCAATAATGGAACCGTCTGCTTTGCGGACAGCAATAGCGAGGCGGTCCTGATTGCGCATCATGACGCCTTCCATAACAGCCTGTCCGCCGACATTGCATCGTGCGGCAGTGAGAATGGCTGATAAAATAGTTCGGAAATTTTTGCGGAGAGTAGTCACATGTTCCTCGCAGTCGAGCTAAAGAATACTCCTCCCCAAAAAGCAGATCTTTAAGGGGAGGAAGATTCGCCGCCGGTTTGGCGACGGCCTCAAAAAATGCGAGATAAGTGCTACTTTTTGAAGTTGGCGTATTTCTTGCGGAAACGGTCAATACGACCTGCGGTATCAACAAAGCGCTGTTTACCAGTGTAGAAAGGGTGGCACTGAGAGCAAATCTCAACTGCTACTGCTTCACCTTTGGTAGAACGTGCTTCGGATTCGTAACCGCATGCACAAGAGATTTTAGCCTTAAACACTGTAGGATGGGTATCTTTTTTCATATTATAACTCCTCACGAAGATGCAGAACGGATTTTCTTACGTCAGTTGCGTTTGGAAGGCAAGAGAAATATATTGAGTCTCCACAAACGATGATGTAGGTGACAGTTCGCTTTTGTTTATAAGCGCTGGCATCATATGCTGCATATATTAGTTGTATCCCGTTGAATGACAGATTTTTTTTCGATCATTATAAAGGGATGCAAAGAAATTTTTATGGGCCGGGACGCTATGATTTTCGTAGCGAGTCGACTCCGTAGCAGTCTAGGATGTCCTGCGCCATCTTGTAATTATAACCGGCAAGGAGTGCGTATGCCTCCCTTGCTTCAATGTCAAGGCAAATAATATGGCTAAAAAAGAACGAGCCGATCAACTTGTTTTTGATGCGGGTCTGGCAGATAGCCGTGAGAAGGCTAAACGCCTTATTATGGCGGGACAAGTGTATATTATTCGTAACGGAAATCCAGAGCCGGTGGCAAAGCCGGGGCAAAAAATGGAATTGGATTCTTTGTTCGAAGTAAAAGGTATAGAGCGATTTGTCAGTCGAGGGGCATACAAGCTTTTAACAGCAATCGAACATTTTGGAATTGATCCTGCCGGCAAGGTTGCGCTTGATGCAGGAGCTTCTACAGGTGGTTTTTCCGATTGCCTGCTTCAGCATGGTGCAACAAAAGTATACGCAGTTGATGTTGGGTACGGACAGCTGCATGAAAAGCTTCGTCAGGATGAACGTGTTATCAATCTGGAGCGGACAAATCTTCGTAATATAGATGACAGTGTCATTCCTGAGCCGCTGGATCTTGTTGTCGGGGATGTGTCCTTTATCTCTCTTAAGCTCATCCTTCCCCCATGTGTTGCACTGCTTCGTGAAGGCGGTGAATTGGCGATGCTCATTAAACCGCAGTTTGAGCTCGGGCCGGGTATGACGGATAAAGGTGTTGTTAGAGACCCTGCATTGCATCAGCAGGCAATTGATGATGTGACCGGATTTGCTATCAATGAGCTTGGCCTCACCCTTGTAGGGGTCGTTCCTTCCAGTATCAAGGGCCCGAAAGGCAATCAGGAATTCATAGCTTACTTTAGGAAGTGAGAGAGTGAACGCTGTTAACGCCAAGTGTGGCAATTTTGATATGTAAAGCTTTGCTTTTATTGACCGATAAGATGCGATACAAGTCTCCGACTGCTCGTAAATATTCTGGTGTGTTGTGGCAGGAACATAATTTTGAATATGTTTTTGTATCCGGAATATCAGGTGGGAAAAGCGGTCGTGGAGACCGTCTGGTATAGGGGCAGGACGTTTTATCGGGTAAATAGGGGTTGACCGTGCGCATTAAAAGTATTGCTACTGAACTTGTTGCAACAGTATTGCTGATAGTTTCAGTCTCGGTTCTGTGTATTGTGTTGTATGTTTCTTCTTCAACAACCAAGATTGTTGAGGAGATTCAGCTTGAGGCCATGGATCGTGAGACCATTCTGGCGGACACTTCTCTCAAGCAGTTTATTAGCGGGATTCAATCTCTTGTGGGGTACCTTGCCGGGCACGAGGATGTTATCAACAGTGCCTGGGTTGAAGGTGAAGAGGGACGAAATCTTTTAAACAATGTCCTTAAACTGAATGGTGATGTTCAAGCTGTTTTTGTGTTTAACAAAAAAGGTGAGATCACATCAGGTGTTACCAGAAGCGGAATTTCGTTGAATGGTGACAAAGGACGGGCTGCCCTGTGGAAAGGGAAGCTGATCGACGGTACATCAGAGTTTTATGTAAACGAAAGTGTCATCTCCGACGATGATATGGGTCAGCGGCTGCTTGGTATGGGCGCTAGATTATATGACTTCGTTGATAACACTCTCATAGGCGGCGTTGTTGTTTTCGCTGATGTCGGGAATTTTGGTAAGCGGTATGTCGATCCCGTTTCATTCGGACAGTCTGGCTATGCGTATATGATAGACGGGACAGGGACGATTGTTGCCCACCCGAATGAGCAGGTAATTTTCAAACGCTCTTCTGTTTTTGATCAAATCATCCAATCGGAAGCCAAAAAGCAAAACTTTTTCTCCTATCGCTATAAAGGGGTGGAAAAGATACAGCGGTTTGTCAAAAACAAGGAAACCGGTTGGTATATAAGTACTACCGTTCCTCAGAGTGAATTGGTGATCACCGCAAATCACCAGCGTCTTATCATTATAGGTATCGGCGCACTTGCACTTTTCGTCGCCACCATTGTTTTGCTTGTGGGAGTTAAAAGGGTACTTGCAACTCCTCTGGATAACTTGGGTGTGTATTCCAAAGAGGTTGCTTCCGGTGACTTTGAAGCGAAGCTGGAAGGTACCTTCCGTCATGAGCTTAATGTGCTGGCTGAACACCTGCGGAAGATGACAGAAGATTTGAAAGAACAACTTGGCATGTCTCAAGGGGTTCTTAAGGGGATTAACTTCCCGTGCGGTGTTGTGGATGTGGATGACCGGTTTACATTCATGAACAAAGAATTGTTGGAGCTTTTCGGTCGTGAAGGTCGTCCTGAGGAGTATCTTGGTAAAACTTCTGGCGAAGTTTTTTATCATGATCAGACTCGGGAAACGAGAATGTCTCATGCCGTGCGTGAGAATCTAGAAATACGTGAAGAAGGTGTTGTACAGCGGGATGACGGAAAGGAACTCACGCTGTTCTATACTGTAACACCTATTTATGATGTTTCCGGTAATGCACTTGGGGCGTTCGGTTTGTATTACGACCTGACGGAAATCCGGGCGACCGAAGCTCGTATTTCTGAGCAGCATGCGGCAACTCTCGAGGTCGCAGACAGGGTTGATGCTGTTGCAGCATCTCTTGAGTCAGCAGCAGGCAATCTTCTCGGGCAAATTAATGAGACAACGAGCGGTGCACATATTCAGCAGGAACGTGCTTCTGAGACAGCCGTAGCTGTTGAGGAAATGAACGCAACTGTACTCGAAGTAGCTAAAAATGCTGGTAGTGCAGCTTCCAGCACTGGAATCTGTAGTGAGCGTGTTGATGAAGGTTCGCAGGTTGTGAATGAAACCATCAACGCGATTGCAAAAGTAAATGACGAAGCAAAAGAACTGAATGGTCAGATGGCTGATCTTGGAAAGCATGCTGATGATATTGGAAATGTTATCAGTATGATTTCTGATATTGCCGATCAGACAAACCTGCTTGCGTTGAACGCGGCTATTGAAGCCGCCCGTGCAGGTGAGGCCGGCAAGGGCTTTGCTGTTGTTGCGGATGAAGTACGCAAGCTCGCAGAAAAAACTACCTCTGCAACTCGTGAAGTAAGCGAAGCTGTAAATAGCATTCAGAGCTCTACCTTAAGCGTCGCGGACGGGGTAGAAAAAGCTGTGTCAGCTGTAGGTGAAGGAACAGCCAAGGCAGAAGCTTCTGGTGAACTTCTTGTGTCCATTAAAGAAATGATGGATGAAGCCTTCAGTGAAATTACAGCTATTGCAACGGCAACTGAAGAACAGTCTGCCACTTCCGAACAGATCAGCAAGGCATCATCAGAGATCAGTACGATCACAGATGAAGGAGTGCATACCTTAGGTGCTGCCATTGTTGCAGTGCAGGACTTGCAAGAAATGGTGCTCGAACTTCGATCACTTACAGAAGAAATGAAAGCCTAATAAGAAAGGGTGGAGCTGATAAGCTCCACCCTTTCTTATTAATCTGTAATTCGCTAGTACGGTGCGTCATGGGTACATGATGTGTACCGTACTGCTTTTTTATTCATGCTAATAACTTATAACAGGACATTGACTCCGATAAGAATAAGGACAACACCTCCGCCGATTTCGGCATACTTACCAAGTGACGAAGCGTTTCCGATAATCTTACCGATTTGTAATCCAGCCAATGTAAACAGTGCCGCAGTAAGGCCGATGATAAGTGCCGGGAACCAGATAAGGTGGTTCAGCACGGAAAGGGACAGCCCTACAGCCAGAGCATCGATAGAGGTTGCAATGGCAAGCATAATCAACGAGACCCCTTTGGTCGGGTCAAAGTGTTCTGCCTGTTCATCCCGTGTCGGATGCTGAACTGCCCCCATGATCATGCGGACACCTACCCACAGCAGCAGTGCAAAAGCAATCCAGTGTGTGTAAGACTCAAGGTATGTCTTAATTGAATCACCTGCGAGCCAGCCGATGATCAGCATTCCAGCCTGAAAGATTCCAAAATGCCACGCAAGGCGGAATGTCTGGCGTCTGGATGCTCCTTTCAGCCGAACTCCGGCTGCAATAGCAACAGCAAAGGCGTCAACAGCGAGGGCAATAGCGATTGCTGTTAATTCTGCCCAATGCATTAGAAAGCCTTGTTCATGGTGTTAAGGCAACGGTGCAGGCACTCTCGCTCTTCTTGGGTGAGGTCGGAAACCATTGTTTCTGTTAACTGCATGTGAAGCTTGTCGTGTTCCAAAAACATTTGGCGGCCTGTATCTGTTAATTCAATGATGATGGAACGGCGATCCGTTTTATGCGGACAACGGCGGACGTAGTCCTTCTTTTCAAGCCTGTCGATGAGAACCGTTAACGTACCGGTTGTTGTACCCATCCAGTTTGCAAGTTCTTTCATTCGCATAGATTCATGTATGCCGAGGATTTCAAGGGCATGAATCTGCGGCAGAGTAAGCCCTTTTTCCCGCACCACATCATGTTCCCATGAGGATAACTTTTCGTAGAATTCTACGATTGCGTGGTTCAGTTCCTCAAGTTCCATCATATATCTCCTTTAGATCATATTTGTATCAACTAAATATGAATAGACAGCAAAGACAATTGTCAGCACTCCTGCCGTGCGCATTACCAATGGTTCAATCCATGGTTTATTCAAGGCATTCAGTGCGTTTGTTGCTTTGTAAATTGCATAAATAACTGCGGCAAGTGTTATTCCTGTGCCAATGGCATAACTTAAAAATACCAGCGTACTTTTCAGGATACTTCCGGAGTCCAGCCCGTATGTGTACATAATTGCAACAGTTGGACAAGGCACAATCATATTGAGGAACCCGAAAACTGTCAGCCCCCAAAATGTAACTTTCGTAATTTTACTGCTGCTTGAGCATCCGCAACCATGGTGATGGCTATGCGTGTGCTCTTTTTTTGCTGCGCTGACTTTTTGTCCCAACGCAAATGTATCTGCTGCACTGGAGGTCGCGCTGACAGGCTGTCCGAGTGAAAATTTTGGCTCAGTGGCTACAGCGGTATTACCTATAGTGATAGGTTGTAATTCTTCATGATTATGTGAACTGCAGCAGCTTGGATCGCCTGGTGCGTGATGACCGCAGCACTCATGGTTATGGTCATGATGATGGTCATTGAAGTGGCCGCTGTGATCATGGCTATGTTCATGTCCGTGTTCATGATCGTGGTCGTGACTGTGCAGAAGGTGCGGCTTCACAATAAGAATCAGGCCGAGAATGACGAGGATGGCAGCGGTTGTTATATCAACAATATGTCGGAATGAATCAGGAATGGCCAGCGAGATGGAGCCAAGAGAAAATCCGATGGATAAACAGGCTAATGTTGTTCCGAAGATAAATCCTGATGTGAGTGAGACTACTCGTTTTCCGCTTTTTGCTCCGTAGGTGAACGGAGCAAGAACAAGCCATGAGTGGCCACAAGGGTTAATGCCGTGAATAAAACCGAGTACAAGAGCACTTTGAAGCGCCACTAAAAATACAGAATCGAAAAGCATACGCGAGTCCTTTACTAATTTGATGTGAGAAAAGAACTACGCCCATGAAACTTGAGTGTCAAATAAAAAATAGATCAAGTAAATCTACAAACGAATAGTTATGTTTTGCAGTCAAAGTATTTGCAATGCGTTTTATCTGTATATCAACCCCAGTGGAAGGAAGGCCGCGCAGAGAATACAAAATGAAATGGCAAGCTGCATAAAGGGAACCGGAAATGCAGGCGTCCAGGCATCTGGGGAATCGAGTTTGCGTGCTGCTACAGCGACAGTTTGTGTCCATGTTTTTTGTGCACATATTCTGAGAACTGCTTGTGGGATCAGAAGAAAACGTTGCCATGTGGAACGTGGTGGATTTCGAAGTTCGAGTGCTTGCATCACCTGTGCAAAAGTGCGCTGAATAAGCGGGATGAAATGAATCATGAGAGCAAGGCTTAATGCTGGCTCCCAGCTGCGCTTGCCAAGAATAGGGCGCATAAACCATGCAAGCGCTAATCCCAATTGGCGGGCAGAGCTTGTGGTAGCAAGGAGTAACCCTATGCCTATGAGAATGGTAAGTCGTAGCCCCAATATTCCGGCAGACAGTAACGCGGCATAATAATCCGGTGTGATGCCGTAGAAAAGCGGCGTGCAATCAAGCGCAAACTTTATCCCCGCCCATGCGATAATAAAATAAATGTACGTAGCAACCGTACGTGTCCCCAAGGTAATATGCATGCGGTTGCTTATCCCCAAAAAAAGGATTCCAACTGCATATACGCAAAGTGCATATACGGGGACATGCCAAGTAAGTATGCCGATTGCGGCGGCAAGCATGATTTTTAATCGGGGGTCAAAAGAAGCAAGAGATAAAGTTTTCATAATTACAGTTGAGTAAAAGTGAATATGTACATCTGCCGGCGTTGTACTCGCATACGCCGTGGCAGTCGCGTATCCTACGGCACATAGATGCAGGCTGCAATTACAGTGTGCAGTGAGAGGATAGATTTATGAGAAAAAAAACAGAATTTCCAGAAAACAGCGCGTCTTCAGAAGGGTATGGGCAGATGCATACGTCGTGTGTTTGTGCAGGATTCCCTTCTCCGGCAGATGATTATCTGGAAGGAGCGCTTGATCTGAACAGGCTGCTCGTGCGCAACGCACCCGCGACATTCTTCCTGCGTGTAAAAGGCGACTCCATGACAGGGGCTGGTATTTATACAGATGATATTCTGGTGGTGGATCGCTCCGTGGCACCGTCGCATGATGCAATTGTTGTGGCAGTGCTGAATGGCGCTCTTACCGTTAAGCGTTTGTGGCAGAAAAACGGGCAGATCGCCCTGATGCCGGATAATCCGCAATACAGACCAATTGAAGTAACGCATAATGAAAGTTTTGAGGTATGGGGTGTGGCTACATCTGTAATTCATTCCCTTGGGAAGAAGCAGTGAGCCTTGCTGCCTATGCACTGGTAGATTGCAATAATTTCTACTGTTCCTGCGAGCGGGTTTTCAGGCCTGATCTTGTAGGAAAGCCGATAATCGTGCTTTCCAATAATGACGGGTGTATTATCTCACGGTCTAACGAAGCAAAAGCACTTGGTGTGCAAATGGCTGCTCCGTACTTCAAACAAAAGAGATTTCTTGAGCGTAATAACGTCACAGTCTTTTCCTCTAATTATCCTCTCTACGGTGATCTTTCTGAACGCGTGATGAATGTCCTGCGTACGTTTTGTCCGGATATGGAAATATATTCCATTGACGAGGCATTCTTACGGCTCGACGGTTTTTCAGCCTATAATCTGACAGAGTACGCACAACGTATCCGCAATACCGTGTTCCGTTGGACTGGTATTCCTGTATCAATCGGTATTGCGCCGACAAAAACGCTCGCTAAGATAGCCAGTCATATCTGCAAAAAAGCACCGGAATCATCCGGTGTTTTCAACATGAACGACTTTTGGCATTCACCCGAAAATATTGATGCGTTGCTGGAGAAAGTTCCCGTGCAAGACATTTGGGGGATCGGGCGAAGATCTGCAGCAAAATTGGCAAATTATGGAATCACCACAGCCCGCCAGCTTCGTGACAGAGACAATGCATGGCTGCAGAAGAAGCTTACAGTGACTGGGCTCTACACCGGTCTGGAACTTCGCGGGATATCTTCCATTGCTTTGGAAGAAGCACCGCCAGTTCGCAGAAGTATTCGTTCTTCCCGTTCATTCGGGGAACCTGTAACTGAAAAAAAAGACGCACAGGAAGCAGCTGTAGCCTACACGGTTCGGGCGGCAGAAAAATTGCGCCGTGAGGGGCTACTTGCCTCTACTATATCTGTGTTTATTAAAACCAATGCGCACCGACCGGGAGACCAGCACGCTGAATACTGTGCGCATACCTTGGATAGTCCCACCGACTACACTCCCTTACTCGTACACCATGCATCAGAAATGCTGTTGCGAATTTTTAGAGCAGGGCACAAGTATCAAAAAGTCGGTGTACTGCTTTCCGGTCTGGAGTCAAAGCGTAACCAGCAAGGCTCATTAATGGATATTACATCACCGGAAACACAAGAACAGGCTCAAACAGAAGCGCGCCTGATGCAGGTGACAGATGCAATCAATAAAAAATTCGGGCGGGGAACAGTGCAGTATGCAGGTGAAGGACTCAGGCAGCCATGGAAAATGAAACAGAACAATTTGTCGCCTAAGTATACAACCGACTGGAAGGAACTTTGTGAAGTTGAATAGCTGGGGGAAGTGCTGTTGGGTAAGCCTCCGGCGGGTCTTCGACGAGGCAGGGCGCTGCCCTCCACCCGCAAGGGGCACGCCCCTTGACCCGATATTTCTCGAATCGTCCCTTTAGTTACAATGGTGGAATTCGCGAACCCACTAACTTTCTGGAGAAAAATGAGGCTGTCCTGTTAGTAAGGGACAGCCCAGATTGATGACAAATTCGCACACAGGATGCATTAATAGCCGCGTAATATTGATAAAGAACGATCTATCTTCGCTGATGAAGTTTTTGGGAGAGTCCAGAGAAGCCTTTTTTGCAAAAAAGGTTCTCTGGCCGCCGGAGGCATTCTTCTCTCTATTTACTTACTGGTACAAGCATGTGTGAGAAGTAGTGCGGTTTTTCCGGTGCATCTTCGATATTTCGTTCAATAATCTCTCCATCCATTCCAAGACGGGAAATGAAGATCGCTGAATCTTTTCTGTTGGTGTCGTGGAGAAGATTTTTAAGTTCGGAAAAATTCTTATAAGTTTTGAGGATAACAGCGTTGTCGACACTGTGCAGAAGCTCTTTGGTGTCTTCTGTGGCTCGCACGCCGGATGCAAGCAGCAGGTTTTCACCGGACTCGCACAGGATTGTTCCGGTACGAGCGGCCGAAGCCTGATAGGATGTGATGCCGGGAACAACAGAGATTGCATAGTCTGTGTCCAGAGCTTCAAGCGTGCGCTTGAGGTAGCCGAATGTTGAGTAGATAAGCGGGTCGCCCAGTGTAAGAAACGCACAGTTTTTTCCCTGATTAAGAAGATCAGCCACAATCTTTGCGTTATGTTCCCAAGCTTTCAGTAAAATATTTTCATCTCTGGTCATGGGAAAACCGAGGTGTACGACTTCTACTTCAGCTTGCATATGCGGTTGTGCAATGAAAAGCGCAGTGGAGTAGTCGTTTTTAGTGGAAGATGCAGCAAGGACAATATCAACGTTAGCTAATATTTTTGTTGCTTTGATGGTAAGTAAGTCCGGATCACCGGGACCAACCCCGATGCCGTAAAGTGTGCCTGTAGAAGCGGACATTAGTTGTCTCCTGAACTATGGGAAATGGCTTGCATACGAGTCGGGTGCAGCAGGGCTGCCAGCTCTTCCACAGCGGTTACCGCACGGGGGCCGGGGCGGGAGTAGCTGGATTCATCAATAATGTAGACGCGATTGTTTTTCACAGCGTTGATGGTGCGAAAGTGGGCGCGGTTCTGCATTGGTTGCGGATTCGGATTCATGGCACCTTGTTGGATAAGGTACACTTCCGGATTGCGCTTGATGACTTCCTCTTCGGTTATGCGAACTAATTTTACAGTGGCGTCCATAATATTGGTGCCACCAGCATGTGTAATAATATCATTAACTATCGATGCGTTACCCGCTCCGAGAAGGTTCGGATAGCGCACTTCAAAAAAAACAGATGGCTTGTGTTCAATTGTTGTAAGTTGCTGTTGAACACGTTCAAGCCGTGCTTTCAGGCTGGTGCATACGGCAGTAGCCTGTTCTTCGGCATTGGTCAGCGTGCCGAGACGCTTGATAACTGAAAAAAGTTCTTCAAATGTGGTGATGGAAAAAAACGCAACAGGAATACCAAGTTGTTCAAGCATATGAACAGATTCCAAAGCTTTTTTTCTACCTCCCATTTGCAGGACAATATCCGGTCGAAGCCCCGCAACTAGCTCAGGATTCGGGCGCAGATGTGTTCCGATGGATGGCTTGCTGAGAATAGAGGGCGGTAGTGTGTCGGCTTTAGTACGGGCAATTATGGTATCGGCCTTCTCAAGTTCAGCCAGCATTTCGTTAAACGCACCGTACAACGCAATAATTCGGGTTGCAGGTTGCTGTAACTCGATGGTTCTGCCGAGATCATCGACGATCTGTACAGGCGCAGCATAGGCTTTTGGGACTGCTCCAGTCCCAAATAGGCTAGCGAGAACCAGCAACAGAGCCGGGAGTAACAAAAGCTTGCGGCGCATTGGTGATCGGATGATTGAATGTATGGATTGGCGTATCATAAATTTCAGTCAGGTTTTCGTCAGTAAAAACGTCTTTTACAGCTCCATCCAGCGCAACTCGTCCGTGTTTTAAAAAGATCAGTCGGGTGCAGTACAGAGCAGCAAGATTGATGTCATGAATTGCGGCAATAACGGTTTTTCCCGCATGATGCCGTTGTTTCAATAAGTCAAAAATTTCTATAGTTCGGGCAATGTCGAGACCCGATGTTGCTTCATCCAGCAACAGCGTACTGGTTTGCTGTGCCAGCGCTCTGGCAATGAGAACTCTCTGAAACTCGCCACCTGAAAGTTCACGAACAGATCGGTAGGCAAACGAATCAGTAGCTGTTTCCTTCATGCAGTCCAGAGCAATCTTTGTATCGTTTGCACTGTAGCCGCCAAGGGTGGATATATACGGGTAGCGCCCCATCAGTACAAGTGACAGTGCTTCAATGTCCGGTGTTTCTCCTGTGTACTGCGGGACAGAAGCAATTTGTGCTGCACGCTTCTTAGGTGGAAGCTGCTGTAAGTTTGTATCGTTAAGTTGAATAGAGCCTAGCAGTGGTTTCCGCACGCCGGAAAGTGACATAAGCAGTGTGGTTTTACCACTACCGTTTGGCCCGAGTAGGCCAATCATTTCACCATGCTCTATCGACAGGGAAATCTCATGAAGAACCGCAGTGTCAGTATATCCGGCTGACAGGTTTTGTATGCTGATGTGCGCAGACATTATTGACTGCTCCGTTTCATAGAGCGGTGCAGAAGCAGGCAGAAAAAGGGCCCGCCTAATAATGCAGTGACAACACCGACAGGTAATTCAGCACCTTCTGGAAGGATGGTACGCGCAAGAACATCAGACCAGAGTAGAAGCAGCCCACCGATAAACGCAGAGCTTACAAGTAATGGCCTGTGCTCACCACCTTGAACAATGCGCACCAGATGCGGAACTACAAGTCCGACAAAGCCGATGACGCCGGAAACTGCTACTGAAGCGCCTGTAATCATACTGGCACCGACCAGCAACCATAAACGGACACGACTTGCATTCATTCCAAGCTGCTGTGCTTGAATTTCTCCAAGCGAAAGGATGTCCAATTCGCGGGAGAATCTCCATAAAATCGCCAGACCCAATCCATACCACGGAAGGATGAGCTGCACGTGCTGCCAGCTTCTGCCTTGCAGGCTGCCCATTATCCAGAACACAATGGAGGCAACAGAGTCTTCATCAAGGGATTTTATAAGAGAAATCAGTGCGGCAAGAAACGTTGCTACAACCACACCAGCCAGTACAAGGGCATCGCGTTTCAGCTGCCCACCCATACTTCCGAGGGTGATAACAGCCGCAAGAGCAAGCAGGGCTCCTGTAAGAGCAGCAGCAGGAACAAAGCCGATTCCGGTAAGGAACGGAATAGTGCCCGATAGTCCGAAAAATATTGCTACGGAAGCACCAAAAGCTGCCCCGCTGGAAACACCAATGGTAAATGGATCTGCAAGCGGGTTGCGCAGGATACCTTGAAAGACTGTGCCGGAGATAGCCAGTCCACTCCCGATAAGCAGAGAAAGAATAATTCTGCTGAAGCGTATTTCCCAGACAACAATGGCGTTGGTTGTTTCTGCAGAAGCAGGCGTCAGGAAAAGGTGCTGCGCAAGGGTCTGGAGAACTTGCCCTAGCGGAATATCAAGCGGGCCGAATCCGGCAGCCAGAACAGCAGACACAGCACAACCGAAAGCAGCAATGCCGGAAAAAAGCATACAGCGCCGTTTGCGGCGTCGGGCAATATCTACTGTTCTGGTCATCGTATTACTTAGTGAGACTCAAGTGCGTTGAATGCAGTTTTTAGGTGCGCAACCCACTGGGCAACAATAGCGTCGTATTCGCCGGTTCCCTTCAGAACAGTTGTTACCTTGAAGCCTTTTTTGGTCAGGATGGATTTCCAGCTATCCTCTTCCGAACCTGCCATGTCATTGCGTGCGTGATCACCCGCAACGGACATAAGAGGCATGAGCCATACCTTTTTAATACCCTTGGCTTTCAGTGTAGGAATAATGCTGTCGAGAGAAGGGTAGCCTTCAACCGTTCCCACAAAGATATTAGAATCTTTTTCTTGAAGATAGGTAGCAAGACCCGGGTAGTAAATATTGCCTGGATCGTGAGTGCCATGTCCCATAAAAATGACTGCTTCATTTTTTTTACGAGCAGCAGGAACAGTAGCAGGGAGAATTTCTGCCATTGCTGCAAGGTCAGCAGGGGTATTCAGCAGTGGAGTGCCTACAGAAATGTGGCTGATACTTTTAGGAATACCATCGAATGCAGAAGCTGTTTTTTTAATATCAGAAAATTCTTGCCCAGGAATAGTGTGCAGAGACTGCACCGCAACATGAGTAAAGCCGTCGTCGCCCATCTGTGCAAGAGCTGCAGCAGGGGATGGGATAACTTTATTTTCAGTCCGCTTGATCTTATTGCGGATCATTGCTGCGGAGTATGCCCAGCGGATTTCAGTATCCGGAAAAGCTTTGGCAACTTCTTCGTTAATGTTGTCCAGAGCAACACGGGCTTCTGGTACAGAGGTGCCGAATGCAACAAGAAGGATACCTTTTTTAGCAGGAGCATCTTCATGTCCGTGACCGGCAAACGCAGGGAGAGAGAACGTAAGAATAAGGGCAGCAATAAACATCAGTCGTAAGGAACGACAGTGGAACATGGCAAAAGCCTCCAAAAATTGGGCGGGGACATATGACGCATGAACAGTGCGTGAAGCGCACCGGTTGCGAAGTGTGTTTTGCATGACAAGACCCCGTGTCTGCAAAATCGTGCCTGATATCCACAGATGCCGAGTGAGAATGGGTTGAGAATTCACGGACAGAGTGGTGTGGATAACTACAATGTTCAGGCAGGTCTTCCGGCTTGTTCCTCTTTATCCGACCTTCCCGAGTAACCAGTGGTACAATATGGATAAAAATTGGATAGAACTTACGGCGGCGGGACCGCTCCCGATTTTAACGGGATTCCCTGTTAGGCTCAGTGAGCACCTGAAGTGAGGCACTTTACACACAATGAAAAAGGGTGGTCAAGAAGTGAAATAGTTAACCTGCAATCCAAAGATACAAAATAGTTACTCCAATAAGACTGCTGATGCGCAATGCCTGACTCATCAGCAACATGGGGAAGCCAATCTTGAAGGAGAAAACTCCGGTTTGTGACGGAAGTTGGTGACGCAATGCACGGATAGGTGTGGCAACAATTGTCCCCAACACAAGTGCGAGCACAAGTTGAGGAGTGGTTAATGCCCCTCCGTCGAGCAAAGCCCCTGCCGCAGCTATGCCGGTTGTAAATTCAGCCGCAACAGCAAATACGACAACGCTGACTGCTTCTACAGGAAGATACGCGGAGGTAACCCAGCCTGCTGCTGTTGTTCGTAAGTATTCAAACATGCCAGCTTGATTCAGTGCATAGATAAGAAAATAGACAGGCGCTGTGATGGTGCAGATGCGCGTAAACTTTTTTCGGAACGCGCTAAAGACCTTGGCTGCTGACGTTGTCCGGTGAGCTTGTTGGGTTGGCATTTCAGCACAGTTTGTCCGAGGAACAAGTCTGACTCTGGTCCATACAAGCAATCCCAGAGTGCGGATCAGCGCTGCAAGTCCGTTAAGAGAAAGGTATATTATTCCCGCTGTACGTGTCATTGGGACAATAATAAAAAACGTTGTGGGAAGATGGAGAAGAAATACCGGCAGTCCCGTGTTGATCAGGTAGCTTAACTTCATTTCTTGCAAAGAGATTTTCTTTTCTTTCCAGAATGTCATCAGCATAGTGTTGGCAGCGGTGCCAGAGAAAAAAGCAGTAGTGAACGCTGCACCTGATTCATCCGTGAGGTTGCCGAACCGCATTACTGGGCGCACAAAGGTTGCCAAAAGCGGTGCCCATCCCATGCCTTCCACTGCAATACCTACCACTAGGCCAATGCCAAGAAAGCCGAGCATGCGCAGTAGTGGCCGCACAAGACCGGGCCACGCCTTGCTCCACGTAAGCAGGCTTGGATCATGAAAAAGAATGACAGCAAGAGCAATTAATGAGCAGAGTGCAGCAATAATAAGTGCTTTGATCGGGCTTTTGGCTTTGCGTCTGCGCGGTGTTGATTGTGGCTGGCTGGTGGCTGATTGTGACATGAATTCTCCCTGCGGTGGTGGTACGCTAAGAGAAAAGTAATTTCAAGCAGGTGTGTTAGCGTTGAAATAAGAATGTTTCTTGATAGTGTTTTGGAATAGTTAGCTTTTAGATGAGGCGCAACAGTGTTGAGAAAGATAAAAAAATCGCGCTGCAGCAAGCTGCAGCGCGCATTTTTCAATCGACAAAGCGATCAAGTAACCGGATAGCTTTCGCCGGTACGAAAAAAGCATTTCCCTCTAACTTTGTCCAACACTCGAGGGAGAGTACCTTTCAGGAGCAGACCATTTCTCCTGCACTGATTGTCTATATACCAAGATCTGTGCCATTGTTGTAATATGCTGATAAGATAGTATTAAATATTATAAAGACGCAGGCGATAACTGTTATCAGTGTGGATGGGGAGGAAATGGTACTATTTGTCCGCAATCACGGATGCTGACGTCCGCTATTGCGGACATTCTAAGCGTTAGGCGATCTAATCCAATGTAGTCACAGCGATGTTTTGCTACTGTTTGACTGGGTATTTTTTTAGCAAATCATACAAATAGGAGCGGGAAAGGCCAGACATCTTGCAGGCTGTTGCGACTTTTCCATTAGCTAAATCCATGAGATTCTGAATGTATTGTGCGAATACTTCGTCTCTGAATTCAAAGAAGGGACGGATAGAGGGCTTGGGGGATGCGCTGTCCGCAATAGCGGAATTGCGTTGAAAGTTGTCCGTGTTCTCGGAATATGAAGGGGCTGAAGAAACACTGGCTTCTAAATTCGCTTCTAATGGCTGTATTCCACTTTGCTGTGATGGTGCATGTGGAGTCTGGTCTGAAAGTACTTGAGTTGTAGTTGCAGCAGGTGACGAGCTTACTGGTGTTTTTGTATGGGGCAGTGTTTGTTCAACAGGTGATGTTGCAAGTCGTGCTGTATAATTATCCGGACTTTTTTCTGCATCAGTAATTGTACAAAATGCTCCCTGATGCAGAGGGATTTGGGAATCTTCCTGATGAATTTTGTTAACAGCTGCACGAGCGATGTTAATACGAATGTGATCCGGCAGATGGCGGCTGAAGATTTTCGGAGTATCTTTTGCTGCAAGCACTGCTCGTTCCAGAGTATGAATCAGTTCGCGTACATTCCCCGGCCATGAATATTTAGCTGCAAGATCAAGCAGGTCTGGCGAGATACCTTTAGCAGGCATGCCGTATTTCCCACAGAGCTGTTTTACATAGTGCTCAATAAGGCGCGGCAGGTCATCAGCCCGATCCCGCAGTGGAGGGAGAGCCATGACAACGGTACGGATACGGAAAAGAAGGTCGCTTCGGAACGTACCTCTGGCAACCATTTCATCAAGGTTTCTGTTGGTCGCGCAAATGAGACGGAAGTCAGATGTTTTTTCTGTTCGTGCACCGACAGGGCGGAACCTGTGTTCCTGCAGCACGCGCAGAAAAATTTTCTGCATAGCAAGTGGCAGTTCACCTACTTCATCAAGGAAAAGAGTACCGTTATTTGCCTGTGCAACTAGCCCTTCTCTGTCTTTGTCTGCGCCGGTGAAGGCGCCTTTTCGGTGACCGAACAATATAGAGCTGGCCAGAGTTCGTGACATGGATGCGCAATCTACAGCGACGAAAGGTCCATCCGCCCGAAGGCTGTTCTCGTGCACGGCTCGTGCAAAAACTTCTTTACCTACCCCCGTTTCGCCAAGGAGTAGTGCAGATGCATCAGAAGATGCAGCTTCTGCAACCAGAGAAAGACATTTTTTTATTCCGGCACTATCCCCGATGATACCGCTGCGTTTAAGCTTAACCGCACCATTTTTTGCGGGGCGCTTGCCCCTGTAGTCAATGGCCCGAATGAGCGGAAGCACCATGCGGTCAACTGAACTTTGTTTTTCAACATAGTCCCACGCCCCGTTGCGGATGGCTTTTTCTGCACCATCAGGGGTGGGGGTATCAGTCATGACGATAATTTCGGGATGCCCGCGCATGGCATTAAGTTGTGCAATTGCCAGCAGACCGTTTCCGTCAGGGAGGCGGGTATTCAGGTACACAATATCCGTGTCGTGTTTGCGACAGGAAGCAAAGGCTTCGCTGAGTGAGGCAGCCTGTTTGCTCTTGTGCCCCAGACCGGTGACAATGGAAGCCAGTGTTTCTGAAAAAACAGGATCGTGATCAATAATAAGAACGCGAGCCATGAGTTACTCCTGATGGTCTTCAAGTGCCGACTGCACAAGCTGGAAAATTTTGTTCGTGTTTAACGGTTTGTAGGCGAGCGTCAGTACACCTGCGGACAGTGCGATTTCGTGCGTGATCGGGTCGGCCGGATCTGCACAAAGGACAAGGCGCGTTGTTGGATGGATTCCAAGGAGGGTGCGAGCAAGTTCCAGTCCGTTCATTTGCGGCATAGCAAATGTGGAAATAATGAGGTCGAAGGAATCCGGTGACTCAAGGAATAGGCGTAACGCTTCTACGCTACCGGACACGGCTTCAATGCGATATCCTAAAGGAACAAGCAGGCTTCGCCATTTGCGTATTTCCTGTTCGTCAGGTGAGACCAGTAAGATACGTTCACTGCCCAGTCGTGGTGACGGTGCAATAGGAAGCGACTGGTCGATCTCCTGATCATAGAACGGAATATACAGGCAGAACGTGGAACCAAGGCCTTCTTCTGAAAGAACGGTAATGCCGCCGTCATGTGCACGGGCAATACCGTGCGCTACTGCAAGGCCAAGCCCCTGAGCATCTTCATTGCTGCGTGTTGTAAAGAACGGGTCAAAGATACGGGGAAGAAGTTGTTCTGGAATTCCTGCTCCGGAGTCTTGAACCGTTATGCGCAGATATTTACCTGGAATAAGATCAGCGCGGAATGCACCTGTGCGTTCATCAAATTCAACTTCTGCCATGCGTACCGTGATACGACCTGCGGCAGGTATGGAGAGCAGAGCGTTTTCAAGCAGGTTGTCGATGACTTGTCGTATTTGACCAGCATCAGCAAGTACTGTGCGGTTGTTGGCGCTGATCTCTTCAAAGAACTGAATATGGTCAGGCAATGTCGAGCGGAAGTCGCCAATTGCTTCAGCCAGCAGCGGCTGTAATGTGGTCGGGCGCATTTCGCCCTTGCCTTGCCTGCTGATGGTCTGGAACTGTTTAATCAAAGCCATCGCACTGTTGGCGGCACCAAGAATGGTGTTGAGATCCCGTTGAACCTGTTCGTTACCGGAGCTTTGTCTAAGTGCTGATTCTGTGCTGCTCACAATAGGGCGGATAAGTGTGCTGAAGTCAGACGCAATACCACCTGCCACGATACCGATAGCTTCCATACGTTGAGACTGGCGAATTTGCTCATCAATAATCGCCTGCTCTGTTTCGGCATCTTTGCGTCCAGTAATGTCTACAAGCGTGCCTTCATAGTATTTAATGGAGCCTTTAACTGTATAGACAGTGCGGGCATTGATAAGTACCCACATGAGCAGACCGTCGCGGCGGCGGAACTGCATTTCGAAATTTTTGACTTCGCCTTTGTTCTTGAGCTCAGTAAGCAGGTCAAGAAAGCGCCCTGCATCGAGAGTAATTTTGTCCTGATCTACAGAAAAATTGCGCAGCATTTCTCCGGGAGATGCGTAGCCGAATATTCTGGCAAGGGCAGGGTTGACGAGAATAAATCTGCCATTTCGTGCCTTACGGAACATTCCTTCCACAGCATTATCAAAAAAACTGCGCACGTCAGTTTCGTCCTTCTGGGAAGGGCGGACGTGTATATGGCGGGAAGACTGGTTAGAAGCAGGTGTGGACATAGGCTGCACCATACGCACCCTGCAAGCGCATGGCAATGGCGATCTTGTCTCCTGTTACGGGCGGTCGATTATCGCACCGGCATATCCTACAACTTGAGAAGCATCACCGCTGACAACACCTGAGTTGGTGTACTCGATAAGTTCAGCTTTTGTTGCGCCAAGCGTTTCACAGGCGAGGAGTGCCGCTGTCATCGGAAGCACACCGCACATGCTGATGTTGTTACGGGATACAGCGGAAAGCAGACCTAATGCATCGACAGACTGCACATATGAAAGTGCCAGTGTATCCAGTTTTTTTGCTTCTTCTGCAGAAATGTAATGGCTCATATCAGAGCTTACCACAATGCCGCTGTCTGGATTTTTTTGCAGTGCACTGGCAAGAACTGCACCTACAAACGCCAGTGTTTCCTGATTACTGGTAGCAATGGCGATAGGGACAATTTTTGCGGCAGGATTGGCAACCTGAATGAAAGGCAGAAGGACTTCAAGAGAATGTTCGTCCAAGTGCGCTAATGTGTCTGCTTCAAAAAAGGTACTGGAAGCAAGCAATTCGTCACGCGCTTGTGTATTTACAGGTACAGCACCCAATGGAGTTTGCCAGTCGCCCCCGCTCCAGACGGATATAGGAGCTCCTCGGCCCGTATGGTTCGGGCCGAGGAGATATATTGTATGAGCAAGGTTACTTGAACCGAATGCGCATCCGGCTGTTTTTCCGGAGTACATGTATCCGGCATGCGGAGCCATCGTAAGGAGAGTGCGGGCAGTCCGGCGGGTTCCACGTTGCAGATAAGCTTCGACTTCTTCACGAAGTGCTTGCGGGTTTGCTGTGTAGAACTGGCCTGCAACTGCAGGTGTACGGAGAGCAGCGCTGTTGGTAGCTGATTTCATACGATATTCCTTTGATGACACTTGTTCAGATAATCTTACGTCTAGAGATTGCCTGTAGGGGAGTAGGATGACGCATCGTTCGCCAGACCATGTGTAGTCAGGTCGGATGATGCCATTCTACCGTACAGGGAGTTAGGGTCGGCTTTTGCCAACTGCGTAAGAATATCTTTCCATTTTCCGATGTCGCCGGTCTTTTTGTACAAAGAAGCGATTCTGTAGCGCATTGCCGGGTAGCCCGGATCTTTTTCCGGTACAGCAATGGATAGCTCGCGAGCCCACTCAAGCGCTTCATCAGAGCGGCCTGTACGTTCTGTAATATCCACAAGAGAGTTGAGGAGGTCTCTGATTTTTCCGTTATCAGCTCTTGCAGGATCTTTGCGGGCAATTTCCTTAAATGCTCGAAGCGATGCAATGCTCAGCTGGTAAGCTGGTTCAAAGTCTTCGCGGCGTTCAGCATCGCGGGCAAGGAAGAAGTTAATATATGCTTCTTTTGCCTGTGCCATATCGTCGACTGATTTAAGACGAGACCAGAGGGTTACAGCTTTGTCGGGCTGGTCGAGATTCTCGTATGCCAACGCCACAGCGTAATCGAGCTGGTTCTTGGTTTTATCATTTAATTCCCACAGTTCTACTCGACGAGCAAGTTCTGGAATAGCTTCCCACTGTTCGTTGTCTACATAGACAGACAGAGCAAGGCTTAACCCCATTTCGGAGTATTCCGGAATTTTGAGCTGCTGGAAGAACGGATCAAGCACTTCGAGCGCCTTTGTCGGCTTGTCCTTTTTCCACATGGAAAGTGCAAGCGCTACACGGCTCTCTGGAGTCAGCTTTTGATCCTGATCATGCACAATAGGGAAGTCGTCCCAGATTTGCAGGATCTTCTCATAGTTTTCTTCTTTAATATTGTTCGCTGTCAAAATACTGAAGGAGCGCATCGCTACTTCTTTTACTCTCGGAACAAGCTCATGTTTCGGATATTTTTCCATGAAAGAAGAGGCTGTTGCCAGTGCTTCCGGATGCTGGTTGTTCCACAGGTACCAGATTGCTTTTTTCAATCGGGCAAGTGGTGCCAGTTTGCTGTCCGGATGCTCCTCAATAATCTTGGAATAGATTTCAAGCGGCTTTAAGCTGTACGGCTTGTCGAACACAGAGAACATGTCTGAAATGGTCGGTGTATCGTATTTGCCTTCCTCTGCAAGGCGCATGAGCGATACCAGCCCACCGTCGCGATCAGGGAATTTACGTACAGCTTCTTCGTAGATTTCTCGAGCAGCTTCAAACTTTTCAATTTCAAGGTAGATGTCACCGAGACGGGCAAGAACCATATCGGCATCATCACCGTCAGGATCAATGTTGTAGTATGTCCAGTAGTGAGTGCGTGCCTCTTCCGGCTTTCCAAGACGATATGCAACATCCCCCATCTGGCTGAGGAACGGCGGGTAGTCGAGGTAGAAGCGTGGCCAGCGTTTTTCTACATAATCTACAATCTGGTATGCCTGTTCGTAGTATCCAAGCTGGTACAAGGATTTTGCAAGACCAACGCCTGCTTCACGAACAAACTTGGTGTCAGGGTAGTTTTGTACAATGTATTGGAAGTTATCCGCAGCCTTTTGCCAGTCTTTTTCTTTAAAGTAATGTTCACCCCAGTAGTAGTAGGTGACAGGCACAAGGTCATCATGCGGATGGTTACGGCGCAGAATATTAAAGTATGCGCCAGCTTCACGTACGTTGCCGATTTTTAAGTTGGTGTAGCCGAGACGCAGCAACAGGCTCGGAACTGTCGGACTTTTCAGATCGAAGTTCATTGCTTCAGTCGTTGCAGCGATGATTCTTTCATAGTTGTTAGGAAGATCATTTTTTCCGGCACCGTATACTGTGTCAGCAATACCGTTAAGTACTTCGTCGCGCTCTTCTTTAGTGAGTGTCGGCATGCGCTTTAATTCATTATATGTATCAAGCGCCTTGTTGTATTCACCGTTATTCAAAGAAGTTTTTGCAAGCTTGAGCAGGTATTTAGGGCTTGGTGGAGGAGGGACTTCATTCCCGTCCTTGTCTACCCAGATAATTTCGGTGTTATCTTTTTCTGTGCTGACAACTTTCTCCAGCTTCTTTTCAGGAACAGAAATCTTGCCTGCAGGCGGCATCGGTTCCTTTGTTGAGGCCGGAGCTTTTTTTGCTTTTTTCACCTGTGGTTTCTGGGACTGCTTGGCGGGTGCTTTCGCAGGAGCCGGCTTTGTTACCGGTTTCGCTGTAGCGGCAGGAGCTGCTGCAGGATCTGCAATTGGCTGGGCAACCCAGTTATCAGGTCCACCGGTATTCACGCGGGAACGGAATACATTCTTGGGAGAATAAAAAGGGCGCTTACCGGCAGTGCGGTTAGGAGCAGCTTTCACAGGAGAAGGAGCAGCTTTCTGTGAGGTTTTCGCAGTTGCTGCTGCCGGTGCCTCAGTAATGGCCTTTTGTGACTTTTTAGGAGCAGGCTTTACAGCTGCCGTCTTTTTAGGCGCAGCACTTTTTTTCGCAGAACGCTTCTTTGAGGTCGCTACCGGAGTAAAGGTTTCTTTAGGGTCCGGATAGATATCAATTGCAATTTTATTATTGCTGGACCTGCTTGTCTTATAACGGAAGCCCTTGAGCTTTGTACGAATACGCAGCACCTTTCCGTTATCTTCAGGAGCAGCAATATACTTTGCAGAGTTGATACGGCGCCCGTTCTTAATGGGCTTAAGCGATGTTACTGCCTGCTTTTTCTGAGGCGTGACAAAGCTAAGCTCATTATCCCCTGTACGGGTGAGCGTAAAATTTTTGACTGGGGCATCAAACGCTATGACAAGTCGTTCATACTTTGGATGAGAACCCCAATACCACGATGCAGCCTTTGTTTCTGCTGGTAAAGCAACCGACAGAGAACCTACCGCCACTATGAGCCAGATAAGTCTGGAACTAATTTGATTTTTCACAGCTATCTCAATGCAATTAATGTGCAAGAAACGGACGCAGTGCACCCTGAAAACCCGATACAGCATGAGTCTTGTTGCAATAACTTGAAAAGATTAGTCAATTTTTTTCTTTTTAAGTTTTTCAATAAGTGTTGTGCGTTTGACACCCAGTATCTCAGCTGCCTGATTTTTGATTCCGTTAGCTTGCTGCAATGCTTCAAGAAGCAGCTTTTCTTCAACGGTATCGAGAAAATCTTTGAGCGGGAGATTCTGGTCATTTAAGTCTTGAATTCTAGGCCATTGGAATCCAGCCGATTGTTGGCGTACAGGTTCCGGAGAAGCAGGTTCCGGAAGCTCGGAAACAACGCCAACTTGATCAAGAATTTTATGCGGCAAATCTGCCGGTGTGATGGAGCTGGAATCGCACAGGATTGTCATGCGTTCCATGAAGTTCTCCAGTTCGCGCACGTTACCAGGCCAGCCGTATGCGGCAAGGATTTTACGTGTGTCCGGAGACAGCGTGAGTCGTGAACGTTGTTGCTTATCACAAAATTTTTGTAAAAAATGTTCACAAAGTAATAAGATATCACCACCGCGTTCTCGAAGTGGAGGCAGTTGTAGGGGAATAACGTTCAGGCGGTAGTATAGGTCCTCTCTAAACCGACCGGCTGCTACTTCTGCTTCAAGATCACGGTTTGTTGCTGCAACAATACGTACATCAACGTTTTTAATGGAAGATCCACCAACACGCTCAATTTCCTTTTCTTGCAAGACTCGCAAAATTTTGACCTGAAGAGTCAGGTCCATTTCGCCGATTTCATCAAGGAATATGGTACCGCCGTCAGCCAGTTCAAAGCGGCCGGGACGGGAGCGTATGGCGTGTGTGAACGCGCCTTTCTCGTGTCCGAAGAGTTCGGATTCAAGAAGTTCGCGTGGGATTGCACCGCAGTTTATGGGAACAAAAGGTGCATTGTTTCGAGTGCTGTTTGCGTGTAGGGAACGCACCAGTAATTCTTTACCTGTACCAGACTCACCCGTAACAAGGATTGTACTATCCGTCGGGGCAACTTTGGCAAGAACGCTGAACACATCTTGCATCGCAGATGACTGCCCAATCGTTCCAAGTTTGTTAAGACTCATTTCCTCTCCGATTGATTACGTCCCCCCTGCTAACGCATCCCCTTGGAACTAATGACTGTCAACTTTATGACTTTAAGTCAATAGAAAAGTTCCCAACGTATATAGAACGTTACCTTATTTGAAAAATGAAGTAAGGCAAGTTTTTTGTTGTAGTAAACGTAATTTAACTTACGTAATAGTGTATTTTTTGCATTTGTTACATCAAATTGAATATAAAAAAAAGTCTCACACATCTTTAAAAGTAG
>NZ_JXMS01000021.1 GCF_001672295.1 Halodesulfovibrio spirochaetisodalis | reverse complement strand
AGGTTAAACACAGCATTTCATACTTTTTTGATAAAATAAAATGTTTGCCTGTTAACAATGTATACCATGTACTAAAAAAACATTTATTTACAAAATTTATTAGTCAACGCTGTACACATTTTGCAGTACGCGCTCATCTCCATTCTTTATGAGAATATTCTAAGGATCGTTATTTTATGGTTAAGATAACTAGATGATAACCCCTACATGTTTTAAACAAAGGCAACACTCCCGCCACGCACCAGCTCTAACATTCTCTTTTTAAACACAAACACAGACATACAGGACACAGTATCCATGAACCGTTTTTTTTGCCAACTGCTGGCAGTTTTTTTCTTTTGCCTGTTAAGCGCACAACCTTTGTTTGCTGCCAAGCATCAATCCACATTCCGCATTGCTTACATTGAAGCAGGGCCTTTCTGGCTTTATGAAAATACATTCACAGCGTTTAAAAAAGCGTTGGCAACGTACAAGGACATTACACCTAAGTACGTTGAATACTACAGCAATGGTTGGACCACTCCAGATGAAGTCTTAAAGAAAAAGGCGCAAGCACTTTCAGAACGAAAAGATATTGATTTGGTCATTGCAGCTGGCACTGCAGCAAGCAAAGCAATGCAGGCTGCTACAAATAAGAATATTCCAGTGATTGGTATCGGTATTGCTGACCCAGTTGCCGCAGGTCTGGTTCGCCTTGACGACAACACCGGTGCCCCAAACTTTATTTGCCGCGTAACACCGGACAGATGGAAAAACATGTACAGAGTGTTTTACGAAGTTGTCCGCTTCAAAAAACTGGGGCTTATGTACAGCAAAGGCGAATACGGAAAACTGTACGCAGCAGTACCTGAAGCAAAGCAAGTTGCAAAAGAGTTAGGCTTTTCACTTGTTATTCAGGAAATTGATGATGAAAGTACAAAGTCTTGTAATGATGGGCTCAAAAAACTTGCCCAGAAGGGAGCGGATGCGTTTTTTATGGGACCATTGTTATGCTTCGACTGGTCGCTTGAAGATATTACTCCAACAATGGACTACATTAACAATGAACTAAAACTACCTACGTTTGCGCGTGACGGCTCTGCTTTTGTACAGGGCGGTGCACTCATGGGGTTTGCTTCATGGAACATTGCGCCGACAGGACGTCGTCTCGCAAGCATGGCGCACCAAATTTACAAGGGCAAGCCACTCAATAGAATTGCAATGCGTGACACCACTGAGCCAACCATTGCAGTTAACTTGAACACTGCCCTTAAAGTTAATGTTGACCTGCCCCTTGACCTGCTCATTGTTGCAGATGAAATCTACGAGAACACTTCACGCCCATCATTTGATTAATTATGTCACGCACGCTTAAAAAACTGTTCACAGCTTCGTTGACACTTATTGTTTGTGTTCAACTGTTTACACTGATGCTGTCTTCTTCAACTCTACGAACAGAGTTAACCCGCATGTCCCTTTCCGGCTACAAAGGTATTACAACCCAACTTGAAGCCACTATTGAAAGAGGACTTCGATTTGGCCGCCCATTAAATGGCTTTGCTGCTATGCAGTCTCATTTGCATAAAGCCAAATCCATGTCCGACGACATTGAAACAGTGCTCGTCACGGATACAACAGGAAAAACCTTATATACAACATCTCCTGACACCCCTGAAGTTCAGTTAACAACCGCAGAAATGAATTCTGATGACTGGTTGAAAAAAGGGGATTCACGCCTGACAGTGCGGCCTTTGCACGGCTACAAGAACATGATGGAAGGTTTTTTGGTTGTTAAGGTTGGTACAAGCGGCATTAGCCAAACAGTGCGAGATTTCCTGTATGACACCGGCCTGATATCTATCGCGCTATCCCTGCTCACGGCGGCTACCCTTTTTTCTTGGCTTCTTTTTCGAGGCTCACAGTTTCAAAGCAGCTCAATTGCCAGCAAAAAATTTCGTACTGTTTTGTTTGTTGTGTTTTCGTTGAGCCAAATCGCCTACGGCATCAGCACATGCTATCTCTTTAAACAAAAACTAGAAATTTCAACTAACCAAAAGATCTTGCAAGCGAGTGATGCGTTTGCCTACAGCCTTGAATACCTGCTTGATAAACGCATTAATGTTGCAGGGCTTCACGGCACAACAAAAGAACTTAGAGAAATCGTAGCAAAAACACCGGAATTGATTGGTGCCAAGCTTAGCTTTACTGGTGCAAATGCAAAATCATACGGCACAGTAACAGGCCAATCCACTTCAATTCCTATCTCATCCGGCAAGTTCAACTCAGCGGCCGACAGAGAGCGCCGTGGTACACTGGAGCTATTTGTCAATACTGCAGCACAGCACGCCCTGTTAGTTGATATCGCCCTCAACCTCGGGACGACATTAATTATCGGCCTGTTGCTTCTGGGAGAACTTGCGCTGGTCTTTACACCTAAAGAAGCAACCGAACTCTCTTCAATTCCCTCACAAGGACACATCAGTACCTTGATCAGGGGACTGTGCTTTATCTTCTTTTTTGGGTTCGACATGGTGCTCACCTTTGCCCCACTGGCAGCACGAGACTTAAATACAGCAGCCACAGGGATTTCAAACAGCCTTGCCGGTAGCTTGCCGATCTCTTGCGAAATGGCAGCAGCAGGCATTGGCATATTCCTTGTGGGCTTTTTCAGCGACAAGTACCGCTGGTCTACACTCTTTACGGCCGGTGTAGTTTGTGCTGCTGCAGGTTGCTTTTTTGGTGGTGCATCAACAGACTTATTCCAGTTTATTGTTGCCCGTGCCCTCGCCGGACTAGGTTTCGGCATTGCAATCATGGCTGCACAGCTCAGCCTTGTAAGCCTTGAGAACAAAGCGCAAAGTATGGGCAATATGTTTGCAGGAATTTTGGCAGGGAGTCTTTGCGGATCTGCTGCCGGAGCAATGCTCAGCGATCTTTTCAGCTATCAGATAGTCTTCTATACAGCCGCAGCTTTCTGTGCACTTGCGCTGTTACTGGTAAAACCTGCTGCAACAAGCACAGCTCATACAACACAACGTGCATCCAATGATTCTTCTCTGGATGCAATGCTCAGCCTGATACGTACACCACAAATGTGGTCGACCCTCATACTGGCAGGATTGCCAATCGCAATCTCGCTTTCAGGCTTCCTCTACTATTATGTCCCCATGTTTTTAAACAATCAGGGAACAAATCAAGCCGATATAGGCAGGCTGTTCATGCTCTATAGTCTGTGTATTATCTATCTCGGCCCAAAACTCGGCACAAAAATAGACAAAAGCAACAAAGCCTTTTTCTATACCGCGATAGCTGTAATTCTTTCAGGTGCTGCTCTTCTTGTTGCAACTGCTTACCCAACCTTAACCGGCTTTTCTGTTAGTATTGTGATAACAGGAATTGCGCAGTGTATTGCGGGGTCAAGCGTGCTGCTGTACGTCCTTGCACTCCCTGCACTGCAAAAAAAGAATAAAGAAAAAATGGCATCGCTGTTCAGACTCCTTGAACGTTCCGGACAAATCGCCGGACCGTTACTTTTTGGCGTCATAGCTACAATGAAGAATTCATTACAGGAAGTCAGCTCTACCGGCATAGCTTTCATCATTGCCGGATTATGCTTTTTCCTTATTGCAAACTCAAAAGGTATATCCCAAACACTTTCCAAGGGGGAACTATGAGATTAGCTATTTTTTCTAAGGCCGACATAATAGGTGCGTACAATCTGAACACCTTACTGCCTGAAATTCAGGAACTGGCATCTGAGATCACAATTTTCCTCTCAGATAAAGTTTTTCCAAATGAAAGAGGGTTTCAACCAGTTGATACTCTCACGTATTGCGAGCGGGACTACCCGCTCACACAATTATTTCCGTACCTTGAGCATCAGAGTAACAGAAACTCTGCACTGCTTACGTTCAATGAGCTCAGTGCGGTGTACAACGCAAACATTGTACACATGGGAGAATCAATTACTTCTTCATGCAAAGAAGCAATAAAAGAATTCGCACCGGATATCATTATATCAACACGACACGACTTCATACTCCCTGATGATGTGCTGGAGAGCGCAAAGTTTGGTTGTGTGAACACTCACCCTGGAAAGCTTCCCCAGTTTCGAGGACTTTGTACTCCTTTCTGGGCAATGCTGGAGCACAATGAATACGCATATTGCTCAGTGCATCTCATGACTACAAAGGTAGATTGCGGAAAAATTCTGGCACTGACTCCATGGAGGCTGGACTATTCCCGCTCCCTGCTTTGGAACACCATTCAGATATACCAGAAAGGTATTAGCGAAATGGCATCTATCCTGTGTAACAACCCACAAAACTTCGCAGCGATCCCCGGCACCAGCTACCGCGAAGATGATGCCCGATACTTCGGAGCACCATCAGAGAAAGAGTTTACAAACTTTTCTGAAGCCGGACACATTGTCATTAGTGAAGAAGAATACCAGAAGATAGTTCAACCATTTTACAACCGATTTTCACCACCCATACCTGCTCTACAAAAAGCAGCAGTATAGCAATCACAATTTGTGATTACTGCGGAACCCTACATGTCGATCAGCAAAAAATTTAGTCTTCTTATCATAACTGCTCTTGCTTTTCTTGCCTTAGGTATCGGCTTTTTCAGTTCGCACAGCGTTGAAAAAAGCATGAGCGAAGCGCAGCTTCAAGGTGTCAAAAACAGTGTTGCATTGGGTACACTCAATGCGCAGAGTCTGCACAGAACTCTCTTTGACTGGAGAATTCAAGAGGCGTCTCACACCAAAAAAAATATGCACAGCATTCAAACAATGATTGCGAGTCTCATTAAGCAAGCTCCTAAGACTCCGCTTAAAGAGATACTTAAAACATTCCCGCTGCCAGCCGGAATGACACTATTTGCATACAACAGAAACTCCACCATCTTAGCTGCACATGGTGAAAAGATTCCTGCTCTGAAATATTTTTCCACGCTGAAAGACATCAAGGGACACTTTGTAGCCAACAGAATGTATTCCCGTGCAAAGCAAGGCAAAACTGCAACATGTCTTATAAGAGCACAGAATGGCTCACCGCAAAAATACTACGGTACGCATAAATGGGTACCGGAGCGGGGCGTTGTCATCGCTGCATGGACAGACATCGGTAAAATCCAGAACAAAGAAAAAGTACTTTTCGAAGCATTAAAAACAAATCTTTCAAGTACACTGCAGACTATCAATCATGGCAGTTCCGGATATGTATTTATTGTTGATTCTAAAGGAAAACTCATCGTTCCAGCACCGGATTTACCGAGCGATATTTCACCCCTCACAAACGCAGAAACAAATCAGCCATTGCTCACAGATTTACAGCAAGCTGCGCTAACACCATCGACTCCTATAACCTGCAGCCTTCCAATAAAAGCGTTAAGCGTAAACAGCGGTCGACGTTGGATGGCATATGTAGATACAATAAAAGCCCTGCAGTGGCATATTGTCGGTGTTGCGTACCTTGATGAAATTCAAGGGCCGGGCAAGAGCCTGTCTCTGCGCCTGTTCTTTGCAATGCTCGGCGGTACACTGCTGGTAACAGCTGGTGCAATTTTCCTTTCCAGAAAATTAACAACTCCACTTCAGCTGCTTACACAGTATGCGCATACCATTCCTGAAAAAGACTTTATGCAGGATGAAAAACAAGACCCTCTCCTGAAGCAGATGGCGTCTGCTGAATCAGCAGATGAAATTCGCCGTCTGGCTGCATCGTTCCTCTTTATGGACAGTGCGTTGCGTCAGCGAGTGAAGGAACTGATGGCGACAAACGCGCAAAAAGAGCGTCTGACAGGTGAGCTAAATGCAGCCCATGATATTCAGATGGGATTACTGCCCTCTCCTCTTTCACCGGAACACATGATTAACTGCGGAGAAATCAGCGCGTACTTGACGCCAGCAAAAGAAATTGGCGGTGACTTGTACGACTTCTTCATGCTTGATGATGACCGCCTGTGCATCGTTATCGGTGATGTTTCTGACAAGGGCGTTCCCGCTGCGCTGTTCATGAGTATGACTATGACCCTTATCCGCTCCGGCGCCCGACAGCACAGTCACCCTGCAGACCTCATGGAAATTGTGAACAATACACTGGGGATGGATAATCCTAAATGCATGTTTGTTACTCTGTTCATCGGTATTCTTGACATCAAAATCGGCGAACTGAAATTTGCTAACGGCGGCCACAACCCGCTTCTCGTTCTTCATGAAGGTAACACTGAGCCAATATGGCTGGAAAACCTGAGCGGACCTGTTGTAGGGGCAATGCCGGGCATTGATTATATGCCGCACTCGATCACACTCGAAAAGGGCGATATTCTCTTTGCCTACACAGATGGTGTTACTGAAGCGATGAATTCGGATAAAGAGCTCTTTAGTGAAGAAACACTCAAAGAAACATTCATCCAAAGCACCAACAGGCCTGATGCATCACCGTCATCCATCATTGATACCGTTAAAGACGCTGTTGCTGCACATGCCGGCGAAGCTCCGCAATCTGACGATATTACTATGCTGTGCCTGCACTACGACCCAAAAGATAAACAAAATTCCTAGCCCAACGCCCTATGAAAAAGAATACTACCCAAGACGAGCAGGCACTTTTCGGCCTGCTCACTAAATTATGTGAAGAAGTTGCCTGGCAGAAAAAACAGCAGTTTTCTGCCGGCAACACTCCGGAAAATGCACAAAAAAGAGAAGAGGCACTTAATAAGCTGTTCATGCTGACACAGCAGTATGAATTTCCAGAGCATATCCAAAGGCTGGCTGATGCTATCGGTCTTCTGTATGTAAGTCTGGAAATCAGTGAAATGCGTCATGCTGAATTGCTTGCAGCACTTAAGCAGCAGAACCTTGAACTGGAAACTGCCCTCGAAAATCTTTCAACCTGCACTGAGTCACTCAGCTCCATACGTGAAGGTGCAGCTCAAGATTTCTTTGTTGCCACCAGCCCTGTCATGCAGCAGGTAACAAACATGGCATATGAACTTGCATTGCACCCTATCAATGTCATGCTACTGGGTAACTCAGGAACCGGTAAAGAAGTCTTTGCAAAGCTCATTCACAACGCTTCGCCTCGAAAAGACAAACCATTCATTGCAGTTAACTGCACAGCTATTCCAGACAGTTTATTTGAAAGCGAAATGTTCGGGATCGATAAAGGGGTTGCTACCGGTGTAACAAAACGAGCGGGCTTCTTTGTGAGTGCAAATGAAGGAACGCTGTTCTTGGATGAAATCGGGGATATGAGCCTTGCAAACCAGTCAAAACTGTTGCGGGCACTTGAATCACGAGAGATTACCCCTGTTGGTAACTCGCGCCCTATCCCTATTGATATTCGTGTGATTTCCGCGACTAACTGTAATCTTGAAAAAGCAGTTGCTGAAAAAAGATTCCGTGAAGACCTGTATTACAGACTCAATGTCGCCGAGATAGAACTGCCGGATCTTGCCCAACGTGGCGAAGACATTATTGAACTGGCGAATATTCTGCTCGCTAAACATTGCAGACGATTCAACAGAACTACTCCACGTTTTTCAGCAAAGGCCAAGAAACTGTTGCTCAACTACTCCTGGCGGGGGAATGTTCGAGAGCTCAATAACGAAATGGAACGCGCAGCTGCACTCTTTTCAGAAAAAGAAATTGTACCTGAGAATTTTTCACCAAGACTGCGACAGTCGAACAAAATTCAGGTTCCAGTCAATGTCATACCGCAGGATGTGAAGCTCTCCGCAGAACACGAAGAAAAGAAAATGATTATTGAAAATGAAGAGTTTTCATTGGTTGCGCTTGAAGAAAAAACAATTCTGCGTGCACTGGAGTACACACAGAATAATAAAAGTAAGGCAGCTAAATTACTTGGAATCACAAGAGAGGGGCTTCGTAAAAAATTACAGAGATTACAGCCCGCCTCTTGATCATCGTTTAATCTTTCTTGAAAAAAGCTTCTAAGAGATTTTTTTCGTTAGATGTTCTCTCGTAGAGCAATCTGTCTGTAATATTTTTGATAAGGTGAATACCAAGTCCCCCAATTTCTCGCTCTTCAACCCCTGCATCAAGATCTGGGTCTTTTGCCTCTTCTAATGGATTGTATGCAGGGCCATTGTCGACAAAGGTTAACTTCCATGTATCCTCTTCCCCCTCCACTGCAGAAATTACTATCTCGATAGTTTTATCTTCTGCATCTTTAACGTGCATTGCGACGTTCACAAGCAACTCTTCAGCAACAAGCTTTACTTTAGGGACTAAAACAACATTTTCGTCATCTAGCATTTTTTCAATATATGAAAAAACGCTTGTGAGCTTTTCAATATCTGCGATTATTTTCATTTTTTTCACCTAAAAGCCAGCATACTACGTGGATAGGTTTACAATAAGTTAACATCTCGGGATGTTATAGATTAAAAACTTTTTCACATAACATTCAGTGCATTACACGATAATTTTATTTTTTTCTACATAATACAGCAGTAAATTAAAATTATTGTAACCAAAATGGAAAAGTATGGCATTGTCACTTTCAATACGCAAACCGACTGACGTCTTTAGCCCTTGCATTTTTCATTCCTGAAGGTGAAACTGGCCTTTTACACACATCCTACCGAGGTTCCTGCCATGAAAGCTGTCAGTATTATTGGATACAAAAAATCCGGCAAAACAACTCTTACCCGTAAGCTGGCCGATGCCCTTGAGGCGCGTGGTAAAACTGTTTCCATTGCAAAATTCACCCACACTGGTTTGACCAAGCCAGACACTGACACAGGCTCTTTTATTCAAAAAAACAGAACTGTCATTGGCTTAGGTCAAGATGAATGCACTATCCACTGGGGCGAACAGAAAATGCTCCCAGATCTGCTTCCGCTTGCACAGGCAGACTACCTGCTCGTAGAGGGCGGAAAATCACTCAGCTGGCTCCCCCGCATTCTTCTCCTTCGTGACCAGCAAGAGCAAGAGGCTCTTGATAGAAAACTAGCCATCGGTTCATTCGGTGATGTACCGGCTTCCGACATGCCCCATTTCAGTGATGCAAATCTTAAAGAACTTGTTGATCTGATCGAAGAAAAATCTTTCACGTTGCCAGCTCTGGACTGTGGCGCATGTGGCGAACCGACCTGCGAAGTCATTGCGCAAAAAATTGTTGCAGGAAAAGCAACTATGAAAGCGTGTAAATCCATCAATGCTTCTGGATTGAGTATCTCTGTAAACGGCTCTCCCGTAGGAGTTAACCCGTTTGTCGAAAAAATTATTCGCGGCTCAATCGAAGGTATGCTTACATCTTTAAAAGGCTATGCCCCGGGAAGTGAAGTCAAAATTACAATTTCTAAGTAATTTTGGAACTCAGTAAAGTTCCGGAACCCTCCATAGTAAGCGCCGCCCTGCCTTCAAGGCAGGTCAGCCAATACACATCAAAAAAACAAGTGTCTGCAGATAATGTGTATCTACAGGCACTTATTTTTTGCACAAAACTATGCTCAGAGATATCCGAAAAAACGTCATCACATTTTCCTACGAAAGCATGACCTTTTCTGTGAAGCAATCTCCCTACGGTATTTTCTTAAAAATCGCTCACAGCATCATCGCGGCTGGTGTACATGCCAAACAACTGATCATACCCCGATATTTCAAATACTTCCTGAATATAGTCCCGGGCACAACACACAGCCACCTTACCTCCGTTCGGATGTAATTGCTGATAGGCCATTACAAGAATTCGCAATCCTGCACTGTTGATATAATCCAGTTCCTGAAAGTCAAACAACAGACGTGAATATCCCCCGCTTATCAACTCCTCGACCTTTGCTTCGAGCTCCTGCGTATGCGAGCCATCCAGCCGGTTACTCATTGCGAGAACCGTGCAGTTGGGTAATTCAATGGTAGTCATTGCCATCTCCGGCTCCTTTTTCTGAATTTTCTGAATCAAGTTTTGTACAAATCATGGCGTAATTTCTTCCGGCGTATCGATAGTACGTGAAGGAATCCATCAACCTGCGAACTAAAAACACACCAAGCCCCCCGACAGCTCTTTTTCTTTCTTCAAGCGGCTTGTCCACTTCCGGCTCCTGAAGCTTGGACATATCGAAAGGAATACCGTTATCAATAATTTTAGCGAAAAACACTCCGTTATCAACACACACGACAACATCTATTTGGGGTTCAGGAATTCCAGGAAACGCATAATCAAAAATATTGCTGACCAGTTCATCAAGAGCGAGGGTGATTTTAAAGACAACAGAAGGCGCAACATCCCGCTGCTCAGCAATACTATCAATTGCCGAGACAAGATTCGAAAATTCATCTCGTGAGTGAAGTATCATTCTATAGCACAAGCGCTCATTACTCATTGCTATTCTCACTGCTCATAAAGAAATCAATATTGCAGGTCGTTACATCTTTGCAGCCCTTGTTTGCCTTACGATCTTTCTTCAACACAACAAGCGTCACATCATCTGCATTGGGGACATTTTTCTGCCACAGCTCAACGGCCTTGAGTACATGGTCACGTATTGATTCCGCACTTTCCGCAGCGTGTTCGCGAATAACCTCACGCACACGCTCTTTCCCATACAAGTCACCATATCCGCCTTTTCTGGCTTCCCATATTCCATCTGTACCCAACAGGATAATAGCTCCCTGCTGTGTTAATTCTATTTCATTTTCTTCATACGCAAACCGTGACATTACGCCCAGCGGAAGCCCGCTTCCCCGAAGTTCAATAAACGTATCATCTTCCGGCAGATACACAATGGCCGGATCATGCCCTGCACGCACCCAGCACAACTTGTTTGTAGTCCCGATTACTTCAAGGTAGAACAGCGTCATGAACTGCCCTGTTCCATGGACATCCTGTGATAGCAGACTATTCACCTGCGATATTCTTCGCGCAGCGCTCATACGCGAACATTCAGAATGCACTCTCAATAACGCACGCGCTGTTGTCATCAGCAATGCAGACGCAACACCATGTCCGGAAACATCCCCTACCACGACCGAAAGTATCGGCTCACCGTCACAAACAGTCATATAGTAATCGTAGTAATCGCCGCCTGTCTGATCACAATACCGGATTGCCCCTGATATTTGCCATCCGGGGAGTTTAGGACTCTGTGCCGGAAGCAGGTTTTCCTGAATTTCCTGCGCCACTCCCAGAGCCTGCTGGGTTTCAAGCAAATTTTTCAATTGCGGGCCGATGCGGTTAAATGCCTCCACAAGTGTGTCACGCTCGTCACCTGTCTTAAAGTCTACTTGAACGCTGAAGTTACCTTTAGCCAGTTCTTTAAAGGCTTCGCTCATTAAATTCATTGGCTTGGAAATTGTCTGGCTGGCATAGATCGCAAAAAGGAATGTAAGAAAGATGATAACAACCACTGCTATTTCTACAACACGCTGTTGTGCGGAACTTGCCCAATGCAAATACGCTAAAATCTTGTTCGTAAGGTGCATGACATCTTTTTCGGGCACCACAGCAATGAAGTAGCTGTTTGTTTTAAAAGGAGCCCACGCCACAAGACTGTCTTTGCCTTCCCATCGCATGCGCAACGTGCCAGAGGTTCCCGAGGCAAGTGCGTTCATGAATTTTGCTTTTACTTCATTATCTTCAAAGGTAATAGCAGTCCCCTTATCACCACCGTCCATAACCCAACCAAATTTTTTCTCACTGGCAAACCGTAAATACCTGTGGGCAACCATCCGTAAGCCTGTGCTTCCTGTATCTTTATCATCCGCTTCTTCTGCAAGAATCAACCGCGTATGTTTTGACCAGGCTCCCGTTATCGTTCCCTGCGTCAGTCCCTGCTCCATCAGGACATCCAAACCTACTACACCAATTATTTGCTCAGAAGTATCAACCAGTGGCGTCGCCACAGAAAGCATAAGTCTTCCTGTTGAAGCTCCACGTAAGGGAGCACGCCATATCAAGCCCTTGTTTTCTACTGCCAGCTTGTACCAGATACGTTCGCGCGGGTCATACCCTTTGGGGATACCGGCATGCGCAGGATAAGTGATAAATAATCCAGATTTCATCCCTATGTACAAGTTATACAAAAACGCCCCGTACGATTTTTTGATCTTCCTGAACAACGGAAGTAATCGCACCAGCCTTCGTGCTTCCTGTATGGCTGCCGACTTGTCTGAAACATTTTGCGGTAAAAAGAACGCAAGGTTCTCCAAGGAAATATACTTGCTTATGTCACTGCCATATTTGAGTATATGTTCTTGAGTAGGAATGTATTGTGGGTCGACAATCAAGTCTTTGGGATATGGAGCGGTCGGGTCAATCTGCCTAGAAAAAAGCAGATCTTTTTCAGGAAGCGGCGGAAGATTAAGCACATACTGAGCAGAAAAGGCAACTACATCCAAAATGGCACTACGCATCCGCTCACTGCTTTCCAAAGTCCGCGCAGAATTTATTGCAATATTTTCAATAGACCGGCTGGCCTGCTGCACTAAGTCCTTACGGGTACTCTCATATAGGTACTCTTTTATATCTGCTTCAAGCTGCTCAACTGTCACCAGCGTACCGCAAATAGGCAACACACTGAATAAAAACAGTGTGATGAACAGTTTCCACCGTAAGGACAGTCTGTGAATAAAGGTCATCTTTTTCAGAGCCATGACCTATAGTACCGTACCTTTCTTCTTAATATTGTTATATATGCCCGTATGATGTGCCTTTTTACATAGTAAAGGATACAAAGCATGGTAAAAGAAGTTCCTCCGGTTACGAAACGCTCCATGTATTTCTGGGTTCTATATAAAAACAAACCGTTACAACTCACCATGATTACTATCATTGTTATAACGGTCGGCATGCGCCTTGTTCCTATTGAAATGCAAAAAAGAATTGTATCCGATGCAATTCAACTTAAAAAAGTTGATGCACTCATCTACTACTGCATCATATACATCATTGCCGTGTTTACCGCCGGAATTCTCAAATATGCGATTAATATTCTTCAGGCTAAAGTAGGAGAAATGACACTCTATCGCATACGCACTGCCCTGTATGAACATATCCTTACTCTGCCGATGCCGTTTTTCCGCCGCACCTCTCCCGGGCTTGTCGTTTCCACACTCATGACAGAACTGATGGCCATGTCCACTTTTGCCGGAATGGCTATATCCGCACCTCTGGTAAACATCCTTACTTTTTTTGCTTTTGCGGGATACATGCTGTACCTGAATCCGCTTCTGGCAGCTCTTTCTGTTGCTATTTATCCAATTGAGATGATCATCATCCCTATTCTACAACGTAAATATAATCTGCTTAACCGCCAGAGAACACAAAGCCTGAGAAAAACCAGCAGCATCATAAGTGAATCCATGACAGGAATTCACGAAATACAAGGCAACTGTGCATACTCCCTTGAAGAAACAAAATTTAAAAAAGCAGCACGCTGGCTGTACGACATTACGTATCGACTACAGATAGTAAAATTCGGAATCAAATTCACAAACAACCTATTCCAGTCAATCGGGCCATTCATTCTTTTCCTCGTTGGCGGTTATCTCGCTATTCAGGGAAAATTCCAGCTTGGTGCTTTGGTGGCGTTTCTTTCTGCCTATGAAAAGCTGTATGATCCATGGAAAGAATTAATGGAGTTTTACCAACTCTATCAAGATTGTGTCGTGCGTTACCGGCAAGTAATGGATTATTTCGATTTACTTGCAGAGTTTCAATCAACCCCTCTTGGTCGTGATGTGTATCGATTCAAAGGTGATATTGACCTCAATGACCTGTCATTTACCATCGGCACAAACATACGCTTGCTGGACAATATCAACATGCACATCAAACCGGGTGAGCATCTAGCCCTTGTCGGTTTTTCTGGCAGCGGCAAATCCACCCTTGCCAGTGCAGTAGGCCAAATGCTGAAATACACAGGCGGCAGTGTGCAACTTGACGGCTACGAAGTCGCGAACATGACTAAACAGGACATTGCGGAAAACGTAGGAATTGTTGCTCAACATCCATTCATCTTTGATGGAACAATACGCAACAACTTAGTGTACAGCAGTGAAGCCCTCTTGCGGCAACAAGGTGAAACAGAACCGGTACTTCCTGACCTTGACCGCATTATCGAAGTTGCCCAGCAAGTCGGCCTGTTTGTAGACGTGCTTGGGTTCGGGCTCCGTACAACATTGAATAAAGAAGCACCGCCCGAACTTATTGAAAGCCTCATCCGTGCGCGGTCACAATTTCAGGAACGGCACGGAGCACAACTCCACAGTGACATTGAATTTTTTGATCCAGAAAAATACCTGCAATATGCATCCATTGCAGAAAATATTGTGTTCGGTGCTCCAAAAAATGAAAATATTTCCATGCAGGAACTGCATAAGCAAAAGCATTTCATCAACTTCCTCATTCACTATGACTTGCTGAAGCCACTTGAACTGCTCGGCATCACGCTGGCAACAAGAACCATCGACCTCATTCAAAACTCACCGGATGAACAGGAACTACTTCTCAGAAGCCCTGTACCAGCAGAAAAGCTCTCCGCATACGGACGTATTGTCGAGCAACTGCGTAAAGCCCCTACACCTGAAAGCGGTCTGAACAGTCTCGACGAAGAAGCACGTCTTGCCCTGCTCTATCTGAGCCTCAACTTCACGCCAAGCCAGCACTCTATTGCATCAATACCTGACCAACTTTTTTCCTCCATCGGCACCATTCGGAAAAGCTTCCATCAATATATGGACGACAACCTTCCGGGCAAATTCAATGCCTACAGCCGTGACAGCTACGTGTACACGCTCACAATTATGGACAACATTGCGTACGGGCATATCAAGCACGATAATGCAGGTGCAGAAGAACGAGTGCAACAGCACATCAACCAGCTGCTTATTATTGAGGGGGTCTTGGAAACAATTCTCGAAATCGGCCTTGAACATAATGTGGGGAATATGGGTGAGGACCTTTCAGGCGGACAACGTCAGAAGGTTGCACTGGCGCGTGCTTTCCTCAAAAGACCACCTATCTATATTTTCGACGAGGCAACTTCTGCTCTGGACAACGCCTCACAAACACGCATCCAGAATGTTATGGAACGCATGCTCAAAGGCAAAGCGACTATTCTCTCTGTTGTGCACCGTCTGGATACTCTTCCGGGATATGATAAAGTGGCTGTTCTACGGAGTGGCAAACTTGTGGAACAAGGCACCTATGAAGAACTTATGGAGAAAAAAGGTGCCCTTTACGAACTCATCCACGGCGCATAACAGCTCAACTGAGCAGTACATATTACTATATCAGGAGATACCATGGACAAACATGCACCACCTTGTTGTGAATATGATGAAAACCTAGACTTACTGCTTAAAGCGGATCTCTTCACCAAGATTCCTATTGAACGTCTCCGCACCTATGCGCTACTCGTTAAGCGCATGAATTATCAGGCAGGTGAATTTGTTTTTCATCAGGGAGACTACGACAATAAAGCCTATCTTCTTGTACAAGGCTCTTTATCCATCACACATACATATATTGATAAGTCCCATACACACGGCACTATTTCCCAAGGGCAGGTGTTTGGTACCTTAGCACTTCTGGCAGATACGGAACGCTTGTTTTCTGTGGAAGCCATTGAACCTGCAATGTGCCTCATTCTTCCCCGCCCCAAAGCCTTAACTGAGCCGGATAAGGATCCAGATTCAGCAAAAATATTCATAAAGATAATTACAGAACGTTTGAGTCGCTGGGAAAAAACATGTCTGGTAGAAGCAGCCACCATAGATAGCTGCCCATGCAAATATGGAGTGAGTTTGATCTAAAAAAAGGTAATACGATTATATTACTGGAGTCGACAGCAAAAAATTATTTGCGCACCTCTTTCGCTGAAAGACTGATAACCAGCGGATAAAATTGCGTTTGCACCATAATCCCATTCAATATTCACCAATAAGCACCTGATTTTAACTTGATCTTAGTGTTGGTTGAGTATACAACCTAACTACGCTATCCAACGTAGCGACAAATTTCTCTCTGCAGCACCTTCGGGTGCGCTCATTGCCACTCCAGTCTGTCATCGACTAGCCCGCGTTTGACAGACTGCTTACCGAGAGAACAGCGGTCTTCTCCTCTGTATTTAATATATGCCTGCAACATATATAAGGATCTCTCGGTCGGCGAACCGACTTGCCCACACCATGTCGGTTCGCCAACCCTTTTTATTGTTCCCCGACATCACTATTTGATGACACAAAAAAGCCGTATGCATCACATACGGCTTTTTTGCTCCCTAAAGCACAACGCCTATCCAGCGTGTGCCCCCCAGCGTATTGCAAGCAGTAATAAATTCAGGCTCAAAATTTACTCAGATATACAACCTGAACAATCCAGCTAAAAAACTACATCTTACCTACCTGCATCACCCAAACACTTTTGAAAAACACTACGCAGCATATTCCCGACCCTCAGCCCCAGCACCTGTGCTTTTGTCAGCGCAGGACGCGATACTGTGTCTGATACTATGCCACCGCGCTCTGCAATAATAATACGTGCCGCCAACTCAGCAGCCTCTCCTGTGAGCATTGTGCACTGAGCAAAATGCTTTGCAGAATCATGCTTCACTTTACGTGTCAGACTGCGGCAGCAACTTGATTTGTGGCGCTGTACAAAGGCATCATGCAACTTTTTTCCGCAATCGCGTGCATGGGCATTGCTTGTGGCAACCTGCCCTTTTCCCGTAAACATCCCTACGGAAGCAAGTCCACCGGCAAGAGCACCGCACATGCAACCGGAATTCCCTACGCCCACGCAAAAGGTAGAACCAATATTAATGGCCTCTTCTTCTGAAAGAGAACCGTCAAATGCTTCGTTCAACGTTACCATGACTGCCTCAGCGCATAGCAACGCACGGGTTTCAAATAAATTTTCCGCCTGAAGCTTCAGTCGTTCAACAACAACTTCCGCTTCAGGCGATAATTCAGCATCAATAACTGATGCTGTGGCGTATCTATTTAACTTCATCTACTGGGTATCCGGCTTCTTTCCATGCTTTAATACCGCCCGGGTGACGATATACATTGGTGTAGCCAAGCTTACGTGCCCATGCGGCACCATTATGAGAACGAGTACATTTTACGAACCCGCAATAAAACACGAGCATACGATCTTTGTCTGCACCCAGCAGAGCTTCAAAATCTTCCTGTGTCTTGCCGGCAGTTTCTTTGGTATCCCATTCTACCATATCCGGAATAGGGAATAAGAACTGCTCTGCTCCTGGAATGTGATTCTTTTTGTATGATGCCTCATACGGCATTGTATCGATCACAAGCAGATCGCCTTTTTTGAGTGCATCAGAGAGCTCCTGAGTGGATATGACCTTATAGTCGCCTCGCTGTACTTCCTTTGCCAATTTTATGGCCTTACCTTCCAGCTCGACTTCTGACTCGCCTATTCCCAGAAAACCGCTCAATAGTACCACACCTGCCAACACAACACTCATAATAAGCAATTTACGCACAACACACTCCAATTCTCAGTACAGCTTAGTAGTAAACATTACAAAATTTTTTCTGCCGACCGCTTCTGGATGGACGATACAAACAGAAAGCAACAGGCAAGCAATAAGCCCGCATCCCGAATAAACGCATCCTTCAACGCGCTACCGTCATCATACCCTGCTGGAAGCTCTCCAGGCGAAAAACACCCGCAGTCCGCTATCACCAGCCCTTCATACATGGCATAGCCAAGCACTCCCATAAACAGCACCGTCATGCCTGTTACTGCTGCAAGACTTCCGCGTACATTCAGAACAAGTCCTGCCCCCGCTAAGACTTCCAAAGACGGCAACCCTACAGCCACATATGGAAGCAACCAAAGCGGAACAAGATCAAACTCTTCAATGATGAGCGCAAACCCTCGTAAATCCCAGAATTTGGATGCTCCTGCATAAATGAACACTCCTCCAAGAAAGATGCGCACAGCCAGAACAAAAACAGGACGTTGAAAAACGCGCAGCACAGTATTGTTGGACACACTCATACTATTACGGTATCACGCTGAACTTTTTAATCAAATCGATAATATGCATTGTAAACAAGGATATGTATCACGTTTATCTATGATAACAATCACGAAGAGTAGACGTTTTTACAAGCTAATGTTTTTGCAATTTACCGCACTCAACAGTATACCATGGAAATGGCAGAAAAGAGACTACGCGAAGGTTATACAACAGGTTCATCAGCAGCGGCTGCAGCAGGAGCTGCACTCAGGCTTCTCCTTATGCAGGAACGTCTTGAATCGCTTGAGATACCGCTCCCTCCGTTTCTACAGGAAAACGGTGCGACTGATGCGCCTAATGCACGGCTGAATATTCCCGTTCACACTGTTCGCCTCACCAATGACGGTGCTATGGGCAGCGTCATTAAAGACGGAGGAGACGATCCGGATGCCACCAATGGCTTGCACATTGAAGCACACGTCTCCCTCTTGCCGGACGCAGACAAGATCATACTTGAAGGCGGTAAAGGGATAGGCAAAGTGACGCTTCCCGGGCTTCCTGTGCCTCCGGGCAATCCCGCAATTAATCCTGAACCGCAGGAACAGATTAAGGCGGCAATACGCGAGGTATGCTCCAAAGCTGGCTACAATGGCGGTGTGCTCGTACGCATCGAGGTGCCCCGAGGTGCAGAACGTGCCAAAAATACGATGAATGCCAGACTCGGTATTCTCGGAGGTATATCTATCCTCGGCACCAGAGGGACAGTTAAGCCATACAGTCACAGCTCGTGGAAGGCGACCATCCTGCAAGGTATGGATGTTTCCCTTGCAGCAGGTGCTGAATGCATAGGCTTTTCAACAGGACGTCGCAGCGAACGCCTGCTGATGGAAGCTCTGCCGGACTGGAAAGAACTGGCCTTCATACAGGCGGCAGACTTTGTACAATTTTCACTGGATGCCGCAGCTAAAAAGGGTATCACCTGCGCAGCATGGTCATGCTTTTTCGGAAAACTGGTCAAACTGGCGCAAGGGCACGCCTACACCCATGCTAAAACTGCTCCGGTCGATTTTATCAAACTTGCTGAATGGTGCCGCGAAGCAGGTATTGCAGAACACCTTCTTCCTGAAATTGAAGGAGCAAATACCGCACGACAGGTTCTTGAAATAATAAGCACAGATCCCCATAAAGATACTGCTCTGAAACATATTGCAACCATTGCACGTGACACAGCGCAAATGTGGGCAAAAAATAACATTAAAATCACTGTTTATTTGTTTGATTTTGATGGTACGCTGCTTACTGTTGTGTAACGTGTAACCGAAGCTTTGCTACTGGAAACCTGCCGGGAGGGATTATGCCTATTCATGTTGTCGGTCTTGGAATAGACCCTGATACACTTCCTGAGATTCATGAACAAATTATTACGACTGCTGACGTGCTTGTAGGCGGTAATCGACAATTGGAATCATACTCCAACCTCAATGCAGAGAGGATTCCGGTTACGGCACCGTTGTCTGATGTTTTTGAAGCAATGGCGTCCAGATACAACGCCCGTAAAGAAGTAGTTGTTATTGCGGACGGTGACCCGCTCTTCTTTGGAATCGGCGACCGTATCATTAAAGAGTTCGGTTCAGATAATGTCATCGTTCATCCGAATACTGCTACAGTGCAGGCCATTGCCAGCAAAGCAAAAGTCTCGTGGCAGAATATGCGCATGGTTTCCTTACACGGACGCCGCGACTACACTCCGCTGTACACAGCGCTTATGCAGTGTGACCACGTCACGGCTCTCACAGATGACACAAACATTCCTGCTGTTATTGCCCAGAAGCTCGTAGACAGAGGTGTCAGCTGGTTCCGCATGCATATTTTTGAAAAAATGGGCACTGCTGATGAGTGCATCACAGTCTGCACTTTGGAAGAAGCAAGTACCCGTACCTTTGCCAGTCTTAACGCGGTACTGCTGGAACGCACCGGTTCACCGGACAAACCGCTCCGTTTGGGCATTCCCGACTCACACTATGCAACAGAGAATCAATTAATCACAAAACGCCCAGTTCGCACGGCATCCCTCGGCATCCTTGAACTGGAGCCACACCACATCATGTGGGACATCGGTGCCGGAAGCGGCTCTGTCAGCATTGAAGCAGGCCACCTCCTCACTAAAGGTGGTGTGTTTTCCGTTGAGCGTAAAAGCGAACGGGTAGATATTATTCGCGAGAATCGTTCAAGGTTCGGCGCAATAAATGTCGATATCCAGCACGGTGATGCACAACAATGTATTGAAGACTTTCCCACACCGGACAGAATTTTTATGGGTGGCGGGTTAGGCTCAGACAGCACTCTACTTGCCCCCTTGTGCGAGCGCCTGCGCGACGGTGGGCGTATTGTTGTAAACTGCACCCTGCTCTCAAGCCTTGAAACAGCAAAAGAGTATTTCAAAACGCTTGATTGGGAATATGACGTCACGCTTATTCAGTCTGCCGATTCCCGTCCACTTGCCGGAGATATCCGGCTGGATAGCATGAACCCGATTTTTATCATCAGTGCGCACAAGCCTGTGCCTGAAAAACAACCAGATTAGATAGACACACTACACGGACTACATATGACGACCACACGTTCTGAATGGAAAACTGCACCGGTATGGTTTATCGGCGCAGGCCCGGGTGACCCTGAACTCATCACGCTTAAAGGCGCGCGCATGATCGCGGAAGCTGACCTTGTTTTGTATGCCGGTTCTCTTGTTCCACCGATCATCGTCGAAGGTGCAAAAGAATCCGCTACCATCATGGATTCTGCCCCGATGAATCTGGAAGAAACACATACAGCTGTTATGGAGACAGTCCGCAAAGGCGGTACCGTTGCCCGAGTCCACACAGGCGATCCCAGCCTGTATGGCGCCATACGGGAACAAATGCGCTTACTGGATAAAGAAGGAGTCGGCTACGGCACTATTCCGGGAGTTACAGCTAGTTTTGCAGCCGCAGCAGCATCGGCGACATCCCTGACTGTTCCTGAAGAGTCCCAGTCCGTCATCATCACCCGACTGGAAGGTCGTACCCCTGTGCCGGAAACCGAAAAACTGCGGGACATGGCAAAACACCGTTGCGCAATGGCTGTCTACCTTTCAGCTGCGCACCCTGAACGTCTTGTTGAAGAGTTACGCGCAGGCGGGCTTGAGGATGAGATTGTTGTTGTCATTGCCTATCGCGTGGGCTGGCCGGATCAAAAAATTATCCGCACGACCATAGGCAACCTGTGCGCATCAGTAGCAGAACATAACCTCAACCGTCAGACTGTCTTTCTGATCTTGCCGGGTGAGGATAATGAAGAACATTTTTCCAAACTCTACGATGCAGGATTCCTGCATGGATTCAGAAGCTAACGTACACCAGACGGGCAGGGTTCACCCCCTGCCCGTTCTTTTTCTAAAAAACGGTCAAGAAATGCATCACGTCAGGTGGTAATTATACCCGCATGAACACGAAAAAAGTACCTATCCGCGAACGGATAGCACAGTCACAACGCTACATTGAAGAGCATCTGGACAGCTTTGTCTCTTTAGACTTGCTGGCAGAACAATGCGGGTATTCCGCGCTCTACTTCCACTCTCTTTTTACTGGGATAGTAGGAGAAGGTGTTAAAGAATATCAACGCAGACTCTGCCTGCAACGTGCAGCAAACCAACTACTTTTTTCCGAAACATCGATTATGGATATTGCTCTGGACGCAGGGTACGAATCGCAGGAAGGCTTCTCTCGCGCATTCAAAAAGCGGTTCACCCTCTCACCATACAAATTCAGGAAGCTGCAGCCTGACTACAGTTCCCTGATTGGAGGCAGACTGATGCATTCCACTGCGCAGACCATTTCTTCACCACCTGTCACAATAAAACACTGTAATCCTATTAACGTAGCCGCAATACGCCACATCGGGCCATATGCAGAGTGTGGGAAGGTATATCCAGTCTTATGCAACTGGGCGCGGGAAAACGGGCTTTATGGTACATATCGACAAGTAATCGGTACAAGCCACGATGATCCACGAACAACTCCCGCAGAAAAACTACGCTATGATGGCTGCATGGAAATACCGGAAGATTTCCACGTTACCGGTGAAGCTAAAAAGATGATTATTCAAGGCGGAAGATATGCCTGCTGTGTTCATAAAGGCTCCTATCGCGATATACCCAAAACATTTGTCGCCATGCTCAGCAGCTGGTTTCCAGATTCAGGCGAAGAATTAACAATAAACCCGCCACTTGAAGTGTATCTTAACTGTCCATCAATCACCGCAGAAGAAGACCTTCTCACAGAGTTACGTATTCCCCTTGCGTAACCTCTTCCCCGCAAGCAAATCACGCATAAAAAAAGGGCTGTCCCAAACGTGGGACAGCCCTTTTTCATAATTTATATACAAGATCAGCATGTGTGCTCATAAAATTCAAGCTCAGGTGCAAAAGGAATCTCCTTTGCATCAGCAAGACGCTTCAAGAACAGACGCAGTCCCTTTTGCTCTTCTTCACCAAGATCATACACAAGACTTTTGAAGTACTGAGTAAGTCCTTCTGTATCCATGTACCCTGCTTTTTCTGCAAGGCTGATAACGTGCTGTATATTGTCGTCGCCCCACTGCTTTGCTTTTCTGAACAGCTCCGCAGGGTCTTGTGAGAAACAACCGGACTCTACAGATTTACGGGAAACAATCCACACCCCGAAAATAAACGGAAGTCCTGTCCATTCGCGCCATGCTTCACCAAGATCAAGGCGGTACGGATAGCGCTCATCATTAGCAAGACGCAGTGCCTCGTCACCGATGCATAACGCCGCAACTGGCAGTTCACCACGGTCGATGTAATCAGAAACAGAACCTGTTTTGTACGACACATCCTGTTTAAGACAATCACGAAACAACATGCGCAGCAATGCAGCAGAGGTATGCGACTGGGCTGTGGTCAGAATTTCTTCCCCTTCCAGCTCTGAAATCGGCTTCTGGCTTATAAGCAGCACGCTCATAACAGGGCCAGCGCTTCCGATGGCAATATCCGGAAGCAAGTAATATTTTTCAGGATGCCGTGCATATTCAAATGAAGAACAGGAAGACACATCAAGAGTTCCGGCTTCCATCTGTTCATTCAACTCCGCAGGAGTACCGTAAACAAGCTCAAAATTTTCTCCAAGCTCCCCAGATTCCAGCGGATGATAAATAGGCAGCACATTAAGGTAGCGGATACGACCGACCCGTACTTTCTTTTTCGATTGCTGCACTACTTAGGCTTCCTTGTCTTCTACAAGAGTGTAGTTCATTGTCCGCTGCTTTGGCGTAAATCCGGCAGCTTCAACAATGGAATGAATTTCTTCACGGGTGAGACGGAAAGAGGTACCTGCCGCCGCAACAACATTTTCTTCAATCATCAGTGAGCCAAAGTCGTTGGCACCGTATGAAAGAGATAACTGTGCGATTTCTGGCCCCATAGTAACCCATGATGCCTGAATATTCGGAATGTTATCCAGAACAATGCGGGACATAGCAAGCACGCGCAGGTATCCGGAGCTTGGCTCAGGTCTGCATGTAATATTGGTGTTACCCGGCTGGAATGTCCACGGGATGAATGCTGTAAATCCGTTTGTTCTGTCCTGCACCTCACGTACAGCAAACAGATGTTCCAAACGATCTTCAAGCTTTTCTTCATGACCGAACATCATGGTCGCCGTCGTATTCAGTCCCTGATAATGCGCCTCTTCCATCACAGCAAGCCAGCGTGTTGCGCTGCACTTATTCGGGGAAACACGTTTGCGGACTTCGTCCACAAGAATTTCTGCGCCACCACCCGGAATGGAATCAAGTCCTGCTGCGCGAAGACGGGCAATAACATCTTTTACCAGCAGCTTTTCATTCTCTGCAAAGAACACAATCTCCGGCGGAGAAAATGCATGCACGTGGATAGAAGGATATGTTTTTTTAATCCAGCGGATCATATCCTCATAGAATTCCATGGTCAGGTCAGGATGATGTCCTCCCTGCATGAGAATTTGAGTACCACCAAGTGCAATGGTCTCTTCAATCTTCTGGCCAAGTTCTTCACGGGAAATAACATAGCCGCCATCAGTCTCAGCTTTATCCGGTGCAACAAAAAATGCACAGAAGCGACATGCGCAGCTACAAACATTGGAGTAGTTGATATTGCGGTCTGCAACATATGTCACAATCCGCTCAGGATGTTTTGCAAAACGAACTTCGTTGGCAAGATGCGCAAGGGTGTGCAGGCTGGCTTCATTATATAGAACGCTTGCTTCACCACGGTCTATCCGCTCACCACGAAGTACTTTTTTAGCAACTTCCAATACGGCGTCGTTTTCATGAAACGGGCTGTGGACAAACATACCTACGCCTCCTGCTTATCAGTAACAGGCTTAAAGAAGCTGTTACGGCGTACCGGATTAAATCCGGAACGGGAAATCATCTCTTCCAACTGCGGAATCGTCATAGCCTGATCAGACTGTGCACCAGCATCATGGCCGATCTTTTCTTCAACAATAGTACCGTCAAGGTCATCAGCACCATAGTGAAGTGCTGCCTGCGCAAGCTTAACGCCAAGCATGACCCAGTACGCTTTAATATGCGGAATATTATCAAGCATAAGACGGGAAACCGCGATAGTACGCAGCTTATCAAGACCGGTATGCTTGCCTTTACGCTCTTCCGGCAGCTCAAGCATGCTGTTTTCCGTCAAAAACGGAAGTGGAATAAAGCAGGAGAACCCGTTGGTTTCATCCTGAAGTCTGCGCAGCTTGTCCAGATGATCGAGACGATCATCAATGGACTCAAGATGTCCGAACAGCATTGTACAGTTGGAGGTAATACCCAACTTATGCGCCTCACGTGCAACATTGAGCCATTCCTCACCAGTTGCTTTACGCGGACAAATTTTTTCGCGGACTTCAGGTGCAAAAATTTCAGCACCACCACCCGGCATAGCTTCCAGACCTGCTGCTTTCAGACGTTCAAGCACTTCCTGAGTTGTACAGTTTTCCAGCTCAGCAAAATGCGCAATCTCAACAGCAGTAAATGCTTTTACAACAATACCGGGATAGGTTTCTTTTATGCGGGAGATAGCTTCTTCAAAAAAGCTCAGCGGCAATTTAGGATGACAACCGCCTACAATATGCACTTCGTCATATGGAAGACCGTCCTGTGGATCAAGCTTGGCAACAATATCGTCTATGCTGAGACGAAACGCGCCTTCCTGCTCGTCCTGCTCCTTCTGATACGCACAAAAAAGGCAGGCATTTACACATACATTTGTGTAGTTAACATGGCGGTTCAATACATAATACGCAGAATCCCCATGCATGCAGGTGCGTGCATGATGCGCCAGTGCGCCAAGGGCGTTTATGTCTTCACAGGCGAACAGCTTTCTACCGTCTTCAATGGACAGACGTTCACCGTTCATAACCTTTTCAAATACACTGCCCAGTCCGAGACGGGCATAGTAACCAGCATCTAACATAATCACGGTCTCCAGATGTCTACTAAAAGAACCACGCTCTCTGCGTTATCAAAAGACAGTATCAGTATCTTGATGTACTGCTGCTGCCGCTGTATACGAGGCAAATCGAACGTTCCAATTTACCGTAAATCAATGCAGAGTATATAATACATACGGCAACATGTGCATGTGGTCTTCGGCGGGCTGAGTATCTGCTTGCATGCGAGCTATGTCAACCGTAAGAATAACTACACACAAGCCGCACAGCGTGCGTTTTTATCGAACACTATGCTCCCGTACACCGGAGGTTATCATTATGCAGTTAGAACTAGGCATTTCTCCCTGCCCGAACGATACATGGATTTTTTTCGCCCTTGCGAACAAGAAAATTGCAATGCCTTTCGACATCAGCATGTACATGGCAGATGTCGAGGATTTAAACCTCCGCGCACGCAAAGGCGATATTGCAGCAACCAAGCTTTCGGTCGCCGCCATGACAGACTGCCTTGATAATTACATTCTTCTGCGAACAGGCGGGGCACTCGGCAGAGGTTGCGGGCCTATCGTCGTAACCAAACAGGACACATGCTTCCAGTCCGCACGTGAAGCAGACAAAAAAGTTGCCATCCCCGGCAAACTTACTACAGCCAACATGCTCCTCTCCCTTAATAACTCCCTAAAAGGGGAGCGAGTGGAAATGCTTTTTGACGAAGTAATGCCAGCCGTGCAATCAGGCGCGGTTGATGCCGGTGTCGTCATCCATGAAGGGCGCTTTACCTACGAGAATTTCGGACTCAAAAAAGTTCTCGATCTCGGACAATGGTGGGAAAATACAACAAACCTGCCGCTGCCGCTCGGTGCCATCGCTATCCGCCGAGACCTAGGAATGGAAACCGCCCGCCAGCTTGAAAAAGCTATCCGCGCAAGCCTTGCCTACGTGCGCGAACACCCAGATGAAGCCACCGCATACATCAAAGAGCACGCACAAGAAATGGATGACAAAGTCATCAAAGAGCACATCGCCACCTTCGTAAACGACTTTTCCATGGAACTCGGTGCAGACGGCGAATACGCAATTCAACTCCTGCTGGAAAAAGCATTCGAAATAGCAGGCAAGCCAATGCCTGATCTGCCAATTTTTGTGACAGAGTAATTTCCTAAAAAGCTCTTCGCAGCTATTGCCTCCGGCGGCGCTTATCAGCGGGATGCCTTCGGCGACCAGCAGAACCTTTTAAAAAAGGTTCTCTGGACTCTCCAAAAACTTTTACTCGCGATGCTAGCCCGTTTTTACAGTAGCCTCGCGGCTTTGTCCCCACTACCTTTCAAAGGTATAAGGCTGTCCTTTAAATAAAGGACAGCCTTTTTTATTACAGAAAGTTAGCTGCTACGCGGCTTCCAACATCATAAAGAACGGACTGGTTCGCGTATACTCGGGGTCAAGGGGACGCGTCCCCTTGCGGGGGTGCAGGGGGCAGAGCCCGCCTGCCCGTCGGAGACACACCAACGCTATGCAGTCTCTTTAGTCACAGCCTGCTGCCCGTAAATCCCCATGCCTATGGCAAAGAGAACGAGTGCTACGCCGAAAAGCCCGTAGGTTCCGGTTGGCCTGTTAAATAACACAACATCCCAAACGAATGCGAGTGCTGGTTGCAACAGCATGAGTAAACCTGCAATGGCAGCTGGTAAGTTTGGGAGGCCTTTTGAAATAAACGCCCATCCGATGCCTTGGCAGAACACACCGTACATAATGAGATACAGCCAGTCATGCGGGGTGGTGATGGCAAAGGAATCACCAGTGCTGTACATGGAAATGCCCACACTCAACGCTGTGAGTAAGGAGATGATCCCCATGTTGGCAAAAAGCGGTAACTTTTTTTCTGTCGACTGGGACTGGCGAAGGCAGATTAAATAGCAAGAATACGAAAGTGCTGTCAGGATACCGAAGAAGAGCCCCCAGAGGATATGGGAATACATTTGGTTTATATCAAGGCCGATCAAAAGGAACAGCCCGATGACAGCTAATGGCAATGCTACGATTAAACGTTTTGAGATAATTTCTTTAAACAGTATGGCACCGAATGCTGCTGTGGCGAATACTTGCAGGTTACCAAGGATTGTTGCCAGTCCGGGGCCTACATAGCCAATCGAACGATGCCAGCATTGCAGGTCAATGGCAAAAAAGACTCCGGTTAACGCCACGAGCCCCCATATTTTTAACGGGACAGATATTTTTTCCCGTCTGGCAATTGAGATAATCATCAGGGTGATCCCGCCAAAGAGGACGCGATAAAATGCCGAACTGTCCGGCGATACGGTGGTCAGTCTTACGAGCACCGGAGAAAAACTGATGATAAGCGCGCCGATGGGTACCGCAATGTATGGCGATGCAAAAAACGACTTCAATTGTTGAAGCACTATAATTCCCCTGCTTTCACAAGCGCCTGATGCGCTTCCTGTTTCTTACCACATGCTTCAAGCGCACGGGCAAGCTGGAGCCAAGCTCCTTTAAAATCCGGTCGCAGTGCTGCGGCCTGTCGTGCCAGTACTTCTGCAATCTCAGGGTCTTCACCCCCATCGAGATACAGACGCGCCATAAGCTCAAGTGCTACTGCATCCTGCGGATTGTACAACAATGCCTGATGAAGATGTTCACGGGCTTTATCCGGTTGTTCTTCTTTCATACAGAGGCGGGCAAAGTTACGTTCCACGAGAGGTTTATTTTCTTCAAGCGCACGGGCTTTTTCAAAAAACATACGTGCGGTTGCAAAGTCATTCTCCATTTCATTCACCTGTCCAAGACGGATGAGGGAAAAGAAGTGTTCTGCATCATGTGCAAGGCAGTCATCATAATATTGCCGTGCTGCATTGAAATTTCCCAGCGTTTGCGAGATGTGCCCAAGGTTGTACAAGGCCATTGTGTCATGTGCATCACGAACCAATGCACCTTCAAAATGTTTTCGCGCCTCTTCTTTACGCCCTAATCCCGCATAACAAACCCCTAAGGAGTTCCATGCCATGGTGTTATCTTCGTCAGCAAGCAAGGCACGCTTGTACTCCTCAATTGCCCCGAAGGAATCGTTTTTGGAATAGAGCTTGTCTGCACTGATGTTCAACGCAAGCGAATCAAGAATTCCCACCCGTGGTTCCGGGAGCAGCATGGCGTATTCAAGTGCTTTAAGGCAGCACTCCAATGCATCGCCTTTACGGTAATCCAGATACGGATAACAGAAGACACCCACAGCTGCTTCTATTCCAAGATTTGCTAACAGGCGCACGCATAATTCATTAAAGAGCACCTGTACAAACTCCGGCTTGCCTTCCGGATAAAAGCAAATAAGAGAATTAAGACCGTACCTGCCGCCAATCATATCGCTGCCCAGAATATCGCGGCACAGCTGAGTTGCTTCCGCTAAAATCTGCTCCCCTGCCCCACCGGTATCATGCGGCATGCGGGAAAGACGTATTAGGGCAAGAGCAAAAGAGTCAGTCTGTTCCCGTTCCTTGGTAAAGCGGGCAATAAAATCTCTATGCTTATACAATCCGGTTAAGGCGTCTGTCTGCTCCTCTTCAGAGCTTTGCGACACAGCAACGCCTATTCCTTTTTCTTCTGGCAGCAGTTTGATGGTATCTGTCGGAGCAACAGCCCATGTAGGATCACCAAGATGCATTATCTCTGCCACTGATTCTGTTTCACGCACCTCCATCAACACAAGCTCCCCTTTGTACAAAGGGTGGCGTTTTATCAAGGAATCGGGAGAAACGCCGTCTGCATATTTGGAGTCATAATTACATGACCACACGGAAAAACGCTGGCCTTCACGAGCACCCATGGACATGCCCACATCAACAACCACACGGCTGACTGGCAGAACTTCGCGAACAGTTCCCCCTTCATGCAGTAGACGGGTAAACCCAAGGACATGCGGGATGGTGAGGAGTTCTCCGAGGCGCTTGGCAACTTCAGCACTTATGCGGGCTTTTCCCAACAGAATACGGCTCTGCTCGTTACTATTCAGTTCAAACTGAGCGCCTTCAAAATCCTGTGGAAACGCTGCATAGCCTGCGGCAATATCAACACCGACTCTGTGTTCAGTTATGTCGTGGACTTTCTGAATGGAGCGCAGGGTACGCACTGCTTCTCCGGCGATTTTTCTGCACACGCTCGAGGTTCCGGCAGGTACAAGAATGGCGTATTCATACTCTGCGCTATTGCACACAAGAGCCTGCTCCGGTGCTATTGAAGACAAGGCATCTGCAAACTGCACAGCCAACTCTTCGGCAAAAAGATGTCCGAACTCTGTTGCTACGGAACGCAAGCCGGAAAGATCAAGAAGCACTACGCCAACAGAAGCACGATATTCTTCACTCCCCGCAGTACGCGGTTCTCCGGAAGGATGAAAGCCTTCACGGATCATGCGCAGTTCACGGTTTGTCGCGTGATACAGATAGTCACGGGTAAAAAGTCCGTTTTGCGCATTCGTGATACTGGATTTCACCCCTTGTATTTTTTCAAGAGCCAGCGTTGCCACAGCAGGAAGCATCTCAAGGAGCGTCTTCGGAGCGCGAAGCGACACACCACGGGCAACAAACTGCCCGTAAAATTTGTTATTCATGACAAGAGGCAGCAAAAGTTTTTTTTCTTTTGCATCCCATACAGCCTCAAGGCTTTGAATCTTTCTTGGGAAATACAGACTGTACGATGAAAAATTGATAATAGATTTGACCGAGTCAGCAAGCAGATGCTCATACGTGATAAGATCATATCTACTTAACTGTGTCCGCTCCGAATTCAGAATATCTATTTGCGCTTTCATAACCATTTTTTATACATGGGTTACACCACAAAGAAAAGCACCGGTTGCATTTTGCGTTGATTTACAGAAGACTACACTCTGTATTCTGCACAGTCCGGTTTGTGGAAAGAAAATGAGAAACTGGAAACAACAGACGGTACACTCAGGGTACGGCAATTCAATGCAAACCAAGCACGTTACGGCTGTCACAGGCAACTGTGTATTGTATTGTCAAAGCACAGACTCTGATTTGCCATTGCTCTTATGATACGTTGTTATGTCCAGACATATCCATCAATGACGTTGAGCATATTTTTTTGATAAGGAGACAGCATGTCCAACCCTGTCCTTGCTGCACTGCAAGAGCGTCGCAGCATACGAAAATTTACTGACCGAACTATCACACGTGATGAAATCACTGCCATGCTGGAAGCGGGTCGCTGGGCTCCCAGCGGAAAAAACAACCAGCCGTTCCGCTTTATTGTCATCAATACAGATGACCCGCGTATGGCAGGATTAGCCGATTGCACGATCTACTCACATATCGTAAACAATGCACCGCTTATGATCGGTGTTTTTCTCGATAAAAATAGCCTGTATCATGAGCTTAAAGATCATCAGTCTGCCGGTGCCTGCATTCAGAACATTATGCTTGCAGCACATGCTCTCGGCCTTGGTTCTGTCTGGCTGGGACAAATGATGAATAATGCAGAACAGGTACTTGATGTTCTTTCCCTTGATGCTGCCAATTATGAATTCATTACATTTATTGCCATCGGCGAACCTGCGCAGGAAGGCTCTTCCTCACGCAAACCGCTGGCAGATATTATGCTGGAGCCATTTTAATGCAAGTAAAAACATTTCCATTAGGACCACTTGAAACCAACTGCTATGTTCTGTTTCACGAAGGAAAAGCTATTGCAGTTGATCCTGGCGGAGAACCTGATTCCGTAGTTGAGTTTCTCAAAAAAGAAGGACTCACGCTCACGCACATCCTCATTACGCATTTCCACTTTGACCACTTATACGGTGTAAAAGCATTGCAAGAAGCAACTGATGCAGTCGTTATCGGCAGCAGTGGCGATGCAGCTCTTCTCGATTCCGAGGTAGGTCAAGGCGGTATGTGGGGATTCCCGAAAGTTCCTGCATTCAGCTTCACCCCTATCAACGAAGGGGAACATACATTCATGGATCTGAACTGTAAGGTACTGGCGACCCCGGGGCACTCTGCCGGAAGCCTCTCTTTCTACTTTGCAGATGCAGCTGTTGTCTTTGTGGGCGACCTGTTATTCTACCGCGCAATCGGTCGTACCGATCTTCCTGGCGGTGATTTTGATGTGCTGAAACGCTCTGTCACAGAAAAAATCTTCGCACTCCCACCTGAAACCGTAGTATATTCAGGACACGGCCCTCACTCATCAGTCAAAGATGAAGAGTTGAACAACCCGTACTTTTCTGATTTCAAACGATAGTGTCCTTGTTCAGGCACAGCCTGCTGTGCCTGAACAAAAAAAGTAATGCGGCAACCTGCCGGTTACACACAGTCTTTAGGAAACACAGGGGGTAACATGCCTACACATACAGCAAGCACCGACACCACTGTCGCTGATTTACGCAAGATATGCTGAGGACTTGGCGTCGAGATAAGTTTCTATCTCGGAGTTCAGAAGAAAGACAGGGTACTTTTTTTACTTCCTGCGCGAAGCCATGTTGCACTTGAATATGCCGTAGAAAGATATCCTGAATGGCACTGCGAAATTCAGACAGACGACCATACTGAACTTTCTGCAGTGTGCACACGCACCGCCTCAAAACGTACCGATTAGCTTAAGGAGTTCTCATGCCTGCACCGCAATCATTTGCAAACGCTCTTCAAATTCTGGGTTGCAGTGCCCGCAAAAACGGCAACTCTGATTACGCGGCAAAACTGTTTGCCCAAGGGTACGAAGCAGCCGGTGGCAAAACACAGACTCAGTACATGCGTGACTATACAGTCCGCCACTGTACCGCCTGTGAAGCATGCGCTGCAAAGGGCAGCAAGGGGTGCGTTCAGGAAGGCAAAGATGACAGTTCTGTGCTCTATTCCATGCTCATGGAAGCGCCTGCATTGTGCATTACGTCCCCTATTTATTTCTACCACTTACCGTCCATCTTCAAAACATTCATCGACCGCTGCCAATGTTTCTGGTTCAGACACCATAACCGCGATCCGTACATTCTTTCGCTTCCACCACGAAAAGCATACGTCTGTCTTGTGGCGGCACGCCCTGTTGGAGATCAGCTTTTCCACTGTTCCCTGCTGACACTCAAATACTTTTTGACTCCGCTCAATATTTCACTTGCAGAACCGCTTCTTATCTATGGCAAAGACGGGCCTACGGAACTGGAAAACGACTCTGCAACGGTTGAGCGTATTCTGGAGTACGGCAGAGCGGCGTATGCCGGCAGCATTCCGCCTCTTACTAAATATAAATAGTCTCTGGACAACGCAACATGCATAGCATCCTGACACTGCTGGCCAGTACTGCAACCTTTCTAGGAATAGACGAAGTCCGCTGTGTTTCATGCTTTACGCCTTATTCGCCAGCAACCGAAATTTCATTCCGCTCCCTGTATGAGAGCGGAGAGTCAGCTCCTGAACTTTCTACCGCTCGCACATCACGTTTCCATAGCAGCCCGCCGCAACTGTGCTCCGCATGTTTAAAGCAACTAGCACCACGGACACAAGGATACTGTCCTGACTGCGGCATGCTCTATGCGAAAGCAATTGGCAGCCCTTCTCGCTGCTCCTCATGCATGATTGCTCCACCCCCTTGGACGCGCATCACGCTTTATGGAGGCTATGAAGGATTACTGCGCGAACTGCTTCTTAAGCACAAATTCCACGGCAGGCTGGATGCAGGGCTGACTCTTGCCCGCCTCCTGACAAGCATCTACCAGCCTGCGGCACATCCTCCAGCCGCAGTTGTTCCGGTTCCATTGCACGAAAAGCGCCTGCTCCAGCGCGGGCATAACCAAAGTATGCTCAGCGCAAAACTTATTGCACAAAAAATACAAACTCCGCTCATGCCGGAACTTTTGTACAGATCCAGAGAAACGACCCCGCAAGCAACCTTACGTAAAAAAGACCGTGCGCAGAACATCTCCGGTGCCTTCACCGCGCGCCTGCCCCGATCATTACACGGCGCACATCTTCTTCTTGTTGACGATATCGCCACCACAGGTGCTACCTTGCATCAAGCAGTACACCCGCTGCTGCAGGCAGGAGCCGGTTCAGTTGAGGTTGCCATCATTGCTAAAACTCCAGAACCGGAACATTCCACTCCCTTATCATAAGCAAGTTGCCGTTCAGGTCGATAAGCAGTTGTTGATTCTGTGCCAGCATGTTCAACTGCCCGCACTCGAACATATCCATACCAGTAGCACCATTTCACCTCTGTTACTTTCTTGGTGACACGATTATTCAATTCGTGTAACCAACTCCTAGGTGTCCAATTCGACAGATCTTTTTTGACCTAACAGGAGCAGCTATGCGCACAATTATTCTCACATTTATTGCCTTTATGCTTGTTGCCAGTCCGGCATTTGCCCATTTCGGAATGGTTATTCCAGACAACAATGTTGCCACACAGGAAAGTCGCAGCACCAACCTTGCGCTTTCATTCTCTCACCCGTTTGACGGCATCGGCATGCCGCTTGAAAAGCCAAAGCAGTTTTATGCTTTGGTTAACGACGAGAAGATTGATCTGCTTCCTGAGCTTACTGAAACCACCATTATGGATGCACCTGCATGGAAAACAAATTACCGCTTCAAGCGTCCAGGTGTGTACCAGTTCATCATGGAACCAAAACCTTACTGGGAACCTGAAGAAGACTGCTTCATTGTTCACTACACAAAAGCATATGTAGCTGCTTTCGGTTCTGAAGACGGATGGGACACGCCAGCAAGGCTGCCTATGGAAATTGTTCCGCTTAGCCGCCCGTACGGCCTGTACGTCGGCAGCAGCTTCACAGGTCAGGTTCTGAAAGACGGAAAGCCGGTTCCAAGCACCATTGTTGAATATGAATTCTACAATAAAGACGGCTACAAAAGACCTACAGAATACCACGTTACCATGGTTGTCAAAACAGACAAGAACGGTGTGTTTACTGTTACATGCCCTAAAGCAGGCTGGTGGGGCTTTGCTGCACTCACCACAGCTGACTACACAATGGTTGTGCCGGATGCCGGCGAAAAGCCTGTTGAGTTAGGCGCTGTTACATGGATTAAAGTAGACGACTTTAAAAAGTAACAATGTTTGAGGCATCTGTCCCCTTGACGGATGCCTCAATATAGTTACATGGTACGGGTATATTCTTTACAGGGAGAACCCTATGAAAATGATCCGTCCTGTTGCCTTACTCCTTATCCCGATTCTGGCTGCTGTGTTTGTTATCGGCATGTCAGAATTTGCCGACGCCAAACGCTTCGGCGGGGGGAGGTCCTTCGGGAGTAAGCCAATGTTCAGCAAGAGCTTCTCAAAGCCCGTACCTAAGGCTCCGCTGAACCAAAACAAATCCGCTTTTAACAACACAAAGCAACCGCGCCGAGGTCTCTTTGGAGGCATGGGCGGCATGCTTGGCGGTCTTCTTGCCGGTAGCTTACTTGGCTCCCTCCTCTTTGGCGGCGGCTTTGGTGGCATCGGTTTTTTCGACATTATCCTGCTAGTCTTAGCATTTTTCTTTCTCCGCAAAATGTTCCGGTCACGACGAATGGAATCGCAGCAATCTGCATATCAGGCCGGAGGACAAGCAAACTACAGCCAGCAACAATCCTATGCACCGCAGCAGGACGATTTCTCGACCATGAAGCGTCAGGCACAGGATGCGTGGTCAAACCTGCGCAGCACACCGGCAGGCGGAAGCCATGCTCAAGATGTTCAGCCTGAGGTTGTTACACCGGCCGGTTTCGACACTGAAGACTTCCTTGAAGGTGCCAAGGTGGTATTCAACCGCTTGCAGCAAAGCTGGGACAGCCGTGACCTTGATGACATCAAGCAGTTCACGACGCAGGAAGTCTTTGAGTCCATCAAACAGCAGGCAAAAGAAGACCCTACTCCGTCCCGTACCGAAATCCTTATGTCCAATGCCCGTCTTCTCGAAGTAAAAGAAGACGCAGAAGGCATTCTCGCCACTGTATACTTCGATGTGCTCATGCGTGAAGATGCATCAGCACAGCAACCGGAGCAGGTGCGCGAAGTATGGCATTTCCTTAAAAGCAACAAAGATGACTCCATGTGGTTGCTCGACGGTATCCAGCAGTTGGAAAACTAGTCACACTCCACAACACAATACGAGAAAAGGGGAAGTACCGGTAACGGTACTTCCCCTTTTGTGTTAACAAACTTCGGTAGACAGACTGAAACAAGTCTAAGCAAGCACCAACGTGCTGAGTCATCATCAATCTATCTTTTGCTTTTCAATGGCTTTGCTCTACGCACTTAGCTCAGGCTTTTTAAAAATTACCCCTTGCTGTGCAGCAAATTCCCGAAGCTCTGCCGCAGAGTGCACACAAAGCTTCTGCATAAGGTTAGAGCGATGTTTTTCGACTGTCTTAATGCTTACAACCAGCATCTCAGCTATTTCCCTACTTGTGTAGCCTTCTGCTACAAGCTGGAAAATTTCCTCTTCACGAGGTGTCAGGTCTGCCAACGGTGAACCTGCCTCGGCATTTCCACTGCCATTCAAGTATCCTCTGATAACATTACTGGCCACTCCGGGAGAGATATAGGTCTTTCCATCCATAATGCTGGTGACTGCAAGCAGAAATTCTTCACTGGTGGCATCTTTGAGAATGTAGCCGTCGGCTCCGGCTGATAGCGCAGAATGAACATAATCGTTGGCATCATACTGTGTGATAACAAGAATCTTAATTTCAGGAAGAGTACGTTTAATGATTTTTGTTGCTTTTAAACCGTCCAGTTTAGGCATTGACAAGTCCATCAACACCAGATCGACCTTCAGAGTTTCGCACAACTCTACTGCCTGATACCCGTCGCTTGCCTCCCCGACTACCTCAAAGCCTTCAAACGTTAGTAATAATGATTTCAGCCCTTCACGCAATAACACATGATCTTCAGCTAAAACAACATGATACAACTCTTCCATTAAAACGCCTGCCTTTAGGTTTACCCCCAATACTCAGACACAAAAAGTTAACACACCACTGCAAATAAGACGCTAAACCGCCTTACTTCCTATCATTATAGGAGTAGTAATCAGGCTATACCCTACCATAAAAATACGGATACTCTCAATACAAAAATACAGCATGCGCCTAATTCACGCATCACGAACTATGTGGTCTATTTTGTATCAGAGTAGGAGAGTATCCGCGGGACCTCACAACGATCGCGGATATATGGTAATTCGTCTAACTTTGATAGTAAGGATGGCCTTATGAGAGAAACTGTAACTCGCGTGACACAAAACATGGTTCTAGGCGCACGGCAGTCAAAATGGGTAGCAGAGCAAATCGGTAAACCATATCCGACAATGATGCGTGAATTAAATCCGTACGACCAGAGTGCTAAGCTTGGTGCGGATACTCTGCTCGACATCATGCGTGCCACTAAAGACATTACTGCTCTCGAATTTATGGCTAAAGAGCTTGGCTATGAGCTTAGCCCTGTTGCCCTCGAAGCAGATCACCCCTTTACTGACGAGTAATAAAAACATTTTTCATGTTATGCTGTCAGACGGTCTGATATGATCGTCTGACAGCTTTTTTCTTTTCTACGGACAAGCTCACGGAGAAAGACATGAAAAATATACTGATTGCTGATGATCGCCCTGAAATACGAACCCTTGTGCGTATTACGCTCTCCAGTGACGGCTATCAGGTTACAGAATGTCAAAGCGCTCCTGAAGCTGTTGCCCTTGCCAGACAAACTCCGCTCAGCTGTATCATCATGGATATAGACATGCCGGGTGAATACGACGGACTGACCGCCATTCAAAAGCTTCACGCAGATCCCGCAACTGCTGATATTCCTGTTATTATGCTCACCGGTTCAAAGAAATTGCAGGACAAAAGCCTGCAGGCCGGCGCAGTAGCCTATCTTACCAAGCCATTCAGCCCTATCGATCTGTTAAAAAATATTCAGCAAGCTGCACAACGCTCATAGTCCTGTTGTCTTCTACTAACAGCCTGCCAACATTACGCCACTAAATACCTGTTATACATCCATTCTCATAGTACACGGACAATGGTGCCGCATATGATTAACAACAGCGCCTACCCTTAGCTTAGCTCCATGTTTATGGCGCAGTACGGCAACCATGCATAAAAGGAATATCGTATGTCCAAAAGTGATACCTGTGAGACAGAAATTCAAGAAGCATACAAGCAGCTCATAGTCTACGCTGAAGATTTACATACAACGATCAATCTGCTGAAAGAATCTCATTTTGATCTGGAGATGGCATATCTTGATTCCGTCAACAGACTTGCACAAGCTGTTGAATATAAAGATGAGGCAACAGGAAACCATGTCTCCCGTATTTGTTTTTTCAGCGCTATTCTTGCTGATGCTGCCGGCCTGCCCTGCGAACATGTCATGAGAATCTACAATTCAGCAGCCATGCATGATGTAGGAAAAATAAGCATACCGGATGCAATCCTTCTTAAACCGGGCCCACTGACTGCCGCTGAATTCGAAACAATGAAAAGCCACACAACAGTTGGCGCTAAGCTATTGGCAAACTCTAAATCAGACCTGCTGGAAACCGGACGCATCATTGCCCTGACGCACCATGAAAAATGGAACGGAACAGGGTATCCCAAAAATCTTGCCGGTACTAACATCCCCATAGAGGGCCGCACTGTTGCCCTAGCAGATGTGTATGATGCCCTGCGCTCAGAACGGTCATATAAGCCAGCTTTTTCATGGAAAAACACCGCAGCAATCCTTACTGAAGAAGCCGGACATCACTTTGACCCTCACCTTGTAGAACTCTTTTTTGCCAATGCCGATAAAATTCAGCATGTGGACTCAATACTTCGCAGCAAGGGAAAACAGGACATCAACGCCCTTCTCGGAGAAGTTCTGCCCATTTGTGATGTATCCGCCTGCACATCTGTAACCTCCATCCTCTAACGGTATTGGAATGAACACGGAGAAAACTCAATACATCCTCATTGCAGAAGAAAATGAAGAGATGGCGCAAAAGATGAAGCAAGGAATCGAAGCAACAAGCAGCGTCCCATGCCTTGTTGCCGTTTCTTCATCCGAAGCCTTTACTCTTGCCTCCCGCTACAGCGATCAATTACAGCTTGCCGTGCTGGATACTTCCTTAGCCGATATTAATGAAAGTCTGTTCTACGTCACAGCTGAACAAAGTATACCTACGCTTCTTATTACAGATAGCAATAATGAAGCCTGCTCAGCCTGTGTGCTCTCCCCGACCATCATAGATTCAATCCTTAAAACGAGAGATGTCCTCAACAACGTGGTTGAAGCTGTACAACGCTTGCAGAAGAATCGGGAAACATATGTGCTTATTGTGGACAGCTCTGCCTCCATCCGCCATTACATGTCGCACCTGCTTTCCAACTACATGCTCAATCCTGTCCCGGCACAGACCGGCTGCGAAGCCATGCATCTCATGGAGCAGTACAACTTCTCACTGGTACTCATTGATGCAAACATTTCGGACATGGCAGGATTTGAACTGACCCGTATCCTACGCGAAAACCATCCACCGGAACGCACATCCATCATTGGAATTTCAGGCAATACTGACCTGCATATCTCGGCCATGTTTCTTAAAAACGGCGCTAACGACTTTCTTAATAAACCGTTCAAGCGTGAGGAGCTGTATTGCCGGATAATGCAAAACCTCAAAATGACCGAGTTGCTTAGTCACCTTGAACAACTGAATATGGTGAAAAATAAAATGCTCGGCGTTGCTGCTCATGACCTCGTTACGCCCATTACTGGTATTCAAGGCCTATCATCTCTATTCAAAGAAGGTCATGCAGGTGAATTAACAGCTCAGCAAAAAGAAATTGCCGATGCTATCCACAACGCCAGTGACGACATGCTTACACTGGTTACAGACCTTCTGGACGTTTCAACAATAGAAAGCGGCCTGCTTTCCATTACAAAAAAAACGTTCAAGCTCAGTGACGTTGTTACTCAGCGCATTGCCCTGACAGGGCTGTCTGCCTCCCGCAAGTCCATTGCGATCCATCAAAATCTGGAACCTGATCTGCACGTTACTGCTGATCCGAACCGCATTGCACAGTTGCTGGACAACCTGCTTTCCAATGCAGTTAAATTCTCTGACCACAACACAACCATCCATATCTGTACCAAACGGACTGACACCTGCATCCAGCTCATAGTACGGGACGAAGGCCCAGGCATAGCAGAGGAAGAGCAACACGAACTTTTTACGCCGTTTTCAAAAGGAAGTGCTGTGCCTACCGGAAGTGAATCAAGCCACGGTCTCGGATTACACATAGTAAAGCGTATTGCTACCGCCCATAATTGTAGTGTAGATGTAGCCAGCACATTAGGCAGCGGCACCGAATTTACAATCAACTTCCCTATGGAAGATGCACCTGAATAACTTTATCCAATGGCTTCACATGGTATCCAATCTTTCTACAGCAACTGTCCCTCCAGAACTGGACGGTAGTCGACTCGACGGCGCTCTATCCCTGTTTCTTCCTGAAGCGGGCATGCGCATCCGCAAACGCCTTTTTGAAACCCACACTATCCTTGTAAACGGAGTGCCTCGATCAAAAGGGCACACGGTCTCCACCGGAGACCAAATTTTGCTCGTAGAAAAAACAGAGTCTGAGCAGCCTTCCGACAACACTCAAGACTCCGCTACACTCAATACAGAGCTGACAAAAAAGCTTTATATAGTGCATGAAGATGCTCACTTTGCTGCTATTTACAAACCCGGCGGACTCCACACTGCAGCGATAGCCGGTAAAAACACTCCAAGCCTTGAAGCTGAACTGCGCTCGTTGTTTGCTAAAGACATTGCCGCAGATGAAGTGCTTCCAGTTCTGCTGAACAGACTCGACTGCCTCACCTCCGGTATGGTTATGGCAGCCAAATCAAAAGCTGCCGCTGCGATGTTCAAGGAACTGGAAAATGCAGGAGCAGTGGAAAAGCTCTACCTGCTGCTGGTTCATGGTTCCGTAACCGCACCGCTTGTCGTGACAAACAAACTCGACACTGCCAAACGCAAAATTACCAAAATACTACCGGAACCTGACTCCGACCCGCTCCGCCACACAACGTTTTTACCGCTACTGGAAACCACGTTACCGAACGATCCGTCCGGTTCGGCAACACTCCTTATGGCAGCAATCAGTAAAGGTGCCAGACATCAGATTCGTGCCCACATTGCTTCTCAAGGATTTCCTATTGTCGGTGACCCGCTCTACGGTTCAGCAGAAGAAGACGTTGCTTCCCCTCACGAACAAACAATGTACCTCCATCACTATCAAATTGAACTTGGTTCCTTTTCTGCCATGTGCCCGCCGGAGTGGAGCATGTGGGAGCATTGGAAAGGCTCAATTCCCGCTAAATAATCAACAACTTACAAAACAATATACTTTTTTTGCATTTTTTAATTGAAAAAGAATTTCAATTTCAATATAAAGAATTCAACCCGAACATAGTTGGCTGAATAAAAACATGAATATGAAATCACACATCAGTATTACTCCTTCGCAGTCTGCCGGACCGTCTCCCCAACGACGGTCCGGCATGTCCGTGCACAAAACGCACCGCCGCTATTCTGTCTACTGTAGACAGCTGCTGTATTACTAATACAGCAGCATAATCAAACAGGAGACAAAATTATGGCATCAGTATTCATTACCTACGGTTCTACTACAGGCAATACCGCATATGTTGCAGAAAGCGTTCAGCGCACTCTGGAACAGAACGGCCATGAAGTTACTATTGAAGATGTTTCCGACATTAATGTTGCCGACCTCGCAAAAGAATACGACCTCTGCTGCCTTGGTTGTTCCACTTGGGGTGAGGATGAAATCGAACTGCAGGATGATTTCATTCCAGTATATGAAGAAATTGAAAATGTAGATCTTACCGGCAAGCAAATCGTATGCTTTGGCTGCGGTGACAGCAGCTACGAATATTACTGCGGTGCAGTAGATGCCATTGAGGAAGCATGTAAAAATGCAGGTGCTACCGTGTTTGCTGACTCGCTTAAAATTGACGGCGATCCTAAAGCTGAACAGGCTGACATTGATGCCTGGGCAAATGACCTTGTCGCTAAACTGAACGCATAGCACGTAAAGGGGTTGCCCATGAAAAAATCGTTAAGCATCAGCTCTTGTCATCATGCTGAAGCAATCCGCAAATTCTTCAAAAAAACGCGGATTCTTAAATCTACCCGTCCCGCCCCTTACACGGACAAAAATCTACAGCATACTGATAGCGAAAGGCACCCGTAACAAAGGGGAACAGGTAGTGCAGTACCTGTTCCCCCTATTTTGAAACCCTGAGAGGTTGATATGAGTAAACGAAATATTATTGAAACTATCGTCTTTGCTTCTCTGGTTGTCACACTTCAAATTGTTGCTGCCAACCTTATGCTCTAGGCGCACATCATTAAATTTCCCGTGCTGTGCTCTTTTTTACCCCGGTCGGGATCTTTCAAGGTGCATAATACTCGGTCTCTTCACTGGTACGCACCTGTTCTTCGACCACTGGAGCACAGCACTATAAGCCCCCTTTCCCGCCGGGGGCTTTTTCTTTTCTTCTACATCTTCATCTCTCAATTCTGATAAACAGCACATAAAAAAAGGCCGCAGATTTCTCCACAGCCTCTTGGTTACTTAATTACTGTTAGTTCCATATATGCGATGCGCCGTACACAACGACAAAAACACCGATACCGAACTTGATACTCATGCCTAGGAATTTGCCGTAAAAGGCTCCTTTTGCGGCAGTCATTGATTCGCTCATATTACGGCCATGCGCTATCTCAAAAATGAGGCAGCCAGCGTACGCCCCGCCAAGAGCACCGACCAGTGCTCCCAATCCAAGAAAGAATGGTGCACCAATTATGGCACCGCAAATGGCACCGATGATCCCGCCAAGGTTTCCTTTTTTAGAGCCACCGTATTTTTTTGCCCCCATCAACTGGGAACCAAATTCCAGCGCTTCACCAAGCAACACAAGACCACCTGTAATCACAAAAAACATTGTATTCATATCCGCTGATTGTGCCGGATACATGAACTTCCATAATACCAGCATGCCCATAATTAAAAAGTTAGCAGGCATGCTCAAAAAATGAAGGCCGAGAAAAGCGACCATAAGTGCTGTAAAAACAACTGCGAGAACTGTTTCCACTCAATATTCCTTATTCTCGTTTGTCTACCACTCGCTGCGCCTTGCCGTCTGATTTCGGCAGGCTGTTATGCTGAACAATCTCAACACGCGGCGTGATAAGAATTTCACTACACAGCCGTGAGGCTATTTTGCGCTGCAGTCCCTGAAGGACGCGCATATCTTCTACAAAGTGTTCGTCCTTAATTTCCACTTTTACACGCAGCTGGTCTATAAAATTCTCACGCTCAAGTTCAATTACATAGTTTTCGCCAACCTCATTAAACTCCATAAGCACGCGCTCAATCTGCATAGGGTAAATGTTAACACCCTTAATAATAAGCATATCGTCAGCACGCCCTAAAATACGGTCAATGCGTCTATGTAATCTGCCGCATGGGCATTCTTCTGTAATAAAACGAGTGAGGTCTCTGGTACGGTATCGGATAATCGGCATACCGGTACGGCACAAAGTGGTCATAATAAGTTCGCCCACCTCACCGTCTGCTACCGGCTCCAGAGTTGCAGGATCAACAATTTCCGGAAGGAATGCATCTTCCCAGATATGCATGCCGTACTGTTCTGTACATTCAAACGCAACACCAGGGCCGTTCATTTCGGATAATCCGTACGAGTTGTACGCCTTCGCTCCAAGCAACTCCTCAATACGCTGGCGAGCCTCTTCTGTATGCGGCTCAGCACCGGTAATGACAATACCGAGAGGCAAATCGTCTGGAGACATTCCCATGTCGCGCAATGCAGCACCAATGTACAGGGCATATGAAGGAATAATATGCGCAGCATAGGTATTGAAGTCTTTCATCAACTTGAACTGGCGCTTTGTATTCCCAGGGCCTGACGGCATGGTCAAACAGCCCAGACGCTCTGCACCATAGTGCAGACCAAGCCCGCCTGTGAACAAGCCATAGCCTGTCATATTCTGGAACACATGCTCAGGGCGCACCCCCACCATGTGCAGGCAGCGCGCAACAAGATCTGACCAGTTATCAAGGTCACTCTGAGTATAGTGAATAACGGTAGGAGAACCAGTGGTACCGCTGGATGCATGCATACGCACGATATCTTTACGCGGTACTGTATTCATTTTATCCGGATACTGGGCGCGGAGATCGTCTTTTGTTGTCACAGGCAGTTTGCGCACATCATCCACAGACTGAATAGAGTCAGGAGTAATGCCCAACTCATCAAATTGTTTCCGATACAACGGAGCCTTACCAGCCTGTGCTATGGTTGTACGCAAACGGGCAACCTGTGCCTGTTCAATTTCTTCCCGAGACCAACCTTCTGCCGGATCAAAGTATGCCATTCTACAACCCCTTATTCTCAAAATGAGTTGGGATTATACGTAGCTGACAGGCGATGTCAATTTCGGCATTGTCGAAAAAATAATTTTATTCAAGATTCTCCAGTGCCTTTAGCAACCCGAAACAACCGGCGAGCATCATATCCCCCCCCGGAGCAATCATAACTCCGCTACCTTCAAGGATAGAACGTTTCGGGCCAAGCAGATAGGTCGGGAAAAAGCCTTCGCCCTCATCCGGCACATCAATATACATACATCCATGCCCTCCGGCATCGCGCACCATATCATCTGTCAGCCAGCCGCGACGAAACTCTTTTAAGTCATGCTGGAGCTGTTCCTGTGTCAACATCCCGGTATGGTGTTCGTACACACCATAAATTTTTTCCTGATATACGAGAAACGCTGAAATGTGGCTGTTACCGACATTCACAACAGTAATACCGGTACGCCAGCAACGCTGTGTTACCTCAGGTACAAACAATGCACCCAGCACGGCTGCTGCAGCGCTATCTGCAACACACCCACCGCCTGTCGCTTTCTGAACCGTCGCTAATCTGGTCAGACTTTCAGCAGGCTTCTTGTACAATAATGAATAGGGATTGCCCTGATGACGGGTTAACAATTCCTGCCACATGCGGAACCGACCTATACGATTGCTCTCCTCTTCATGCACGCCGTGATCCTGCGCTGCCACAACAACCTCATCAGGGTAAGGTAAACCAGCCATGCCAAGATACGCATTCCACCAGCCTGCATTGTAATCACACAATTCAACAGGAACATATCCGGACGGGCATGTATCACAAAGAGTAATGCCAAGAGAAGCCACCCGCTTCGGATCGTCATTCAGTGCGTATGCAGCTTCAGGATGAATCGCCACATGCAGACCAGCTTCAAGATGCTTTTTCATTGCACCAAAAAAACCGCCGCCCATATTGGTTCCATACATATAGATATCGCGTCCGGCTTCCGTCAGTTCCGAAATACGCTTTGCAATCATCTTTGCAGGAGAAGGCAGAACAAACTTGCTGCAATTTTCCAGTTCCATGTCGTCACGGTAATACAAAACATCCTGCGTACCGCTGCCAATATCAAGAAAGAGGGTCGATTTCATATAAATGCTCCAGTGGGAGTTGTGTATCTTGGATATACTGCCCTGCATCAGCAACAATCTATGCCAATAGGCTGACAGATTCATATGCATGAGTAATTTCAAGCACGATAAAAAGCCAGACTTACTTGCAGGCCGTCAAATCACAATTCAGCAGATAATTACCATCAAAAATTTTATTCCAGTAAAAACATTCTACATATAATAGAATCAACCAGATAGACCAACATCATGATTCTCAAACAATATGTTTGCTCAGAAAAATTACAAAAAACTCAAAAAAACACTTGCAAAGCAACGCCGTTCCACATAAACACATTTCCGCGTTGAGGAACAACAGCTCAACGCAGCCTCAGAGTGACGCACTAGCGAAGCTCATATAAGTGCCCAGGTGGTGGAATTGGTAGACACGCTATCTTGAGGGGGTAGTGGGCCACGCCCGTGGGAGTTCGAGTCTCCCCCTGGGCACCATGCACTTATAAAAGATCATACGAAAGTATGATCTTTTTTTTTGGCCCTGACGCAATCTTGATGCACATTCCGAGCGCAACAATTATCTCTTTTCTTCAATCGTTTTCCCAAACAACGATGCCCCGTAACCAGCGAAATTCAACCCTCTGCACAGATCGCCTGCATATTTCATCACTTTTCATTTCATGTAACCGGATACAAAATCATTTCAAATTCGCTGCGGCAAATTCCTCCACATTTCTTTTCCACATCAAAACCAGCACGTTATTCATACAACCATATACAAACGTATTAGATTTTTTTTTGCGAAATAAAAGCACAAAAAATACAGGAAACGATTGACCAATGTCATGAACACAGATACGGTCAATAATCGTATTTACATCGTGCTTCAGTTTCCCTTGGGTTTGTAGCACACACGCCCCGAACAAAGCTTGCTTTGTGGCGGGGGACAATCCTTTCTTTGGAGTTTTTTGTTTTGAATAAGAATATTTATGTTGGCAACCTTTCCTGGGGCTGTACTGACCAAGACCTTCGCAACCTTTTTGCTGATTTCGGCGAAGTTGCATCTGCTCGTGTAATCGAAGACCGTGAAACTGGTCGTTCCCGTGGTTTTGGCTTCGTGGAAATGGATGCTGACGGTGCAACTCAGGCTATTGAAGCACTCAACGGCACTAGCTTCCAGGGTCGTGACCTTCGTGTAAACGAAGCACAGCCTCGTGAGCGTCGCCCTCGCTACTAAGCGAACTTAGCTTCGGCATCAAAAGCCCGCCTTATGGCGGGCTTTTTTTATGACTGCCATACGCTTGCTTCCTTACCTGTATCCACGTTTACTTCTTCCAGTAAGCCAGCAATCTTTGAAACTACAATAAAACAGTTGTTGACATCTTCCGCGTCATGAAGGAATCAAGCAACGTCTACCGACTGCAACTGAATGTTGCATAAGGGAAGACAACTTCAGGCATCAGTACATACTGTCAAGATTTCCGGCCTTTTCCACGCTTGCAGAAAAAAACATCTCTGCTTGGGCCGATCGTGGGCAAACAGCCGCCTGAAGCACTGTTGAAACAACAGCCTTCTCTCTTTCTCAATTCAAGAGGGGTCATGAGCTGCTATTTTCTGAACATATGCTATGCGCTGGCAGCAGCGTAGAAAAAGGACAGAACATGAGCGATATCAAACGCATGGAAATCGGCACCCGCATGAGTAAAATCGTTATCAACAACGGTGTAGTATACCTTGCTGGTCAGGTAGCAGAAGATGCAACCAAAGACATCAAAGAGCAGACACGCACTATGCTCGCAAAAGTTGAAGCACTGCTCGCAGAAGCAGGCAGTGACAAAGAGCACATGCTTTCTGCAACCTTATACATCCGTGATATGAAAGATTTTGCACAGATGAACGAAGTATGGGATGCATGGGTACCTGAAGGCCACGCACCTGCTCGTGCCTGTGTTGAAGCGCGGCTTGCACGCCCGGAACTTCTCATCGAAGTCTCCGTTGTAGCTGCGCAGAAATAATACCGCAAACGGCATCTGACTCCTTCTGGATTCAGATGCCGTTTCTCTTTTATTGCCTCATAGCATCTTCACACGTTTTGCTGACGCAAGCCACGACTCCCGACAAGCAACGCTCTCAATCAACACTTCCCCCTGCTACGCGCTATACTCTCCACTGATCAATTTCCTCGAATCGACAATATCTTCAATTCGCAACAAAGCAGCTGCAATAAAAAAGCAGATTGCCCCCAAGGTCAGATAAAAGCTGGATACTGTCGGAGCAAATTCAGCACCAGTCTGAGGGAGATAAAACGATACAATACTGGAAATTTGAAATGCAATGGAACCTACAATATTACTCCACACAATCCACCATTCAGGAGATTGGCCAGCAGTAATAGACGGGTCACGGCATATCTCCAACCACGCAAACAGGCATGAGACCAAAAAGCAAATACTCCCCAGCATACCTGAACCCCATATCAGCATATTCTGCTGCAAAATCGTAAGCGGAAAAAAAGCAGAGCCACAGTTAACATTAAACATTAACGTTCCTGCAAACTGCACAAGCGATGAAAGATACCCTAAATTTTTTGGTCGCCATGCAAACCGTATCCAGTAACATTGCTCAGTACGGAATAACTCTGGGTTGGTAATGTCTTTATTTATTGATTCTACCAGCTGCAAGTATCCGGCAGAGGTGAAAAAGACCGAACCACAAAAAAAGACCATATTACTATACGCAGCCAGTGCTTCGGGAAAAAATCCCGGGAGTGCAAACAAAAAAGAGCCGATCATAAATGCTACTGCTACCCAGTAATTAATCCGCTTTGTGCAGACAACATACTTTGCCTGTGCATCAGCACCCAGCATCATTGGACGAATCCACCGTGCCCCCTTACGCACAGATCGAGCTGAATACCTATTAGTTCCATCCTTATGATGCAAATGCACATGCGTTACAAAAGGCCCTACCGTTTCATATGCCAACGTGTGTTCACCGAGTTTGTTCATTATATTCCTATACTACGCCTTCTACGCCCAAGCCTGACTTATTCAAGTACTCTGCCAAAAGCATCACAAGGATGCGCCTCTAAAACTTGAGCAACCATACACAAATATTACATAAAATATAATGGCTATCTTCCATTGAACAAAATCAGCTGCCCTTTTAATTGTGCTCAAGCACTTTTTCTCATTTTTTCTAAAAAAAGACTTGCCAAACACGTGTAATACACATAAATACTTCTTCCGCGTTGAGGGAAAAAACTCACCGCATCCTCAGAGCAACGCATTAGCGAAGCTCATATAAGTGCCCAGGTGGTGGAATTGGTAGACACGCTATCTTGAGGGGGTAGTGGGCCACGCCCGTGGGAGTTCGAGTCTCCCCCTGGGCACCATGCACTTACAAAAGATCATACGAAAGTATGATCTTTTTTTTTGCCCTGCTGCAACCTTCTAGATCAGCTCTCCCTTCTACGATATTTCATCCAACCTACTGAGTTCTCAATCAATACTCACGAATGTTATTTTATTCACAAATACATGTGCACCCACCCTTCCTCCTTCAAGCACAACTCTATGTATTTACAGAAAAAATCACAAAAAATCTTTGAACAGCAAGTCAATACCCACAAACTTAATGCTTTTCATCTTGTTTTTATGGTGCTATCCCAGATCTACGCGCTTGAGTAATTATTCACAATCGGTCGTGTCGTACATAGTTTATGCTCGACCCTTGATTGCCTGTTGTGCCATTTGCTAACTGACGATTGCGACCCGTTGCGCGTTCCCCAGTCGTCACTTACCAAGTGTTGCAAGCCGGTAAAGGAAAGTTTTTGGAATGCTAGCCAATATTTTCCCTTTTCTCCGTTGGATTAAGGAATACGACAGTTCATCTCTACGTTCAGACACCATTGCAGGGATGACTGTAGCTCTGGTTCTTATCCCCCAGTCGATGGCCTATGCACAACTTGCCGGCCTTCCTGCGTACTACGGACTGTATGCATCCTTTCTCACTCCGCTGATCGCAGCACTTTTCGGCTCCAGCCGCCAGCTGGCAACCGGCCCTGTTGCTGTTGTCTCACTCATGACCGCCGCTTCTCTTGAGCCGCTCGCCACAATGGGGAGCGAAGGCTACATCGTCTACGCAATTCTGCTGGCACTCATGGTCGGGGTATTTCAATTCCTGCTGGGCATACTCAGACTCGGGCTTGTGGTGAATTTTCTCTCCCACCCTGTCATCAACGGATTCACAAACGCGGCAGCAATCATCATTGCAACGTCACAGGTAGCCAAGCTTGCCGGAGTCTATGTAGATAAAGCTTCTCACCACTACGAAACACTTATTCGCGTGGCACAAAGCGCATTCGACTATACACATCTTCCTACGTTAGGGATGGGACTTCTTGCTTTTGCCATTATGATCGGATGTAAGCGCTATCTTCCTCGAATCCCCAGTGTGCTGGCAGCAGTCATACTGACCACGTGCCTTTCGTGGGCTACCGGATTCAATCATGATGCAACCGTTTCTGCAGAATCTATTGTCTCTCCCCAAGCCCAGAACACTATCGCAGCCTTCAACAGCAGCCTTGCTGCGGCAGAGGGACTTGCTTCAGAACGTACGCTGATAAATAAAAAACTCACAGAGGCCAAAGCCCTCGGTGAGCCGCTTCATGCTCTGAACATCCAACATGAACTCAACACACTGGCACTTAAACTTGATACCGTAAAACAACAGACGCATGTGCTTCGTAAAGAGCTCCGCACAATGTTGTTCAACGGTGTTGAACTCTCTGACGGAACCCTCGCGTTTTACCTTCAGCAGAACGTGCCACCGAATATACAAACCGACGGCAGGACCTGGCGGATTCGTGTTTCTAACACCCCCCTCAGAGACTCCGCCATCACGATGATGGGCGGAGGGGCTGTTGTCGGTTCAATACCATCAGGACTTCCGGCACTTGCTGTACCTGCTGTTGATATGACAGTTGTGCTGCATCTGGTGCCGTTTGCCATAATTATTTCCCTGCTTGGCTTTATGGAAGCAATCTCCATTGCCAAAGCCATGGCAGCTAAAACAGGGCAACGAATCAATCCCGATCAGGAACTTATCGGTCAGGGACTTGCCAACATGGCCGGTGCCTTTGGCAGTAGTTACCCTGTGTCCGGTTCGTTTTCCCGTTCCGCAGTCAATCTTCAAGCAGGTGCCGTAACCGGCATGTCCAGTGTGTTTACCTCCATTATGGTTGTTCTCACACTGCAGTTCTGTACGCCACTGCTCTATCATTTGCCGCAGGCAGTTTTAGCGGCAATCATTATGATGGCAGTATTCGGGCTGCTTAACGTCTCCAGCTTTGTGCATGCATGGAAAATAAAGTGGTACGACGGAGCTATCTCTGTCATTTCCTTCATTACAACGCTTGCCTATGCTCCACATCTGGATAAAGGCATTATGATAGGCGTTGCGCTGTCACTGGCTATGTTCCTGTACAAGAGCATGCGCCCGAATGTTTCTTTTCTCTCCCGCACGTTGAACAAGACACAACGGGATACCTCCATCACGGGGCTGGAACACTGTAAAAACACCTCCGTAATCCAGTTTGAAGGCCCACTCTTTTTCGCCAACGCAAGTTTCTTAGAGGATATCGTTACGGAAAAGATTACAGAGAATGAGTCGCTTAAGCACATCATCCTCTCGGCTGGCGGTATCAACGATGTTGATTGTTCAGGCGCGGAAGCATTGGAGCTTATTATTGAAAAAGTACACGCAAACAATATTACTTTTTCATTATGCGCAGCGAACAACACGGTTATCACTGTGCTGCAAAAAGCTCATCTATTAGAAAAGATCGGTACAGAACACATCTACGCCTCAGCTGAGGACGCTTTATACAATGAACATAGAGCAATACATTCTCCTGAAGATGAACCAGACAAGCATCTGCAGGAGGCGTACCTCCACGTCAGCTAGGCGTTTTCGTAAACAGGCTCAACTGGCTGAACTCACGCGCTTTTTACGTTCAGACAGTTGAGCCTGTTCACGCGATCAAAATTACCTACATAGTCCTTCAATATTATTGAGCGCCATTTGTTCGCAATCAATTGACTTCTTTTTAAAACTTCCCTACTTCACCATTCCCGCTACAATATTGAGCAAGCGCTCAAATTCAACGCGGTTCTTTTTTTGCTCAAAAATCAAACGTCCATCACATGCAGACAAGATGTCAGGTCTTGTCTTTTTTATTGTGCATTGGACATCCTGCTCAATCTGCGGCCTGCCATACAGCCACATGGCTCTATGCGTATGCACAATATACATTCGGGACGCCTCTCCCATAAGGAAGTTTTTAATGGAATCGAACCATACCATGGTACCAAGCTCTCAAGGGAGCATTCAGGCAGACATTTTCTCCGGTCTCACCGTTGCATTAGCACTTGTTCCTGAAGCCGTCGCATTTTCATTTGTGGCAGGAGTATCACCGATTGTCGGCCTGTACGGAGCATTCATGATGTGTCTGATAACATCCATTCTAGGTGGCAGACCGGGTATGATCTCCGGTGCGACAGGCGCTATGGCAGTCGTAATGGTTCACCTTGTGGCAGAAGGAAATGCATTGGGCGCACCGGGAGCAAACGCAGGGTTACAATACCTTTTCGTTACCTTGCTGCTCGTAGGCGTTCTTCAAGGACTTGCTGGAGCCTTCAGACTGGGTAAGCTTATCCGCATGGTGCCGCGCTCCGTTATGATGGGCTTTGTAAACGGCCTTGCGATTGTTATTTTCTTATCCCAGCTTAAAATGTTCAAAGTAGGCGGCTCACTACTTCAAGGCGATGCCATGCTTATCATGTGCGGTCTTGTGGCGCTGACCATGGGCATTCTGCTTATTGTTCCACGCATCTGCAGCAAAGCCCCGGGCGCACTCATCGCCATTATTGCGGTATCACTGCTCGTTATCTGCACAGGAATAGACACACAGACAGTACTTTCCTTTATCCAGTCAAACGGGGGCAACGGAATCAAAGCCGGACTGCCGACCTTTGCTATTCCGCAAGTTCCCTTCACACTGGAAACTCTGCTTTTTATCGCCCCGTATGCGTGTATTCTTGCTGCAATCGGCCTTATTGAGTCGCTTATGACGCTCAACCTTATTGATGAACTCACAGACACTCACGGCCGTGGCAACAAAGAGTGCGTTGCACAAGGTGTGGCAAATATTGTGAACGGATTATTCGGGGGTATGGGCGGCTGTGCCATGATCGGTCAGAGCATCATCAATATCACTTCCGGCGGACGCGGACGCCTTTCCGGCATTACAGCTGCGCTTGCCCTGCTGTTCTTTATTCTCTGCACATCCCAATATATTGAGATGGTGCCTATCGCAGCCCTCGTAGGCGTTATGTTTATTGTAGTCATAAAAACATTTGCCTGGAGCACCTTTAAAATCATGAACAAAGTTCCCAAGTGGGATGTTGTTGTGATTCTTACGGTGACATTCCTCACTGTGAAATATGACCTTGCTATAGCTGTACTTTGCGGTGTTGTTATCTCTGCGCTTATTTTTGCGTGGGAAAATGCTCTGCGTATTCGTGCACGTAAGTTTGTGGATGAGCGCGGTTTCAAACACTACCAGATCTACGGCCCCCTCTTCTTCGGCTCCACCTCACTATTCATGAGCAAGTTCGATATCAAAAATGATCCTGACACTGTCGTCATCGACTTTGAAGAATCCCGAATTATGGACCAGTCAGCCATTGAAATTATTAATAAACTGGCAGACCGCTACCGCCGTTCCGGCAAAACAGTATACTTCTGGCACCTGAGTAAAGACTGTGTCCGGCTCATTGAAAAAGCAGAAGAAATTTGTGTTGTTAATGTACTTGAAGATCCAGACTACTTTGTTGCAATTGATAAATACCATGAGCATCAAAAATCCATTACAGCACCAAGTATATAACACTGCATAACCCACATGATAAAAATGAGCCGGTACTACAAAGGTACCGGCTCTTTCTTTTATACATTTAAAACTTCTCTGTTATCCATCCACATCCAGCATTTTCAATGCGTTTCCCCGTTCAATCAATCTCTAACAACATCATTACAATCCAGTTAACTTCCTCTTAACCCTTTACTTACTAATACAATCTCAATATAGGGGAATATTCTCTAAACATGCAACCGGTTACCAATAGTTTAACGAGGGAAAACTAGATGGACAAACTCGTCACGCCAGGCACACACAGATACCGTACTGTTCTGTTAGCCTTTACTGTAGCAATATCCCTGTGGACACTTGTCCGCCTTGGATTGCTCGTATTTTCATGGAATGATGCATCTCCGGACTTCATCCAGCTCCTTCAGATTTTTTCTGTAGGATTTATTTATGACCTTGTATTTTTTTCCTTTGCGACAATCCTCCCCTGCCTCTACATTACATTTGCTCCCAATATCATCTGGCGCTCTAAAGCGAATAAATTTTTTATCTTCAGCGCCTTCTTTATTACCATTTTCATTCTCATTTTCGGGGCAACTTCAGAAGTAATCTTCTGGGAAGAATTCAATGTCCGCTTCAACTTTATTTCAGTAGATTACCTTATCTACAGACGAGAAGTAGTTAACAATATTATTGAATCCTACCCTGTTTTCGTCATCATCCCGACTATTGCTGCTATCGCAGGCTTGCTCACATATCAATTCCGTTCCGTTATCAACGGAGCACTTGCAGCAAAAAACTCGCTTATCTCCAGCCTGCTTCCGTTTATCTGCATTCTCCTTGTTGCAACCACAGGTGGCTTATTCCTCACCAGCGACTTACGGGACTTTTCAGACAACACTTACCAGAAAGAACTTGCAGCAAACGGTCCGTACCAGTTTGTTTCTGCATTTAAAAATAATGAACTGGACTACTACCTGTTTTACCGTTCTCTGCCGGAAGACAGCGTAAATACAATCATCAGAACAGAGCTTGCTGACACAGCAGAAACATTTCTTTCTGACAACCAGCACAGTATCTTCAGAACTGTTCAGCGTACAGGTGAGGAGCACAAGTACAATGTAATCCTTGTGACCATTGAAAGCCTCACCCCCAAATACCTCGGTCGTTATGGAGCAAGAGCAGAAGTGACACCGAACCTGAATGCGCTTGAAAAAGAATCCCAGTTCTTTACAAACATGTTCGCAACAGGCACACGTACAACCCGTGGACTGGAAGCCCTTGCGTTATCTATTCCGCCTACTCCGGGACGTTCCATTGTAAAACGTTCCGGTAATGAGAAAGGCTATATCTCTCTTGGGCAGATTTTTAACTCCAAAGGGTACGACAGTTACTACATCTACGGTGGACGCGGCTACTTCGATAATATGAACGAATTCTTCTCTGGAAACGGCTACAAGATTATCGATCAGGCTTCTGTACCAAATGAAGATATCGGTTTTGAAAATGCATGGGGTATGGCTGACGAATACCTCTACAATCAGGCAATCAAAACTGCGGACGTGGCATATAAGTCAAAGAAACCTTTCTTTTTCCATGTCATGACCACATCAAACCATCGCCCATACACATACCCTGACAACCGTGTATCCATTCCATCCGGTGACGGCAGAACTGGTGCTGTTCAATACACAGACTGGGCTATTGGTGATTTCCTGAAACATGCCAAGACAAAGCCGTGGTTCGATAATACCATCTTTGTTTTTATTGCAGACCATCAGGCCAGCAGTGCTGGGCGTGTAAATCTGCCTGTACGCCGCTACAGAATCCCTATGTGGATTTATGCACCAAAAATCGTACAGCCAAAGCTTGTAGAAACCCTGTCCAGCCAGATCGACGTAGCGCCGACAATTCTCGGATTACTTAACTGGTCATACTCTTCTTTCTTCTATGGAAAAGATATTGCACAGATGAAACCGGAAGAAGGTCGTGCTCTGATCGGTAATTACCAGTACCTCGGTTTATTCGACGGAAAGCGACTGGCAGTGCTTGGTCCTAAAAAGTCCATCGAGATCCAGACAATCAAAAACGACACCACCACTAACACCGTTCGTGGTTCTACAGACGATGAACTCGTGCGAAAGGCAATCTCGTACTACCAGAATGCTGCATGGGTATATAAAAACAAGCTGAACAGCGACAAACTGCTGGAGAAGCAAGAAGCAGCCCAGTAGTTCAGTAGTTCAGTAGTTCAGTAGTTCAGTAGTTCAGTAAAAACTGATACAGGTGCACAATCGCCACCTTATTACGCATACGGTTCCGTGACCTAAAATAAAACTCCCCGCTTCCGGTAGGAAACGGGGAGTTTTTCAATCTAGGTATCTATCTGCTAAAGCTCGCAGCAATTGTCTGCAATATATTGTGATGCGACTTCTGTAAAATCAGTCAACTGTGTGTCTATCCAGTTTTTCGCAGCATCACCGGAAAGCCCAAGCTCCGCGGCCATAATGCGGGCAACTTCAGGAGCAGCTTCCACTGTTGCAGCAGCATCCAGCAATAGTGCGCGGGTGCGTAATGCAAGCACGCCATACAGGGTCTGCGCCATCTCTTTTTGCACTGCCCAGACAACCTCAGCCTTACGGTACGGAAGACGAGGATGAATCAACTCAGCAAGAAGCTCATCCTGTTCCATCAAGTCATACAGTTCGTAAACATCGCTTCCGTATACCCGTAATGGATCGTCCTTATCAAAGTCACGAGTCCAGCCATGCAACGGCATATTTGCTGTACGACTTGCCACTTTAGGAAGCCCTGCTGACTCCGCGCTGACATTCACAACATCTTCCGCCATTTTCCTGTATGTAGTCCATTTACCACCAGCAATGGTAACCATACCGGAGGGAGAGACGGTCAGATAATGATCACGTGATAATGCAGATGTACCTTCCGCACCTTTAGCCTTAATCAGCGGACGGATTCCGTTGAATACACTACGCACGTCTTTTCGCTGCGGCTTGCGGGCAAGGAAACGGCCCACATGCTCAAGGAGGAAATCCACTTCCTCATTGGTTGCCTTCGGCTCCATTTCCGGCCCTTCAACTTCTGTATCAGTCGTGCCGACAATAAGTTTGTCATGCCACGGCAAAATAAAGACTACACGACCGTCATCTGTTTTCGGAATAAGAATTCCAGCCTCTCCCGGGCAGAAAGACCTGTCGAGCATAATATGAATGCCCTGACTCGGCTGCAAAATTGGCTGGGCTGACGGGTCATCCATCTGACGGATAGAGTCAGTAAAGATACCCGTTGCATTGATTACAGAACGGGCGTGAATTGTATATTCCTTACCTGTCAGTGTATCCACAGCGACAACACCCAATACAGTACCATGCTCTTTAATGAGAGAGCGCACCTGCATGTGGTTTACAGGAGCCCCACCAAGATCGTGCATAGTTCTCGCAAGCGTCATAGCATATCTGGAATCATCAAACTGCCCGTCATGATAGCGTACTCCAGCCTTAACACCCACAGGATTTAATCCTGGTACATGGCGGTAAGCTCTGCTACGAACCATGGGATACGAGCGTCCGAAACTGAACGGTCCGGACAGAAGGTCGTACATAACCAGACCGATGCCGTAATAGAATGTTTCCCACCAGCTATAGGTAGGCACAATAAAAGACTGGTCATCCACAAGGTGTGGTGCATTACGGCGCATATGTCCCCGTTCATGCAGGGCATCATATACCAGCGAAAAGTTCATTTGCTGCAGATACCGCACTCCACCGTGCACTAACTTTGTGCTTCGGCTGGATGTGGCCTGACAAAAATCTGCTGCCTCCAGTACTAAAGTCGAATATCCTCTGGCGGCTGCGTCCACACCGGCACCTAGACCAGTGGCACCGCCTCCGATGATCAGTACATCCCAGATATCCTGACTTTCAATTCTTTGGATAGATTCAGAACGTTGCACACTCATCTCCTGCGTAGTTTTGTTCCAGCCTGAATGGGCAGCGGCAGGAACACCCCGTTACGTTGTATTGAAGCAGTATTTTGTTTCTAAAGCCTGCTGGAATACAAAGAAGTTACTTTCATACTACAGTTCCTGATGCGCGGCATACGTTATTTTCTAGCCAACCAGTTGATACATCAGGCATGCTGTACCGTCTTTATTAAAAAAATATTTCAACGACATCGAAGCATGTGAAGAATGGGCTTCTTGCACTTACTCAGCTGCCGTAGCTTCCAAGTAAGTATTTCTTGTCGCGTTGTAAAGATATTAGCTATCAATCCTAATAAATACACTTTCTTTTCCTCTGCTGATCAGCCTTTTCACCTTCTTCCTATATTCGCAGCCATAAAAAAGGCACCCTGCAGCGCAGGGTGCCTACCAACAGTTTAAGCAGTGTTGCTCTATTTAACTTTGCCACCGTTCATCATCATAGGCATGCTCATCGGTGTCATCTTGCCGTCTTTCATGGTCATCGGCATCATCATGCCATCTTTCATCATCACAGGCATCATCATGACCATGCCATTATTCATCATAACCGGCACCATCATGCATTCCATGTCCATGTCCTTCATCATCATCTTGTCGTCTTTCATATCTTTCATAGCAGGCATCATCATGCCGTCTTTCATCATCATAGGCATCATCATCATGCTGCATTTTGACCGCATCATCGGCATCTTCATATTTTTCTTTGCCATGCCGTCTTTCATCATCATAGGAACCATTGTTCCGTCTTTCATCATCATAGGCATAATGGAGCCATCCGGTGCCATCATCATCATAATCATACCGTTCTTCATCATAGGCTTATCCGCCATCATGTCCTGTTTCATAGCAAAAGCTGATGCTGCAAGACTCATGATTACGGCTGTGATTGCAAAAATGCGTACCAGTTTCATAACGATTTCTCCTACTTGGTGTGGTGATATTTCACTGGTGCTCTTTCCGGGGGGCGAAAAAACACGGTACATACTAACTCACCTACAGGTAGTTCGAGCCATGATATTTTCTTTGCAGGGAAACTTTCTGAAAAAAAATGCAAAAAAGGCTTGCCAAATACCCCCAATCCACATAAACACATTTCCGCGTTGAGGAACAACAGCTTAACGCAGCCTCAGAGCAACACATTAGCGAAGCTCATATAAGTGCCCAGGTGGTGGAATTGGTAGACACGCTATCTTGAGGGGGTAGTGGGCCACGCCCGTGGGAGTTCGAGTCTCCCCCTGGGCACCATGCACTTAAAAAAGATCATACGAAAGTATGATCTTTTTTTTTGCCCGAAATCCAAGGGCTCGTCTCAAATCTAATACGCACCTCACGTTCTTCACCCCGCCTTCACCTGTCTGTAACATTAGTGACCTATCACTCTCATCATCCTGATAACACTAACGAAAGGACTGGAAATGCGGCTACGCACAAAGTTGACCCTGTTTAGTATTTGCATCGGCCTACTCCCCCTGCTTGCTATGGGCACATACAGCGTGCACACCGCAGCAGTCAGTCTGAAAAACAATTCTTTTGCCCAGCTTCGTTCTACGCAGGAAGCGCAGAGGCAACATATAGAAACGCTCGTCACGACATGGAAGCATGAAGCTGTAATCTTTTCCAAAGTAAAAGAAGTCTACAATGCCATAGGCATGCTACGCGACGCGACCTACACAGCAGTTCAAGGCAAACCGCTGGAACTGGATGAAGAGTATGAAAATATCTACCAGTATGTCGCCCCTTCTTTTCTCCCCTTTGTTGAAGAACTGGGCTTTGAAGACGCTCTGCTCATGGATGATTACGGACGTATCATTTTTTCTGTAAAGCGCGGACAGGAACTGGGACGGGACTTCAAACACGGAACATACAACAACTCGGCTCTTTCTGCGGCATGGGAAAAAGCCATGAAAGGCGAAATAGCGTTTACAGATATTGCTCCGTTTGAACCGGACAGCAATACACCGGCTGCATTCATTGCAGCACCTGTATACAGCTATACACAAGAAATTTTGGGAGTTGCTGTACTCAGACTACCAGTGAGTGAGCTCTCTGCTCTTATCAACAATGCTGCCGGTACAGGCAAAAGTGACTCGTATCTGGTCGGTACCGACCACCTTATGCGCTCAGACCTCTCTCGAGCCCCGCTCACCCACAGCATAAAAAGCTCCTTTTCCTCGCCGTCTACCGGACAGGCTGCCCAACACGCAGTTGAACTTGCTCTTTCCGGTGAACAAGGCACTCTTATAGATGCAAGCTTTGATGGCAAAGAATACGCCACCGCGTATGCACCTGTTCAGTTCGGCGATCACACATGGGCGATCATAAGCGAACTTCCGACATCCATCGCCTTTTCCGCGGTTGAAGAGCTGCAGTACGCCACACTTATTCTCGGCGTAGCGAGCACCCTGCTCATCCTGCTCGCTACGTTCGGCATGATTCACTTCTCATTGGTAAAACCATTCCAGAAAATTCTGAACTTTGCCAAAAAAATCTCGGAAGGAAATCTTTCCGCCCAGCTTGATAATACGTTCAGTGGAGAAATTGCAGAACTTGCAGGAGGCATGCTGCACATGGTGAACCAGCTTAAAGAAAAGCTTGGGTTCTCTGAAAGCATACTCGCAGGCATGACGCACCCCTGCATTATCACAGACCACAAAAACCGCATCGCTTTTGTTAACAAACAGTTCATTGTCCTTGTGGGGCAAGGAAAAGAGCCTTCATTCTATGTAGGCAAACCTGCCGCCTCTCTCATTGCCAACCACGAAAAATCAACAAGGCATGTACTCCACAAGCAACAGGCAATTCTGAATAGAGAAGAAACATGGATCACTCCGGGTGATGAACACCGGAACGTGTTACTCGACTGCGCACCGCTCTATGACATGGACAAACAACTCATCGGTTCAATACTGCTTGCAAGCGACCTCACCGAAATTCGAACCAAAGAGCAGCGAATTCAGCAACAGAACAGCAAAATGCTGGAAGTGGCAGAACAGGCAGAAACCATTGCGTCAAACGTCTCTGCAGAGGCAATCACCCTGTCTGGACAGGTGGAACAGATAGGTGTTGGAGCACGCATACAGATCAGCAAACTCAAGGAAGCTACCAATATTGTAGACGATATGAATACGGTACTTGAACACTCCGCTTCATTTGCAGAGGACGCAGTCAAGAATGCGCAAACGGCCAGATCAAAGGCAGAAAACGGTGCCAATGTTATGGAACAGACAGCACTGGCCATGCAGCGGGTACAAAAGTTGTCCAATGAGTTGAAAGACAGCATGCATGAGTTCGGTGAACAGACTGCGGGTATCGGCAATCTTATCGGAGTCATCAGCGAAATCGCCGACCAGACAAACCTTCTTGCACTCAACGCCGCAATCGAAGCCGCCCGAGCTGGCGATTCTGGGCGCGGGTTTGCCGTAGTTGCAGACGAAGTTCGTAAACTGGCCGAACGCACAATGGATGCAACAACAACAGTGAACAAGAGCATCGATATTATCCGCTCACAAATTCAGGGGAATATATCAAGCACCAATGCAGCGGTAGAAGCTGTTGCAGAAAGCACGAGACTGGTTTCAGCTTCATCTGAGGCGCTGCAGGAAATCACATCGCTCTCAACCTCAATGGGTGAGCATATTGAGCGCATTGCGCAATACTCGCGAACTCATTCCGACCAGCAAACCACCATTCTCTCAAGTGTCACCGCCATAAATGAAGTAGCGACTGAAACAGGCACAGGCATGAGAGAATCGGAGGAAGTGGTGAAAGCACTTGCATCAAACTCCAGCGAACTGAGTAAACTCATTGGGACACTACGCGGTTGATACTCACAACGATCAGCTAATCCCGCTGAGCCAGCTCACCCTTTGCCAAGCGCCAAGCCACATACAAAAAGCCTGACCACGAACGCGGTCAGGCTTTTCTGCCGGTCACGGACCGGCCTCATACATTATCTAAATCTATTGGCGTCATTTTCGATCATGTCATTAATATGGCGAATAACATGTGAAAAATACTGCAGTGTGCCTTGCATTTCTTATCGAAAATATAGATTTCGTTTTACATGTGAAAAGTATCACATAACAGTTTAACTTAGCAACTCTTTTTACTCAATTTTCCATCTGCTATTTTACTAGCATGCACTAATCAGAAGAAACGCTACCGCCCTTTCCTCGGACAATCTCTGTTTTCTTTTGAAATCACTATATCAAAAACCCTAATCATCTAAATTAATTAAAACAAATATTATAAAGTCAAGATTGTGATTTTTATCACTATCTAA
>NZ_JXMS01000020.1 GCF_001672295.1 Halodesulfovibrio spirochaetisodalis | reverse complement strand
ATAAGCAGAAAAAATAATTTTACTATATCTAAATTAAGTGGATTAATTTTAAATTTAAATAGTTATGATGTGAAAAATGGTATTTTTAACAATTATGTAAGTGGACAGGCTGCAAAACTCTGTCTAAGACAACCTCATCACATATCACAGTGTTGCCACAAAAATTGAGTGGTAACACAATTTACCATTATTTATTGTAGAAATTACACGATGTTAGATTGATAACTTGCTGTAGTTATGAGGAAAAAAGAGATGAGTTTGTTAGACAAGACGCACACCGCAGAGGCTCAGCAGGGCAATGGTATTGCTTTGCTCCCCCTTGTAATTTTTCTGGTGCTTTTTATCGGCACAGGCTCTGTTCTGATGATGTCTGGTGTTTCCATGGCGTTCTACCAGCTTTCAGCAACAGTAGCTGTGATTCCGGGAATCATGGTTGCGTTGTGGATGGGTAGAGAATCATTTGAAGAAAAAATCACTATTTTCCTTAAAGGTGCCGGTGACGTTAACATCATGACCATGTGTGTTATCTACTTGCTTGCCGGTGGATTTGCTGCTGTTGCAAAGGCAGTGGGTGGTGTTGATGCTACTGTAAATATGGGGCTCTCCTTAGTTCCTGCGTCTCTCGTGCTGCCGGGGCTGTTTGTGATTGCTGCTTTTGTAGCAACCGCAATGGGTACATCCATGGGAACCATTGCAGCCATCGGCCCAATTGCTGCCGGTGTTTCTGCTCATTCTGATATGTCCATTGCGTTGCTCATGGGCGCAGTTGTCGGTGGCGCGATGTTCGGTGACAACCTTTCCATGATTTCAGATACAACCATTGCAGCAACCCGTACTCAGGGCTGTGATATGCGCGACAAGTTCCGTATGAACCTGCTTATTGCGTTGCCTGCCGCGCTGGTTACAATCATTCTGTATGCTATTTCCGGTTCTTCAGGTGCAGTAGCTGATGCTGGTTCATGGCAGTTCATTAAGGTGCTTCCATACCTTGCTATCCTTGGTCTGGCTGTAGCCGGAGTAAACGTATTTATCGTACTGACAACAGGTATTATCCTTGCCGGTGCTGTCGGCTTGGGAACCATTGCTGACTACTCCCTGCTCACATTCAGCAAAGATATTTACAACGGCTTTGTGGGCATGCACGAGATTCTCGTCCTGTCCATTCTTGTTGGTGGTCTTGGTGAACTTATTCGCCATAATGGCGGCCTTACATGGCTTGTCCGTAAGATTGGTGAAATTGCGAAACGTTTCAGTAAGACCGAAGAAAGCAAAAAAGCTGGAGAGTTCAGTATTGCTGCACTGGCTGCACTTGCTGACGGATGTATTGCGAACAACACTGTTGCGATTATCCTTTCCGGCGGTATGGCAAAAGAAATTGCTGAGCGTAGCGGCATTTCCGCTAAGCGCAGCGCAAGCTTGCTGGATATTTTTTCCTGCGTGGTGCAAGGACTTGTTCCATACGCAGCGCAGGTGCTTCTGGCTGGGTCACTTGCAAAGGTCTCTCCGGTAGATGTAGCTGTAAGCAACTGGTACTGCCTGATTTTGGCTGTTACCGGTGCAGCGGCAATTTACTTTGGTAAGCCGTCAGAAAAATAGACTACATAGCTAGGTATACAATTCTCAGGGCGCTCTGTTGCAACAGAGCGCCCTTTATTTTTTGTATAATTTTTAGTGAGGTGTGCTGACTGAGGCAAATATCATCTCAGAATATACACAAAATACGTACTGTTTTCATGTTCCTGTAATTGTTGAGGTGTTCATGAAAATAGTTTGTATATTCGTGGGTATTGTTTTTGGTCTATGTGCGTTTTGTACTGAAGTCTGCGGAATTACCTTTGTGCCGCCTCTTGCAGTTCCACAGAGCGGTTACTGTTTTATTCAGAACTATGTGGACATAAGCCCTGAGCAAGGCGGGCAGGATTATGCGACTGGCTCCAGAAGCTTTCAAAAGCATAAGGGGACAGATTTTCGTATCTCCTATGCAGCTATGCTTGAAGGAGTAGAGGTTCTTGCAGCCGCAGATGGCAAGGTCTTGCGTACTCGGGACGGCATGGCGGATAGGTACTGGCAAGCCTCATCCGGTGATCTGAAGGGTGTGGAGTGTGGAAACGGTGTTCTGATCGACCACGGAGACGGATGGCATACTCAGTACTGCCATATGAAGGAAGGGTCAGTTCGTGTGCATGAAGGAGACATCGTTGCTGCAGGCAGTGTGCTAGGGGAGGTTGGTCTTTCGGGAAAGACCCAGTTTGCGCATGTACATTTTCAGGTGAGCAAGGATGGCCAGATAGTATGTCCTTTTTTGGGGACAACATACCAGCATATTGAGGATGAATCAGCTGGAGAAGGGGAGTTTGTTTTGCAGGACAGGGCTTCACTGTGGGAGGATGAATCCAGTGCTGTTCTGCAATATACAAGTCCACGGTTGTTGGTAACCAGTTTTTCCAACATGTTGCCTGAGTCCATAAACGATGTGCTCTGTGCTTCTGGGGTAACTGAAGTGACAGCGAACGACGAGGAGCCTGTTATTTTTTCGGTGGTGACTGCCATGCTGAAAAAGGGAGACAGGCTTGTTATAGCGTTGAGAACTTTGAGCGGTGAAAATTTGGCGGAAAGGAACGTAACTGTCACTTCGTATACTGCTCAGCGATACGATTATGTGGGGCGATTAGATTCTGTAGAATTTGTAGAAGAGACGCTTGAAGGTATTGTAGAATTGTGGCGGGGAGACACCCGAATTTTTATGTATAAATCAGCTGTTTTTGTACGCTGACGAATTGGTCGATTTTTCCTGAACGCCTCTTTTTGAGAGGCTTTTTTTGCCTTCCGTTTTTGGTTAATCATTGAGCGTATTCGCCTCTCGTTGTTTTATTGAGTTGTCTGAAAATGGACAAATGAGACACCAAAAGCAGGCAGCAGAGCTGCCTTCTGACTTTCGGAGGGTATATGAAAAAGATGACAGTAGCAGCTGGTTGTATTTTTGCGGTAGCCTTTATGCTTTGCATTACTTGGGCTCAGCCTGCAGCCAGTCAAATGAGAATGGGGACAATGATGTCAGCATGTAATCCATGCGTAACACCGCCACCTTGTCCGCCAATGAAGAAAATTGTAATTCGTAAGGTTTGTCCTTCTCCGTGCATGAGACCATGTCCATCTGCACGACCACTTGTCAGGGTTGTAACTGAGCCAGTTCCAGTTCCTCCTTGCCCAACCATGAAGCCGGCTTGTCCTACCATGAAACCTGCTTGTCCGGCTCCGGCACCGGTTTGTGCTCCTAACCCATGCATGAAGTATCCTTGTGCACGTGGTATGATGATGGGAGAAATGAGGACATTCCGTCTTTACTAAGTAGTTATTAAACGTATCTGAATATAGAAGGCGCTTTGTAATGCAACAAAGCGCCTTCTTTTATTGTCTCAATATCATTGAGAAAGTGTGTGATGATTGCTGCAACAGTTTCTTTATGTAGAGGAATAAAAAAATAACAATAAAAGATTTTGGTATTTCATACGGTTTTTTGAGTGAAAAAGAAAACCACAGAAATTACATTGAGCCTGTGATGTTCTTTGTTACAATGGAATCCGAAACTGTATTGCAGTGGAAGCAGTGGTGCGAACAGGTATTGCATCACAGTGTGATACATAGAGAAATAGAATGTCGATAAGGTTGTACATTGTATTTAGGTAAGTAATACCATTGAGTACAGTTGCTGTGTTGGGATTGAACAGAGGAGGCTGAAATGCGACAAGAGACTATTATTGCTATCGTGTTTGTTATCGCAGCACTCATTTTTTCAGCAGTTACCTATAGTTTTGCTCACCGGAGTATGGTTATTGATAGCACCTCTGCAACGATAATCACCATTCCGGGGGGAGGGCATGTAGCACCTGTCAGCAGCACCTTTGGGACGTATCACAGAGGAATGTTGCCTCAGGGAGCGTACCTGCCTCCTGAACGTATCCATGTTCTCTACACAGGACCACCAAGAATGAGAGTAACGTCGTACGGTTATGCGTACCACAGGCCGGGACGGATATATTCAGTGCATTTTATGCACAGATAATACCGGCTGTGTCCGAACCCTGCAATTTGTTAGCGGCTAGTGGCTAATTTAGGTCGCGCAGGGTGTTAACATACAGGAAGCCCCGCATGCGTAGTGCGGGGCTTCTCTATTTGACTGCTATTGCAGTGCGGGGGAGAGTTGGTAGACAGCGTTATTGTCTGGAAAGTGTATCCAGACGTTGCGCCAGCTGTGAGAGATCCTTTACGTTCTGAGCAGACTCTTGCATTTCTGTCGTCACGCTTCCAACAAGGATGTTAATGTCTTCCATTGTTTTAGTCATATGCTCGGAAGTCGAGGACTGTTCTTCCGCAGCGGTGGCAATGGTTCCAATCTGGCTGGCGGCATCATTCGCAAGACCTACGATTTCGGAAAGGGCGTTACCTGATTCGTTTGCGAGTGAAGTAGCAGTGTCTACCAGTTTCATAGTCTCTTGAGTTGTCTGAATAGATGTAGTTGCATGACCCTGAATAGCTGCAATGGCGTTGTTCACTTCCTGAGTTGCCTTCATGGTGTTCTCAGCAAGTTTACGAACTTCGTCTGCAACCACGGCAAATCCTCTGCCAGCTTCCCCTGCGCGTGCAGCTTCAATAGCTGCGTTCAATGCAAGCAGGTTTGTCTGGTCGGCGATATCTGAAATTACACCGAGTACGGCACCGATTTCATCGGCCTGTGCTCCGAGCTGGGTCATAGCGCTATTCATTGTGTCAGCGTGTTTGTGCAGGCTGGTTATTGAGTTGATCGCGTTGGACACGATATCAGCACCTTCCTGAGCACGGACACGGGTTGCTTCTGATTGTTGAGCAGCCTGTGAAGCACTTTGCGCAACTTCGATAACTGCCACGTTCATTTGTTCCATTGCAGTGGAGGTTTCGCGGATTCGCATCTGCTGTGTGTCCACTGCGCTGGTAACTTCAGAGAATTTGGATTCAAGGGAGGTCACAGAGTCCAGCAGTTCATGTGCTGCGTCTTTAGTGCCTTCATGTACGCCTTCAATGCGGGAGAGCTGCTCGTTAACCGCACGCTCGGAGATAACAAGGTCGGTTACGTTACGGGCAACTTCAATGTAGCCTGCACGGTTTCCTTCAGCATCGTACAGGACGTCAGCAACAGGCTGGATGTATACCGGGCCTTCAGGACCCTCGATACAGATAATATCTGCAACAACACGTTTCTGTGTTTGCTTCACCTGCTCGATAGGGCATTCCTTGGTGTTGCAGACTTCAGTATTGAATACGTCGTGGCAGCGCAGGCACATCAGGCCATTACGATCGGCTGTGGATGCTTCTTCGACTGCTTTGTTAGCAATGAGGAGGTTAAAGTCTTCATCAACAGCAAAGATCGGGTCAGGAACCGTGTTCAGGACGTTTTTAAAGCCTTCCATCTCGTTGAGCATGGTTGTGAGGCGTTCCATGAGGTTGTTGAACCAGATGGTGAGGTCGCCCACTTCATCTTTCTGGTTAACGGTAATACGTTCTTTAAGGTCTGCCTTATTCTCTGCAAGTAGCTGGATAGTTCTTGTAATGCTGCCAAGTGGAGCCGTAATATATTTTTTAAGAACTACGATCATCCCGAGAACAGGAAGAAGCATAATTGCAAAAAGTACTGCCAGAAGAGATGTATTTGCTTTGTTGGCAAGACTCAGTGCTTTTGAGGAGTCAATGGCGCCGATGAATGTTCCGATGTGCTGCCCGCGGTAGTCGAGCACAGGCGCACCGATAAGTGTGTAGGTGCCAAGACGCTCGTACGCTCTGCCCTGTGAGGCTTTTTGAAGAAATTCCTGTGATACTTTTCCGACAAACGGCTTATTGCTTTCTGTCGGGTTAACAAGAACAGTGTCGTATACCAGCGGGTATTTAGTCGAATTATTAAGACGAGTAGTGATGTTCAGATATTTTTGATCCATGAACAGCATCATAGGGATATTTTTTTGCTTTGCGATATTGAAAACAGAAGCAAAGTTTTTGAGCACTTCAGCAGAGCCAATAGTTTTTCCGTTTTCATCTTTGACTGGTACGAGTCCGCGCATAACAAAACCGCCGCGTCCCAGTTCGATACCACGAACAGGGGCACCGCTTCCGTTTACATCCAGTACTGTCTGGCGGAATGAAGAAATATCATCCGAGATATCAATCCACTTTCCGTTTACCTTTGTCTGCTTTTTTCGCCACAGTCGGACGAGACTGCGTCCGTTTGGCAGGTGGAAGTGGAGTTTGAGTTTTTGACCGGTGTTAGCTTTATAGCTTTTCAACTGCGGAGCAAGCGCCTTACGCAGCATGTTACGTGCCTGAGCAGATTCGCTTGACTTCGGGTCATCAATGTTTCCTGAATGCGCAAGTTTATAGGCTTTTTTAATATCCGGTGAGTTAGCAAACAGTGCTGCTGTTTCTTGCGCAGAGGCACTGACATGTTCAATGTTTTTCTCAATGGCAACGAATGTATCGTTGATGATGTAATCAAGGTTATGCTGTTGGATTGCTGTAAAGCTGTTACTGATAAAAATGTAACTGATAATACCGAGTATCGGTACCAGTATCATTTGTGGTAGTGATAATTTCCAAAACAGTTTCATTGCATAACCTCCATCACAGTCGTCCCTGTTGTATGTTTTTTGTGCACTTTTTGCCGCTGTATAATACAATGTGATGTGCCGTTTGCATTGGCGCGGGGCGTCGTATCTTGAGCGAGTGAAGTGTAATAGGATAATCGTAGTACGATGTGAAAAATATTTTGTATTGTGAATTTGCTAACAAGTTAACGTATTAGATCGACACATATTGCGGTAACTTGAGGTAAAAGTAAAAAAATGTTGTGAAAATAGTCACATTTTGTTTTCGACTTTTGCATATCGTACTGAATTGCTATGTAGAATAAAAAAGTGCCTCTAGTTTTTGGCTAGAGGCACTTTTTTTACAAAATATAATACTGAAATGTTACGCGACAAGATTTTTTGCAAATGTCATTGCACGTTCTTTTGCGTCAGCAGGGCGCTTGTTATCGATAGTGCACCTTTCAATAAAGAGTTCGCCACAGTTTGTAGTTTTGTAGAAAACTTGCAGTTTATTAAAGGCAAAAGTTAATCCTTCTGCATTGTTATTAAATTCACTTCCACCAGTCAGCAATACACCTTGGCGTTTTCCTTCAAGTAAGGAAGCATGGTTTGGTTTTTTGTAATTGGTAACGAGGCTCCAGCTGCGATCCATGAGTGCTTTTACCGGTGCTGCATAGCCCCAGAAGTAAGTAGGAGATGCAAAAACAGTGATGTCAGCATCAATCATTTTTTGCAAAATCTCTTCTGCATCATCACGTTGAATACAGTTGATGGATGTCTCGGATTCCTTGCAGTTAGCACATCCGAGGCATGGTTTGATATTTTTGCTGACTAAGTTGATTTGTTCAACTTCGTGTCCCATGATACGCAGTTCTTCTTCTGCCCATTGTAAGGCTGTAGCTGTGTTTCCTGTTGGTCTGCCACTTCCAAGTAATGTGAGGATTTTCATTGTTTATTCCTGTAAAAAGTCATCTTGATGATAAGTAATTATATGGGATTATTCGTTATCAATCATTTGGTCGAACCAGTGTATTTCGCATTAAGACTACTGACAATTCCAAATTGTCATTTGCAATATTTTATCTCAATACATAGAGCATACTCTACCTGTATGCGTTGTTTGGTGTGCAGAATCTACCAAGCTGATGAGTTATCGGAGAAAGTATGTCGTTTAGTGTATGGATGTCGTTAGTTGTAATTTGCATTCTCGGTGCAATGTCGCCGGGGCCAAGTCTTGTTGTTGTGGCAAAAAACTGTCTTGGCGGTAATTGGAAAAATGGAGTTGTTACAGCATGGGCACATGCGCTGGGTGTCGGAATGTATGCGTTAGCTTCTGTTCTGGGACTGGCAATTGTTCTGCAACATAATCCATTTATATTTAAGATTATTGCCTACCTTGGGGCAGGGTATCTTTTCTGGATTGGATTCAATGCTGTCCAGTCTAAGGGAGGAGTTGTCGCAAAACTATCAGCGGGTAAACAGAGTACACTTTTTGAGTCAGCGCGTGACGGAGCCATGATTTCAATGCTTAATCCGAAGCTTGCTCTGTTTTTTCTGGCGTTATTCAGCCAATTTGTTGTTGCAAGCAACGCCTCAGAAAGTAGAGCTGTAGTGGTTGCCACCCCCGTTTTGATAGACGGCTTGTGGTATACCGCTGTCAGCTTCATGCTCACACGTCCGGCAGTACTTGATGCCATTAAAGATCGCGCTGTTCTCGTGGACAGGTTGACAGGTATCGTACTTATGGCTTTGGCTGTTCGCGTGATTTACACAATGTAGCCCCATACCAATAAGAAGAGTGAAAAAGCCTGGGTGGTTCATCCAGGCTTTTTTTGCGTCGAAAGTTTGTGGCTAGGCAATGCTGATCAGCCCGTCTGTGAGCGCCTTTGCAACAGCTTGAATACGGGTGTTCGCCTTTAGCCGTTCTTTCGCAGAGTCAATATGCATTTTTACTGTGTGATGACTGATACCAAGTTTTTCCGCAATCTGGTGTGAAGTCAGTCCACGCGCAAGCATTGTCAGACACTCTTGCTGGCGTGGTGTAAGAGAATTTGTATGTGTTTTTTTGACTGTTAATGAGTACATCCGTTCATGCACAGTACATGTTACTAGAAGTAACTCTAAAATATGAGTGGTTGGAATGTTATTTAATTCTGTTACTGTTTCAGGGAAGCACAGGTTAAACCCGCCTATACGCTTATTGTTATGGAAAGAAGGCATTGTGATACCGCTTCCATAATTAAATTTCAGCGTTGTTAATTTGATAATTTTCTTTGCTTCATTACAAAGTAATGGGTTGCTTTTGTCTTTATCATACCCAAAAAGCAGTGGGCCATGACCTGTTAATGCATGTTGTGCAAGATGGTCATGTTTTATGAAATTTTTTTCAATGTAGTAGTCAAACCACCAGTCAGGTGTTGTAGAGATAAACGTTAAATTGTCATTTGTGTTTCCAAACCAGGTATGGACTTGGATAACCCCCTTGGAGTGAGCATACTCAACAAATATATCCCATAACTGTTCGGATGAGTGTGATGTCACAATATGTTCTAAAATACTTTGCAGTTGATCATCCATCTCAGTCTCCCATTGCTGGATATGAAAGGCTGCACACCTACCTTTTTAGGGAGGTGCTAAAAGCAATATTATGATGTATAGGAAAGTGCACTATAACATCTTGAAGTTTTAGTGCTTCTGCTACATCTCTAAGGTATACTGCTTTTTAATCAGGTATCTGCATTGGCAGAAAACTTAGTATTTTAGATCCATTTATGTATGTGTGTCAGTATGGCCGTACGGCTTGTTGCTCCAGCATCAGTTTGTATTCTGCTGTACGCTTCTCAATGCTATGCTTTAAGTATTGTCCCCTGTTAGACCATTTTGTAGATTGTGGCGTTAGATATCTACTTAATGATTTAGGCACGTTACGTACATGTAGGGAAAGTGGATCGACGGGGGGCTGCTGTGTCTTCAGCAGCTCCCTTTGTCGTGTAAAGAGCACGCGCTAGCAATTAGATAAGAAACAGAAAAAGACCGGACAAGGACATTGTTCGGTCTTTCTTTTATCAGCAGAAAAAAGTTAAACCTTCTTTAAGAAGCAGGTTTTACGAATGTAGCTGTTTGGGTAGACAGTATCCATAAAATCCTCATTGTTTATACCGCAGACTAGTGCCTGTCAGTATTTTTCAGTAATGGGATTATGGCAGATGTAGCAAGCAAAGGAAAGTCGTTTAGAGGCAACTAATTACGAGATTTCCTTTACAGGTGGAGGGAATACTCTGTCGTAAAGCAGGTTGAAGGCGAAGGCATAAACAGGGACAAGTACGACAAAACTGATATCAACCATGAACGCTTCTATAAATGTATAGTTGAGCATGAACATAACAGCCGGAATAGTCACTGTAAGCAATGTGAGTTCAAATAATACAGAATGGATAATTCGCAGAGGCTTATTTCGCGGGTACAACGGCACGCCAAGCCGGATAAGTACATGGTCAAATATGATATTGTAGCAAAAGTTCCATGTGGCACCCGTCATGCTGAGAAAGATACTCATGAGGCCAACATCTTTCGCTGGTTTGCCAAGTGCATATGTCATGAGGGGGACACAAATTGTCAATAATAACAGCTCGAATAAAACGGTATGTCGCAACCGATCTTTGGTTGTGCGCATTTCTGAGTTCATAGAATCTTACCTGAAATAAAATTTTTAGCCGTAACGGAGTAGCTTTTGACGGCTGGTGTTCTTTGATCCATTAATATATCTTGATGCGATGTGTTTCTAGTCAGGTACTATCCGATAATCGGATAGATCGAGGTTGACTCAGACAGGGGGATATATGCAGTTTTCAATTGATCAGCTGGAAGCATTTGTAGCTGCCGTGGAACACGGTTCATTTTCAGCAGCCGCACGCTACCTGGGAAAGGCACAGAGCAGGATTAGTACTGCGGTTGCAAATTTGGAAATTGATCTGGGAGTTTCCCTTTTCGATCGTTCAGGAAAATATCCGGCGTTAACGGAAGAGGGTGAACGCATTTTAAGTGCAGCAAGAACGGCGCTCTACCAGTGCAGAGTTGTTAGTAATGTTGCAGAGCAGATTATTGCAAAGCCACAGATGAAAATTCGATTGGCTGTGGAAGAGGTTGTGCCAGTAGAATTGATTGCAAAAGTACTTGCAGCGTTTGCTCAGGAATTTCCATACGTGCAGGCAGAGGTGCTTTGGGCGGCTATTGGAGAAGTCACAGAATTTATTCAGAAAGGACGGGTTGATCTTGGGGTTGCAGTTTCGACCTCAAGTTTCATGGATGCAGAATGTTCGTGGGAGCAGTTGGGGCGTGAAGTTTTTTGGCCCATGGCTGGATCCAGACATCCCTTAGCTGAGCTTTCCGTGGTGACAGGGGATGATTTGTGGAAGTATACACAGCTTGTGACAGCAAGCCGTGGCGGAGTGCGGGAGCCTGCTGCTGGTGTTATGAGTGACAAAATCTGGTTTTGTGATGACAGCAGAATGCTTGGAGAGCTGGTACGGCAGGGCGTCGGCTGGGCATGGCTAGCAGAGTCGCAGACAAAGCGGGTGCGAGACCGGGGGGAGATTGTGCCTTTGCCTGTCACGCTGTTATCCGAAGGGCAGAGTAGCTCTTACTATTTGCTGTGGCAAAAAGATTTTCCTCTTCGGCCTGCTGAAAAATGGTTTGCCGAACAGCTTCAACGTGTATTTGCAGAAGCAAGAGAATAAAAAAGAGGACAGCTTACAAAGTAAACTGTCCTCTAAAATATGGAGCTCTTGAGCAGGATTGAACTGCTGACCTCATCCTTACCAAGGATGCGCTCTGCCGACTGAGCTACAAGAGCTTCTATAAACGACCTTAGCTGTGTCCAAGGCCATATAGTGCTGTATCGTGAGCGTGAGTGACGCGCTGCGAAAAGGGTGTTTATATGGAACACCTGTAGCCGTCAACAAAAAAAAGGAATTTTGCTCAAAAAGATATAATCAGCTCCCATTTTCAGGAGCAGAGTCTGGTTGTTTCGACGTTTCGAGCGAGGTTTCAGTGTCTGCTGATTCTGTTGCAGAGTCCGGTGGTGTCGGTCTGCTGTTCCCCCCAGTTTTTCTGGCGAAAAATTCAAGCCATTTTTGGAGGTAGAAATAGAATCCCGGAACAAGCAACGGTGCAAAAATGGTTGCCGTAAGCATTCCGCACATAACAGCAATGCCCAGAGAATGGCGGCTTGCAGAGCCCGGCCCCGTGGCAACAACAAGAGGCGAAACGCCAAGCACAAAAGAGAATGCTGTCATGAGTACTGCACGGAACCGTATTTTTGCTGCAGTAATCGCAGCATCACGGGCACTTTTTCCTTCTTTATATAGATCCATTGAGAATTCTACAATGAGGATGGACGTTTTTGCTGCCATGCCAATGAGTAAAATTACCCCGACCTGTGCATAAATATTATTGTTTAACTGAAATATCGGTGCCCAGTAATGTGTTCCGCCAATAGCACCAAAAATAGCCAGTGGAACTGCCCCCACAATGGCAATGGGCATTATCCAGCTTTCGTATTGAGCAACCAGAAAAAGGTACACAAAGGTAAAAGAGAGCAGGAAGATTAGTGGTGCAAGGTTACCGGCTTCGATTTCCTGCAAAGACAGAGCTGTCCATTCGAATGTATAACCTGGCGGTAGTTTTTCGGAAAGGCGTTCCATGGTTCCAATGGCATCGCCGGAGCTGTAGCCGGGCGCTGCGTTACCGTTAATGGCTACAGTACTATACAGGTTATAGTGGAACACCTGTGCTGGCCCCAGAATAGGGGTGATAGTGGCAACGGAAGTGATGGGAACCATGTCTCCTTTACCGTTTCGTACATAGAATAATCTGAAGTCTTCCGGATTTGCTCGATATTTCGCATCTGCCTGAATATTTACCTGATAAATTTGTCCTTGCCGGACAAAGTCGTTCACATACAGTGAGCCGAATTGCGCCTGAAGTGTGGCGTAAATATCCCCGAGTGATATGCCGAGAACCATTGCTTTGTTTCTGTCTACCTCAAGGAAATATTGCGGAACATCAGTGCGGAATGTTGTAAAAGCAAACTGGATGGAAGGATCCATAGTTGCTTCGCGGGCAAGGCCGTACGCAACTTTGGCGATAGCTTCCGGCGGACGGCTTAATGTATCCTGCAACTGGTAAGCAAACCCGTTAGTTGTACCAATTCCCGGAATGGCAGGCATCTCAAAAGGCCGCAGAGCTGCATCAGGGAACAGGCGGTAATGCATGTTTGCTTCCGCCATAATTTGACGCAGGTTTCTTCCATCCGGTCGCTTATCCCAATCTGTGAGCATGGCAATCACCATGCCGGTGTTGGACAGGTTGCCGGAAAGAAAGCTGTTGCCACCGACTGTGATAACACGTTCAACACCGGGAACCTCTTTGGTAATGTTCGTGACTTCCTGCAGGACTCGCATGGTTCTGTTCAGCGATGCGGCTTCCGGCAATTGCACATCTACAAAAAAGAAGCCCTGATCTTCGTTAGGAATAAATCCTGTAGGAGTTTTTTGATAGAGATATCCGGTTGATCCAAAGATTATGAGGATTGCGGCAGCGACCAGAAATCCTCGACGCAAAATGGTTGTAACAATCGCACCATATTTTTTAGTGGACCATTTGATTGCTTTGTCGATAGGGCGCAGAAATCGTATGGGTTCTATATGTCCTTCTTTAAGAAGCAGTGAGCATAAGGCAGGGCTGAGGGTAAGTGCGTTAACGGACGAAATGAGAACAGAAACGGAAATGGTGACCGCAAATTGCCTGTATAATCCGCCAGTAATCCCCGGCATGAACATGACCGGTACAAATACTGCCAGTAGCACCAACGTGGTTGCAATGACCGGACTGGTCACTTCGGACATGGCTCTTCGTGCTGCTTCACGGGGCGGTAGTTTCGTCTCGGTAATGTGGCGTTCTACGTTTTCAATAACGACAATGGCATCATCGACAACAACCCCGATGGCGAGAACCAGTCCGAACAGCGAGATAGTATTGATTGAATAGCCCAGTGCCTGCATGACCGCAAAGGTGCCGATGAGTGATACCGGAATGGCAACCGTAGGAATAAAGGTAGCACGCACATTTTGCAGAAAAAGGAATACGACAAGAATAACAAGTCCCACTGCTTGCAGCAGAGTGATAACGACTTCATCGATAGAGCGCTTAATGAAGACAGTTGTGTCATACGGAATGAGGTATTCAACACCCCTAGGAAACTGTTTGGAGAGTATCTCCATTTGTTTGTAGACATTTTGGGCAATGTCCAGTGCGTTGCCGTCTGTGTTCTGGTAGACAACCACAAATGATTGCGGCTTGTTATCCAGTTTTGCCGAGGAGTCGTATGACTGTTCACCAAGCTCTGCCCGACCAATATCCTTAACGCGCACAATGGCTCCGTTGGGGGAGGTGCGCAAAATGATGTTGTTGAATTCTTCAACAGTAATGAGGCGTCCTTGAGCCTGAACGGTGTAACGGAACTGCTGCTGAGGAACGTTCGGGCCTCCGCCTATGCTGCCTGCGGCAACAATAATGTTCTGCTGCTGCAAGGCGTCCTGAACATCAGACGTGGTCATTCTGTACGATTCCATGAGCTTAGGATCAAGCCAGATGCGCATGGAATACGGTGAACCGAATATTTGAACGTTGGAAACCCCTTTGATTCGCTTCAACGGGTCAACAACAAATTGTTTGGCGTAGTTGTTTAAATATAAGGAACTGTAGCTGTTGTCCGGCGATATCAGACTGACTCCGAGCAACATGGTTGTTGATTCTTTATTTACCTTTACCCCGAGTCGTCTGACCTGTTCAGGGAGGTTTGGTTCTGCCTGTGAAACGCGGTTTTGTACGTTAACCTGAGCAATATCAGGGTCGGCATTTGGAAGAAAGGTAATGGAGGTTTTGGCCGTACCCGTGGTGTCGGCAGAAGACGAAATGTAGATCATGTCATCAACACCGTTAATATTGTCTTCAAGCGGTTTGATAACAGTACGTTCGAGGATTTCAGGACTTGCGCCCGGATATGTTGCAGTAACTGTAACAATCGGTGGTGTGATGTCCGGATACTGAGCAACAGGAAGTGTAAGTAACGCCAGTGACCCCACCAGCGTGATAACAATGGATATGACGATGGCGAACTTAGGCCTGTCGATAAAGAAATGGCTTATCGTCATGCCTAGCTCCCGCTACCGGAAGAGGTTGAAGAAGGCTTTTTAACTGGAGTTTTTTTAGGGGGTGTAGCGCCTGATTTTTTGGTACCGGAGGCGTTGTTTCCATTTACAGGGCGTTTGATGATAACGCCGGTTTTAGGATCTACTGTAACAATATTGGGTTTAACCTGTTTTCCTAGTTCAACTTTTTGCAGTCCTTCAACAATAACGTGTTCGCCGGCCTTCAGACCGTCGATAACAACCCACATGGCGTCAAGCCGTGCTCCGAGTTGTACTTTACGGGAAACTGCAACATTGTTTTTGTCCACCACGACCACGGTATAACCGGACTGGTTTTGTTGGACACTTGCCTGTGGTACAAGCGGCATAACTTTTTTTTCTGCATCCTGCACAATAACAGTTGTATACATCCCTGAAAGTAATAGGTTGTCAGGGTTCGGGAATACGCAGCGCAGATCGATTGTACCTGTATCTTTATCAATAAACGGCTGAGCAAAATCCAGTGTTCCGTTAAGGGGGTAGTCTATCCCGTTTGGAAGAACTAGCGAGTACTTGAGACTTGGAGTTTTATTGTAACCCCATTTTTGCCGGTATGTGACAACATCTTTCTCATCTATTGTAAAATACACATAGATAGGGTCGATTGAATAGATTGTAGCAAGTGTGCCGCTAGCTGGTGAGATAAGGTTGCCTACAGAATAGATTGTCTTACCAATACGGCCGGCAAAAGGCGCAGAAATTGTTGTATATCCGAGGTTAATGGCGGCAGAATACGCTTGAGCTTTGGCGGCATCAACCTCTGCTGCTGCTTGTCGTTCTGTGCTCGTGTAGGCATCCAGTTCTGATTTACTGATGTTTTTGCCAGCATACAATTGAGCGCCGCGTTGCAGGTTTTGTTTGGCTTCAATAAGTGCTGCCTGTGCTTTTTCCACATTGGCTTTTGCCAGCATCAAGTCAGCCTGAAACGGCTTGGGATCAATTTTAAAGAGAACTTGATCTTTCTTAACAATGTCCCCTTCAATGAAATCTTTTTCTATCAGAAAGCCTTCAACGCGAGATTGAATTTGAACAATATCCTTGGAGTCCACGCGCCCGACAGCTGTCCATGTGTTGGCAACGGGCTTTTGAGGCACTGAAACCACATCCACGTCCGGTATAACGCCTTGTTGCTGGTTGCCGTTACCTGAACAGGCGGCGAGTATGAACGCACATACGATGCATGCAGTAAAAAAAAGTACTTTTTGGTGGTAACGCTCCGCCATACAGCCTCCAGATGGTGTCTCACGGGAATCTTCAGGATATGGGGTTGCAAACAGATACAGTGTAAAAATGGTATACAGTGTAGCATGTTACCACGTTTTTCCTTGTATAGCTAAGAGAGATGCTGCATTGGCGGGTGAGCCTTATTAAAAAAAATTTACAGCTTTGCGCGTCGAGCAAATTTATCAGTAAGGCAATAGGTTATAGAAAAATTACCGGAGTTGACAATTAGCCATAACTGGTATGAATTAGGGAGCCTTTACCGTATAAGGATTATACTACGCGTTTTTTTGTGCTTGCAGCAAACATGACAAGTATGACCACGCGTAATCATTGTATATTGTTTAGAGAGGTCTATTTTGAATAACACGGCTATCTGGCAGCGTCATCCATATTTGATCGCAGCCTCGATTATTATCTGTACAACTCTTGTCCGTATCGCTTTTTTATGGACCAATCAGCTTGATCTTGTATACGACGAAGCCCAGTATTGGGATTGGACGCGTCATATGCAGTTCTCTTACTATTCTAAAGGGCCTCTAATTGCCTGGACTATTAAGTTCTGGACATCCATTTTTGGAAATACACAGTTTGGTGTGCGTATTGGCGCAGTATTCAACTCATTGTTAACCCAGTCTATTTTGCTTTATGGTATGGGGCACTTGATGAAGCGTCCGGTAGCAGCATTATGGGCTGTTATTTTAGCTAATACCATTCCACTGTTCCTTGCGTCCGGCATTTTGATGACTACGGACAGCCCACTGCTGGTATGCTGGGTAACTGCGCTGTTTGCGTTATATGCAGCAAGCATTAATCCGGAACGTAAGCTGCCGTACATTGTACTGGCTGCCTCAATGGCGCTGGGTATTCTTGCAAAATATATGATGCTCGCCATGCTAGGCGTTGTCTTTTTCTACTGTATCGGCTTGTGGCGCAGAAAGATGCTCAGCAAAGTCTTTGTTAAGCGTATCTGCATGGCTATGGCTGTTGGTACCTTCTTCGGTTTTATGCCTATTCTTATCTGGAATATGCAGAACGACTGGGTCGGTTTCCGCCATGTTGCCAAGCTTGCCGGAGTAAACAAGTCTGCCACAGCTAAACCATTTTTCCGCATTGATCGTTTCCCTGAGTACTTTGGTTCGCAGGTTGGATTGCTGACCCCTTGGTGGTTTGCATTCCTCATCTTTGGTGGATGGACAGCCCTCAAGCAGGGATGGACGAAAAAAGGTGCTGAAGAACTCGGCAATGATGATGAAGTACGTCAGGCATTATTGCTCAGCGTCGGATTTTGGATGCTTTGGGGCTTTTTTATTTTCTGGAGCTTCCATACCCGCATTTACCCGAACTGGTCTGCAATGAGTTATGCCGCCGGTATCATGCTGGCTGCTCTTGCTGCTGAAAAAGGGCACGTGTGGGGTAAAACAGCGCTGGTAATCCGTAGTAAGCGAATTCCACTTCGTAAGACAGGTGTTATTATCGGCATTGTGCTGTTCCTTATCATGCACTCAATGGGACAGTTACCGTTCCGTTCTCGTTCTATTAACCCTGCAATGCGGTTAATGGGGTGGAGTGACATGTCTGAAAAACTTCAGGAACTTACCGCTGAAATGCCGAATCCTGATAAAGTATTTTATTTTTCTGACCGCTACGGTGTGACTGCCAACCTTGCATTCTATGCCCCGGGTCAGCCACAGGCATACTGTGTGGACTGGGGACGTCGTAAGACCCAGTATGACTTATGGGAAACCCCTGAAGCCAAAAAAGGGTGGGACGCTATTTTTGTCCGTCATAAGCCGGTTGATCTGGAACGCCTCAAGACACTGTTTGAATCTGTTGAGGTAATGGAGTATCAGACGACACATACGAACGGGTATGGGCCGAAATATTATATAGCCATTGCAAAAAATTATAACGGAAATTGGCCTAAGCCAGAGAATGGTAGTTACTAATGTGTTCATTTTCTTCCAATAAAGTTGATCCTTCTGTTTGTGAACGTTGTGCGGAAAAAAATAAAACCTGTTGTCATGCAGATCCGCAAAATGTTGAATTCTGTTTTCCTCTTGCTGATTCAGAATGGGAGAAAATTAAGGTAGCTGCGCCTGATGTCGATGGTGCAAATGTGCTTCCTAACACACCAGAATTTATCAAGACACTAAAACGACTTTTCCCGCATGATATAAACAAAATCGATACACAATTCCCTGCAAACGAGACTCACAGGGTTCTGCAATCCAACGAAAAGGGATATTGTGTGTATCTGACAGAGCAGGGGTGCCAGCTTCCAAGGGAAGCTCGCCCGTGGTTCTGCCTGGTGTACCCGTTTTGGGTACGCGGCAAGGAACTGACTATGTTCACGGCACAAGGCTGTCTTGTTTGTCGTGAGACTGACACTGTAGAAGAATCGCTGGAACTGCTGGGGATGGATGAATCCCGTGTTCGGGAGATATTCAGCTCTCTGCGGTCTGCCTGGGGCTTCGATAAAGGCGAATAGCCACCCTGCAAACGAGATTAAACTTTATGAAAAAAATATTGCTGTATACCTGTATCGGCTTTGCGTTAGTAGCGGCTGTAGGTACTTTGGCTGCTTCCGGTTTGTACTGGTGGGCTTCCAAAGATTTACCAAGCTTTACCCGCATCAACGACTATCAGCCGCCGTTGGTAACAACTGTATATGCTCGTGATGGCCAAGTATTGGGTCATTTTTATCGTGAAAAGCGCTTCCTTGTTTCTCACGAAGAAATGCCGGATCTTATTAAGCGCGCGTTTCTTGCCGCTGAAGATGACAGCTTCTACGAGCATGACGGGGTTGACCCTAAAGCGATTTTCCGCGCATTCATTAAGAATATGCGTGCCGGTTCAATCAGACAGGGCGGCTCTACCATTACACAGCAGATTATTAAACGCCTGCTCCTTTCCTCAGAAAAAAGTTATGAGCGTAAGCTCAAAGAAGCTATTCTCGCTTTCCGTCTTGAACGCTACCTGACGAAAGACGAGATTCTTACTATTTACTTAAACGAAATTTACCTTGGTGCAGGTGCCTACGGTGTAGAAGCTGCAGCCCGTACCTACTTTGGTAAACATGTTAATGAACTGACTGTAGCTGAGGCTGCTATTCTTGCAGGTCTTCCGCAGGCTCCTTCCAAATACAACCCGCTTCGTGCTCCGGGATCTGCTAAAGCCCGCCAGCGCTACGTATTGGGTCGTATGCTTGAGCTTGGCTGGATTACACAGGAACAGTATGACACCGCAATTACAGCTCCGCTTGTGTACAAAAGTATGGAAGACCCGAGCTGGAAACGTGGCGCATGGTATTTGGAAGAAGTGCGTAGAAAGCTCATTTCATACTTGAGTGAAGAAAATATGCGCAAGCTTGGCATTGAGTTGCCACGCTACGGCGAAGATGCTGTGTATGAAGCTGGTTTGAAAGTCTATACCGCTATCGATATGGACTATCAGGATGCAGCTGAAGAATCATTACGTGCTGGTTTGGAAGCCTCTTCCAAACGCCGTGGCTGGCAGGGACCTATTCAGTCTATTGAGACTGAGATGGTTGACGATTTCCTGCAACAGCAGGAAGTAGTACCAGCGCTCCTTACAGATAAAAAATGGATTCAGGTTCTGGTCACCAAAGTAGAAAAGTCTGGTGCAGATGTACGCTTTGGTGAGATGAAAGGACGCATTCCGGTCAAGACAATGCACTGGTGTCGTAAACCGAACCCGAGAGTTGCCACAGACCACGTGCCAGCAATGAAAGATGCACGTAAGGTTCTCAAAGTTGGTGATGTCGTATGGGCGTCTATTGAAGTACCGGAGCGACTGAAAGAAACTTGGGAACCGGAATTACTGACCGCAGAAGACGTGTTGCCGCTTGCGTTGCAGCAACATCCGAATGTTCAGGGTGCAGTAGTCTCTATGGATCCGCGCTCCGGTGACGTGCTTGCGTTGGTAGGTGGCTATTCCTTTACAGAAAGCCAATTTAACCGCGCAACTCAGGCAAAACGCCAGCCGGGTTCTGCATTTAAACCTATTGTGTACTCCACAGCAATGGATAACGGATATACTCCGGCTTCCATCGTTCTGGATGCACCGATTGTATATACTGACCAGTCCACATCCAAAGTATGGCGTCCTGAAAACTTCTCAGGTGTATTCTATGGACCTACATTGCTGCGTACTGCACTGGTAAAATCCAGAAACCTTTGTACCATCCGCGTTGCGAAAGCGCTTGGTATCCCTAAGGTTGTTGAGCGTGCAAAAGCAATGGGACTTGAAGGGCCGTTCCCGTATGACCTTTCTGTTTCTCTCGGGTCTGTGGCGGTTTCGCCGATTAACCTGACTGAAGCATACACTACCTTTGCCAATGGCGGGCAGTGGGTGAAAGGACGACTTATCCGCTCTGTAAAAGATGCATGGGGTGACGATCTTATTTCCATCGAAACCCAGCGTACACAGGGTATGGATCCTGAAACATCCTACATCATGTCCACTTTGCTGAAAGAGGTTGTACAGGATGGTACAGGTTGGCGTCTTAAAGTACTGAAGCGTCCTATCGGTGGTAAAACCGGTACAACAAACGACGAAAAAGATGCGTGGTTTGTGGGCGTGACACCGTACCTTGTGACCACCGCATACGTGGGTTTTGACCAGCTAACCCCAATGGGTAAGTGGGAAACTGGTTCCCGTGCGGCGTCTCCTGTGGTGCGTGACTATCTTCTTCAAGTGCTTGATGATTATCCGAAAGAGGATTTTGAGATGCCTGCCGGAGTTATTCAGGTTCGCATTGATGCCGGCTCCGGTCGCATCGCCAGTGCCTACAGCGGTAAGAGTTACTTCCTGCCGTTTAAAGAAGGCACACAGCCGACCATCATGCAGGGACAGCGTCTGACTCGCGAACAACGGGATCCTGTTGAGAGCGGGGAAGATCTGTTGAAGCAGATGTTCTAGCAAATACACATAAAAGCTGGTGAGACTTTGTCTTACCAGCTTTTTTATGATGTTCGAAAAGAGTATTGTATACAGCCCCGCTCTCAGATGGAGAGCGGGGCTGTGTGTTGTTATTTGAGTATGCGTTTTGGGCGCTCCTTAAGGAGACCTAATGGCTGTACCTTAATTGTCTGGAAGAAGGATTCAGCAATAAAGCGTCCTGTTTCATTCAGTGAGCCGTTAGGGTTCAGTAGCGGTTCATCCCATTGAAGGGTGCTGATAGGGCTGCCTGGAGCAATGGCAACCTTCGGGTCAGGAGTCTGTGAAACAGCAAACGGCAACTGGTCATACGCCTGCTCATCACGCTGTACTGTAACCAGATGTGGAAAGACGTTGTGGAAGATCATCTGCCCCACTTGCGGTTGATGCGTTACCAGTTCGCGCAAAGGAATTTGCGGTGGTGGAGGAAGCCCCAGAAATGCTGCCATGTGCGTCATGTATATATCAGGTCTGTCCAACTCGGTGTCGATAGAGGCACATAGCTTGGAAGAGCCAAGAAAGCGTGGATTTGCTTCAATAAAGTACAGGTGCTCGTCATGAAGCAGGGCATTCACACCGAAAGCACCCATGAATCCTTTGGATGCAAACCATTGCCCTACATCTCGAACCATCCCTTCAAGCTGGTTGAGTGTGTTAACCGGCAGATCACGGATGATACCGAAGTCATTTCCTGAGTATCCTGCGTTTATCGGTGTAAGTTCCGGTACGCCTATGCACTGCAAGCTTAACGGATGCAGGGCAACTCGCCCGTCTGCAAAAACAGAGGCTGAGATGGAGAGAGAGGATGCGCCTGAGTAGTAGTTGGAATACGCAATGATGGTTGCATCGTGCTGCTGGAGCCATTGCCATGCACTCTCAAAAGATTCCCTCGAATCAATGCGGACAAGTCCTGATCCAGCAGAAGCCGCATTAACGCGCATCATAATGGGCTCTTCTATGGCTGCACGGTAGATTTCCTGCTTGGAGGATTCAATAACCTCCAGATATTTCCATGGAATGACGTGCATTCCGGTTTCTTCAAGTGCTGTTTCTACCCATGTTTTATTGCAAAACGGTTGATGGAACTCTGAAAAAAGTCCCAACAGTTTTGTATGCCTGTGGTTTAGAAAATAAGCAGTGTCGATAATCGGCATGGGTTTGTAAGGGATAAGACAGCTAGGTTCTTCAAGCTCTTTCATTAAGATACGGCGCAACTCTTTACTGCCTTCAGACTCATCAGTTGCGGCATCATATGTATAGGGATTGACCCTGTGGTTCATCATTTCTTCGTAGCTGTGCTCGGTAATGTGGTCGTGCTTTGCAGGACTGCCGTAGCATATAGAAACGACGGGGTTCTTGAAGTCGGTAAGCGGGACCGCATCGCACCCTCTACTCCCGACCCACACGATCTTACGATCTTTGATCTTTCCATAGATATGCTTTCGGTATGTTGTACGTTCTGTTGGCATAACTACCTCAGCTCCGGAGTTGGGGTTTATGGACGGGCGTTGGTGCCCGTGTGGCCTCGTCCATAGAGTGTATTGCAGGGTGAACGGGGGAGAGTATTATAGAATAGGTGGAGATGTGTTTTTTTGAAAATCCGAAAAATCTGAGTTGACATAGTTCCGGATTCGAGTACAGGATATACTAAGCCATTGTGCGCGCGATTTAAGACGCACGTCGCTTGAGGCTGTATTTTCCTGTTTTTTGAAGGGAGAAATGCAGGCTAGGCCAAATAGAATGTTTGGAGATTGCTATTATGTCTAATAAGACAGATTTTGATGTTATTGTTGTTGGCGGCGGTCCAGCCGGACTGTTCGCTTCCTACTACCTTGCAGAAAATTCTAATCTTTCTGTATGTATGATTGACCGCGGCCCGGCGGTAAAAAATCGAACATGCCCAATTGGAAAAACCCAGAAGTGCGTGAAATGTAAACCTTGCCATATCCTTTCAGGTATTGGCGGTGGCGGGCTTTTTTCTGATGGTAAGCTGAACTATATTCACAAGCTTGGAAAGACTGATTTGACCCAGTTTATGGGACTGCAGGAAGCAAAAGATCTGATCGATGAAACAGAAGTGATCTTTAACAAGTTTGGTATGGACGGTCCTGTGTATCCTTCCAACATGGACAAAGCGAAAGCTATCCGTAAGGAAGCAAACAAAAACGGTATCGACCTGCTGCTTATCAAGCAGAAGCACCTCGGTTCTGACTGTCTTCCGGATCATATCGACAATATGTCCAACTACATTGCTGAGCGCGGTGTAACGCTTAAAACTAAAGAAGAAGTAAAGCGTGTTGTTGCAGAAGACGGTAAAGTACAGGGCGTTGAAACCAACAAAGGTACCTACACCGCAAAGCAGGTAATCCTTGCTCCTGGTCGCGTAGGCGCTGACTGGATCAGCACAGTATGTGACGAGTACGACTTGAATGTTTCCCAGCGTGGTATTGAAGTAGGTGTTCGTGTTGAAACACACAACGATGTAATGTCTGACATTACAGATATCGTATACGACCCGACCTTCTTCGTGCGTACCTCTAAATATGATGACCAGACCCGTACATTCTGTACAAACCCTGGTGGTTTTATTGCGCTTGAGAACTATCAGGATTTCGTCTGTGTTAACGGACACGCATTCCGCGATAAAAAGTCTGAAAACACAAACTTTGCATTCCTTTCCAAAGTAGTGCTGACAGACCCTGTTTCCGACAATACCGGATACGGTACTGCTATTGGTAAACTTGCAACCATCATTGGTGACGGTAAGCCGATCTTGCAGCGTCTTGGTGACTTGCGTCGTGGTCGTCGTTCCACATGGACCCGTATCAACAACGGTCATATCGCACCGACTATGACAAACGTTGTGCCGGGTGACATAGCAATGGCGTTGCCGGAACGTATTGTAACCAACCTTGTTGACGGTCTTGAGCAGCTCAACAGCGTTATTCCGGGTATCGCAGATGACGGAACCCTGCTGTACGCTCCTGAAATCAAGTTCTTCGCAACACAGGTAGAGACTTCCAATGAACTGGAAACATCTATTGAAGGTCTCTATGTTGCCGGTGACGGTCCTGGTGTGGCAGGTAATATTGTTTCAGCAGCTGCAACTGGTATTATTCCTGCGAAGGCGATTCTCGCTAAGAAATAAGCAGGGTTGAAATGCTGGAAGCCGTGTCTTCACGGTCTCTATATAATGATAAAGCTGTGCACCTACAGGTGCACAGCTTTTTTATGGTCAGGAAAAAGGCACAAAAAAAAGACCACCTGATGGTGGACTGTGTGACGAATGGTAGACAAACGAAGAGAGAATCTACCTACAAAATATGTTAGCGTATTGCTGCTTGGTTCGGCCTTGTCGTGTACCGTGTACACCGGCTCCGAATCCTGTATTTTTATCCGGTAGACTCTCTCACTGTTTGTTCAATCTTAGTACCCATTAGCCTTTCACACCCTCCGTTAGAGTTACTGAATATATATTTTGGAAGTGTTATCGATAATCTCTTCCTTGTACTTAATTCTAAGATAAGACGACCTGACCAGTGTGGCAAGAGAGAAAAAATATTTTTTGTAGAAAATAATCAAAAATTAAGTTGACAGCAGGTCTGCTTTTCCATAAATACCTCTTCGCACGTGAGGGAACTCACGAAGCACGAACCAAGCGTCCCCATCGTCTAGCCTGGCCCAGGACACCTGCCTTTCACGCAGGCGACGGGGGTTCAAATCCCCCTGGGGACGCCAATGTACATTAAGCTCTTACACGAAAGTGTAAGAGCTTTTTTTGTTTCTGGTGTTTGCCGGTACGTTCTCTTTGGTTATTCAGTAATGTTTTTTTCATAATATGCCGTAAAAATAAAAAATTTTGACGTACCTCAAAGTTTACGATGAGCATTGAGAGTATCCAGAAGGCGAACTCACTTTGAAAGTAACCATCAGGAGCAATATAATGTCTGCATTAATTAGAACACTCGTAGCTGAACATGGAAAAATTCTTAGCGCATTTGGCGAAGTAGAAAAACTCGGCATATCCTCCGAAGAAGGACAGCGCAAACTGCTTTCAATCAAAGGTGCATTGGTTTCGCATCTGGAGAAAGAAGATAAAGAACTGTATCCGGTGTTGAAGAAAGAAGGCGAGGCAGACGCTACATTGAACAGGCTGCTGAACATGTACTTGAGTGAGATGGATAAAATTACGGCAGATGTGCTGCAGTTTTTTGAAAAGTACGCAAACGGCGGCTCAGGCTTGGAATTTGCCAAAGATTACGGTCGCCTTATGGGGATTCTCAGCAGTAGAATGCGTAAAGAAGAGACCACATTGTATAAAAAATATGAAGCACTGAAAGCATAACATACCTCATGGAAAGCCGGTATGTCGTAACGAGGCTGCGTGCTTCTAAGGGGTTGTCGCAATAGCTATTGTTATTCGGTAAGATTCGGCTGCACAGTATTACCAAGGCCAAGCTTTAGCATGTTGAATGCGTGTACGAGCTTGGCTTTTTTATATGTACTGTACAGCACTCGTTGAGTTGGATGCCGTGACACTGAGATGAGTTGTTAAACGCTTCTGCATAGAAATGCAGAGGCGTTTTTTTTTGATCTATCGATAAAGGAAACAGTACCCCATGAACTGCTATGAAAATTACTACCATGAGAGGAGAAAAATGTGTTTTAAATGTAACCAATTGATAAAATAAGAATATTGTAAATTTTTTACAAAGGCCGAGAAAGACCTTGACCTTCCCCCTAGGGGGCAGGGCTAGGTTTATGCATGCTCATAAAAGGGTTGTATTTGCTTGTGTAAAAAATATTCATCATTTTGGATGGTTACTTTTTATGTAGATAAATTTTTTTGATTGTTGCTACTGCTTTTGAATCAAATACTGCTTTTTTTGATTTAAATGTAAGCACATTGAGTTGAAAATTTATTTTAGTAAGACGTTTGTTTTTTTCTAGTCGTATATTTGAAAGTGAAATCTCTCTATATTCAAAAAGATTGCAGTGTGTTTGTTTGTAATTTTGTTGGAATAGATGGCAGATGAAATAGAAAATTGAACAGCTAGAATCGATTCTCTTTTTTTTGTGTACTGTTTTATGTTTTTAAAATGGTACTGCATGGTGTGAGAGTTGTGTGCAGTAACATGTACATACGGTAAACGTTGTAACCGGATAAAACAGGAGATTTTGAAATGAGCAGAAGCGACGCATTAGGCATGGTTGAAACGAAAGGACTGATCGGAGCGGTGGAAGCCAGTGATGCCATGGTAAAGGCAGCAAACGTTACTCTGGTGGGCAGGGAGTCCATAGGGGCAGGTTTGGTGACTGTCATGGTACGGGGCGATGTGGGAGCTGTTAAAGCTGCTACAGATGCAGGCGCAGCCGCTGCCAAGCGTGTGGGTGAGGTGGTTTCTGTTCATGTGATTCCTCGGCCGCATACTGATGTAGAAACGGTTCTTCCGGCAGGAACGAAAAAATTAAACAAGAAGTAGGGCGCTGCTATGTGTGGTGCGTAGCCCTGTTTGTGTTTGCAGTCTCTAACGGCTTTTGTACCTGTTTCACTTTTCAGCCTCAAACTTTCCCCTAGGGGTAAGATTCTAATTACTCAACCCTGATGGAGCAGGTGTAACTAACATATAGGAGAACATAGTATGCGTTATCGCGGTGAAAATGCATTGGGTCTCATTGAAACACTGGGCATGGTTCCGGCGTTGTATGGAGCAGACTCAATGTTGAAGGCGGCTGATGTCGAGTTGGTTTCTTATGAGAACATCGGTTCCACTCTCGTTACCGTCATGGTCAAGGGTGATGTTGCGGCAGTGCAGGCAGCAGTAGAAGCTGGTGCAGCTGCGGCTGAAAGAATCGGCAAAGTGACTGCAAAAAACGTAATGGCACGTCCTGAGCCGAGAGTCGGCGACATTGTTTCCGTGCACGATATTGATGTGGAGTAGCCAGAATGAGTAGAGCAAGCGCACTGGGATTGGTGGAAGTTTTTGGCCTTGTGTATGTGCTGGAAGCAGCAGATGCCATGCTTAAAGCAGCAAATGTTGAGCTGGTCGGCTACGAGAACACCGCGTCAGGATATATTTCTGTACTGGTTCAGGGTGATGTGTCTGCATGTAACTCTGCTGTTGAAGCAGGTGTGAGTGCGATTGAACGAATGGATATGGAAGTTCATAGCTCAATCGTAATTCCTTCACCGCATCAGGACATTTTCAAAATTACAGACCGTTACTCATTAGAAAAGCTTCTTCCGAAGTAATGCAGGATCGTTTGTTCACGCGATTGTAGCTTTTTCGGAGTGCCGTAATGACAATAATCGATAATGATCTTCTTTCTATACAGGAAGCCAGAATCCTCGCAGAAAATGCATACGCTGCACAAAAGCAGCTCGCAGCGTTTTCTCAGGAACAGCTTGATGCCATCGTAGAGAGCATGGCTGAGGCGCTTGAGCAGCATACGCAGGCTCTTGCGGTCTTATCTCATGAAGAAACGGAATATGGTGACTGGCAGCATAAGCTCATAAAAAATGAGTTTGTGTGCAATGTTGCCCGCAGGAACCTGAGAGGACTCCGTTGCGTAGGTATCATTGATGAGGACCCTGAGAAGAAGACGAAAGATGTCGGGGTTCCTGTAGGCGTGATTGTGGCGTTGTGTCCGGCTACCAGTCCGGTTTCAACAACAATCTACAAAGCATTGATTGCTGTTAAATCAGGTAATGCCATTGTATTTTCGCCGCATCCAAGGGCTCAGAAAACAATTAAAAGAACGCTCGATATTATGATCGAAGCGGCTCATAAAAGCGGACTCCCTGAAGGGGCACTGTCATATTTAAATACAGTTGCCACCAGCGGAACAGTTCAGCTTATGGAGCATAAGGCAGCCTCCCTTATTATGAATACTGGCGTTCCCGGTATGCTTGACGCTGCAAGCAAATCCGGCAAGCCGTTCATTTACGGCGGTGCCGGAAATGGTCCGGCATTTATTGAACGCACAGCAGATATTCAGCAGGCTGCAAAAGATATTATTGCCAGCAAAACGTTTGATCATGGTGTTGTTTCTGCCGCAGGCCAGTCCATAGTTGTGGATGGATGCGTGGCGGCAGAGGTGAAAAGCGCGCTGCAAAGTAATGGTGCGTATTTCATGACAGCCGATGAAGCTGAGAAGCTTGGCTCGTTACTTTTTTATTCAGATGGAAAACCGAATCACGATCTGATCGGTATTCCGGCAGTAGCTATTGCAAAAAAAGCCGGAATAACCGTGCCGGAGAACACCACAGTTTTGATTGCAGAACGAAAGTACGTGTCTGAATTTGATCCGTACTCCCGTGAAAAACTGTGTCCTGTTCTTGGCTTCTACATTGAACCGGACTGGATGCACGCATGCGAAAAATGCATTGAGCTGTTGCTTAGCGATCGCTGCGGCCACACGCTGGTTATCCATTCCAATGATGAAGACGTGATTACACAGTTTGCGCTTAAAAAGCCGGTGGGCAGGGTGCTTGTAAATACACCTGCTGCATTCGGCAGTATGGGCGCGACCACCAACCTGTTCCCTTCAATGACACTGGGTAGCGGCTCGGCTGGAAAGGGATTCACTTCAGATAATGTATCACCGATGAACCTGATTTATCGCCGCAAGGTCGGATACGGCGTGCGCAATGTAGAATCAGTCGGTGCAGAAATCTTCGGCAGGAATTCGCTGTCTTGCAAGAGCGAGTCGTTCGTGTCGCAGGAAGATTTCTCACAGAGTTCACTCGAGGCGGTACACCGTATTTTGAAAGAGGTACTGGAGGGCTGTGATGCCGACATTAACTCTGAAAGATTTCAAAGATAAGTGAGGTAGTAAGTGGATATTCGGGATTTATCAAATCAGCTTGCAGAAGCGACTAAAAATATGACTCCTGATGAACGTGCTTCTTTGAAAAAAATGTTCGAAGAAGTGACTGAAGAAGTATTGAAACGCAAGGCTGCCCAAGGCAACCCTGTGGCGTTTACTCCGGCTCAGCATGGCGCAGGCATTCCAGAAGGTCCTACAGACCGTCAGGTTCGTTTAAGAGAGAATTTTCTTAAACAGGTGCCGTCCATTACTACCCACCGTGCCCGTGCGATCACCAAGATTGCTAAAGAGAATCCGGGCATGCCTAAGGTACTGCTTCGTGCAAAGTGCTTTAAGTACTGCTGCGAAACTGCACCGCTTGTAATCCAGAATGACGAACTTATCGTAGGTGCTCCTTGCGGTGCTCCACGTGCCGGTGCCTTTTCTCCGGATATTGCGTGGCGCTGGATGGAAGACGAAATTGATACCATTGGCACTCGTAGTCAGGACCCGTTCTACATTTCTGAAGAAGACAAAAAGATCATGCGCGAAGAGCTGTTCCCGTACTGGGCAGGCAAATCCGTAGATGAGTTTTGTGAAGATCAGTACCGCGAAGCAGGTGTCTGGGATCTTTCCGGTGAGTCTTACGTTTCCGATTGCTCATACCATGCTGTGAACGGCGGTGGTGACTCCAACCCGGGGTACGACGTTATCCTGATGAACAAAGGTATGCTTGATGTTCAGCAAGAAGCAAGGGAACACCTTGAGGAGCTGAGCTACAAGAATCCTGATGATATTGAAAAGATATACTTCTACAAGTCCATAATTGATACCGCAGAAGGTATCATGATTTACGCACGCAGACTTTCTGAATACGCAGCACAGCTTGCGCAGCAGGAAATGAACCCGCAGCGTAAAGCGGAACTGATGAAAATTTCTGAAGTAAACGCACGTGTTCCCGCTCATAAACCGAGCACATTCTGGGAAGCAATTCAGTCTGTGTGGACCATTGAGTCCCTCCTTGTGGTTGAAGAAAACCAGACAGGTATGTCTATTGGTCGAGTCGACCAGTACATGTACCCGTACTTTAAAGCCGATATCGAATCCGGCCGTATGACTGAGTATGAAGCGTTTGACCTTGCCGGTTGTATGCTGATCAAGATGTCTGAAATGATGTGGATTACCAGTGAGGGCGGCTCCAAGTTCTTCGCAGGTTACCAGCCGTTTGTTAACATGTGCGTCGGCGGTGTAACCCGCGAAGGACTTGATGCAACAAACGATCTTACCTACCTGCTGATGGATGCTGTGCGTCATGTGAAGGTATACCAGCCATCTCTTGCAACCCGTGTTCATAGTAAGTCCCCTCAAAAATATCTGCGCAAGATTATCGAAGTAATCCGTGCGGGTATGGGCTTCCCTGCTATTCACTTTGATGACACCCACATCAAGATGATGCTTGCAAAGGGCGTATCTATTGAAGATGCACGCGACTACTGCCTGATGGGTTGTGTAGAACCGCAAAAATCAGGTCGCCTGTATCAGTGGACATCCACAGGGTACACCCAGTGGCCGATCTGCATTGAGCTGGTTCTCAACCACGGTGTGCCGCTCTGGTATGGCAAACAGGTTTGCCCTGATATGGGCGACCTCAGTAGCTTTACAACCTACGAGAAGTTTGAAGAAGCTGTTAAGGCGCAGATTAAGTACGTTACAGAGCTTACAAGCGTAGCGACTGTAATTTCTCAGCGTGTCCATAGAGAGCTTGCTCCTAAGCCGCTTATGTCCATCATGTACGAAGGTTGTATGGAAAATGGCCGTGACGTTTCTGCGGGCGGTGCCATGTACAACTTCGGCCCGGGTGTAGTCTGGAGTGGTCTGGCTACCTACGCCGACTCCATGGCAGCAATCAAGAAACTTGTATTTGATGAGAAAAAATACACCCTCCAGCAGCTTAATGAAGCTTTGAAAGCAGACTTTGTGGGCTTTGATCAGATTAAGGCTGATTGTCTTGCAGCACCTAAGTACGGCAACGACGATGACTATGCAGACCTTATTGCGGCTGATCTCGTTAACTTCACAGAAAATGAACACCGCAAGTACAAGACTCTCTATTCTGTACTGAGCCACGGTACTCTTTCCATTTCCAACAACACTCCGTTCGGTCAGCTTACCGGTGCATCCGCAAACGGTCGTGCCGCATGGATGCCGCTTTCTGACGGTATCAGCCCGAGCCATGGTGCAGACTACAAAGGCCCTACAGCCATTATCAAATCTGTATCCAAAATGCCGAACGACAGCATGAACATAGGCATGGTGCATAACTTTAAAATTATGTCCGGCCTGCTGGATACACCGCAGGGTGAAGAAGGCATTATTACTCTTATCCGTACCGCAAACATGCTCGGTAACGGTGAAATGCAGTTTAACTACCTTGATAACGATGTTCTTCTTGAAGCGCAGAAGCGCCCTGAAGATTACCGTGATCTTGTTGTGCGTGTTGCGGGCTACTCAGCATTCTTTGTTGAGCTCTGCAAAGACGTACAGGATGAAATTATCAGCAGAACTATGCTGACAGAAATATAGCCAGACGGGGTTTGAGCACACATGACTACAGCGAATACAGACATGATTGAACGAAAGGGACTGATTTTCAACGTCCAGAAATACAATATGTACGATGGCCCGGGAGTTAGAACCCTCGTATTTTTCAAGGGATGTCCGTTGCGTTGTAAATGGTGCTCAAACCCCGAAGGCCAGAAACGTAAGTTTCAGGTTCTTTATAAAAAAGATCTCTGCATCAATTGCGGCAAATGCGCATCTGTGTGCCCCGTTGGAGTTCACTCCATGGGGGCAGGAGGTACGCTGCATGAGATGAACGGGAGCATTGACTGCATCGGATGCGGGAAATGTGAAAAAGTCTGTGCTGCATCAGCACTTTCCGTCGTCGGTGAGAAAAAGGCCATCTCTGAGGTGATGGATATTATCGAGGAGGATAGAGCCTTCTACGAAGTATCCGGAGGTGGTGTGACTCTGGGCGGTGGAGAAGTGCTGATGCAACCAGAGTTTGCCACAAACGTGCTGATGACCTGTAAGCAGCGGGGAATCAATACAGCTATTGAGACCTGCGGATATGCAAAGCAGGAAGCAGTGCTTAAGGCTGCTGAGTTTGTGGATTTGTTCCTGTATGACATCAAGCACATCAATTCAGACAAGCACTACGAACTTACCGGCGTGCGTAACGAGACCATTTTGCAGAACGTTACGGCACTTATTGAAAAACGCCATAACGTTAAGATCAGATTGCCGTTGATGAAAGATGTGAATGATGCGCCTGAGGATATTGAAGGGCTGATTGCTTTTTTAAAACCGTTCCTCGGACGTAAAAATTTCAAAGGCGTTGACTTGCTTCCGTACCATAAGATGGGTGTGAACAAGTATGCGCAGTTGGGTTGGGAATATCCGATGACCGGTGAATTTGCTATGAGCGAAACCGATCTTGAGCGTGTTGAGAATCAATTCAAGGCACATGATTTTCCGGTTTCAATAGTCCGGCACTAACCGTTGAGAAGAGATCGCACTGGCACAAGCAGATAATAAGGTGTTGAGAATGCAAAGTAATCAATCCCGCGAGCTGGAGCGGATTATTCAGGAAACTGTTCCGGGAAAGCAGGTGACCATTGCCCATGTTATTGCAGCGCCCATGCCTGATATTTATGACAGGCTTGGAGTTGAAGCTAAAGGTGCGTTGGGTATTTTAACTCTTTCTCCTTTTGAGACCGCGATAATTGCGGCTGATATTGCAACCAAAACTGCAGATGTGGAAATAGGTTTCCTCGACCGTTTTACAGGGTCTGTAGTTGTCACCGGCAGTGTGGAAAGTGTTGAAACAGCATTGCAGGCAGTGGTGGATGTGTTGTCCCGCAATATGGGCTTCACAGCCGGAGCTGTTACCCGTTCATAGGGCATGCAATGACAGACCGCAGAATAATGTTGATAGGTGCCACGGGCTGCGGGAAGAGCTCTCTTGCAGTGGTGTTGAACCGGTATGCAGAGCATCTTTCCGGTAAAGAGAAAAGTACGGAAGTATCGCCTGTACCGCATCGTCAGGACGTTTGGTACAGCAGGTATACTCTGGATGTTCCGGGTGGATATTTCGAAAATCCATGGATGTACAACCACTTGATTTCCCTTGCTCAGAACAATGCATCCCATGTGCTGTTTGTGGTCAGCAGGTCACAGCGTTCTTTTGCCGGAGCTCCGGGGCTTGCCGATGTGTTTGGATGTCCTGTGAGTGGCGTTATAACGCATAGTGATGTTCAGCCGGAAAATGAAGAGTTCTGTCAAAAGCAGCTTCGTAGATATGGCGTGCCAGAACCGTTTTTCAACGTCAGTGTGAAAAAGGGATTTGGTGTTTCTGCCCTGATCGGGCATTTGCTTGAAGCAGGTACAGTCAAAAAGGACTAACCATGGAATTTCGGATAATTAAATCCCCTTCAGCCGGAGCAATGAATATTCTGCTGCGTCGCATCGGTTCCGGAAAATCTTCAATTACAGAGCCGTTTGACGCTGTAGGTCTTATTCAGGGCAAGATGATCGATATGGTCGTTGCTGCTGATATTGCTGAAAAAAGTGTCGGAGTTGTGGTGGAAGATGTGAAAGGCAGTTGTCCCCAAAATATGATTTTACTCGCGATCATGGGCGATACAGCTTCTGTTGAGTCCGCAATGGCAGAGATTAAGTTCAAACTTAAGGAAGGCTGTAACGCATGTTAGTTGCAAAACTCGTCAGCAGTGTCTGGTCCACCCGTAAGGCTGAATCCATGCGTGGATTAAAGCTGATGCTTGTTGAACTGGTGGGAGGCACGCGTGCCGGAGAGAGCATGATGGTTGTTGATACCATCGGTGCAGGAATCGGTGACAGGGTTATTGTCTGTACAGGGTCAGCCGCCAGCAGAATGCTTGATGATGTCAACGTGCCGGTTGATGCCGTGGTGGTTGGCATTATTGATGAAGATTGCGACCTTCCTGTTGATTAAGATTTTTTATGACGGGTGAATAAATAGAGACGGAGGTGTGGAGAAATGAAAAAAGTTCTTTGTGCAAGAGATGTTGAATGCCTTGTTAAAGAAGGCCAATCAACACTTTATGTCGAATCCGGTACAATTTTGACCCCTTCTGCAAAAGATGCTGCTTCTGCTGCCGGAGTTGAAGTGGTGATGGGGTCAGCACCGCAGGAATGCAGTAAGCCTGTCCCTGTTGCAGCCTGTGATGAAGGCATAAGCAGTGAGTTAATTTACTCAGCGTTGCTGGTGCTGCATGAGCAGGGAATGCTGACAACATTTATTAATGGCTTGCGGGAAAAAGGAATTTACCTGCATTCGCCAGCAGCGTAAGCGCAGCCGTTTCTTCTGCCGGGAAGAACGGCTGAAGCCGGAAATGCCATGTTGTGGGACATGTGCGTAGTCCGGATATCCTGATGTTATGCATTCTGTAACAGATCAAGAATGCTGATACATACATAACAAAACGTGCAATCGCCCCGTATCTTTTGTGCGGTTTGTTAGTTCCACATACTGTGACCATTATCGTCAGGTAATATTATTGTTCTGCTCCGATTGTGTACCGGAGGCATTTGTGTGCAGGCCGTTGGCCTTTTCTCCTGCCAAGAGTTGTATGAACAAGCTGTTTTCCTGATTGAGGGCATATGCAAAGGTACATCCTTACCATTTCACAATGGTCCGCCGGACTGATGCAACTCGCTTGGATGCTCAGCCATGTGGAGATGAATGAAGGGCGTGTTGCCTATGGATGGGCAACCGAAATTAAGAAACTTAAATAAAAAAGGTTCTTATCTATGAGTGAAGTAGTTTTACCAAGCAGAGAGGCCATTCTTGCAAAACGAAAGCTTGATGCTGGCTTTCGTTCAAAAGGCATTACCATTGCACTGCTCTCAGGTGTGTTCTATGGCCTGTACACTGCGTTCCTGACTCTCGGGATGGCAAAAGGTGTGTGGGCTGACTGGTACGGTGCAAACACCGCAGGATTATCAGCGTTTGTTGTCACATATTTTCTTGGCGCTGTCGGTTCTGCTGTAAACGACAGTTTTAGTGCTGTATGGGCACTTTCCCTTGCTGCTGCTCGCGGCCGTCTCGGTGATTTCTTCCGTTGTCTCAGAACTAAACCGGGCTTTGTAATGGTTCTGGCAGCACTTATTGGTGGTCCGCTTGCAACAACTGCATATGTTGTCGGCCTTCAGCTGGCTGGCTCCATTGTTGTACCTATCAGTGCTCTTTGCCCTGCCATTGGCGCGATTCTTGGTCGTGTGTTGTTCAAGCAGGAACTGAATGCGCGTATGCTGCTCGGTATTGCTATCTGCTTCCTTGCAAGTTTTATGATTGCAAGCACCAGCCTTGGTGGTGAAGCTCCTGAGGGGCAGTTCCTCGGTATCTGCATTGCATTTCTTGCGGCTGTAGGTTGGGGCTTTGAAGGTTGTGTGTGCGGTTACGGCACATCCATGATTGACTCAGAGATTGCGATCACAATCCGTCAGAGTACTTCTGCTCTTTCTACTCTGTTTATCTTAATTCCTGTAATGGCTCTTATGTCCGGCAGTCTTGACTCCCTCGCTCTTGTTACACAGGCATTTACCTCTGGTGATTCCATTCACTGGTTTGTAATCAGCGGACTTTGTGCATACCTGACATTCATGTTCTGGTATCAGGGCAACGGCATGTGCGGCGCTGCACTCGGTATGTCCTGCAACGGCACCTTCTCTTTCTGGGGACCGTTCTGCTGCTGGATCATTCTCGGTATTGCTTTTGGTATCGACGGCTGGTCTATGCCTCCGATCGCATGGGCTGCTGCTGTTCTGATGGTTGCAGGTATTTTCACTGTAGCGATGAATCCGCTGGATTTATTCAAACAGAAAAAAGAGGTGTAAGATGAAGCCGCTTAACTATGCAATGTTGAAGTATTTCACTCAGGTTGAAGATGCTTGTGTTGATGACGTTATGGAAGCATTGAAGAGTGACTATGGTCATTTTAAAGCATTCAAAAAAGACTCTCTTACATCAGCAATCATGACAGCAGAAGCGAACGGTTTGTTGGCAGAAACTCGTTTTGAGATGAGCTCTTCGAATGAGTTAAGAGTGTACTATTGCGCGCCTGAAGATGGTGCCGCAACCATTAACCAGTACATTAAAGACTAATTTTGCATGTACGTTAGTTAGCAAAATACGTTGATAATGTTTCTTTTCCCCCTGATGCAGCTTGTAAAAAATGTATCAGGGGGATTTTTTTCAAAAGTATCTTGGGAAAATGTATGCCAGTAATACTGTAAAAGCATGTACAAGATTATTTTGCGTGAGGTACTTGAAAAAATATGATATTCCGGTAACGCTATTACTACATAACTAGTATAAATTTTTGTAATACATGGTGTTAGAGACAATACAAAAGAGCGATTACTTATAATTTTGTAGAGTGACGCTTTTATACGCATAGCATGAAGCAGTGCAGACCCCGATATACTGTGCTGCCGTAGCTGGTTGCTTTGCACATGTTGTCTTGGCTTTCAGTGATTGCAATGAGTTATGGAGAGAACTCGATTTTCACTGTCAGCCGTCATAGTACTACGTTTACCTGCGCTGTACCAAAGCGGGAGGGTGGTTGTGAGGACTAAAAGTAGCTACTCTATTGGAGAAGTCAGCAAAATATGCGGCTTATCAAAAAAAGCCCTGCGGCATTACGATAAGGTCGGGATAATAAAACCTGATAGGTCGTGTGGAAATAACTACAGATACTATTCCCGATCTTCACTTCTGGCCGTACCGGTCATCAAATACTACAAGCAGATGGGATTTAAGCTTTCTGAAATGAAGGAAGTCATTGAAAGTGGTGACTACCGGACGCTTAGGGAATCATTTAAATCCAAACTTACAGAACTGCGGCAGGTCGAAGAGGAAGTCTGCCGGAATTATACCTCCGTAAAGGATTGGTATGATTTGGTTTTGGAAGCTGAGTCCGTGCTGCACTACAAGGTGCAGGATATTTCTGTGAAATTTGTGGATGAAGGCACGTACTGCTTTTTTGATCAGGAGTTTTCCTACGATTACAGAGCGTCCATCATAAACATAGAGTTCACAAACTATGTGGAATCCATTGAAAATGAGATAACCGGCCCTGTGATTATTCGCTTTCCTGATTATAAGGAAAAGATGAACGGGACTTGCAATACTGCAAAGGTGCTCCAGAAAACATTGCGCAAGTGTAGATCGGAGCAGGAAACTCACTTCGGTGGAAATATGATGGTTTCAGCCTATCATATCGGGTCGCATGAAAATATTACCGAGACCTATGAACGAATTACGAAATGGGCAGCCGAGCACGGGTATACGCTGTCTCCTGAAGTGTATGAGCGATACGTCGTGGATTACTGGAGTATTCAGGACAGCGGAAAATTTGTGACAGAGGTGCTCATGAACATTGTCGAGCAGCGGTAGCACATGGCTGCCTGGCTGCTTGGCATCAAGTTGAATTTTTGAAGCAACGAGGAGGAAAAATAGACAAAAAAAGTAAAAAAAACAGTTTTGCGAATTTTGTCTTTTTCGTCAAAAAAGTTACGAAGATTGGATGAGAAAGAGAAAATATTGTCCGTATTATTATGAGACATGTGGTTTTGAGTTCTTATTGTATAGGTGAAAACGGTTAGATTACATCGTAAGAACTTTTTTTTACACGTAAAACGATAAAAGTACGGCTTATGGGTATAAAATAATATGTTGACAGTTTTGTGATGCGTCTTCTATGAGCCATACTTTAGGTGTATAGCGTTCGATAATTTTTGTAAGGATTGAGTCTAATGATGGGTATTGTAAAAAAAATTGCATCTGGCAGTTTAGTACTGCAAATCGTGATGGGCATTTGTGCCGGTGTCATCGTAGCAATGGTTGCTCCGGATGCCGCAAAGTCATTCAGCATTCTTGGCAGCTTGTTCGTTAAAGCTCTGAAAGCTGTGGCGCCAATTCTTGTTTTTGTCATTGTCGCCTCGTCTATCGCAAACCAGAAAAAGGGTGCGCATACCAACATGCGTTCCATTATCAGTCTGTACCTCGTAGGTACATTCATGGCAGCTCTTGTTGCTGTTGTAATGAGCTTCCTTGCTCCAACAACTTTGACACTCGTAGCAACTGACACAAGTGCTACCCCGCCAAGCGGTATCGGCGAAGTTCTCAACACTCTGCTCTTTAAAATTGTTGATAACCCGATCAATGCGCTTGCATCCGGTAACTTTATCGGTATCTTAGCATGGGCAATCGCTTTGGGCTTCTTCTTCCAGCATGCTGGAGAAACAACCAAGACAGTCCTCAGCGATCTTGCTGACGGTGTGTCCGGTATTGTTAAGCTCGTTATCCGTTTTGCTCCACTCGGTATTTTCGGTCTCGTAGGCAACACTGTTGCTACAACCGGCTTTGAAGCACTCGGAGGCTACAGCCATCTCATTATGGTTCTGCTCGTGTCCATGGCCATTATCGCGCTTGGTGTGAACCCTATGATCGTATGGTTCAAAACTAAGCAGAATCCGTACCCGCTCGTATTCACCTGTCTTAAAGGCAGCGGTATCACCGCATTCTTTACCCGTAGCTCTGCTGCGAACATTCCGGTGAACATGGAGCTCTGTAAACGTCTTGACCTGCACGAAGATACATACTCTGTATCCATTCCTCTCGGCGCGACAGTAAACATGGGCGGCGCAGCTATTACCATTACAGTTATGACGCTTGCTGCTGTTCACACTCTGGGCATTCAGGTTGATATTGCTACTGCACTTCTCCTCAGCCTTATTGCTTCTATCTCTGCATGTGGTGCTTCCGGTGTTGCAGGTGGCTCTTTGCTCCTCATCCCACTGGCTTGCAGCCTCTTTGGTGTACCAAACGATATCTCCATGCAGGTTGTTGCTGCCGGTTTCATTATCGGTGTAATTCAGGACTCCGCTGAAACTGCTCTTAACAGTTCCACAGACGTTCTGTTTACTGCTGCTGCAGACATTGCTGCTTCTCCTGAAAAATCAGTGAAAGAAAGCACAACAGCAGCTGCGTAACTCGTTGCCTTCAAAGTTACCGTAGAATTTTCTGCGGGTTTTGAACGACAGAGTACAGCACACTTTGCTTATCCAGAGGCCGCGCTTTATGCGCGGCCTTTTTTATTGGGATGCCTGCTGTAGTGAACATCAAAGCAGGATATTTTTTAAGCAACAGAATTTTAAGACGATAGGAGAGTATCTGGGATTAATTACGTGAGGTAGCTATGCAACTGTCTGGAGCATCAAATCAGTTCGGAAAATCTTTCAGTGAAGTGCTGAAAGAGCAGCTGGATGAAAATCAGCAAAAAACAAACGAAAAGCTTTGTCAGCATAACCTTGCTTGGCAGTCAGCATCTTTTCTGAGCAGTGCAGACGGGCGCAGCAATACTACCCCCGAGGCAACATTTGCTAAAGAAGACGTTGTTGTGTCCAGAGGTGCCAAAGCAATGTTGCAGCGCTATAACGTAAACAAGCAGATGAAGTATATTAGCATTCCAGTATGGCAGGGATGTTAATTGCAAAGCAACTATACGAAGTGCCAGTGATGTGAGCAGGTTGTTGATATGACCTGCTATTTGTATATGTTGATTGTATATTTGATCCAAAAATTTGATATAAAAAAGCTCACCCTTGCTGCGTGGTGAGCTTTTTTTGTTTGAATGATGTTATGGAGGTTTCAGGCTGTTAATGGTTATGGATGGATGCTGTGTTGTGCTTGCTGTTCTATACATTACTGTCCCGCGGGATAGAACGGCCAGATCAGGGGGACAACAGCAACAATGATGACAAAGCTGATGACCTGAAGCGGCCAGCCGGCTTTAACATACTGACTGAAGGTATATTTACCCGGTCCGAGCACAATGGTGTTCGGCGGTGTTGCAACCGGTGTAAGGAAACAGGCAGATGCTGACATTGCAATGCCCATAACCAGTGGGAGCGGGGAAAGTCCGCTGTTAACAGCAATAGGAATGGCAAGTGGTGCCATAAGCGCTGCTGTTGCGGTGTTGGACATAAAGTTTGTAACCAGAGCAGTTACAGCACAAACTACTGCGAGGAGCGCATACGGGCTTGTCACATAGTGAACTACCGTGTCTGCAATAAGTTGGGCAGCGCCGGAAGATTTCATGGCAGAAGACATGGAGAGCATACCTGCGAACAGGAAGATTGTTGTCCAGTCTACAGATTTATATGCTTCTTCCATAGTGATACAGCCTGTAATGATGACCAGACAGGCACCGAGCATAGCTGCGGTAACGAGCGGCATAATCTTTGTTGCCATGGCTACAACTACAAAGAAGAATATGAGCAGTGACCACCACATTTTTTCTGGGCGCGATGGTTTCATTACTTCTGCTTGTTCACATTCACTTGTGTTGTCTGGCAGGAATTTGTGTCCAATAAAAGTATAGTATAAGATGCCGACAACAAAGAGGATGGCACCTATTTTTGCGAATTCAAAGAATCCGAATGGTTCGATTCCGGCTGGGCCCATCTTTTCAAGTACTGAGTTTACAAGGCCGTTCGGTGGAGTACCAACAAGAGTCATGGTACCGCCAAGAGAGGCTGCAAACGCAACTGGCATGAGAATTTTACTCGGGCGGATGTTAGCAGAAGCACACATTCCCATGATCATAGGAATAGCAACTACGGTTGTCCCTGTGTTGGATAAGAATGCAGAAAGAATACCTACTGAGCACATAGCCAGTACAAGCAGGCGAATTTCGCTGCCTTTGGATAATTTTACTGTCGCTTTACCGATTTTATCTGCAAAACCGGTAATAAAGGTTGATTCACCGACAATAAACATCGCCATAAAGATAACAACCCATTTGTTACCGAAGTTTGCAAAAGCAGCTTTTGCAGGGATGATGTTAAGCATGCTCAATGAAACAGGAACAAGCATTGCTGTTACAGGGAGCGGAATGATATCGGAGAAAAACAGGATAGCGGCAACAAACAGGATTGCGAGGGTCAAATAGGCATCAATTGGTGCAGCCCCCGGTGCAGCCGCTGCAAAGGCCAGTGAACTTCCGGCAAGCAGGAATATGCCTGCAATAGAGAGAAGAAAAATACATTTTTTCATGTCGTATCCTCTGTTAAGGGGGAACGATATTGCGCGGGCTGTGTAAACGCTGGCCGCGCTTTCAGGAACCGCCTGCAGTTGCCGCTGCAGGCGGTTTTCTGTGGCATTGATTAGTCAAAGTAACTTGCAACGAACGGAGCGATTCGTTCATGGGAAGCGGCGATACGATTCTTGAGGTCTTTTTTGTACGCTTCCATGTCTTGAATAGGCATTGTTGCAACGCCGGAATCCATCGCGGCCTGCGCTACAGCTGGAACTTCCCATTCAAGGACACGTGGGTCGAGTGGCTTAGGAATTACGTAATCAATACCGAAGGTAAGCGATTTAACGCCGTAGGCATCGCAAATCTCGCTAGGAACCGGCTCCTTTGCCAGATCAGCAAGAGCCTGAGCTGCGGCTACTTTCATTTCTTCGTTAATAACGGTTGCGCCTACATCAAGTGCGCCACGGAAGATGAACGGGAAGCCGGATACATTGTTAACCTGGTTAGGATAGTCAGAACGTCCTGTGCCCATGATGCAGTTAGGGCTGGCTTCTTTTGCGTCATCGTAGGTGATTTCTGGATCTGGATTAGCCATTGCAAAGATAACAGGATCTTTTGCCATGGAGCGAACCATATCTTTGGTGAGCAGACCTTTCTTGGAAAGACCAAGGAAGCAGTCGGTTCCTTTAATAACCTCCGCAAGAGAACCGTAGTCTTTATCCTGTGCAAATTCAGCTTTAAACGGATTAAGGTCGGTACGCCCTTTGTGGATAAGCCCTCGGGAATCGAACATGAAGATGTTTTTAGGATCGATGCCCATCTGTACATAGAACTTGGTACACGCGATGCCGGCTGCACCTGCGCCTACTACCACAACTTTCAAATCTTCAATCTTGCGGTTTGTAATTTCGCATGCATTGATGAGCCCTGCGCCGGAGATAACAGCTGTCCCGTGCTGATCATCATGGAATACAGGAATGTCCATCATCCCTTTTAGAGTCTCTTCAATATAGAAGCACTCCGGTGCCTTGATGTCTTCGAGGTTGATTCCGCCGAAGGTCGGCTCCATCGCTTTAACAATGCGGATAAGCTCATCTGCATCCGTTACATCAAGGTTGATGTCGAATACATCGATGTCTGCAAAGGTCTTGAAGAGAACACCCTTACCTTCCATTACAGGTTTACCGGCAAGAGGGCCGATATTGCCGAGACCGAGCACCGCGGTACCGTTGGAAACAACAGCTACAAGGTTGGATTTACCAGTGTACAGTGCTGCTGCTGCAGGGTCTGCATGAATAGCTTTGCATGCTTCTGCAACACCCGGTGAGTACGCCATAGAGAGGTCTTTTTGTGAACCGCACGGCTTCACCGGAATTACTTCAACTTTCCCCCTGCGAGGGAGTTTATGATACTCAAGCGCTTCTTCTTTAGTGAACAATGCCATGATTGTTATCCTTTTCGGTTGAGTTAAAATTCGAAGTTTGGTTTTGCGTACTGTTCTTCACCGTGGCTGTCGTTCACTACAAGCAGCGGGAAGTTATCTACAGTTAACTTTCGGATTGCCTCGGGGCCTAAGTCATCAAACGCAATTACTTCGGCACCGGTAATGCACTGGGAGAGGAGAGCCCCTGCGCCGCCGGTTGCGCCAAAATAAACACCGGTATGTTTCTGAAGTGCCTTGCGAACCTCAGGGCTGCGTTTTCCTTTGCCGACGCTTGCTTTAACCCCGAGGCTATGCAAACGAGGAGCATATGTATCCATACGGTAGCTGGTGGTGGGGCCTGCTGAACCGATAGGTCTTCCTTCTGGAGCCGGACTAGGGCCGACGTAATAGATGACTGCTCCCTGCAGTTCGAATGGGAGCTCTTCATTATTATCGAGCATGTCACACAGGCGTTTATGTGCTGCGTCCCGTGCGGTGTAGATGATGCCTGAAAGTTTCACCACGTCACCTGCACGCAGTTTCGCCACATCTTCATCCTTCAACGGTGCTGTCATAGTGTATGTAGCCATTAGAGGGTGACCTCCTTAATTCTGGAAGAATGACACTGAACATTGATTGCCAGCGGCAGGCTTGCAATGTGGCATGGCTGTATGGCGATTTTGACACCAAGACATGTTGTCTGACCGCCAAGACCCATAGGGCCGATGCCAAGCTGGTTGATTTCGTCAAGTAGCTCCTGTTCCATGGCTGCCAGCTCAGGATCAGGATTCTCTGCAGAAAGCGGACGGAAAAGTGCTTCTTTTGCCAGTGCAGGTGCAAGGTCAAAAGTGCCGCCGATACCTATGCCTACGATAGTTGGAGGGCACGGGTTAGGGCCTGCTTCTGCCATGCGGCGTACAACAAACTCTTTAATGCCTTCCCAGCCTTGAGCCGGAGTAAGCATGGTGCAGCGGGACATGTTTTCAGAACCGCCGCCTTTAGCCATGTGCTTGATGGTGAGCTTGTCACCGGCAACATGGGAGTAGTGGATAACCGCAGGGCTGTTGTCCATGGTGTTCTTGCGGGTCAGGGGATGACAGGATGATTTGCGGAGCAGGCCTTTATCGTATCCTTCGATCATTGCGTTATTGATGATCTCGGTAATATTGCCTTCAATCTGAACATCGCTGCCGATTTCCACATAGAAAACGCCGAGTCCTGTATCCTGACAGAGCGGAAGACCGGATTCTTTTGCAAGGTCAGCGTTTTCCAGAAGCTGGCCAAGTACTTCTTTTGCAGATTCGGAAGTTTCGTTGTTACGGGCAACACGGATTGCTGTTTTTACATCTTCCGGAAGATACCGTGCAGCTTTTAACACCAGATCGACAACCGCATCATGAATCTGTTCAGCCTTAATGACTTTCATGGCAGCATCCTTTGTGTTGAAGTTTTTCAAGAACGCGCTTCGGGAGAATGCCTTTTACGGAATGGATGGCGAGCATGCGTCGCATGATGCCGAGCTGGTCTTGAAGCGGAATGTGTTTCGGGCAGACATCCTCACAGCCGAGTAACCCCATGCAGCCGAACACACCCTGATCGTTACCGATGACCTGATAGTAGTTTTCTTCGTTACGCTCATCACGCGGATCCAGGTAGAAGCGTGCAACACGGGCAATGGAGGTAGCGCCAAGGAAATCTTCACGCATGCGGGCGGTACCGCAAGCGGACACGCAGCAACCACATTCGATGCAGCGGTCAAGTTCGAAGATTTCGTTCGCTAAGTCGTTTTCCATGCGCACTTCTTCTGCTTTCGGGTCGAATTGCTCATGGTCATTGTGTACCCATGCTTCAATGCGGGCTCCTGCGTCACGGAACCATGTTCCGGTATCCACGGAAAGGTCACCGATAAGTTTGAAGACAGGTAACGGATGCAGCACGATGTGGTCAGGCAGGTCACGGGTCTGGGTATGGCATGCAAGTCCCGGTCTGCCGTTAATAACCATGCCGCAGGAACCACAGATTCCTGCACGGCAGCAGAAATCAAACTGCAGTGTTGGATCCTGTTCGTCACGGATGATGTTCAGTGCGATAAACAGCGTCATGGAGTCATATTCATTAACGTAAAATGACTGCATGTGCGGTTCGGAATTCGGATCAAGCGGGTTGTATCTGAATACTTCGATATGTAGACGACGGCTCATACATTATCTCCTTAGCTGGCTTTTTTGGTCTGTTTTGCTTTCTTTTTCTCTGCACTGTTTTTTGGCAGACGAAGCTTTTCTTCCGGAATATCAGCAGCAATGATCTTACCGCCGCCGTAGCCGCGCTCGCCCGGAGGAATTTCAAAGTATGGGGATGCATCTTCATACTTCAGTTCTGGACGGGTGCTACCTTCTTTCCAGTATGCAAGTGTACGGTTGAGCCAGTCTTTGTCGTTACGTTCAGGGAAGTCTTCACGGGTATGCGCCCCGCGTGATTCTGTGCGCATAAGAGCGCCGTATGCAGTACACTGAGCAAGTTTGAGCATGCCCGGTATCCTGAGGGCCAATGAGATTTCCGGATTGAAGCCAATAGCAGTGCCTTGCAGCTTAATGTTTTTGGAGCGGTCGATAAGCTCGTCGAGCGTATCAACTGCTTTTTGCAGGTCTTTTCCGTTACGGAAGATGCCGACGTTATCCATCATGGTGCTGTGCATTTCGTCGCGCAGCTGGATAGCGCTTTCCTGTTTGCTGCTGCTCTTGGTCATTTCCATAATGCGGGCTGCTACTTTAGCGTGGGCATCGTTAATGGCAGACTGCTTGAAATCAACAGTATGACCCTTCAGGAACTCAACAATTTTTTTACCGACATAACGTCCGGCAACAACGGTTTCTGCAAGGGAGTTACCGCCTAAGCGGTTGAAGCCGTGCATATCCCAGCAAGCGGATTCACCGGCGGAGAACAACCCTTTAAGTCCGTAGGCTGCGCCGTCTCTATTAGTGCGGATACCCCCCATGGAGTAGTGCTGAGTCGGGCGTACAGGGATGAGATCATGGATTGGGTTCACACCAAGGAAGTTCGTGCAGATGTCATATACTTCACGCAGTTTGGTAGTAATGTGTTTTTCTCCGAGATGGCGGATGTCGAGCCAGAGATGGTCGCCATATGGAGATTTAACGCCCAATCCTTTGCGGATGTGTTCCTGCATACGGCGGGATACAACGTCACGGGAAGCGAGTTCTGCTTTTTCCGGTTCGTAATCCGGCATAAAGCGGTATTCGTTTACGTCCAGAAGTGTTCCGCCGTCACCTCGGCAGCCTTCTGTAACAAGAATATCTGTCGGTACAGTACCGGTAGGGTGGAACTGGATAGCTTCCATGTTACCCATTGGGACAAGACCGGTATCCAGAGCTGCAATCTGACCGCCGCCATCACAGATAACTGCGTTGGTGGTGGCTTTGTAGATGCGTCCGTATCCTCCGGTGGCAATAAGTGTTGCAGTGGCAAGGTATGCCTTGAGTTCACCGGTTTTTAAACAGCGCACAATGGCACCGAGACAGTTTTCACCGTCATGAATCAGTGTTTCAGCCTGTGTACGGTCATGGATACCGACTTCGTAGCGCAGGCACATGGAGTCAAGTGTGTTAAGAACTGAACGACCTGTTCCATCTGCTGTGTAGCAGGTACGCCATTTGGCAGTGCCACCGAAGGCGCGCGCGTGAATAAGACCGTGCTTTTCGAGCTTTTCTTCCGCTTCAAATGGCTTACCGCCCTTGTAGTAGGTGTGAACGCCTGCTTCAACGCGGTTCCATGGTACTCCCCAGTGTGCAACTTCGCGCATAACAATCGGTGCGGTATCCGCAAAAATACGAGCAACTTCTTGATCACAGCCCCAGTCAGAGCCTTTTACGGTATCAGCAAAGTGAACGTCTGGAGTGTCACCGTCACCCATAATGGCATTACCGAGAGCAGCCTGCATGCCGCCCTGTGCAGCGGAAGAGTGTGAGCGGCGTGGAGGAACAATGGAAAGACAGGTTACGTTGAAACCGGCCTTTGCAGCTTCTACAGCAACGCGTTCTCCGGCAAGCCCTGCGCCGATACAGAGTAAATCACTATAAATAATTTGCATGATATAATCCTGTTAATTCAGTTGGCAGTTAAACCGTGAGGAACAAGAAACGGATAAGAGTAAGCAGGCCGATGGTGATGAAGCCGCCCATCATGTAGTTTTCAAGGCGCTGATACCATTTGCGGTTAGCTTTGGTGATGTATCCGTACTTAACGCCGATGCGGTAGAATCCGATGCCGACATGAATTTCAGCAAGCGGAAGGAGGATGAGATAGAACGGAAGCCAAGTTCCGCTCTGGATACGGGCAGCACTTTTTGCTGCTGTAATAGGAAGATCAGTAAGAACTACCCACATATGTGTGGCAGCCATAACAAGAATGAGAAGAGCGGTGCCCACCTGAGCAAGCCAGAGCCAGGTGTCTTTATGGTGCATCATTACGCTGTGCTTAACAAAAGCGTTTGTTTCCTGTGCACGCCAAGGCATTTTACGGGCTGCAAGAAGGAAGTGAGCGAAAATCAGCAGCCCGATGAGTGGTCCGCCGACCTGTGCCATATAGGTGGTTTCAAAGAACCACGCGATGGCATTCATCAGTTTAGGGCTAATAAGTACACTTGATACAAGCATTAAGTGTGCCCAGAGGAAGACTATAAGAAGTACCCCTGACAACATTTGCATTACATCCAAGCGCCCGACTCCGGCTCCATTTTTTCTTACATGTAGCGTAAGCGTACTAGCATCCATGGTCTCTCCTTAGCAGATACTTGTGGTGCAGGGGGATAAAAGAACTGTTTGATGATAACGTTCAAACTGCTCTGCTTAGTTCTGCACCGTTACTGTTGGACTGTGACCCCAGCAAACAGGGTCGGTGTTTGTTTGCTAAAAGCAGAGAGTATGCCAAAGAGAAAATAAGATTAAAGTATGTAAAATGAGTAGGTTGTTGCTGTTTAATTGATGAGTGCAAACGCAGTTTTTCTTGTCCGGCAGGAAAATTCTCTTGTGGGGTAAGAAAAAGGACTGGTGTTCTTTCGTATTCTTCTTTGAGAAGAGTTAGTGATGACTATGAACGGTGGTGGGAAGGTAGGCGTAAAAAAGGACTACCTAACTTGGCAGTCCTTTTGTGTTTTATTGGGTAGCGGGTCTATTCAGAGAGGATGGAGGTTTTATCCAGCAGATTGTGCCTTATGAGTGAAGGTTACGGTGCGGGATTGTCTCCTTGCTATTTAATGCGATGCTTTTTTAATAGAGCATACAGGCGGGACTGGGAGAGTCCAGAAAGTTCGACTGCTTGCTTTATGGAACCTTTTGTTGAGCTTAAAAGCTGGGTCAGGTAGCTGTGTTCTGCTTTTTCAATGACAGCATTTCTGTGTTCCTGCATGGTGGGAAGTTCTTCGTCGCTCGCTTCATAAGAGAAGTTTGAGGGTAGTCCTGTTGCGGCGGGGTCATTCGGAGTTATACGCTTTTTCGCAAGGCGTGCGCGTAGCGCCGGTGGCAGGTGTTTAATGAAAATACGTGATTCATTACGGGATGTTGAGACCATGAATTCAACTGTATTAACCAGTTCTCTGATATTACCCGGCCAGTCATACTCTTCCAGCGTAGTAAGCACACTGGGGTTGAAGGCTTTGGAGTTGAGACAGTTTTTTTTGAAAAATAGTGTCATGTAATGATCAATGAGCAATGAAATATCTTCCCGGCGTTCTCGCAGAGGGGGGAGCGTAATTTTGCCTGCACAAAGGCGGTAGGCAAGGTCTGTTCGAAAGGTTCCAGCTTCCTGCATTGCATCAAGATTTTGATTGGTTGCCGAAATAAGTCTGAAGTTGCAGGGGATTTCTTTTTTGCTGCCTAGAGGGCGTACAGTACGTTCCTGCAGGACACGGAGAAATGCTTTTTGTGTAGAGAGGGGGAGTTCACCTACTTCATCTAGGAATAACGTACCATTGTTAGCTTGCAGAATGAGCCCCTCTTTGTCTTGCATTGCACCTGTGAAGGTGCCTTTTTCATGCCCGAATAAGATGGTTTCTACCAGATTCTCAGGCAGGGCAGCACAGTCTACGACAATGAACGGGCCGTTGCGACGTGCGCTGTTATTGTGCAGGGCACGTGCAAAAAGTTCTTTGCCAGTACCGGTTTCACCAGTCAGCAGAACGTTAAGGTCACTGTCCGCCAGCTTACCCACCTGTTCTAAACTTCTGGTAATGGAACTGCTTTCTCCGATGATACTTTCTCTGCGCAATGCCTGAATTTGACGAACTTTGCGCGAAGAGAGTTTGTCAGAACGATACTCCAACGCATTGGACAGGGTATCCATAATGGTATGGATGGAATCCCCTTTTTCTACATAATCCCAGGCACCGCTGGCAATTGCCAGCTCCGCTGCTTCAGGATCACCATTTCCAGTAATGATGATCAATTCAGGATGCTCCGGACGATTCATGATGTCGGTAATAATGTCCATGCCGCTGCCGTCCGGCAATTGGACATCAAGAAACACAGCATCAAATTCCTGCTGCGTCGCTTTTTGCAGCGCATCATGAATTGTTGCAGCCGAGTCTGCTGTGTATCCGAGATGGCGTGCCGCACGACTGAGCGCGTACGTTACATCCGGATCATCATCAATTATGAGTATTGCTGGTGTTTGCATGAGATTCCTTGTTTATTGAGCGGGATTCGTTGAGCAGCTGCCGTACTGTTTCACAGAGAAGGGCAGGTTCAAACGGTTTTGAAAAGAATTTGGTAACGCCAAGTTCCTCCCATTCTGAGGGGGTGTCAGCGCACAAGTCACTTCCTTCCAATCCGCTGTATAAAATTGTAGGCATGTCTGGCTTAACTGTATGAATTTCTTTAATGAGTTCTGTGCCAGTCAAATGCGGCATCATTTGATCAGTCAATAGCAGATCGAACTTTTCAGGGGCGGCCTTGAAGGCATCAAGAGCTTCCTGACTGTTGGTAAACATCGAGACATTGTAGCCGTAGTGCGTAAACAGTTTTTCAACCGGATATGCCAGATCCTTGTCATCATCCACAAACAGGATGGATTCTGCGCCACCTTGAACCGGCATTGCACTGAGCGGTTGTGGTGTTTCTTCTTCAGATTTTCCGGCGTAGGGCAAAAGTACAGTGAAGGACGTGCCGACATCTGGCGTGCTTTCCACACTAATGTGCCCTTTGTTCTGTTTTATGATGGAGGAAATGACGGATAACCCTAAGCCTGTTCCCCCGGCTTTTTTCCGTGTTGTGTAAAACGGGTCGAATATCTGATCAACTAGATGCTGCGGTATTCCTGTTCCTGTGTCGCGAACGGTAAGTGCCACATAATAGTATGGTGAAATTTTCATTTGCTGGGCTTCTGTTAAACCTACTTCCCGTACAGCCAGTTCAATGCGTAAGCTGCCTTTTTTCCCATCCATGGCCTGTACGGCATTGGTACATAGGTTCATGAGGATTTGTAGATACTGGTCAGGGTCAGCATAAATGAGAGCTGAGTCACATTGATTGCGCACGGAGACGTCAATAGTAGCTGGAATAACTGACTCAAGCAGGCGCATGCATTCCTGAAGAACAGTGGTTGGACGCATTAGCTGCACATGGGTGCTGTTTCGGGTGCTGAATGCCTTGATTTTACGTACCAGTGCCTTACCACGATTGGCTGCCTGAAGAATTCGTCGCAGGTCTTCATGCGTTGACATACTCTTGTTAATTTCCAGCAATGCTAGCTCACTGCACGATATTATTGCCCCGAGAATATTATTAAAATCATGGGCAATCCCTCCCGCAAAAATACCGATAGCTTCCATTTTCTGTGCATGCCGAAGTTCTCGTTCCATCTGCTTCCACGGTTGGATGATTGTGTTGATCATGTAAAAACTTGCTGGAACAACGAGGAAAAACAGGACAAAAGTTGTGCCGACCGAAACTATGATGATAGCTTTCTGTACGTGGCTTTCCAGTTTTTTAGCTAGGGCTGTTTGCTCTGCATCAATGGTGTCGATATAGACTCCTGTTGCAATCCAGAAGTCAGTTCCGGGAATCATTTGCGCATACGCGAGTTTGGGTAAGGGGGTATGTTGTCCAGGTTTGGAAAACCAGTATGTTGTATATCCTCCGCCGTTTTGTGCAGCCTGAGCAAGGTCGGCTATGTATCTGTGCCCGTTCTGGTCTTCATGGGTCAGCCTGTTGGTGTTGATGAATTCAGCATGAAGTGGGTGGGCGATATTGACCCCTTTGTTGTTATATACAAAATAATACCCGTCAGTGTCGTAGCGCAGGTCTTGAATGGCTTTTTGGACAGCCGCTTGTTGTTCATTTTCTGGAATATTTTTGAGCTGGTTTCCCAGCAGATCGGAGATGGTTCGGATTGAGTAGGCAAGACTTCGCTTGTAGCCGGTAAGCATAGCTGTTTGTGATTCCGTTACCGCATCCTGCTTCACCTTGTTCATGTAGTAAATGTACGTAATGCCGATGGTTGCAGAAAAGAAAAACATAAAAACCAGCAATAGTGTGACTTTGTTGGTAATTGTCGGTTGGTCGGCCATTGTGCTTACTCCATGCTGAAGGGAAAACGCAACGTGACTGTAGGACAAGGCTGAAAAAAGGGAAAGGGGGAGAGGCAACTTTGCAGTTTAGCACAAAGAAAAAGCTGCACTTCCAATAGATATGGAAATGCAGCCTTCATATTCGGTTTGCGTGGAATTAGTTTGTAAAACGCTGAATGACCGTGAGCTTTTCAGAGGATCTTTTGACGACAGTGCTTTCCCGCTTTTCACCACCACCAATAATAGCGGTAATATTGATGCGGAAAATGTCGCTGGTAACACCAAGGACGTTGCTAGGCAGCTGGTTTTGAGTAATGCCGACATAGCCTGCCACAGTGACATACCAGTTACCTTCAAAGCTGTTTGCTTCATTATCACGGTATTCATCTACGACTTCGAGAAAAGCTCTGCGCTTGTTTTTTTCGGTGGGTAGAACCCAGAGGATTTCTTCAGGGGCAGTATTTACGTTGATAGGGCCTGTTGCCCATACGGATACCAGATCACGCAGCCCCTTAATATCCTTTGTACCGTAGTACAGGCGTTCAACATCTCCCGGGAGTGCGTTAGGCCAGTATAGAAGGAGTAACTCTTCAGGAGAGACCATTTTTTTCTTTGGACTCTTATATTGCTCCTGCCTGCTTTGATACCAGATGTCATGTTTGAGGGTATCCGGCATGTTTTCGCCCTGCCAGATACGGATTGCTTCCAGATAATCTTCAGGCTTTGCATCCTCAATATCAAGGTCATCGCACAATTTAGTGAGGAGACGGAGCATTATGTCACGGTAGGCACTTGTTTCGTTGGACTCTTTGGACTCTGTGGAGGTAAGCTTGTTGATCGGGAACAGGCCGTTTTCATCAACAATTGTTCCTTTAATGATTCCTCCGGCAAGCTCTTCTGAAATGTCTTCCAGCGGTTCGTCGAATTTTCCCCAGTCCTCAAACTTGTAGTCAGCTTTATTGTCGGTTTTGTCGTCCAGAAGCAGCTTTTTCGCAAGAACACAGCCGGAATCACAAAGGGCGTTTCCGGCGATGGTTGATTTTAAATATGAAGAGCTTGCATGGTCTACAAGAGTTTCTTTGGAAAGCTCCATGGCAAGGAAAGACAGCACTGCCAGAACAAGCAGAATAATAATGATAATGGCACCGCGTTCATTGGAAGGAGTGTGGAGAGAGTCTGGTACTGACGTGCGCATTATATTTCGTCCTTGGGTAACGGAATAACCAGTGAGTAGTCGTGTGGAGTACCTTTACTGCCGAGGGTGAATTCAAACTTGATTGCAGTAGGAAGCGTTGTTTTTTCTACGCCCCACTCATCCTTGAATTCATTGAACTCTCCATCATAATACGAAAATTTACAGTTCAGCATATTGCTGACAATTTCATATTTCAATTCTGCAAAATCGTCAGAGATCGTTGGATTAGGTTTTTCTATCCGGAAAAGAGTATAGTGGTCATTATCATCTTTTAGCAGGGTATACGTCACATATTGCAGGGTATACTCATTGTCGACTTCTTTGAGGCGTAGCGAAGACGTAGTGGCAAAGCCAAAGATGGCTTCTTCGTCAGGTGCATATGTGTCATCCGCGTCAATGGTCGTGTCGAATTTAAGATTGTCGGTGCTGGTGTCAGGACGCATGTACCGCAAGTCTTCTTCAACAATATTCAAAACGGCTCTGCCAATCTTATCAACATCCATGCGTCTTCTGGCGTGTTCGGACGCATCAATGACATTGGTGAACAGACCGAAAAGAGCTGTGATGATAGTTGCCATGAGCATCATGGCAATGAGGATTTCAAGCAGCGTGAAGCCGGACTGTGAGTTTTGCTCGGTGTAGTTCATCTTGCTGTTATTCCGTAAATATCTTTTCTAACGTAACATGGCGCTTTTTCTCTTTTCCCCACGTCACGATTAATTCCAGCCTGTAGCTGTTAAGTCTGTTGGTAGAGTGCGCCTGAGCTTCCCATGTAAATCCTGGATTAGCTGACCCGAAATCGCCCGATTTACCAGTAGAGGCAGAAAGGCCGTCCTGTTCCAGTTCAAAGAGCTTTTCTCTTGCCAGTAGCGTGGCAGTGTCCTGCAAGTGGGTCATGGAAAGAGCTTCCTGATTCTGGGTGGTCAGTTCGATTGTCATAAGCACAGCAATACTGAGAAGCACAAGTGCGACAAGTACTTCAATAATCGTGAAGCCCCGACTGCGTTTTTTATGATCAGGCTGTGAGTTCGTGTGTTTCATCATTTGGTTGCCGTTGTTTGATCGTGGAGAAAAGAAAGCAGTGCCTTTTCAAGGAGCTTGGGTTGATCCCAAACAACACCATGCCCGCAATCGGAAAGTGCCTGAAGGGTTGCTGATGGAAGCGCTTCAACTAATGACGTTGCATATTTTATGGGAAGAATTTTGTCATCCTTACCCCACAAAACGAGAGTTGGTTGCACTATGTCAGTGTATCTGGGAGTGAGTTCATGTTGATTTGCTCCCAGCATGGTTGGAATCGCTTTCACAATGGTATTAATCCGTTCAAATTGTCCTGAAAGGATAAAGTCCGGTACAGGAAACGGGTGTTGGAATAAGTTTTTATAAAACCATTCTCCAGCCTTATCACCTTTGCTGGTAAGGCGTTCTGTCAGTTCTTGCAAGTTGTGGCCGGCGGGAGTGATTAACGCAACGCTTTTGACTGCATCTGGATTGTTTTGTGCCACATGCATGGCAATAAGACCACCCACAGAAAGACCTGCAATATGGTATGAGTCAACTTGTTTTGCCTGCATGAGTTGCTCAACGAGGCGCGTGTCTGTTGTAATGGAGTACGTTGAATTTTGTATATAGTCTGCAAAGTTGGCAAAAATGAGATCCGGCGCAATAACGTGATACTTCTTTGTGAGCACTGGTAAAAGACGGAACCAGCTGGTAGTGGCGTTTCCACCTAGTCCGTGCAGTAAGATGACGGTTTCTTTATGTTCTTTCCCGCCTTCATAGTATGCAATTCTATAATTAGGTGTGTTGGCATATGCACGTTCGATACCTTGAACCTGAAAGTATGTTCTCAAAATTTTTTGAAGAGCATTTTCCGGTCCTATATAGAAGATAGCAAGAGTTGAAAGCAGTAGCACAGAAAAAAAAGAAATAAACATGGTACGACGCATGCGCATCCTGTTGCACTCCCTTGAAGGTAGGATCAGTTGGAGCTGTTTTTTAAACTTATTTACAATTAATTGATGTTTTTTATGTAACAGTAGCAGATTGTAACTTTAAAACTAAAATTTTTTGTTCTGTATTTTTCGATAATATACTGTAGGAATTACGTAAAAAAACATCGATGAAGAAAAAAAATACTATGAAACTAAAGCAAAAATAATGGCGGTTAGATCAATGTATATGCTGCCGCGTGCGAATGTAAATGGTTGCAATTTATTTTGCAATATATTTACTCAACCCTTGATATCAGCGGGTTAGGAGTGAGTGGGTAAGTTGTGTTGGCAGATGCCTGGTAGAGTGGGGGTAGCAGCGGGTTTATGGTGGGGAGTGGCAGGAGTGTATTGAATTATGTTTAAAAAGGTTGTACTCATTGGTTCGCGTTTATATCTTGTAAATCCCACTAGTTCGCATTTAATATTTTCACGTTTTTACGCAGTGATGACTTTCGTACTTTTACAGTTATTTCTGTCGCTATAAGTCTTTTAGTAATGAGAATTCAATGACAGGCATATTGACCGGTAAAGTTAAAATTTTCATAGAGTTACTTGCTATTACAACTGTGTCGTATTTTCTTGCAAGTGCTTGTTACACCTTGTTTTTTTACAAAGAGGTACAGGCTCCCAAGAATGTGATGCGAGCAGCAGATGCTTCGACTGCACAGCAGAAAACGGCGTTTACTTCTTTTGACGTGATTGCACAACGCAATCTGCTGAAAGTCAAAAATGATGCCCCAAAGCCGCTCGTGTCGTTAGACGGCTCTAGCTCAGCTAAGCCTAGCATCAGTCAGCGTGGTTTTAATCTGCTGGGGACAATTCTTGGTGTAGATAAAGCTCATGACTTTGCGATTATCTTGTTGAACGGTAATCAGAAGCTGTACAAAGTCGGTGAAGCTATCGAAGGATGGAAGATTCTTACAGTTATGCGCAGGGAGATTCTCCTTGAGCAGAACGGTGTAAAAGAACGGTTGCTTATTGATCCTGATTCCGACGCTGCAGCCGGAGGAAACGCTGTTAAGCACGTTCTTGCACGAAGCGCCGTTAAGAAAGAGTTAGGAAATTTAGAAAATATTGCCCGAAGCATCCAGCTGGCACCACGTAGCGTCGATGGCACTAAAGGGCTGCAGGTGCGATTCTTACGTGCGAACAGTTTCTTTTATAACATGGGATTGCGTAAGAATGATTTGTTGATTGAAGCGAATGGAAGGACATTTGCTTCATTAAGTGACGCAACTTCGTTGTTGTCGATGCTGGATGATAAAATGATCTCCTTGGATATTATCCGTAAGGGAAAACGCCAAACTTTGACGTATAGGCTTGTGAATTAAGAATGATGATAGCAAAAAAAATAGTACGTTGTTTTAGTGTGGTCCTGATAGCCTGCCTTCTTTCCTTTGGAAATATGGGGGTCAGCGTTGCTGCTGAAGGCCGATACATCAGCATGGATTTTAAAAAGGTTGATATCCATGTATTGATTAAGTTCATCAGTGAGCTTACGGGTAAAAACTTTATTGTAGATAACCGCGTTGGTGGTAGGGTGACAATCTACTCTCCTACCAAGGTGAGTGTGAATGAAGCCTACAGAGTTTTTGAATCGGTACTGAAGGTCAATAATTTTGTCATAGTGCCGAGTGGTAGTGCGTATAAGATTTTGCCGTTGGCACTCGGCAAGACAGAAGCTCTTCCAACCATAACTTCAACCACCCCGTCTTTGCTTGATAAGCCGGAAGGTGATGAGCTGGTGACGCAGATTATTCCGCTTAAACACTCCAGTGCAATTGAGCTTTCTAAAATTTTGCCTAAAATGATGGGCTCCAACGGCGTTGTTATGGTGTACGCACCAAGTAACTCGTTGATTGTAACTGCTCCATACCATGCTATCCAACAAGCCTTGAAAGTCGTGCGAACTGTAGATAGAGCGCAGTTTGCTCCGCAAATGAAAAATTTCCCGCTGGAATTTGGTGATTCAAAAAGTGTTACCGCCAGTTTGAATAAAATTTTGGCAGCACAAGTAAAAGAACAAGTTAAGCTTGGGAAAAAAGCAATTGCGATAGTGCAGGCAGATGAACGCACCAACGCAGTGCTGGCACTCGCAGATGCTGAAACCATGCTGATCATTGAGAAGCTGTTGCGAACTATGGATATCAAGACACCGAAAGGTAAGGGAGATATCCACACTTTTGCTTTGGAAAATGCTAAGGCAGAAGATGTTGCTAAGGTCGTAAACACCTTGGTTGAACGACAGGGCAAAGGTAAAGACCAGAAGATTCTTTCCCGTGAAGTGAAAATTGTTGCGGATGCCGCAACAAACAGCCTTGTTATTACTGCACGTCCAGATGATTATGACACTCTCATTAATGTCATTAAAAAGCTGGATAAACCTCGTAGTCAGGTATTTATTGAAGCTGCAGTTATGGAAGCTTCCAGTGACTCTAACTTTAACTTTGGGGTTAACTGGGGTGGAGCTCTCGGTGGCGGTGATGCTCGCTTAATCGGTGGTACAAACCACGGTGGTGGGGCACTTTCCTTACCAGCTGCCGGTGGTGTGGTTGGTTTCCCTGCTGGTTCATCTATTGGTGCTGTTATTACCAACGCATTTAGTATTGGTGGTACATCCTACAGCATTCAGTCAATTGTGAGTGCTGTTAAAGGCAACAACCAGTTTACCCTTCTTTCCACACCGCAGTTACTTACGTTGAACAACCAGGAAGCAAAGGTTGATGTTGTTGATAACATTCCGTTCGTAAAGCAGTCTGTAGTTAAGAACGATTATGATATCAGTACACAAAGCGTTGACTACAAAGACGTTGGTGTGAAGCTTACCATTACTCCGCGTATCGGCCCGAATAAGACACTTCTGCTGAAAGTTAATCAGGAAGTAAGTCGAGTTGTAAACTCTCTGCTTAACGTTGGTGCAGGGCAGCAGCTTGTTGCTCCTACGACACGTAAGCGTACTGTTGAGACAACCATCCGTATGATAGACGGCAAGACAGCTGTTATTGCAGGCTTGTTAAGTAGTGATGATACAAATGGGCTTTCCAAGACACCGTGGTTAGGTGATATTCCTATTTTAGGCTGGCTGTTTAAGCAGAAGAAAAAAGAAAGTAAGAAAACAAACCTGTACATTTTTATTTCTGCTCGAATCATTAATACCGTGGAAGAAAACGAACAGCTAACACTCGAGAAACGTAAAAAGTTCTTCTCTGAGAGAACCGGCAAGTCCGGACAAGGAATGCCGGTAATGAGTCAGCCACGCTTAATGGAACCAGTGATAATTCAGTAGGGCGACATGTTAACTCTTGAACAAACGTTAGTGAACAACGGGCTGCTTACTGTAGAGAGCATTGAGCAAGCCCAGAATAGTGCTGCTGAAGAAGGAAAGACCATTGAGGAAGTCCTGCTTGCCGGAAATATGCTGGATGAACTGAGCTTCAGGCAGGTTCAGGCGGCGTTTTACGGTATGGATTTTCTTGAGGAAGTTCCTGAAGAGTTAATTGATACTGAACTTATCTGTCAGTTCTCTATTTCATATTTAAAAAAGCATCTTGCAGTACCTTTGAAGGAAGAAGACGGCGAATTGATCGTTGGTATGACTTCCCCATCTGCACATACTGTGATGAATGACTTTTCGATTTTTTTCGATGAGCCGGTAACACAGGCTGTTTTATTAACTGAGAATACCGTAACTATGCTTATTGATAGAGCTTTCGGTGATTCTCAGGAAGACGCAGATGTCACAGATGTTCTTGAGGGCGTTGAAGACTTTAACTTTGATGACCTTGATGATGACAAGATCAACGACCTGCTGGATGATTCCAGCGATGCCCCGTTTATTAAGCTTGTAAACATGGTACTCACGCAGGCTGTTCGAGCCGGCGCGAGTGATGTGCATATTGAGCCTTTTAAGGATAATTTGCGGGTACGCTTTCGTCTTGATGGTGTGCTGTATAATAAGCATACGTTCACCAAGAAATTTCATGCTGCTATTGTTTCGCGTATCAAGGTTATGGCAAAGCTTAACATTGCCGAGAAGCGCTTACCGCAGGATGGACGTATTGCGTTGACTCTTGGTGGGCGTCAGGTTGACCTTCGTGTGTCGACGCTGCCTACCTCATACGGCGAGCGAGTGGTAATGCGTCTTCTGGAGAAAAGTTCCCGTATTCTGAGTATGAAAGAACTTGGTTTGCAGGATGATGACTTGGAAATGCTCGCTAAAATGACACGTATTCCACACGGTATCATTTTGGTTACCGGCCCTACAGGTAGTGGTAAAACTACTTCCCTGTATGCAGCGTTGAGCGATATTAACTCGCCAGATAAAAACATTATGACCATTGAAGATCCTGTTGAATATCAGCTGGAAGGTATTGGTCAGATTCAGGTAAATTCCAAAACCGGTCTTACATTTGCTGAAGGGTTGCGCTCTATTGTGCGACAGGACCCTGATGTAATTCTCATCGGTGAGATTCGCGATAAAGAAACAGCGGAAATTGCTATTCAATCTGCGCTTACCGGTCACTTAGTGTTTTCTACATTGCATACCAACGATGCTCCGAGTGCGGTGACTCGTCTTATCGACATGGGTGTTGAACCGTTTCTTCTTGCATCTGTTCTGCGTATTGTTGTTGCCCAGCGCCTTGTACGCGTACTGTGCCCGAATTGCAGACGCGAAGTTATTGCTACGCCGGATTCTGTTGCAGAGTGCGGTACCATGGCAGACCACATGGTTGGAAAGCCGATTTATCAGGCTGATGGCTGTCCAGAATGCATGGATACAGGCTATAGAGGACGTCAGGCTGTTTACGAAATTATGCAGGTAACGGATCCCGTTAAAAGACAGATTATGGCAAACGCTGACTCTGGCGAAATTCGCCGTCAGGCTGTTGTCGAGGGGATGCGTACCTTGCGTTCTGACGGTTGTGCCAAGGTTCTGCAGGGACTTACCTCTGTGACTGAAATTATGCGCGTTTCAAACTTGTAACGGCAAAAAAGGTATTATGTCTTTACTCGCTTCATTTAAGAATAAAGTTTCTTTGCCTTCCATATCCTTTGGTTTTTCCAAAGGGCTTGCATTGAAAGTTTGCTTATATCTACTGTTCGGCAGCGTAATGTTCAGTGCTTTTTTGGGAATGCGCATGGCCGAACATGATGCCGTTCCTATGTTACGCAACGCGCTTGCTTCCATTCCTGCTGTAAATATTCAGCCGGGCAAGATTGACCTTTCCTTTTTCCCGCCGCGCCTTGAAGTCGACTCCGTATATTTTGCAAAAAAAAGATCCCGCAATGCATTGGTTGAACTGAATGATCTTATTATTACAGTAGACTATGGAAGCTTGTTTACTGGAAGATTAGGGGTTGATGTTTCAGCACTGTGCTATGGTGGCAAAATAACTGCGCACGCAGAAACAGGCTCTCTTTTTGATGTTTCTACTGTCTCTGCTGTGGTTGATATTAAAAATCAGCCGCTTGGGAAAATTCCGTTTTTGCGTATGCAGGATCCTGATTTGAAAGGGAAGGGAACTGTCCATGTACAGTACTCAGGCTCGACTCAGGATATTACAAAAGGGGAAGGGCGACTGACGCTTGCCGGTAGTGGATTGCGGTTTAAAAACCCTGTTCCGATTATCAAGAAAGAGCGTTTTGAAGAAATGGTCGTAACTGCGTCAGCTGCGCTCGACGGTTCAACGCTTACAGTAAAAGATTTCACAGTCCGTGAGAAAACAATGCGTGGTAATGTGAAGGGTTCCATGAAGATGAACTTGAAAAACATTATTGACTCTAAAGTCTCCATGAAGAGTCGTTTGTTTATTCCGCCTAAAGACCTGATTGTAGAGCTGCTTGACGCAAACGCTGTGAATCGTCTTAAGGCTGGAGAAGAGATAACAGTCTCCATTAACGGACGTCTTGCTTCTCCTACAATTATCATGAAGTAAGGGACTGTTCTTCAAAATAGATCGCGATTTTTGTTTTGCTGGCTAGCCATGACCTCCATGAAGTAAGAAGTAGGATAGACTCAGCACTTGATACGACTTAATATTACTTGAATGAAAGAAAGGCAGACTGCTATAGCAGTCTGCCTTTTTTATTGAAAAGAAAAAGGGTGGCATTGAGTAATGCCACCCTTTTATGCAGTTTATATCTGAAGTAGGTATTAGCCACCCACGAGGCTGCTCATTTCGAAGATAGGAAGAATAATCGCCATAACAACGAAGCCTACCATGCCCCCGAGCAGCAAAATCATCACTGGCTCCATCAGAGATGTAATGATCTGCAATTTGGAGTTTACCTGATTGTCGCAGTCATCAGCAACTACAAGCAACATGCGTGAAAGCTGTCCACTTTTCTCTCCCGCTGCAACCATCTGCACGGCTGAAGTAGGAAATATGGGGGACTGGCGCATAAATTCCGCAAGGCTTTTACCCTCTTGCACGCCTTGGTTCATATCTTTGATATTTTTTTCCAGCACAACGTTTCCGGCAACGTTTTTAACAATATCAAGTGCTTTGACCAGTGATACTCCGTTTTTCAGCAGCATACCGAGCGTTCGGCATACTCGGGCAACAACAAGCATCTGCAATAGAGAGCCAAGAATTGGAACACGCAGAATATGCGTGTGGTGCATCACTTTTCCTCTTGGAGTTTTAATGAACTGTTTAAAGGAAATCATAAGAACAGTGATGCCGCCAAGAATATACATCCAATTATAGCGAAGGGCAGCACTGATATTAAGCAGCAGTTGCGTAGGGCCCGGTAGAGCTCTGTCTAAGTCCACAAAAATCTGGGTAACTTTTGGAATAACAAACGCCAGAAGGAAGATCACAACCGCAATACCTACGATGAACATCAGGATAGGATATGCGAGCGTTCCCTGTACCTTGCGTGTTAATGCAAGCTGCTGTTCGGCGTGTTCTGCAAGGCGCTCCATAACAATGCCAAGGGTACCGGATGATTCTGCAGCCTTGATCATGGTAATGAAGGTCGGACTGAACACATGCGGATACTCAGCAAACGCAGCAGCAAGATCTGAGCCTTCACGGATACGGTCACGTATTTGGGAAAGCACGCTGCGAATAGGGGATTTACCCCCTTGGTCAATCATCGTGCTGAGTGATTCATCTAGTTCAAGGCCTGCATTCAGAAGTGTAGAAAGCTGGCGAATTGTGCTGGCAACAGTGGTTTTGGGAATTCGCTGAAAATACCCTGAGATATCCAGTGAAAACTGGAAGCCTTTTTTTTGCCCCTTGCCGCCGGAAGTGGCGCCAAGCGCGTCCACATTCAGTGGATACATTCCCCTGTCGCGCAGGAGTTTTGCTGCTTGGGCGGCATTATCGGCATCAATGACGCCTTTGGTATTTTTACCTGCTTTGTCGACTGCTTTATACCTGAATGATGACATATATAGAGAACCCTTGAAGAGTAGCGGATTTTGTAGTGCCGCCTATGCAAGGCTGGCTGCACCGTTATTCGGTGTAGCGAGTATATAGTATGTTTTTGGCAATAAGTAAAAAGGTGAAGAGCAGTTGGGCATGCTACCTGTAGTTATTTATCTTGTTTTAGAATGAAATTCCCCTTCACAGCATATTCATGCTCGGAATCTGCATTCATTTTGAAATAAAGATGGATAGAATCTGAAGTCGTAAACGGTTTGACTATTGGTCTACAGTCGTCACCACCCTCTTTGCTATAATCAACTAAGCCGAATTGGATGGGATTCTGCAAGCCGGAAAGAATGAAGGGTTGTAAGTCTAATTCATTAGTATAGCTTTCATCTCGAGCTTTAAATCCATTTGTATCGGTTGGAGCGTTGTCAAAACGCAATGTCCAGACATTAGGAAAAAGTTCCAGTACAGTTTCCGGCTGTTGCTCTTTAGGAATTTCAGCAAGGTCATACCATGTCTGTAGCTGACAGGAGAACGTCAGGTTATCCAAAGTAATATCAGATTCCGCTGATTCTTTCGGGTAAGTGAATTCAGATTGTGATTGGTTTGTAATGGTTGCGGAAGCTATGTCAGCAAGATGGCTTTTAGGGACAAAATATACGGTGCCTGATGCTTGGGCTAAGATTTTTTGAGTATTTTTTTCTATTACATCTATTAGAATAACTTTTTTACCAACAGGGCTCGGTTTAGTTGCAATGATATCCAAATTGGCAGGCATCGAGAATGTGAAAGAGTTGTTTGCAGCTATAGGGGGGATGGAAATGGCAACTTGCTGTCGCGGTGCTCCTTGTCCTCTGAACATAAAATTATCTGGTGCTGTAAATCGTACCTGCACGGCTTCAAATATTTTTTCCGGTGAAGGTACGTCAAAAGCTGGTGTCAGTTTTGCGGCTAATTGTCCTTCAGTGAGTGTGGTAATGGATCCAATTGGAATATTGTATGCTTCCCCCTCATCAAATGGATATAACTTTGAAGATCCAGCACTGGAAACGGATTCAATAACGATTTCGTCTTCACCTTTAATGATGAACGTAATGGTGTAACTGAGATCAGGGTTGTCAGTTGCTGTAAACGTTATAGAATGCTGTGCCTCCAGCGGTGCGGATTCAACATCAAAAAAGAAGCTGAATTCACTGCCGCTGGAATATGTAGTGCTTCCTGCTTTGAGCTTTTGCTCTGGTATGACAGACACAGGTACCCCTTTATTTAGTATGCCTACAGAGGGGAGGGCGGTAATTGTAAATTTATTTGAAGTGGGGTGGAATGCAGAAGAGCTGGCTGGTCGAAGTATTGTATCTCGAGTTTCATTATTACTGAGCAGCGATAGCTTGAAGCGCAAGGCTGGTACGTTCTTTTTTTTCGGAGCATAGACAGGTGATGATAGCAGTACTGTGGCGGTGCTTCCTTCAGTAATTCTTTCACATATGAATTTTTCAGCAACGGTGGTATCAGGCTGCATGCTTTCAAGTATAGTATTCATGCTTGAAAGCAAGTTGATACGCTCAGCTTCTTGCTCTGCTGCCGTACTTTCATGGTCGTACAGCAATGCAGCAGCGCGTTGCGCAATGCGTGATTTTTGTGAATCAAGATAATGTTCAATGCCAGCAGTGACGTTGGGATTAATGGCAGTGACTGCACCTAGAAAAGTGTTCTTTTCCATTCCGGTTGCGAGCTTTTCCATTACCGTTGTGAACTGCTGCATGGAGGCATTATTTGTCTCTTCACCAAGATTGAGCAGTACCATGAAGGTTTGCTGGACAACCTCATGAGTAATTAATCCATCACCAAGTGGATTTGCATACGGATCAACAGATGAAAACCCCAGTGTTTTTTGAATGAGAGACGTAATTTTGACACGAGCCTTTTGAGCAGCATCAATAGTGCCCCCAGCATGGTCAAATAAATAGGCGCCAAGTGTTGTAACAGGTGTCAGGTATACCGTGTCAGTACGTGACACCATGACTCCACGTAGCTCAGCAAAAAATGGGGCATCAATTTTACTGTTTCGCCCTCTCCCGTCGGCGTTAGCTCGGAGTAGCGCAGGGTACTTCGTTATTTTTTCAAGGTTGTTGAAAATAATTTGACCATTGCGGGTGGTGCCAACCTTTACCCAGTCATTATTTACGCGAGCTTCAACAGTGGCGTTGTCAATTGGAGCAGCAACAACAGCGCCAGAAACTGCGGTGGGTTTCGCATCAGAAGAAATACTGCTTGTTGAAGTTTCACTATTGCCTCCGCACCCTGCGAGCAATGAGCCTATGAATATTATAACAGATATTTTGTATGCAATATTTTTCATATCAATCCCTACCGAGTATAAAAAATAAATTTAAACTACGCATGAGTAATTAAATTGACGCCGTACATGCTATATGCAAATGTTGTACAAATAGGAAAAGCTATGAAATATAGATCGATTGTGTTTCGAAAGGCATTAATACCTGATGGAAAGGTAGTAAAAGAAATATTGGCTGTTGCTGTTGTATACATAACAAAAAAGCCTTTTTACATTGCANTGCAATGTAAAAAGGCTTTTTTGTTATGTAGCTGTATTAATTTTTAACTGTCGTAATACAGAAAAAGTATAATATTACAGTGTGCTAATCATTCTTTTTTCTACATTGAGGTGTTGTTAATCCTCAAGGCAAAGGCGTGACGCTTTGTAGCTTTCAAACTTTTCACATAATCCAGCATCACATGCTTTTTTCAAATCCTTGCATCCCTTTTCTTTTTTTCCGAGCATTACATACGTCTCGCCACGGTTTACAAGTGCAGCAGGGTTTGTCGGATCATAGGCAATGGAACGAGTGTAGTTTTTAACTGCATCTTCGTATTCCATAAGGCGCTGCTGAAGGATTGCCTTGTTGTAGTAATAGAGGCCGGTAGTAGGAGAAAGGGCAACTGCGAACGTAAAGTCGCTTTTGGCCAGATCATACTTTTTGCGCTTCATGCGAACGATGCCGCGTGCGTTGCGTACTGCTGCATCTTTAGGCGTTTCTTCCAGTAAAAGGGTAAGAGCTTTGTCAGCATCCTCAAGCAATCCGGTAGCTTCAAATGCAATAGCTTTGTTAAACATAATAGCTTTGTTGTCCGGAGCAGCTTTTTCTGCTTTGAGCAGAAGAGCGAGGGCTGATTCATAGTCCTTTTTACCGAGTAAGAGAAGTGCTTTTCCATTCAGCGCGGAAGCGTTATTTGGTGAGTAAGCCAGTGCTTTATCAAAAGACTCTTCCGCAACTTCTTCCTGTCCAAGGAGCAGATGTGCAGCGCCTTTGTTTGCATGCAGGTCAGCTGAGGCAGGCATGAATGTCAGCGCTCTGTCAAATTCTTTAAGAGCTTCTGCAGGGTTGCCGCCTTCCAGCAAGGTCGCACCAGCACCATTGCGCAGCTGCGGCGTTTCATCTTCATCAATTGCTTTTTCGTAATACGCTAGCGCTTCAGAATAGTTGCCTTCTTTATAAAGCGTAGCAGCTTTTGCCGCATTGCTTCCTGCTGCTGGTGCGGTGTTTTTCGTGTTTTTAGCAGCACAGCCGCTGAGAAGAACGCTGGCAACCAGCAATGAATAAAAGATATGACGCATCATAAGTAATGTCTCACTCGAATGGATCAGTTTTGCGGGGTTTTTTACCCTCGCGAATTTGAATGCCTTGGATAGGGCCGACGACTACAGTTTGCCGTTCATCGTCTGATGTCAGACTGATAGTTGCCGGTTGTGTGATGCCCTTAGATTGGAATATTAGAATGCGCTTGTCATGCTCACCATCTATTTCAACATCGTCGATAAAAACATCTGCCGGTAGCGGCGCGTTGCCTATGCGGAGTTTTTTGCTGTCCACCATCTGGTACAACTCCAATCCTTCGCGTTTAAAATGCAACTCCAGTGGAGTGCGCTTCAGCAATGCGCGGGATCGGGCTTCTGAGACGGCTCCGGCAATTCTGCGGATAGCCGTCTTCATATCACCCGAAGTGGAACCGATATTAATATTGATAACGAGCATGCCAAACATCATGCCCATTATCGCCATTACTATCAGCAGTTCAAACAGGGTAAAGCCTGCGGAACGTTGATTCTTATTCAAGGTTCCAGCTTTGGATGTCTGTACCGTCATTTTCTCCGCCTTCTTCACCGTCGGCACCAAAAGAGATGATTTCAAAAGCTTCGTGCTCGCCAGGGGAGAGATATACGTAGTCGTTTTCCCAAGGATCAGTAGGGATTTTGGCAATGTAGCCACCGCTTGGGTAATGCTTAGGAATGCGGCCTACAGTAGGTTTTTCAACAAGTGCCTGCAGTCCCTGCTCTGTGCTTGGGTAGTAGCCGTTATCAAGGTAGTACTTTTTAGCTGCGGTAGACAGGCCCTGAATCTGCATTTTGGTTTTGATTACGCGTGCCTTATGCGGTTCATCAAGGAAGCGCGGTACAACAATAGATGCTAAGATACCGAGGATAACAATAACTACCATGAGCTCCATCAAGGTGAAGCCGGACTCTTTGGACTGTTCTGGTTTGTTGGACTGTATATTCATTACTCTCTCCTTATTGGTTAAGTAAAATGTAGGTCAGGTTCAGATTACGAGGCATTTTTGCGGTACCGGATACCGTCAAGGGAGAAGATGAGGTAGCTCTTATTGATCTTTTCGAGTGTAAGAGCGCCAACCTTGTCTCCTTCGTGAAAAATTCGATCGTTTACAACAACCATGCGTGCTTCAGGTTTTTCCGACCATGCCACAGCAGAAACTTCCAGTGCTCTTATTGCCGGATGGGTATCTTCATCAAGAATAAGAGTAGATTCGGCTTTCGGTGCGCTAGCTTCCTGTGGAGCCGGAGCTGTTGCATAGGCAGGCACATGAGCTTCTTTTTTAGTGCCCAATGGTGGCAGAGAAACAACAGGGGCAGCGTTTTGCTGTGCGACTTGTTGTGTATTCTGTTCAGGCTGTTGGTTAGCTAAAGTCGCAGGTGCTTGAGGTTGTTCCACAGATTTTGTCGGTGCAGCTTGCAATGGCTGTTCTACAGCTTGCGGTGTGCCAGCTTGGGCTACTGCGGTCTGTTCTGTGCTGGCAGGTGCCTGCAACGGAAGCACTTGCTGATTAGTTGGCACAGACGGCTGTGCAGGAGTTACAGCTTGCTGAGCCGGTTGTACCTGTTGAACCGGTTGCGGCTGCTGCACGCTGGCGACAGGTGGCTGTACCGTTTTAACAGGTCGAACAGTCTTTACAGGGGGAGTCTGGGCAACGGTATTGGCAGGCTTTGTCAGTACGGGCTCGCTTTGAACCGGAGTTACTGTAATTGGTGCTGGCTGCGAGCCTTGCACTGAAGCAGGGCGTGTGACTTGGACAGCCTTAAGCTGAACAGTTTTTTCTACTTCTGCCTGCGCCACTTGTTGAACAGGATTAGCCTGCGGTGCAGGTACTGTGTTTTGCACAGCAGCCTGCTTTGTAACTGTTGCTGGTGGAGTAGTTACGGCAACCTGCTTAGCAGGTGTCACCTGTTGAGCAGGGATTGGTTGTTCATTTTTTGCAGCCTGCACAGAGGCTGTTTTTTGTGGAGCCGCAGCCTGTGGTGCTGTCTGCTGTGTAGACGTGGTTGCAACTGTCATATCCTCAGCTTCAGGTGTTGTCCCTGAGAACATAGTCAGTTGCGTGGCAGCAAAGATGCCCACAAAGATAATTGCAACAATGGCTGCAGCTGCACGATATTTCTGTGTATCTTTTTTTGTTCTGATGGTGAATAAATCCTGATACATCGGATCAGAGGAAACTTCATCGATCAGCTTTTCTGAAACAGATTGCGCTCCGGTGAATGTAATGTGGTCAAGAGCGTGGGAGCAGGCGTGGTTAATAAGGCGTGGAAGACCGCCCGTCACCTGCCAGATTTTTTTGAGCGTTTTTTGTTCAAAAACGTTCTGATTAGGAAATTCTGCATGTTCCAGTTTGAACTGGATGTAATTTCGGGTTTCTTCTGCTGTAAGAGGTGTTAGTTCACAACGCACCCCGATTCGCTGGTTGAGTGCTTCAAACCCCGGTTCGCGGAGTCTGTCCATAATCTCAACCTGTCCAATGAGGATGATCTGCACCAGCGGTGTTGAACCTTGGCGCATATTATAGAGCACCAGCAAAAGAGAAAAATGTTCTGTGGCAAGCAGATGGCTTTCATCCATAATGATAACCGGCTTTTTGCCCAGTTCGGCTTGCTCCATAAAAAATGTGTGCAGCGCGTCTGTAAGATCATGAATGGAGTTACGGCCGGTAGTATCTACCCCGAACTGTTTGCAGAAGTGATATAACTGTTCAGCAGGCTTAAGGAAGGGGTTGCCGCTTTCGGCAAAAATATAGGAGGCTCCAAAGGACTGCATAAGATAACGGCAAACAGATGTTTTGCCGATGCCGATTTCACCAGTGAGCAGCGTCAGACCACAATTAGCTTCAAGGCCGCGGGTTATGCGGTGCACAATATGCTTGTGGCTTTCCGAAGGATAAAAGTGGAATGTACGAAACTGTTCCCCGAAAGGGTTCGCCGGTGTTTGTCCCTGAGAAGGAGTTTCCATTGGTTTCCTACAGCTGTTTTGAGGTTGTCATAATAAGAGAAAGGTCAGCTTTCAAAAGATCATCTTTTGTGCGTCTGATCTCGATATTTTGAACAGTTATGCCTTGAAGGCTTTTTTCAACAGTGTACAAGAACCGCATCAAATCCTGCTGGTACAAGTTGTCAAAGCGTACTTGTACTTTTTCTTCCACAAGGTTGTTGTCTAATTCCTGACGCTGCGGTCTGACGGATTCAATCAGTTCGTTAATCTTTTGCTCACGGGCAACCTTCTCAACAATGGCGAACAAAGTTCCTTTGTTGGCATTGGTGCCGGAGGTAAGTGCCTTACGTTTTGCCTGAAGCTGTGAGTACTCTTGTGTGAGAACATCCAGTTTGCTTAATGCCTTGGAGTTTTTCTTTACCTGTGCAGTCATTTCTTCTTTGAAATCAAGCATAGGCAGGGCAATGAACTGCAAGACACCGAGGAGCAGGACACCGCAGATGGCAAGAGTGATAGTACGTTGGTTCTGTCCCATATTAACTTGCCCTCATGATGCTGAGCTCAAAGCGTACGCGCTGTTTTTTCTGGTTGTTTGCGCCGCGGATTTCAATATTTTCCAGTAACGGACTTTTTGAAAGACCAGCACGGAATTTTTCAAGAGTATTTAAGCTGTCCGTGTTACCACGAAGGCCGATACGCTTTTCATCAATGGAAATGTCTTCGAGATTAACATCGAGCCCTGTTGGTGTATTTTCACTTAATGCACGCAAGAGTTCAATAACAGCAATTTGTTTATGCGCAGTTGAAGAGTCTTCACCTTTTAATTGCTTCAAACGGGTTTGTAGAATGCTCGTAAATTGGATTGTACCGAAGTTGCCACGAACATCCGGCAGTGCTGTGCGGAATGCTTTTTTAATGCTTTTCGTAAGAATCTTAACTTCTTTTTCTTTTTGCTGTCCCTCTGCGTAGAGGGAGCCAGCCCATGCAAGCATTATACAGAGCGCAATAGCGGTCGCATATTTAGCGATACTGGTGATTGGATCTTGTTTTTTATGGTATGAAAATTCTTCTTTGCGGAAGTTCATTCCCTGAGAATTCATATTCAGGCTGACTTTGGCAGAAGGCATAAGGCCGTAGGCAGGCAGACATTCGATCCAGTCATTTTTATCTTCCAGATTGGTAATGACAGGAGCGTCCTTCAGCTTGTGGACTGATGTTACAGAGCGGTCGAGAATTTCTGAAAAAATCTGGTCGACACCCTGAATTTTGGAGATTTCACCACTGAGGAAAATTGTTTCTGCACTGGCTGTGCTGGTGTTAATGCCAAGCAGTATAGATTTAGCCAGACGCTTTAGACTTTCACTCAATGCATGGTGGAAAACAACATTTTCTGATTCTCCAGCCGCAGGCTGGGCAACATTGGTAAATAGAAGCTGGCGTTCAAAAGCATCTTCGGTCAGCTTCAGCTTGCGCATCATTTGCTGCTTAATTGAAGATAATCCATGCGGGATCTGGGATACTGCGACAAGCTGACCTTCATTTGTGAACGTGAGCAGGCAGCGCTTAGCGTCTATATCAAGCAGGAGTGTAGGTGCTTTTGTTTCAATATGCGAAATCGCATTTGAAAGAGCGAAAGCGTCCAGGTCAATCCGTGCAGGATCAATACCATGCTCCTGAAGCTCAGAAAGAAATGCGCTAAGGAAATTCTTATGTATTGTTGCAGAAATAACATTACGTCCTACGGCATTTTTGGCACCGATTTGGATGTCTGTTATCGCATCTTCCTGAGGGAATGGAAGCTCTTGTTCGAGTTCAAAAGAAAGAGCCTGCTTGATTTTTGATTCTGAAGCAAAAGGGAAGACCCAGCTGCGCAGGATCGCAAACTGCGAGTTCAGCGCGAGATGGTATGTCTCCGCCTGCAAGTCATTGCGGTCAATAGCATCTGCAATTTCAGTTGCTAAAGACTGTGCTGTGAGCGGCAATGTAGGCTGGAACGATATATAATCTTCGAGAACAGCAGTCCCTTTTTTGCCGGAGAAATGGCAAAGCGAGACGTGATTCTCAGAGCATGTGATACAGAGAAGTTTATTGTGCATATCATGTCGCATTATTGTGTTTATAAATGATCGTGACTTTATGTGAAAAAGCTAAGAAAGCCAAGGGGTAGAGGTAGGACGGCATGTCCTCTTTTTTATATGGTGGGCGAATGTGTAAAGCTTTTAAATATTAAATGTTTATATGTGTGTTGGGATGTGAATTTTATGTGAAAAT
>NZ_JXMS01000002.1 GCF_001672295.1 Halodesulfovibrio spirochaetisodalis | reverse complement strand
GCCATCCTCAGCATCTTTTTCTTTATCTTTCACAAAATAGACAATGTAAATATTGTCACCACTGCTAAATATAAAGTTGTTTACGCGTAAACAACACATAAACAACCTTTTCGATATTTTTAAACTACACTCTTGTTAGTATTTACAATCAATAAAAAATAGAAAACAGTTACTTTACACTAATACTTGTTTTTTTATTCTTTAAGACCATGCTAATCTATTTCAATTTTGAAACATTTTTTACGCATTACAACACTTTCCTCGTGACAAACCATCAAAGTTAGCGCAACATGCAATTGCTTTTTTTGTAATTTAACCTCCAATAAAGATTAATCAAAAAAAGTGCTGCTCATAAAATTTGCTGCTTTTTTTAACGTTGTTTTGCAACAAATACGTCTTAAAAATGCATGCTAAATTTTACAACCTTGTAGCGTAGCTATGTGCTGACGCGCATAGATAAAAAGTATGAATAATTGAAGCCCCCCTTTGCTACACAGCAAAGGAACAGGCAAATGATGCTCACAAACCTGATGCTATACCACCCGTTATTACAGCGTCTCCCCGGCAGCGTATAACAGTCAGACGGTAAGCAACACGCATGTGAGAGCGTTCTAACTTAAGCACACTTACGACAGTACAAACATAAGCGATACGATCAAATTCCCCTTGTTCAAGTCGCATGAACATCTTTCTCCTTCCCCGGGCAAAGCTGGGCAACTCATGTCTGTACCATCAGTGCTGTAACTACACGGGCTATATCAGGTAATGACACAAGCTGTTCCCCAAGCACCTCTTTTAGAGGAACTGTCGCACGACTTTTTTCCCGTCTTGCCTTCTCTGGCTTTGCGTTCGAACCGTGGTAATTTTGACATTTACATTCGGTGTGACGACACATTTGCACTGTATGCCAAAGCTGGTGACAGCTTTACAGAACACCACGAAACTATCCTGCTCAATAATGGACGTAAAAGTGTGTACATCAGACGAGATCAACGTCCTGAGTTTTTTGAGCACTTAGTAACACATCTCGGCGAAACGCTTCTTGACGAAAGCATCCCGCGACCGGCACGTGCACAAATTTTTTACGAAACGTCTCTTGAAATTGTTGAAGAAATTTTCACAGGTGAGCTTCCTCCCAGTCTCGACAGAGGTACATTCGACCGAGTCTTCGAGTTTGTAACCAAAGGGGTCAGCTTCCTTACTCTGGAGAATTCTCTGCAAACCATGGGCTCTATTATTGCGCATGATTATCAGACGTATTCGCACTCACTCCACGTTTTCGTATACTCACAACTCATTTTGCAGACCTACGGATTCGAAGAACGAGATCTCGTTCAATTCGGGCTGGGTGCCATTCTGCACGATATTGGTAAGAAAAAAATACCAGAAGCAATTCTTACCAAACCCGGAAAACTGAGTACGGTGGAACGCCAGTATATCAATACTCACCCCGTGCATGGTGCCGGAATCTGTGCCAGTCTGCCTCTTTCTCAAGATGCCCTCAACTGCATCCTGTTCCATCACGAAAAACTTGATGGTTCAGGCTATCCATGCGGGCTGAAGGACGAAGACATCCCCCTTCCGGTACGAGCGGTCACAATAGCAGACATTTACGACGCTATTCGTTCTACACGTCCTTATTCAGAAGGGACAGATGCCTTCCGAACACTCCGTATAATGAAAGAAGAAATGGCTACTCAGATTGATATGAATGTTTTCAGGCGGTTTATCCGAATCCTAAGCGGAAACAGTGTTATTTAATCCGTTGCAGGCAAAAATATAGTCTGCTTTTCGCACCTGCTCGTATATGCTGAGTAAGACCGATATTGCAGTTGAGCGCCGGTAGCATTCACAAGATTTTACGTGCCATCTTAAAAAAAAATGCGTTTGCCCCTTCCCTAAGTCCATTCGCATTACTATACTGCAAGATGCGCTCACAATACTTTTGAACTGAATCCGGAGGATACATGTAATGTGGGAATATACTGACAAAGTGCGCGAGCACTTCCTGAATCCTAGAAATGTGGGTGAGATTAAAAACGCAAGCGCAATTGGCGAGGTTGGTAGCCTTGCATGCGGTGACGCTCTTAAGCTCTTCCTTGATATAGATGAAAATGACCGTATCGTTGACGCAAAATTCCAGACCTTCGGATGCGCCAGCGCTATTGCTTCTTCCTCTGCTCTTACCGAGCTGCTCAAAGGAAAAACCCTTGAAGAAGCAGAAAAAATTACTAACAAAGAAATCGCTGACTACCTCGGCGGTCTTCCTGAAGAAAAAATGCACTGCTCTGTCATGGGGCAGGAAGCTTTAGAAGTTGCGATAAAAACCTACCGCGGTGAACCGATTGAACTCCACGATCACGAAGGCACCATTATTTGCCATTGTTTTGGTGTTACCGACGAACAGATCCTGCGTGCTGTTGAAGAAAACGGCCTGACTACCGTGGAAGAAGTTACACACTACACCAAAGCCGGCGGCGGCTGCGGTAAATGTGTTGATGACATCCAGCGCCTCATCGATGAAGCAACAGGCAAGGTTGCTGCATGCGAAGTGCCGGAACCTGCTGCACGTCCGACTCTCTCAAACATCGAACGCATGCAGCTTGTCATGAAAGTTCTTAACGAAGAAGTCCGTCCGCGCCTGAAACAGGATGGCGGCGATGTCGAGCTTATCGACATTGAAGGGCACACCGTAAAAGTTGCGCTCCGTGGCATGTGCACCAGCTGCCCGTCCAGCCAGCTTACCCTGAAGAATGTTGTGGAAAAGGCATTGCAAGAACAGGTTGAACCAGAACTCACCGTTGTGGAGGTATCGCAGTGACAACAATTTATTTCGACAACAACGCGACCACAAAGATCGACCCCCTAGTGCTTAAGGAAATGATGCCGTTCCTTACTGATTACTACGGCAACCCTTCCAGTATGCACAAATTTGGTGGTCAGGTCAGTTCACATATTGCTAGAGCTCGCCATCAGCTTGCGTCTTTATTAAACGCACAGCCTGATGAAATCATCTTTACCGCTGGCGGTACAGAAAGCGACAACACAGCTATTTACTCTGCACTTGAAGCACAGCCGGGTAAAAAACACCTCATCACCACACGTGTTGAGCACCCAGCTATTCTTAATGTATGCCGCCATCTTGAACAGCGCGGCTACGATATCACATACCTCGGAGTCGACGAAAAAGGTCTGCTTGACCTTGAAGAACTCCGTGCAGCTCTGCGTCCGGATACCGCCCTTGTGACCATCATGTATGCGAACAGCGAAACAGGCGTTATCTTCCCGATGCATGAAATCGCCAAGATCGTAAAAGAGCGTGGCGTAATGCTCCATACAGATGCAGTTCAGGCTGTGGGTAAAATCCCGATCAACCTTGAAACGCTGCCTGTTGACTACCTCTCCCTTTCCGGCCACAAGATTCACGGCCCTAAAGGCATTGGTGCTCTGTACGTCCGCAAAGGTGCTACCTTCCGTCCGCATATGCGTGGCGGGCATCAGGAACACGGGCGTCGTGCGGGCACTGAGAACACTGCATCCATTGTGGGTCTCGGTAAAGCAGCGGAACTTGCCCAGCTCAGCATGGAAATTGAGAACACCGGTGTTAAGCACATGCGCGACACACTTGAAAAAGGGCTTCTCAAAGCAATTCCTGAGTCCATCATTAACGGTGATACCGAAAGCAGACTTCCTAACACCACCAACATTTCGTTCAAACATGTTGAAGGTGAAGCTATCCTGCTTATGATGGATGGATTTGAAATTGCCGCCAGCTCCGGCTCTGCCTGCACATCCGGCAGTCTGGAACCTTCCCATGTACTCCGCGCTATGGGCGTGCCGTTTACATATGCACACGGCTCTATCCGTTTCTCACTCTCCCGTTTCAATGACGATAAAGAGATCAAAATAGTGCTCAAAGAGCTTCCAGAAATCATCAAACGTCTGCGCGAGATTTCTCCGTATAAAGACGAAGAAGGGGCAGAAGCTCCTAAGCGTCCTTGTACCTGTTCATAAGCAGACCCTAAGATACATACTTAAGGGTCGGACAACACACGTGGTTAGTCCGACCCTTTTTTTTCATCCAACGAGGTACCCACATGAACATTGCAAACTCCATGATTGATCTTGTCGGCAAGACTCCACTTGTACGTATCAACCGTATTGCCAAAGATGCACAGGCAGAAGTTGTAGCAAAACTCGAATCCATGAATCCGTGCTCATCAGTAAAAGATCGTATCGGGTACAATATGGTGCAGGCTGCTATCGACTCCGGTATGACTACCAAAGACACTGTTTTTGTTGAAGCAACAAGCGGAAATACTGGTATCGGCATTGCCTTTACCTGCGCAGTCCGAGGCTTTCCACTCATACTCACAATGCCTGAATCTATGAGTCAGGAGCGTCGTGCGTTGCTTAAAGGCTTCGGGGCAGAGCTTATCCTCACTCCTGCCGCAAAAGGCATGACAGGTGCTGTGGAAGAAGCAAACCGTATTGCTGCGGAAAATCCAAATGCAATTCACCTGCAACAGTTTGCTAACAAAGCCAATCCAGAAATCCATCGCAAAACAACTGCACAAGAAATTCTAACTGACACAGACGGTAATATAGATATTTTCATTGCCGGCGTCGGCACAGGCGGCACCATCACCGGTGTGGGAGAAGTTCTCAAACAGCACAACAAGAACATCCAGTGCATCGCTGTAGAACCGGAAGCCTCTCCTGTACTATCAGGCGGAGCACCTGGGCCGCACGCAATTCAGGGTATCGGTGCCGGATTTGTGCCTGAAGTTCTTAACACAGAAATCTATGATGAGATCGTACGCGTGAGCAACGAAGATGCCCTCACAATGGCGCGTCGACTCATGAAAGAAGAAGGCATTATGTGCGGTATTTCCTCTGGAGCAATCGCACATGCAGCAATGCAGATTGCAACCAGACCGGAAAACAAAGGGAAACGCATCGTGTTTATTGTTTGCGACACAGCTGAGCGTTACCTATCAACCCCGCTTTTTACAGAAGCAGACTAAGCAATTCGCAAGGGAGTCCACATGCAACGTAATCACGCCGAACTGGAGCAGCACAACATCTCAGAACTCGACAACGTCGTTGAAGAGCTCTGCGCTCCTGAATCCTACGCTGCGGTTTACCATCGTTCCAAACACGATGCACCCATGCCATCAACCGAAGCTTTGCTTGAGCTGGTAGAACGCCTCAAAGCTGCACTGTTTCCCGGCTATTTCGGGGATAAAACAGTACGTCTTGAGTCCATGCGCTACCACCTTTCCGCAAATCTCGACTCAATTTACAGAATTCTTGCAGAGCAAATCAGAAGAGGGGGATGCTTCATCTGCGCAGAATTCGCTGACGAATGCAAAAGCTGCGAGGAACACTCACGCTCTACAGCAATGAAATTTGTACAAGCACTTCCGACACTGCGCAGACTCCTTGCGTCTGATGTTCGCGCGGCTTTCGAGGGTGACCCTGCTGCAAAAACACCCGGTGAAACAATTTTCTGCTACCCGTCCATCACTGCGATGATCCATCACCGCATCGCACATGAGCTCTACAAGCTTGATGTGCCGATCATTCCTCGCATCATCAGTGAAATGGCACACTCAAACACCGGAATCGACATTCACCCCGGTGCACAGATTGGTGAAGAATTCTTCATCGACCACGGCACAGGCGTAGTAATCGGAGAAACCTGCATCATCGGTAAAGGCTGTCGTCTCTATCAGGGTGTAACTCTCGGTGCGCTGTCCTTCCCTAAAGATGCGGAAGGCTGCCTCATCAAAGGCAACCTGCGCCACCCGATTCTTGAAGATAATGTTACGGTTTACGCTGGTGCAACTGTTCTCGGACGCATCACCATCGGACATGACACTATGATCGGTGGTAACGTCTGGATAACACATGATGTCGATCCAAACTCGAAAGTAGTTCAATCACGCTCCACCAAGCCTAAAAAAGAAGAAAAACTCGTGGGTGGAGACTGTTAGTGGGCTAGCTTTTGGCAGCCTAAGATCTGCAAGGCATTGTCTCCGACGGGCAGGCGGGCTCTGCCCCCTGCACCCCCGCAAGGGGACATGTCCCCTTGACCCCGATTATACGCGAGTCCAGCACGTTAGTTATGACGTTGGAAGCCGCGTAGAAGCTAACTTTCTCTAGCATAGCTGAGACTGTTGATAACGGCCTTGCCTGAAGAATGAGATTTGGGGTGGACGTATGTGACCGTCTGTCTTTTTCGATAAAATACAGCATGATAAGGAAAGGGTGGAACTCCACCCTTTCCTTATTCTTTCTTGTTTTTGAAGTATTCTATGGTATTGCGAAGACCTTCCTCAAGCGTTGTCGTAGGTGACCAGTGTAACTTTTCCCGCGCAAGGGAAATATCCGGCATACGCTGACGAGGATCGTCGTGAGGAAGAGGTTTGAAGTTGATAACTGACTTTGAACCAGTCAAAAAGATAACCTGCTCAGCCAGTTCCCGAATAGTCATTTCATGCGGGTTACCTAAATTAACCGGCCCCCCGAAAGTATCCTCCGTCCTGTCCATGAGACGAATCATCCCTTCAACAAGATCATCCACATAGCAAAAAGAACGGGTTTGGGTTCCGTCACCGTAAATGGTTACCGGCTCTTCTTTCAACGCTTGAATAATAAAATTTGAGACCACTCTACCGTCATTAGGATGCATGTAGGGCCCGTATGTATTAAAGAGTCTGGCTACCTTAATGCGGACATTGTACTGGCGTTGATAATCAAAAAACAACGTCTCCGCGCACCGTTTCCCTTCATCGTAGCAGGAACGCACACCTCTGGGGTTCACCTTTCCCCAGTAATCCTCAGTTTGCGGATGCACCTCCGGATCACCATAGACCTCAGAAGTTGATGCCTGAAAAATCTTTGCACCGGTACGTTTAGCAAGCCCGAGCATATTTATTGAACCGTGAACGCTGGTCTTTACTGTCTGCACAGGGTCATACTGATAATGCACAGGAGATGCAGGACACGCCAGATTATAGATTTCATCAACCTCCACATACAATGGAAAGGTAATGTCATGCCGGAGCAACTCAAAGTACGGGTCCTCAAGCAAATGAACTATATTCTCTTTAGTTCCCGTAAAAAAATTATCTACACAGACAACTTCACACTGCCGTTCAAGCAATCGCTTACACAAATGTGCTCCCAAAAAACCTGCCCCGCCTGTTACCAGCACCCGCTTTTTCGGTGTAAATGTCACGCTTACTCCTCGCTAAAACATACCCATTGTAAATATGATTTCAGCTACCTAGAGTAATAACTCTGCATGCGTAATTCTTTGATAACTTACGCAAAAAAAGAGGATAGAGCGTTTGCTCTATCCTCTTTCAATGTTCAATTCAGCCCACCCTTTCAAATTTTACGAAGGGTAGTGGCGCATAAGCCGCAAGCGTGACCCAGTGACGGATTTCCCTCGCAACTAAAAGTTTTGGGAGATTCTTAAGAAGCCCTTTTCCAAAAGGGTTCTTAAGCCGCCGGAGGCAAACGTCGTAGACAGTAAGCGCCGAAGGCAATTACACCCTATAGCTTTTCTACAAGATCATCTACAAGTGCAGGAATAGTGTAATCTTCCGGTTGAATATCCGGAGTAAAACCAAACTGCTCAAGAGTCTTCGTAGTTACAGGGCCGATGGAAGCAAGCTTCACTTTATCGCGGTGCTCTTTAACAAGGTCAGGAGACACGAGATCAAAGAAGTTTTCCACAGTGGAAGAAGAACCAAATGTCACGCAGGAGAGTTCACCGCTTTTAAGAAGTTCGAGCACTTCTTCGCGCTGCTCGCCAGCCGGCTTGGTTTCGTACACAGGAAGGATATCAACCTGTGCGCCTGCTTTGCGGAGTTCTTCTGGAAGTACTTCACGAGCAACTTTAGCACGCGGAAGCAGAACCTTGCTGCCGTCCATGCCACGCTCAAGAAGCCCTTTTACAACGCCTTCTGCAACGTATTTTTCTGGAATGAAATCTGGCTCAATGCCTTTTTCACGCAGAATATCTGCTGTAGCAGGACCGATAGCAGCAATCTTGCAAGCACCCAGAGCACGGGTATCCAGACCAAGCTCTGCAAGCTGAAGCCAGAAGTGCTTCACGCCATTTACAGAGGTGAAGATAACCCACTCGTACTCGTTAAGACCTTTGATGGCTGCGTGTACTTCGCTGTAATCAGCAAGCGGATCGATTTTAATAGTCGGGAACTGGATAACGTTTGCGCCAAGCTTAGTAAGGGATCTAGCCATACCGCTTGCCTGCTCACGAGCACGGGTAACCACAACGCCTTTACCGCGCAATGGAAGCTGCTCGAACCAGTTAAGCTCTTCGCGAAGCTTAACCACATTACCAACTACGATGAGAGAAGGAGAGGTAAAGCCCTGCTTCACGCCTTCTTCCGGCAACGTACCGATGGTTGCAGCCATGGAACGGTGCTTGGCTGTGGTACCCCAGTGCACGAGTGCTGCCGGAGTATCAGGGTCCATACCGTTTGCAATAAGCTGCTTGGAAATATGCGGCAGGTTCTTCATACCCATGAAAAACACGAGTGTAGAAGTGCCAGTAGCAAGGGACTTCCAGTTATGAGAAGAACCCGGCTTATCAGGATTTTCGTGACCGGTAATAAAGGACACGGAGGAAGCATAGTCACGGTGGGTAAGCGGAATACCAGCATACGCAGGGCCTGCGATTGCAGAGGTGATACCCGGAACTTCTTCAAAAGGTACGCCAGCAGCCAGAAGCTCCTGCGCTTCTTCGCCGCCACGACCGAACATGTACGGGTCGCCGCCTTTCAGACGAGCAACAGACTTACCCTCTTTCGCTTTATCAACGATAAGCTGGTTGATGCCTTCCTGACTTAATGTATGGTCGCCGCCCTTCTTACCTACGTAGATAATTTCGGCTTCAGGCTTTGCGTAAGAAAGAAATTCAGCATTCGCAAGATAGTCATATACAATAACATCTGCAGTGCTCAGAATATCACGGCCTTTAATTGTCAGCAGGCCGGGATCGCCCGGGCCAGCACCGATAAGGTAAACTTTCATCATTCCTCCGGTAATAATCAGGAACCGGAGTCTCCTCCGGTCCCCTGATAAGAACTTTATCTGCACCTATAAGTTTACTGGTTCATATTTAGCCTCCGGCGGGCAGGGCTCTGCCCCTGCACCCCGCAAGGGGGAGCCCCCCTTGACCGGCATTATGTATCCTGAGGTGAACTCAGATACAACTCGGTAAGGTTAATATAAACATCCCCTTCTACTCGTCAGCGTTCTGCAAGCCGTAATCATAGCTGTCCACAAAACACCTTCGCTAACAGGGGGTGCAGGGGGAATTATTTCCCCTGCCCGTCGGAGACAAAAGCGCCGCAGGCTTACCCTTACCGCTGTCTCTAACACTCATAGGTTTACAACGTATTATTAGCCCATTGCGTCAACAAGACGCTTCTGAAGCTTAAGCAGTTTCTGCTGTGTATCTTCAAGTTCGGCAGCACGAGCTTTTTCTTTTTCAACAATGGCAGCCGGTGCGTTGTTCACAAAACTTTCGTTACGCAGCTTGCCGGTTGCTTGTTTGAGATCTTTTTCCACTTTACCGAGTTCTTTTTCGAGTCGGGCAAGTTCGTCTTCAAAGTTTACGAGTCCTTCGAGAGGCACGATCACTTCGTTACCCTGAACAACGCTGGATGCGGAAGCTCTTGGAGCTTCAAGGTCTGCACCGAGCTCAACATTTTCAAGACGGGCGAGAGCCTGCATTACTTCCATTGCATCCTCATACAGCGCTTTAGCTTCATCGGAAGCAGTGCGGATAAGTACGCTGAGTTTAGTCTGCGGAGCAACGTTGAGTTCTGCTTTGATAGTACGCACGGCAACGATTGATTCCTGAATCAGGTTCATTGCTGCTTCTGCGTCAGCGTTCTCGCATGCAGGACGCATTTCAGGGTAGAGTTCAGTTGCGATATCTTTATTTTCGATACCAGGAAGAACACTCCACACCTGCGCGGTAATAAATGGCATGATCGGATGCAGAATGATCATCATTTCCTGCAGAACAGTCCAGAGAACAAACTGTGCTTTTTCGGCGCGTTCGCCACCAGCACGCATGTCTGGCTTGATGAGCTCGAGGTACCAGTCACAGAATTCGTTCCAGATGAACTTGTACATGATCTGTGCAGCTTCGTTGAAATGGTAGCCGGTGATGGCTTTATCCATATCTTTCTTCACAGACTCAAGACGGGAAAGAATCCAGCGGTGATGTACGCCGTCGATTTCTTCAAAAGCAAAAGTCTTAGGCTTTTCTTCCGGCAGGTTCATGAGTGCGAAACGGGCTGCGTTCCAAATTTTGTTGCAGAAGTTACGGTATCCGTCGATGCGCTGCTCAGACAACTTAATGTCACGACCCATTGCTGCAAATGAAGTCAGGGTAAAGCGCAGGGAGTCACAGCCGTACTTGTCGATCATTTCAACAGGGTCAATTACGTTACCTGTTGATTTCGACATCTTCTTGCCTTTCTCGTCACGCACGAGCGCATGGATGTACACATGATGGAACGGTACTTCGTCCATAAAGTGCAGACCCATCATCATCATACGGGCAACCCAGAAGAAGAGGATATCAAAGCCGGTTACCAGTACGGAAGTCGGGTAGAATGTATCCAGTTCTTTTGTTTTTTCAGGCCAGCCCATGGTTGTGAAAGGCCACAGTGCAGAAGAGAACCATGTATCAAGAACATCTTCGTCCTGAACAATATTTGTGGAACCACACTTACATGCGGTCGGATCTTCCATGGAAACAATCAGTTCGCCGCAATCTTCACATGTCCATGCCGGAATACGGTGTCCCCACCAGATCTGACGGGAAATGCACCAGTCACGGATGTTATCAAGCCAGTGGTTGTAGGTCTTGATCCATGACTCAGGGAAAATCTGAGTAAGTTCAGGTACAGCTGCACGAGCACGTGGAGCAAGTTTGGTCATTGCTACAAACCACTGGGTAGATACAAATGGCTCAACAATTGTTTTACAACGGTAACAGTGACCTACGCTGTGCTCATGCTCTTCAATGCGGTCAAGGAAACCTTCCGCTTTGAGTGCTTCAAGAATTTTAACACGAGCTTCAACGCAGGTAAGACCTGCATATTCGCCGGTTTCATCTGTGAGAGTACCATCCTCATTAAGGATGTTCAGAACCTCAAGACCATGTTTGCGACCGAGTTCCCAGTCATTATGGTCATGGGCAGGGGTAACTTTAAGACAACCTGTACCGAATTCGATATCTACGTAACGGTCACCGATGATGTCGAGTTCACGCCCTACGAGCGGGAGGATTGCTTTTTTACCGATGAGATGGCTGAAACGCTCGTCATCAGGGTTAACAGCAATCGCGGTATCCGCCAGCATGGTTTCAGGACGGGTTGTTGCGATGGTTAATTCGCCGGAACCGTCTGCAAGCGGGTATTTAATGTAGTGCAATGCACCCGGCTCGTTGGAGTGATCTACTTCATCATCAGCAAGAGCAGTATGACAGCGCGGACACCAGTTAATGATGTAGTCGCCTTTGTAGATCAGACCTTGATCGTGAAGTTCTACAAAAACTTTACGAACAGCTTTGGAAAGACCTTCGTCCATGGTGAAGCGCTCACGGGTCCAGTCAACGGATGCACCCATTTTACGAACCTGATTCAAAATACGGCTACCGTATTCTTCACGCCAGTCCCATACACGCTCAACAAATTTTTCACGGCCAAGATCATGACGACCAAGCCCTTCAGTAGCAAGCTTACGCTCTACCACGTTCTGAGTAGCAATACCTGCATGGTCAGTACCCGGAACCCACAGAACTTTTTTACCTTTCTGACGCTGGTAGCGACAAAGGATATCCTGAAGGGTCAGGTTAAGGGCGTGTCCCATGTGCAAAGCACCGGTGACGTTCGGTGGCGGGATAACAATAGAGTACGCGTCACCCTCGGCATCCATATCCGGTGTAAACACGTTGTTTTCTTCCCAGTGTTTTCGCCACTGGTCTTCAACCGTTTGAGATTCATACCCCTTAGAAAGAGCGTTTTCCGCCATACTGCTACTCCAAATTCGTTATTGTATGCAGGCTGCATTGCGCCTGTTAAATCTATTGTTGGTAATTGTTTGCACTCGCTGCCCTCGCTTGGTAGAGTGCGCTTCCACGACTGCAAAAAGTCAGATTAATTAGCGGAAGGACAATGTCAAGCATCTATATATTATGGGACGAATCCCACTTATGGGGTTTACTCGTCTGGCGAGCACTGGAAGCAATGAAACTTCCATACAGCATTGTGCGGGGAGAAGAAATAGCGCAGGGATTGCTTTCTTGCAACCCGCCAGCCTTACTTCTTACTCCCGGCGGTAATGCCAGACTAAAAGCAGACGCCCTCGGCGAGAAGGGAATCGAAGAAATACGCAACTATGTTGCTAACGGCGGAAAGTACCTTGGATTCTGCGGTGGCGCAGGTCTCGGGCTTACCGGCAAAAACGGTCTTGGACTTTGCCCGTGGGAACGCGCAAAATTTACCAACCGCATGCAACATTTTGTCAGCGGACATCTTCATTCCTCTATAGGTGCTGATCTCTCACACGCTTCCGATCTTATTCCGAACAATTTTTCTTCAACTCCTGCACTTCCAGTATGGTGGCCTGCCAGATTCTCACCCCAGGAAAATACAGATGTTGAAATTCTCGCCAGCTATGCAACGCCTGACACAGACTTCTGGATTGCTGACCTGCCGCTGAACACGCTCCCTCCCGGAACATTTAATGAGTGGGAATCGCTATACGACATTAAGTTGCGACCGGAGTTTCTTAAAGGGCAGCCTTGTATACTTGCAGGTAACTACGGAAAAGGTCGTTACGTGTTAAGCTACACCCATCTGGAAACACCGAATTCTCCAGAAGCAAACACTTGGCTTGCCCACATCATCAACACCCTTACTGAAGGTGCTGTTACCGCTCACCAGACTCTGGTGACTGACTGGCATCCAGCAACGGAATCTCCGCTATGGACAGATGAAAAGCTGCTGGAAGCAAAAGGGATATTTGATGATATTGTCACAATTGGCAAGAACCATTGTCTTTTCTTTGCAAGAAATTCATGGCTTATCGGATGGAGAGCAGGCATTCCGGGTGCAAACCTGAACAACCTGTACAACGGCCTGTGTTCTGCTGTTTCCATGCAGCCGACCCCACAGGCTGAAGCATTCTGGGCAGAGCATTCAGATAAATTTATGCATGACCTGAATCTGTTTTATGAAGGCGTAAAAGGCTATCTCCTTGCGGAACGCCTTGCCATGACGCTGTCCAAAACATTTCCAGAAACAGTCTCCACAGAATCACTGCGAAACCAGCGGGCAGCCCTTTTCGGCCCTCCAATGGCCAGCGGTGGAGTATATCTTGAGCTACTCAACACATTAGACAAGCTTATGTATTTATTACTGCCACATACACATCGCAGTTAAGGACAAAACAAGCTTTTGTCACACTAATAAACTATAACTTTTGTCACACACCCAAGTCCGTTCTGTTGTAACCATATAGCAGAACGGACTTTTTTTGTTTTCCGTAATACAATGCATTACAGCCATTAGGAAGTGTAGACAATATCACTTTCGTATACATGGTATTCTTTTCTTTAATCCTTGCTGCAAGCTGCTCACACTTCTATTGTAACATGTGAGATCGACACACACTTGGCAAGGAGTCTCTTTCCGTGAAAAAGATTTTCTTATTAATGCTGCTCGCCGGAGTAATCGCCTACGGCATCAGCTCACACACGACGGTATCCATCAACCCTATTTTAAAAAAGACAGTGCATTATATAGGACCGAGGGTCATGGGGGCTCGGGTTCAACTGGAGGATGCCAAGCTTTCAACACTTTCGGGCTATGGCACGATTCATAACGTATACCTTGCCAATCCTGCCGGTTTCCCGCGTGGGCACTGTATCCAGATTGGAGAGATCTATGTGGATATGCTGACCTCTTCTATCGGTACGGGTACTATCATCATCAACGATCTGACCATTAAAGCAATGGATATTGCGTTTATTATTAAGCGTGAAGGTAACAACTTTGCCATGCTTCTGGACAATCTTCGTAGAAAGATACCTGAGCCACGCGTGTACCCGCCTAACCCCACAAAAGAAATCGACTACAAGCAAATTATTGGCAACCGTTACATCATTAAGAATGTCCATATCATCACCCCATCCGTCAGCGGCTCCATGCCCAAACCTCAACGGGCAAATTTCAGTGTCATCATGGATGATATGCATTTTGAGAATGTTGGTGAGGCAGAAAACGGTGTTCCTTTCCTTGTAGCTCTTGAACAAATACTCACGCAAATTGAAGACAAAGTGCACTACGCAGTTCTGGAAAGCTACATTTTGTATAAAAGTGAATGACTAGAATTTTACTTGTAATCCCAAAAAACCGTTCATTAACATGAACGGTTTTTATGTATATAACGCCTCATAGCTAATTATAACAGTGTCACTATCACGCAGCACAGACCAAAGTACATATAGACAAACTATAAAAAAATTAAACTTGATTGTACTATACCACTGCAACAGTACTTTTTATATTTACTACAAAAGTAAACAGTGTTAACGATTCTCCTTCATTTAAACACATGTTGGAGAATTTCTATAATGTTCAATATTCCTTTTGATATAAATATTATATGGATTGTATGGTTTTCCATTGCAGTAATATTTTTTCTTATAGAGATGTTCACACCGACCTTCATCACCATATTTTTTTCAGCTGGTGCACTCCTTGCTGGCGGTGCTGCATTACTGGAATTTTCACTTTCAGCTCAAGTTGCTACATTCACAATTTCTTCAGTTGTGCTTCTCATTCTGCTGCGCAAGAGACTTCCCAATATTTTCAGTGAAGCCCATACAGAAAATGAAGTACAAAAAGACCATGCCATTAACGCTCATGCAACCGTTGTAGAAGCAATTTCCTGCAACTCCCCCGGTCGCATCAAATATCAAGGTTCTTTCTGGAATGCAGAAGCCGATGACGACATAGCTCCCGAATCCGTTGTCCGCATTGTTTCCAGAAAAGAATCTGACCCTAATACTTTTATTGTTACAAAGGATTAACATGACCAGTCTTATTACTTTTGTTGTTATTGCTGCCCTTGTACTCCTCACCGTTGTCAAGACAGCCATTGTTGTTCCGCAAAAAAGCTCTTACGTTGTTGAACGATTAGGTAAGTATTCCAAAACGCTTGAAGCCGGATTGCATATTCTTATTCCATTTGTAGACAGAATTGCATATCGCCGTACCACCAAAGAAGAAATCCTCAACATTCCTTCACAGTCTTGTATTACCAGCGACAACGTTGTTGTTGAAATTGACGGTGTGCTCTACATCCAAGTTCAGGATGTTACTAAGTCCTGCTACGGAGTGAACGATTACTACCTCGCTGCTGCGCAGCTTGCACAGACATCTCTTCGCTCTGCAATCGGCAAACTTACCCTTGATACAACATTTGAAGAACGCGACAGCATTAACGCTGCTGTTGTAGGTGCTGTTGATGAAGCTGCACAGGAATGGGGCGTAAAAGTTCTTCGTTACGAAATTCAGGACATCACCCCTCCTCAGAGTGTAATGCAGGCAATGGAACAGCAGATGAAAGCAGAGCGTGAAAAGCGTGCAGAAATTGCCAGCTCCGAAGGTGACAGACAGTCCCGCATCAACCGTGCAGAAGGCTACAAGCAGGAAGCTATTGAGCTTTCCGAAGGTGAGAAGCAGAAGAAAATTAACGAAGCTGCAGGTCGTGCTCAGGAAATTCTTCTTGTTGCGGAAGCAACTTCCAAAGGTATCTCTCTCATTGCTGACGCAATGGCAGCCTCTAACGGCAAAGAAGCTGCACAGCTGAAAGTGGCTGAGCAGTTCATTCAGGAATTCGGTAAAATTGCTGAAAAATCAAACACTATGATCATTCCGGCTGACATGGCAAATGTTGGCGGCATGGTTGCTTCAGCAACTGAAATTCTGGGCAACATCAAATTAGAAAAATAGAACATCTCAAGTTCGCAACTTCAAGGCTGTTTCTGTCGTATTGTACAGAAACAGCCTTTTTATTTTAGCAAGTTACTAACCACGTAATACCTGTTTTTTTCCTGCAGGATTTGGGATGACTTTGCCCCCCCTCATGAGTATAGTGCCGCCATGGCAAACATCGGAGAATTTACATTACACGCAACGGACGGAGCTGCCCGTACAGGCGAGCTGCAAACTGCGCACGGCGTAGTGCAGACGCCTATCTTTATGCCTGTGGGCACGGTAGGCAGCGTTAAGGGCATTGCTCCTGACGATTTGAACGATATGGGCGCTGAGATCATCCTCGGCAACACCTACCATCTGTACCTTCGTCCGGGCGACGAACTTGTAGCACGCAGAGGCGGACTGCAAAAGTTCAACTCCTGGAACAAACCAATCCTCACAGACAGTGGCGGTTTTCAGGTATTCAGCCTCAGTGATTTACGAAAAATCAAAGAAGAAGGCGTTACCTTCCGCTCCCATCTGGATGGCTCTAAGCACCTGTTCACACCGGAAAAGGTAATCCAGATTCAGCGTAACCTGAACTCTGACATCATGATGGTGCTTGACGAATGTGTAGGCTACGGTGCCGACAAGGCATACACTGCACGTTCTCTTGAGATGACCACCCGCTGGGCTAAACGCTGTCGCGAAGAATACCCGCGCGGTGCCGGTGACAACCTGCTCTTCGCCATCACACAGGGTGGCTTCCATAAAGACCTGCGTGAGCGCTCCATTGCGCAGCTCACCTCTGAAGATTTCGACGGGTTTGCTCTTGGCGGGCTTTCTGTAGGCGAAAGTAAAGAAAAGATGATGGAAATCCTCTATCATTCTGCTCCTCTGCTCCCTAAAGATAAACCGCGCTACCTTATGGGTGTAGGAACACCGCTCGATATCATCAACGGCATTAACGCCGGTATTGATATGTTTGACTGTGTACTGCCTACGCGTAACGCCCGTAACGGCACCCTTTACACGTCACTGGGTAAAATCAGCATCAAGCGTAAAGAATATGCAGAAGATGACGGCCCGCTTGATCCGAACTGCAACTGCTACACATGCCGCAATTTCTCCCGTGCATACTTGCGCCATCTGTACCATGCAAAAGAGCTTCTCTCTTTCCGCTTGAATTCTATCCATAACCTTACCTACTTCCTCGACACAGTTCGCGGTGCCCGTAAGGCTATTCACGCCGGAACATTTGCAGAATACAAAAAGTCTTATGAGGCTATTTATCCAAATGAAGTAGTGTAAACGACACGCTACAACAGCATGCAGTTTCTGCATGTATTATAAAAAATCAAAGCGCCCTGCATAGTTTGCAGGGCGCTTTTTTTATCTTATTCACCATTTTTTATTGCAATATAGAGAATTTTCATCATCTGTTATGCATTTCTTATTGCGTTTTATATCTGCCCACGTTAAAAAGTGACTGCCTCAACATATGGATCTCGGTTGAAGGCAGCAGGAGAGACCGCCTTTTTTGCTTGCAAAAAAGAAACGGCGCCGAAGATGTAACTCTTTCAGGCAAAAGGACTGCTGCTCGGACGAGCCTCTGGAGAGACTCCGCAAGGAGCACCGAAGGAGCAAGCTGCTTTCCCAGTGCAGTGAAACTCTCAGGTAAAAGGACAGAGTGGACCCATAAACCAATATTGCGGTTTTCCGTCCTCTTTTCTTCTTTCCAGTCGTACCGTTTTTCATAAAGGCACCGCCATGCGGGGCTGTTTTCGTGCGTCTATGCTCAAAAATCCTGCATAACTGGGTAATGTTATTTATGATTGTAATCGCCAATGTGCGATGCATATACAAGGGGAACCTGGTTCCCCTCCTGACTGGTTTGTTGTTGTGGTTGCGATGCGCCGGAGCTGATAGTTCCGGCGCATCTGCATTTCTATCAGCAAATCTTCTTGACGCCCCGCCCTGTCGACACTTTCTCTTTATATCTTTCCCTTATTATCTTTAACAGGTTACCTGAAAGAAAACATTATCATTGCTGTAACAGCATAAAACAAGCACTACACTTTCATAGAACTCTTTTTTTATGGCGTTAGCTGAAGCCATCAATAATGTTTCACTATTATCAACTTTTTTTGTCGTAACCTGCACCCTAAAGATAAGAAGATTTATCTTCACAGGAGCTTACTATGCAATCAGTTTCCTTGAAAAGAAATGGCAAAGAGGATCTTGTATTTACAGGTGAGCTGCTTGTAAGCCTTGATGACAGAGAACTCATGGGCGTAACACCAAACTGGTGGGAGCTGAAGCTTTACAAGACTTCAATCGGCAAGTTTATTCTTTCCTCAACCTTCCACATCAACTACCCCAACAGAAGAACATTGCACGGAGCGTTGAGTTTTTCAGAAGCTGCCCATGTACAGCACTACCTTGTAAATGAATGCAACGGGCCTACTAAAATTGCAGACGAATTTATTAACAGAGCTGCCAAACGCGACAATGCATTTCAAACACTCCTGAACAACCAGAAAAGCGGATCTGCATTTAAACAGCCTTCTGCTCGCCCTGTTGCTTCAAAGTCACTGTAACTATCCTGAATAAAAAAAGGGATGGAGCTACCTGCTCCATCCCTTCTATTTCTCACGTAACGCATGCTATGCAAGCTTCTCCTGAAAAAAGCTGCATCGTCCGCGTTGTTACTCTCTGCTACGAACGCATGTTTTCAATAATTCCATTAAGATCCTGCGCCAACTGAGCAACAGATTCAACAGCAGTTGTTGATTCCGTCATTGCTGATGCTGTCTGTTCAGAGATCTCATTGATAACGCTTACAGAATTATTGATCTGTTCACTTGCAGCAGATTGTTCTTCCGATGCAGTTGCAATTGCACGAACCTGATCGGCTGTAGCTTCAACCATTCCCATAATCGCCCGCAGGGCTTCACCGGAACGTGCAGCCAGATCTGTCGATTCTTCAACAAGCTCCACTGCTCTTTCTGTCGCTTCAACATTCTGATGCGTACTGGTCTGAATTGCACCTACATACTCCACAACTTCGCGCGTTGCACTCATTGTTTTTTCTGCAAGTTTACGCACTTCATCTGCTACTACCGCAAATCCACGTCCGGCATCGCCTGCACGAGCAGCCTCAATAGCTGCGTTCAATGCAAGAAGGTTTGTCTGGTCTGCGATATCCTCAATAACAGTAATGATCTGCCCAATACCATCCGCACGGGTTCCAAGCACACTCATCTCTTCTTTAAGCGATTGTGCCTGCTGAGCTACGGCGTGAATTTTATTCACAGCCTGCTCAACAATCTCTCCACCTTCAGCTGCTTTATCCTGCGCTGTGGCAGCAAGCTCTGAAGCGTCGGATGCATTACGTGCTACTTCAAGGACAGAAGCATTCATCTGTGTCATGGCACTGGCTGATTCACCGGTGAGCTTTTGCTGTTCATCAGCACCATTGCTGGACTGACGAATCTGCGCAGCCAACTCTTCGGAAGCAGATGAAACCTGTTCGGAAATAGCACGTGCAGACTGGGCTGCATGCGTGATTTTTTCATTCTGCTCTTCCACACGGCGCTGCTGGTTACGCATGGTTGTCATATCTGTAATCATAACAAACACGCCAAGCATTTTGCCGTCGAGGTCGTAAATCGGAGCCGCATCAAAAATAAGTGTCAGTTCCACTTCAGCAGCATTTACCAACACAGCTTCATTACCTGTGGAAGGCTGACGGGATGAAATAACTTCCTGAATAATCCGGTCACAACATGGATCGTTCACAACAAACTGGGAAACAGGCACACCTTTGTAGTCAACCGGTGTACCGGAGACTCCCATAAGATCAATTGCTTCCTGATTTGTTGATGTAACTTCACGATCCGCATTACATACAAGAATAGGTGCGGTCATGCCGCGTAAAACACCTTTTGAGAAACCAAGTTCAATCTTCAGCTTATCAACCATTGAACCAAGGTTTTTCGAAAGATTACCAAGCTCATCTTCGCTTTCAACAAAGAAGTCTGCGTTAAAATTACCATTAGTAATGGCATCTGATGCAGCTGTAATCTTCTCAATAGGCTTGATAACAACTTTACGGATAAAAAATACAACACTGAGAACAAGTACAACCAGTCCGCCTAGGCAGATGGCCATATTCTCATACATTTGCAGCTCAATAGTTCCCATTGTAGCTGAAATATTTTTAGATATGACAAGTTGCCCGATAATGGGCTTGGAAGCACCGTGACAGTGCTTACAGGACGGGGCATTGGGGATTGAGATAACTCTGAGAAAAACAGGGGAATTACCGCCGCTCACAATCAGGTTTTCTTTGATAGGCTTGGAAAGAGCTTTTTCAGATAAGCTGGCAAATCCATCAACCTTGATCAACCCGGACATTTCTTTATCAATGCTGTCCGGCTGAGTGGAGTAGGTAACTTCACCTGCGTAGTCGGCAAGGTAAATATCCATACCCGGATATTCTGCCTGAAACCGGCTGAATTCTTCAATTGTTCCCTCGTCATCACCGATAATCATCGGGCGTTCAATAGCTTCCTGCACCAATTGTGAAGTCTGAGTTAACGACTCACTCAACTGTTCCAGCATCCCCTTTCGCTGAAGATATGTTGAGGTACCAATAAGCACAGAGAAAACTACAAACGAAATAGCGGCAATCAATACAGTAATCTTGCCACCTAAAGAATTCTTTAATGCCATGCTGTCCTCCTAGTGCGCACCACTGGCTATAAGTGGCTTAAATCCAAAGTCATTAACACGGGCTGCACTGTGACAAACCACGCATTCCTTTGGATCAGGCTTGCGCTGAATCAGGGAGGCTTCGCCTGCTTCAGCATGTGCCGCACCTGGCCCATGACATGTTTCACATCCTACGTCAGCAAATTCAGGTGTCTCCTCGAAGCTGACAAATCCCCCTTTTCGGTATCCAGTCGTATGACATTCATAACATTCTTCTTGCTCAGCTTTTGTGAGCTTCGGCGCCATTACAGCAATACTCTCCCAAGACTTTGCTTTTTTTGAGTATTGCATAAAACGCCCGTGTTCTGTTTCGTGACATTCTCCGCATGCTGCCGAACCCACATATTTGGCAGCGAAAGAAATACACGGAAGACACAGAACCAATACGAGAGCAGCTAGAAAGACTCTCTGGTTTTGCATAGTATTCTTCTCCCTTTTTGGAAGAGCATTAGCGTATTCCCAACACGCTTGCCCGAACGCTCTCCACGACAACCACCCACAGGCTCCAACAGGGTGAAAGAGCCCTTCTACCTCCATCGGTTTTTCTGAACCATTCTTTAGTTTTCACATGAATGTATAATCGTAAAACGTCATTTTTTTGTCCCCCGACTAACTACACAGCCAACATGCTTTTTTTATTCTTTAAAATCAATAGATCGAATAAAAAATGTCGACAAAACACTTTTATGTCTGTGACCACAAACTTACACCAGTAGCAATGCATCTCTATCTTTAGACAGCAGTGAGAGAATATACATTTTTCAATATCATATGTTCTTCTCCCACTCACATATTACACTGCTATTGTAAGGAAAAACACTCCTACCTACTGAGTATTACTGCGCAATGAAACTGACTGTATATTAAAGGTGATACCAATGGTTACAGATTATAAATCCTCCCAGACACGTAAACTGCGAAATATTTTACTCATTATACTGTTCATAACGTTTATTATTGGTGCATGGCGCATTTTTACGGACACATCTCCTAAAGGTATTCAAGAAGCAGACAAGGTATTTCAAGAAGAAAAAAATTTAGAGAAATAGCCTGTCACCATCACCAACACCAAATAACTGTCCAATAACGTGTGCAGGAACCTGTGGAGAAAGCAATGCCGACAATTGAAGAAGTTTTACATATCAAGCTTGAAGCCAGTGACCCGACCATTGCCGGTGCACTGCATACCATGCTTTGTGACTTCCCGTTCACACACCTTGTAAATACATTGCAATTTACAAAGCCCGAAGTGCTCGTCATTGGCTGCACAACATATTCAAGCGAAATTACAGAACGAGTTAAAGAAGCAAAAGAACACAATTACGGTGCAGTATACGTATGCGCCTCACAATATACAGACAATGACAAGCATGAAGCCCTGATTGCAGGTGCTCGTGATTTTTTCAGTTATCCGATTAGTAAGCTCATTCTTCAGCGGGCATTGCAGGATTATCTTACGAACCGAACAGTTGATTCCAGCCTGCCACGACCACCTAAGGTTGTTGCAGTAATGGGAGCACGCGGTGGCTCCGGCACAACCTCTGTGGCAGTCAACCTTGCTGCATGTTTTGCTAAAGACGGTTCTGAAGTGGCCTTGCTTGACTTCTCAAGACCTTATGGAGACGTGGCAACGTTTCTCAATACCCCTTCCAAAAGAGATAGACGCCACGTTGCACGAGATTTGGATTTGATTAATCCAGCTTACATTACCAGCACCATGTACCATCACAGCAGCGGCATACTAGCTCTTGTGGCACCGGAAATAACAATGGGAACAGGATGTGTTGTGCCGGAAACAGTTTCAGCCATTCTTATTGCAGCCGGAGATGCCTTTGAAACGATTGTTGTCGACATGGGAAGCCGCGTTGACGCAGCATTATACAGGGTATTGGAACTGGCAGATGCAAGCCTGCTGATAGCAATGCCGACCAAACCTTGCATGAACAGTGCAAAGCGGTTTGTCCAGACAATTACTGCGGGCGGGTTTGAGAACTTCTGTAAGCTCTCACTGGTGCTGACAGGGTGTGTTTCCGGTAATACCTTATCAAAATTTGAAATTGAAAAAACAATCGGTGTGGACTGCATCACCTGTCTTCCGGAAGACCAGAAAGGTACCTTTATTGCCATTAATGACGGCACACCGTACTGCCATATTTTCCCTGAGTCACCGCTGTCAGACAGCATAAAGGAACTGGCTGCGCATCTGGTGCAACACGATTGCCCGAACACTGCTCCTGAAAAAGACGAATAGCGTATCTCGAAAATACAGACTGGCTACTATGCAGCCAGTCTTTTCTTTTGCCCAATAACCTATGAACAAGATTGCAAACGGCTCGCCCTCGTAGAACCTGCCATCATATGTGCTGATTCTATTCAATCTCTTGTTATGGATTACGAGCAAGGTCACGCAGTATTTTTAGACCTCTTTCCAGATCTTCAACATGTTCAGCCCCGCTTAATGCCACACGCAATGCCTGAGGAGCATCTGCATCTCCCACAACAAATTTTTCAGCACTAAACACGTTTACACCGGCTTTACTGGCAGCTGACTCAAATGCGACCCCGCTCCAAGACTCAGGAAGTTCCCACCAGCCGAAAAAACCGCAGCCGGACAAATGCAACTTTCCGCAATCAAGTATTGAGCGCGCCAGTTCACCTCGTTGTCTTGCCTCTGTGCATTTACGTTTTCTGGCTGCTGCCACCTCTCCGTCTGCTATCCATTTTGTTATGATTTCCACATTCAGTGCGGGAACCATCCACATACTGTTTAGAATACTCTGCGCAAATACCGTTCGATGCTGCTCAGGAACGCGTAGGAACCCTACACGCAAACCTGCTCCAACCATTTTAGAAATACCGGCAATAAAAATGCTCTGCTCCGGCAGTAGTGCAGACACAGGTAACAACTCTCCGTCCTGCAAAAAGGCATACGCATCATCTTCAATAATTGTCAGATGGTGCTTCTCAGCCACAGCAGCAAGCGCAACCTTCCTGTCGTACGGCATACAGATTGTTGTCGGATTCTGCATATGAGGCAGTAGATAAAGTCCCTTCACCTCGCGCTGCCGACACGCCATTTCAAGCGCCTCAGGGATCATGCCGTTTTCATCCATAGCAACTGGACACAAACGCACTCCCATGCTCGCAGCAAGCGCCTTGAAACCCGGATACGTCAGCGCATCTGTAGCAATCCTGTCTCCGGGTTTGAACACCGCAGAAAGGGTTGTTGAAAGACCATGCTGAGAACCTGCAGTAACAATCAAGTCGTCTCCTGTTGCGGGCATACCGTACAGACGCACAAGCTCGGCACCTATATCCCGATGCTCTGCCAGACCACGCGGGTCAGAATACCGTAGAAACCGTTCAGGATTTTTGCGTCTGCTGATTGTACGCAGTGCCTCATTCAAGTCAGGATCAAGGTGCGGCATGGGCGTTGCCAACCCCATCTCAATCAACCCCGGAGAATGCGGTTCAAACGACACCATAGAAGTAGAGGTGACCGCATCCACAGACACGAACGTTCCCCGCCCTACAGTACTGGCCACCAGATTTCGCCGCTCTGCCTCTGCATACCCGCGAGTAACGGTGGACACATTCACACCAAGCTCATCTGCCAGATCTCTGTGCGTTGGCAATCGTGTAGCCGGAGCCAATGTGCCGGAAAACACATCACGTTCAATGGCATCTGCAAGCGCCAGATAAAGCGGAGCTCCCTCTGCATCTATATTCGGTATCCATTTTGTCATGCATACAATGTTAGCGTTGACATTCACACAATGTCAATTCTATGGGTACAATCAGAACAGTAGCCCTCACACAATGTTGTATGCGCAAAACAGGCCTACTTCACTTCCTGTGGAACCTGATGGAGACATCGCATTACTAACTTCTCTGCGTAAACGTAACAGTATCAACCTAGTAAGGAGCATATCTATGCTGGAATTTTTTGTACCTTTTGCCATTTTTATATCTGTAATGACCGGCACACCGGGACCGGGAAACATGACCATGCTTGCCATCGGGCAGACTACAGGGTTCCGCAGTGCTGTCCCGTTTTTACTGGGAACAACAATAGGCTTTGCTGCACTCAATATTCTTGTGGCAATGGGATTGGGAGAAGCATTTCAACGTTGGGAATGGCTGGCACTGACACTTAAACTCGGTGGCACTGTCTACATTCTCTATTTGGCGTATAAGATATTCAAACTGCAAGCTGCGCCACCGGAAACAGCCAAGCAGTTCAGCATCGGCGAAGGGCTGCTTTTGCACCCGCTCAGCCCTAAAAGCTGGGCTATGTCCGTTGCTGCATACAGCCAGTTCTTTTACCTGCTTCCGCTTACGCCCAAAACAGTCGGGATGTTTGTCATCCCGTTTATGATCGGACAGGTAACCTTCCACTCAATGTGGTGCGGACTTGGCGCAGGGCTCTACAACTCACTCAAAAGCCCTCAAACAAGACTGCTGGTTAACTCATCTCTGGTTATTCTCATGCTTGGTGCAACAGTATATGCACTGATGACCTAACTAACATGATCTGGTCAGTGTGGTTGATATTTACATTTTCAAGCCGCATTGTGCACAAGCAACATAATCAAAAACGCCCACTTCAACATATTGAGAACAAACAACTTTTCATTATAAAATATTTTTATGCTTTATTAAAAAATTATTTACTATAAAAACTCTTTTTTACACTGGACGCTGCCCAGCGCTTCGGATAGATAGCGCTCAGTCAGGTGGGGACAGCCCTAACTCGCGTCCCTTTTTATGAACACTAACCAAGGTTTTTGTATGCAGAATACGCAGATCGCAAACAGACAGATTACGCTTTCCTATACGGAAAGTACTCTTGCGTGCGTACTCCATGAGCCTTGGACTACGCACCGATACGTGCGGCTGCGATAAGCTGCGACGTTTACAATATCTTTACTAAGGCTCGGAACATGTGTTCGAGCCTTTTTTTATTCCATTTCAACCCGTTCCATGTCCTGCACAGAATCTGCTGGACACAGAACAACGTTACTGGCGTACAGAATATCCTGAAACCGGCCTTACCGGAGCACAATCTAAGCTGTAAAACACAAGGAAAGAACCAATGCAGTTTAACCGTCATGCTCTTGCCTACTCCCTTCCGTGGAACATTTTTCTCCTCACCTTCGGTGCAATCATTTTTATCGTGGGATACAATGGCATTGCTGTGCACCACAGCTTTATCCCAGCCGGACTGTATGGATTTGCAGTTTTCGGAAGTTATATAAGCGATGCTTTTACCACACCGCAGTGGTATCTGCTTTTCAACATTCCTATCTTCGTTCTCGCATGGCGCAGCGTGGGGAAAAGATTCTTTTTGTTGAACTTATACTGCATGCTCCTTGTAACGCTTCTTACACAATACTTCACTCTAGACCTGCATATTCAAGACAGACTTCTCGCATCTATTGCTGCAGGCATTATCATGGGACTTGGTAGCGGCATTATCCTGCGCTCCTTTGGAGCTGCCGGTGGTTTTGATGTGCTTGCGGTCATTTTAAACCAGAAAATTGGACTGCGAATCGGCGTATTCTTCTTCATTATTAACGCAATTCTGATGAGCCTTATTGCTGTACGCTTTAACCCTGATCTTGTGGTCACCACGATGATTATGCTCTTCCTCAGTTCATACGTAACTGAATACGCGCTTTCCATGTTCAACCAAAAAAAAGCGGTGCGTATCATCTCCTACAAAAACGAGGAGATCATGGAACACATGCGTAAAGCCCGCCGCCTGAACGGTACACTTGTATGGGGTACCGGCTCCTATTCCGGTAAAGATGTGAGCATGCTTTTCTGCATTACAGACAACATCCGTATGAAGCAGCTTGAATCCATTGTTTTTGACACTGACCCGAATGCTATTTTTATTGTGGAAAGCACCTTCTCAGTAATCGGAGCCAACTTTTCTCCACGAAAAATGTACTAACCCCAAGAGCATATTCACACAGCACCCATGCTCACAATATACGACAATACATTTTGATGTAAAAAGCCTGACTCGCACAAACGTACAACGTTTGTTTCAAGTCAGGCTTTTTTCGTCTCAAAATCTCAAGGAAGCCCAGCATGGCATCAGACAATCCCGCTTTCCCTAGCCAGACAAGATTACTTGACGAACCGGCATTGATCTGGTGCTGTAATGATAGCGAAGCATCAGGAGGAACCATGCACAAATTTTCAGCCTGCCTACTCATAATGAGCATACTACTCGCAGGAGCATCAGGGTGCGCAGTTAAAGCACGCGGCAGCTATTCCATTGAACATAAAACAAAAAGATCGGGTAACTTTATTACCCTATCCTTACACACAGCCAATCCTCTCGTTTCTTGACAGCAGCACATCCAATACTATAATTAGCTAAGCAACTAAATGTTACAAACAAGGTTTCATAGGGAACATATGAACAACCTCACTCAAACGTTTAAAGCGTTATCCGATCAAAACCGTCTTCGCATAATTGTCACACTCATGGAGTACGACGAATTATGCGCCTGCCAGTTCACCGAGCTGCTTGGCATTGCGGGCGCAACGGTATCGAGGCATCTGGGCGTACTGCACAACGCCGGTCTTGTTCAATCCCGAAAGGATGGCCGTTGGATATTCTATTCACTGAGCAACACCGCTGCTAGTTGCAGGCCTGTACTGGACTGGATTCGCGAAGAAGCACGATCCTGTCCGGAGGTGAAGGAAGATATGGCACGACTGTCAAAAATTCTTGCCTGTAATCCTGAAGAAATATGCCGCAAACAGCGAACCGGCGCGTAATGCTCCAAACAGGACACACAATGAGTACTAAACCTAATATTCTCTTTTTATGCACAGGAAACTCCTGCCGCAGTCAAATGGCAGAAGGCTGGGCCAGACACCTTAAGGGTGGTGTATTCAATGCATTTTCAGCAGGTATTGAAACACACGGCCTGAACCCCAATGCGGTTGCAGTGATGAAGGAAGCAGGCGTTGATATTTCTTCCCACAAGTCACAGCTGCTCAGCGAATTTGATGACATTGAATTTGATGTGGTTGTCACAGTATGCGGTCATGCACACGAAACCTGCCCGTATTTCCCCGGCAACGCAAAAGTAGTTCACGTGGGCTTTCCCGACCCTCCAGCTCTTGCAAAAGAGCTGGCAGAGCAAGGGGCATCAGAAGAAGAACAGCTTGATTGCTACCGACGAGTACGCGATCAGATTAAAGAATATATTAAAACGCTTCCTGACTCCCTCAGCCTCTAGCGTAATCTCAAAATGTACCAAGCCGCAGATCGAATTCTGCGGCTTTTTTTGTTTTGAATACACAAACTGTAACCAAAATGTCACAAAAGACATATAACTATAGAGTGCCAGCCATCAACGACTATGGCTGCACAACTCTTTGTAGTCTTACAGCGTGGTCCAGCAACTACCACGCTTAAGATACATGATCGGGGCAGGAACCTCTCTCTCCCTGCTCCGATCATCTTTATTTCCCCACCACTTTTTCTCTACACAACCTTTCCTGACAGATAGGCCGGTCAACGGCTAGCTGTAACAATTTTTTCTTGCGCTCAATACTTGGTACCCTTTCCTTTTTCCACATCGTCGAAAAGAAAAACACACCCGAGACAAAAAGGGTAAAAGTTCGTACAGTTAATTTCTAATCGAATTTTTCTTTAAGCGAGATGGCTATGAACACATTGATCGACTTTGATAAAATTACCCAGTTATTCACGGCTGCTGATACAGAAAACAGAGATTTTCTGTATGAATATGAAGTGTACAACCTGCTAGCGAACTCCGGCGCTGAGACTCCACCCATTGCAAATCTGCTGCCTCGCGGTGCACGTTTTTCTGATGAAGAACTCATGTCTATTCCCGGAGAAAAAGCAGTTCTTAAAATTGTGTCTCCTACCATCATCCATAAGACAGAAGTAGGCGGAGTACGCATTGTTGAGAAACAGCCTTCCAAAATCCGCTCTGCTGTCCGTGGCATGCAATACGAAGTACCGGAAAATTACGCAGCATACATAGAACGCAACCCTGACCATGCGCCGGAAGTTTATAAAGGCTTAAAAGGCGAAGCACTGATTAAGGCTATCAGCCGCGATTTGAAAGGGGTGCTGCAAGTGCAGTTTATGCCGCCTGACTCCAGTGCCTTCGGCAACGAACTTATCGTGGGGCTTCGCCATACCAGAGAATTCGGCATGGTCATCAGCGCAGGACTGGGCGGGACAGACACAGAACTGTATGCGGAAAGATTCCGCAAAGGACAGGCCATTGTTGCTGCTTCCACTGAACTCGTAGATGGAGAAGCTTTTTTTGAACTCTTCCGTAAAACCATCTCCTACCGTAAACTCGCCGGTCTTACCCGCGGGCAACGTCGCATCGTAACAGACGAGCAATTGATTGAATGCTTCAGCTCCTTCATTGAAATGGGGCGCTATTATTCTCCATCAAACAACGATGCACCGTTCATTATTGAAGAGCTTGAAATCAACCCGTTCGCATTTACAGATTACCTCATGGTTCCACTGGACGGTATGTGCCGCTTCGGCAAAGCAGAAAACATAGCAGAGCCAAGACCAATCAAAAAAATTCATAACCTCCTGCATCCAGAAAAAATCGGCATTATCGGCGTCTCAGCAACCCGCCGCAACTTCGGCCGAATCATTTTGGAAAACATTCTTGCAGAAGGATTTGCTAAAGAAAACGTTACGCTCATCCGTGACGGTATTGACGAAATTGACGGCGTCAGATGCGTGCCGGATCTTGCCAGCCTTGACCACAAACTCGATTTGTTTGTGGTTGCAGTAGCCGCAGCTCAAGTTCCGCAACTTGTGGACGAGATCATTACGCTGGATGCAGCCCAAAGCGTTATGCTTATTCCGGGGGGGATGGGAGAAACAGAAGACAGCCAACAGGAAGCTGCAGAGCTTATTGCGCGTATTAATGCGACCCACGCGCAAGGAGACGGCGGGCCAGTATTCCTCGGTGCAAACTGCATGGGCGTTGTCTCGCATCCCGGCTCATATGACACATGGTTTATTCCTGAAGAAAAACTACCGAAAAACCGTACGGCTACTCCGCACCGCGCAGCCCTCATAAGCCAGAGCGGTGCATTTATGCTGCACCGTTGCAGCCAGAGCCCTGAACTACATCCGAGCTACATGATCTCCATGGGCAACCAGACAGACCTTACTCTGGGTGACATGGTTCGTTATTTTAAAGATGCTGATAACGTTGATGTCATTGCTGTCTACGCTGAAGGATTCAGCGACCTTGATGGTCTTGAATTCTGCAAAGCTGTCCGCGAGGCAATACTCAACGGCAAGGAAGTGATCTTCTACAAAGCAGGTCGCACACCGGAAGGCAAAACAGCTACCAGCGGTCACACTGCGTCTCTCGCTGGAGACTACATGGTCTGCGAAAGCTGCGTACGTCAGGCCGGTGCTCTTGTTGCCAGAACGTTTCAGGAATTTCAGGATCTGTTCCTGCTTGCGGAAATGCTCCACAGCAAGGACATTGCAGGCAACCGCCTTGCCGCTGTAAGTGGCGCAGGGTTTGAAGCTGTAGGTATGGCTGACTCCATCCAGTCCGATGATTTCCAGATGGATCTTGCCCAGTTCAGCACTGCCACAAAACAAGCCATCACCGCCATGCTGGAAGCAAACAAGCTTCAGTCGCTTGTAACCATCCAGAATCCGCTTGATCTTACACCAAGTGCCAACGACACCCTGCATGCACAGGCTGTAGAAACTCTTGCAACTGACACTGCTGTAGATTCCGTTATTGTAGGGCTCGACCCGCTTTCTCCAGCGATGCACACACTTGCAGAACCTACGCTGCCAGTCTTTTCTATGGACAATGAACAGTCCATTGCCAAACAACTTGTGGAAGTAGCAAAAAGTTCATCTAAGCCTATCATTGGTGTTATTGATGGCGGCAGACTGTATGACCCGTTGCGTGACCATTTTCTGAAGAACAATGTGCCTGTTTTTCCTGTTTGCGACAGGGCTGTGACTGCACTTGCACTCTACTCAGAAGCACGACTACGTATTGAAGAAATACGGGCTAAAAACGAACATTTCTAGCCAGCATCATCTCCTCACTACGCTTGATCGCCCATAAGAACACACAAAGGCTGCCCTGTATTAATCAGGACAGCCTTTCTTAATTCAATGCAACGACAGCGCCTCATCGCATACTAAAAGTTTTAGGAAGGGGGTCTGGGGGATAACCCTTTTCCAAAAGGGTTTCCCCCAGCCGTCGGAGACACCAAAACTTCTTATTTTACTGCTTTCTACGGCGCCTGTTGTTGACACACAGCACATGGTACTTGCCGTCTTTTACTTCTGCACCTTCTGTCACATGCTCAAAACCGGGGAATGCGTTATCCCAGTCTTCAAGATGCTGCAGGTACTGTATTGCCGGACAGGAGTCCTGTGCGCCGAAAGCCTCTCCTGACATAATCATGGGGATACCGGGAGGATACGGAAGCAGGGAATTTGCTGCTATACGGTTACCAAGCTTGTCGGACGGTACCAGCTCCACCTCCTGCTGCACAATTTTTTCGTACGCCTCGCGTGGTGTCATTAATGCGCTAAAGCGGCTGGTGTACGCTTTATCCAGCGCCACATGCATTTCGCTTTTTTTCAGGAATGCAAACATACGCTCCCCGAGTGCTTTCAGGGTAACACCTTCGTAGGCTTGAGGATTGTCATCATATAGTTCAGGCAGAACATGGCGCACTGTATCGCCAGCGTCGTAGTGCTCCTTGAACCGGATAAGTGTATTGAGCAATGTTCCCCATTTCCCACGGGTTATTCCCATGGAGAAAAGAAACATTATCTGGAAATCCGTTGTACGGGTCGGCACTATTCCGAATCGGGTAAGATATTCTGTAACCAGTGCTGCTGGGACACCTTCCGGTAATAACTTCCCGTCATCTCCCATGCCCGGAGTTAGGATGCTCACTTTAATAGGGTCGAGCATGCACCAGTTATCTTCATCCAGATCGAACCCATGCCATGTTTCATCCGGTTTTAATCTCCAGCAGGACTGGTCTGTGGTCAGTGCATCAACCGGAGCGTCTTCAAACAACACCCATTCCTTTTCACCCTGTTCGGATACCTCAACGTACTCAGGGTTCCACGGTTTGAAGAACCAGTCTTTATGATTGGCATGTTCACGCCAGAGCCTTGCAACAGCTCTACGGAAATCTACTGCTTCCTGAATAACTTCCTGCGTCAGGGACTCGCCGCTTTCGCCGGACATCATGGCTGAGGTGATATCGTTCGACGCTACAATGGAGTACAAGGGGGAAGTTGTAGAGTGCATCATGTAGGCTTGGTTAAACATGGCAGGATCAATCTTTCTGCGCCCTTCACGAATATGAATGAATGACGACTGGGAAAGACCGTTGAGAAGTTTATGCGTTGAATGGGTGGCAAAGACTGTTGCACCTTCATGATCAGCAGGATTGCCATTCATGGCAAAATGGTCAGCATACATGCCGTTGAAACGGGCATATCCGTACCATGCTTCGTCAAAGTGGATAATATCAGCAGACTGCTCCAAACGATCTTTGGCCTTTTTCGCATTGTAGCAAAGCCCATCATATGTGCAGTTTGTAACAACGGCGTATACCGGTTCGCATGGACTGCATCGCCCGTTCATCCGCTTTACCAGCGACGACTCTTCAACAGATTTTTTGATGACATCCGGTTCCATGTCTGCCGCATGGATGGGGCCAATAATCCCATACCGATTGCGGGTAGGAATCATATACACAGGGATTGCACCTGTAAGAATTAATCCCTGCTCAATTGATTTGTGGCAGTTGCGGTCAATTATCACAACATCATCCTGCGACATACAGGATTGCATGATGGTTCTGTTGGAACCGGAGCTTCCAACCACGACGTTGTAACTGTGATGTGCTCCGAAAACGCAGGCTGCGTACCGTTCGCTGTCACCAAAGGCACCGGTATGATCAAGAAGAGAACCAAGAGAGGCTCGTTCTATTCCCATATCAGTACGGAAGAGGTTTTCTCCGTAGTAATCAAAAAAGACTCTGCCCACGGCAGACTTGGTGAATCCGATACCGCCCTGATGCCCCGGCGCTGCCCATGAGTATTCTTTTAAGGCACCATACTGCATGAGGGCATCCATCAAAGGCGGAAGCATCTGATTACGATACCGACGGATTGCAGCTTCTATGCGGCCTGCAATGAAGTCTGCGGTATCTTCTACTATCCAGACAAATTCATCTACCATTTCCATTAAGTGACTGGACATGGCGCGTGTAGTTTTTTCTCTTTCGGCAATCAAAAAAACGGGAACGTTGGCCTGCCTGCTATGAAGCTTTCGTATAAGCTGCTCGGCCTGCTGATACTCCTGATCATTCTCGTTATGCATGTTGGCGCTTAGTAAAAGACAATCTACAGGGGTATTGGCCTGAAGAATAATATGTGCATCGCAAAAACTGTAGGAACGGGTTACACGGACATTCTGCTTTCCCAGTTCACCCACCAATCGGTGTACAGCATTATTCACATAGGTCTGTGCCTGCGTAACTTCATCCTCTGCCAACAATACATGAAAATCCGACACTGCCATGTCTGCTCCTTACTGGATGCTGAGTACACTATTTTGCATATCCGCTGCCGATAACAATTACCGCCACAACAGCTATTCCAACTACGAACACCGCTCCGGCTCTTTCCCATCCTGTAAAAACTGTTCCTTTTCCCTGTTCCCGCTTTGCTTTGCCAAACACCACAAGACCTGCGGCAAAGAAGATGCTGGAGAGTAATAATAACTTAGGCCCCGCCGCATACAGGAGCCAGACAGCATACAGCCCTGCCAACCATCCGCATAGTTTTGCTACGGTATTTGATACCGGCTGCCCTTGAGGGTAGTCCCCTTTCCAGCAAATTTTTGCCAGATACATGGCACTGACCAAGTATGGAAACAGAATCATAACACCGGTGATATCAAGCAAGAACAGCCATGCATCATTGGCAAAGAGCACAACAAACATTGTCAGCTGCATGGAAAGACTGGTGACCAGAAGAGAGATGTATGGTGATTCGTGCCGGTTTTCTTTGGTAAACATTTTGGGAAAAACACCATCCTGTGCCGCCACATGAGGCACCTCAGCCACCATGATCGTCCATGAAAGCCAGCTGCCGAGCAGCGCGATGATCACCCCGATGTTAATGAAGGATGCCCCCCAGCTGCCTACCAGCTTTTCCAGCACGTACGCAGCAGAAGGATTCGGTAACTTGGCAAGTTCTGCCTGCGTCATAAATCCATAGGGAAGAAGTGAGATGCAAATATAGAGAGTGAGGCACAGTATCAGGCTTAAGATTGTGGCCTTCCCCACATCATCTGCACGCTTTGCTCTACCAGACACAACCACAGCACCTTCAATGCCTATGAATGCCCATAGCGTAACCAGCATGGTGCTTTTAAGCTGTGCTCCCAGACCACCCAGACTTCCTATTCCCGCAGATTCATTACCCCAGAAATCCAACGTAAAATGATCCGCTGAAAAGAACATGGCTGCAATTGCTACAAACAACACAAGGGGAAGCATTTTGGCTATTGTTGTAATGATGTTGAGCACATTTGCCGCAGAGACCCCGAACAAGCAGATACAGCACATACTCCAGATAAGAAATGATCCGCCAATGAACGACTGAATCTGCGCACTAACCATTTCCGGCGGGAAAAAGTAAGCAACAGCGTCCATGGTAAGCACCGCATAGCCAACATTACCAAATACAGCACTGAGCCAGTATCCCCACGCCATTTCAAACCCGACAAAGTCTCCAAATCCGTCTCTGGCGTAGGCATATATACCGGAGGCCAGATCAGGTCGTGCATCCGACAAGGCGCGAAATGCAGTGGCAAGAAAATACATTCCGAGTCCGGTAATGCCCCACGCAAGGAGCACGGCACCGGCTGCAGCCCCTTCTGACATATTTGAAGGCAGGTTGTAGATACCGCCCCCGACCATAGCACTAACCACAATGGCGATAAGTCCAACTAAACCAAGCTGTTTTTGCCGTTCTGCCATTTGTTTCTCCGCTCTGTTCTGGTGTCCGGTCACAATAAATGTCCGTACTATTCAGCAACACAGGAGCATACATTGAAATTATTTATCGCAACATCTTCAAAATATGACTTTTCTCTAAATCCAACCTGAGCAACCAACCAATAACCCAGTGTCTTTATTGCAACATTTTTGTGCCAAACAGTGATGCAGTTTTTTTTTCTGGAGACTAACCGTAACCTATGAAAGAAAAAGCGCATTGAATGTCTTAGCGTTGTTCCGGTCACAGTCGCACTAACCCGGCGATGGTACCTCCCAGAGATGAATTCTTTTAGATTAAGTGTAATTCGTCCCTAAAAAAACTCCGGAACGTACCCCACGCTTATGTAAGACAACCAAGACAGAGAAGAGACCCACCTGGCAGCAAGTGGGTTTTTTCTATTTTGAACGACAGAACGTTGATCTATGTTCCATCATAGTCTTACCTTTGCTCCCCTCCAGCACCCCATCAGGCATGCTTTTTTAGTAAAAACATCCCCCCTTTTATTCACACCGTATTCTGCATAACCAACTGATCTTCTTTCGCAATACATTTATCTCGATTTTGTAACGTACCTGCAATCTCATATTTCCCCATATTTCGTATAATTATGCATATAGCACCAACATGGGAGATCAGAATATTATCATCAGTATACTGTATTTTTTGTTATAAAAATCATTATGCTATGATAAAAATATCAAAAGAACCCCAAGTTGCATTGCTGTTTTTCTCCAGCCCGAAGAAAATTAGCAACATGCTCTCTATGAACGGACAAGTGTATTCTGTGTACCCCCTACTGTCGTGAGCTGCGACGCAAACTGCACTGGCGACAACGTCCAACTAAGGCAGTCAGGGTATCAGTTGTTCCAACACAAAGCCGGTGATGAGGAAATTGTTAGTGCCAATTAAGATGTCACTGCACCGAGCAAGAAATCCAGTTCCACAACAATTCCTAAGGCTGACCAAATCCCTGCTCTGGAAGCGGGGAATCACCTCGGCGAACCTGCAAAAAAAGCGCATGCGTTCAAGCGCAGCAGCCAGATTATCAGCGCAGTTAAGGAGGGTAAAAACCATGCCTACTGCCATGAGCTGAGCCTGAACATGTACGCCAACACAGGTACGCCTGATCCGGTTCATCACCATCAGCCTGCTTTACCGGAACCAGAAATTACTCCTCACACTCTGCTCTGTTGCAGTGTCCTCATCCCACAAAAGCAGTCCCCCGAATCTTCATAAGTACAGGCGTGTCTTAACCACGAAAAAGGCAGCCCTTCTTGCATGGGGCTGCCTTGCTGTTGTCTTGTACCTTTTCTTCCATTTTCCATATAAAAAGGCTGCCCTGCAGTAGCAGAACAGCCTTGATAAGCCAGCTGAAAACTCAGTCCGTGTAAACTCAAGTTTTGTTTACAGCCGAGTTTGTTAAATACACTCCAGTGATCACAAGCGACACCCCTGCAAGCAATGAAAGGGAAAGAGATTCCCCAAGGAAAGCCCATCCACTTAAAATTGCTGCTGCCGGAACAAAGTTAATGAATACAGCAGCACGCGAAGCACCAATAGTATTGATTGCCTCATAAAACCATGTGAACCCGATAACTGTGCCCAGAATTCCCACGTATGCGACCGATAGGTATTGCGTGAGCGTGTAGCCGGAAAAATCACTCAACATGCCTTCCTGCAACGCAAACGGAAACAGCATTATTGTCCCAGTAATACAGGAATACGTAATCGCCGCATGCGGACTTAGAAAGCCCATCATACGCTTCCCAAGCAATGAATACGATGACCAGCTAGCCACGCAGCCCAAAATAGCCAGATCACCGCTGCTCAACCCACCAGTAAACAAGGACACTGGGTTTCCACGCGAAATAGCAATTGTCGCACCGGTAACAGAAAGACAAATACCAAGTCCTTTACGCAGTGAAAGTTTCTCTCCAAAAAACATTGCTGCCAGCAAGGTGATAATAATCGGGTTGATGGACACAATAACAGCAGCCCTTCCTGCTGTTACCGTCTGCAATCCTTTAAAAAACAGGACATTATATGCAAACACACCTGTTGCGCCCAGTAAAATCACCCCTAGCCAACCTTTTCTATCCAGCACCGGCAACCCGCCGGAACGCTGACGCATGATCCACATCATACAGATTGATGCTATCAAGAACCGCAAAAAAGCGGCGGAAAAAGCACCCATGCCATCCGAAAGCAGTCTGCCTGCCACGAATGTTCCTCCCCACAAAAACGCGGTGAGGAGTAATTTTCCGTATACCATCATATCTGCTACCTCAAAACGTTAAAACATACGCCGTAACAATGGTGCCTTACGCAACACACAGGACGTAAGCACCCAGCTACATGCCATGGCAAGAACAAATGCCACGGCAGCTTTTACATAAATTGAATATGGCACTGGAATGAGCGCATATACCAACAAATATACAATAGGGGCATGGAGATAATAGATCCCGTAGGAGTTATCCGCAGCAGAGCGCCAAAAACGACCGTTTCCTTGTACCCATGTGCTGAAGACCGCACACCACCCCATGAGTGAAGCAATGCAGTATGTCGCAAACGAGCAGGAAAGAATGAATTGTTTTTGCCACAACGGTGCCGGAGAAGAGGCAAAGCCTGCTTTCACCACAACGTACACTGCCATTGTTAAGGCAAGTACAGGAAGCCATGTGCGTTTACGTGGACAGTATCCGCCAGCAGTAAACCAGCCGTATTTCCAGGCCCATATGCCAAGACTGAAATACAGAACGTGCTGGAATATACGCTCCGGCTGGAATGCCAGCAGGTAACTCATAAACCAGTAATCGAGAGGAAAAAATTGTTGAGCACCATAGAAGCATGCCGCAGACACACCAACAAATGCAGGGAAAAACCATAACGGAGCTATTGCCGGTGTTTTTACCAGACGCTGCAATGCAGGAACAAACTGCCAGATCAGGCTCAGGGCAACAAACATCCAGAAAAGCACGGCGAGGAACCAGTAAACAGAGTGCTGAAAGGATGTAGTCCAAAAGGTTGTTGTCCAGAATGAGTAAAGATCAACAGGAAGCTTGCGCGAAAACGGAATCAGAAAAGCAGTCGGCGGTGCCAGCAAAACAACGCCAAGCACCCACGGTAAGAAAATCCGTTGAATTTTGTGCCGTAAAAAATCCGTCACACCATGTCGTTGCAAAGACGGCAGTGCAAAGTATCCAGCAATAAAGAACATTGCAGGCATAATGGGCACATCAATAAGAACAACAAGCAGCGTGAATAACTTACTCGTCACAGGGTCGATAACGTACCACCAGCTTGGTGCATACATCATGTAGCAAACCGACACGTGCAGTAAAACAACAGCAGTAATTATTGCAGCGCGAAGATTGTCCAAAAAGTACAAACGAGTTTCAGTCATCACATCCTCAAATAAATTTTCAAGCCCTCTCCCCAGAAAACAATTCAACTTACTGATAAGAATAGAAATTCCCATCACAAGTCATTTCCAATTGTCAAGTTAAGTTATGAAAAAACTGTGGCCGATGGGAATTCCATCAAGACCACAGTTGTGCCATTGATTCGATCTGAAAATGAAATGAACTTAGCTATTGCTTCAGCATTACTCAGTCATCGCAAGCTTTGCGCCCAGTGCAGCGAATGTAGCCGCAAAAACACGTTGCACATTTCGCATACGTTCCGGTGAAGATACAATCACTGTTTTCACACTGTGTGCGAACAGGCCGTACCCTATGAAAATCACAAAGGTAATGGCCATAAACACTGCGCTTAAGCCCAGCAGCTGAATGGTTGGCGAAGCCCCTTCAGAAGATACAAAAAGTGGAAGAAATGCGAGAAAAAACAAAGAAAGCTTAGGGTTCAGCACATTAATCAACGTCCCTCTAACTGCTATCTGAACCGCACTTCCAGAAGAATGTTGCTGGGTAAACTCAAACTTGCCTGAGCCGCGCCACATCCCCCATGCCATGTACAGCAAGTACACTGCACCGGCCAATTTTACAGCTTGAAAAGCCAGTGCACTGGTATGCAGCAATAAAGACAAGCCAGAAATACAAGCCAACAAGTGTGGCACAATACCGAAAGTACACCCTACCGAAGCCGCGATTGCAGCTTTCTTGCTTTCAAAAAGCCCCATTGAGACAGTGTAAATCACTCCTGTTCCCGGAATGAGAACGACAAGTAACGATGTCAGTAAAAAATCTATATCAAACATATAACTCCCCTCCACTCCTCTTTTGCAACTGCAGTGCCCTAGCTACCACCCCAGTTAGATCATACAAATCATACAAGGACGAATAGTTACTCTAGAATAATTGTAAGGTAAAAACACATGGCCAATGAACTCAGGTACGGCAGACAAAGAAAAAGTCAACACGTTAAAATTAAAAAACTTTTATAAAAAAACATCCCAATCTGTGCATATTGCGCACAAATTGGGATGTTTCTCATTTGATATGTAGCGTAAAAACTGCCTGTTATGCCAGAGCAGCAAATTGCGTATATGCGCTATTCAAAATTATACAGGCCATTACTACAAGCATACCGAACAACACTTTACGGTATGTGAATTCGCCAATCTTGCGTGACGCCAGCACGCCCAGTCTGGCGCCTATCATCACGGCAGGGGCTGCTGCGGCAAAGAGCATCACAGTTTCTTTTGTCTGAATTCCGGCATAGGTCTGCATTGATATAATCAGCACACCTGACACAATGAAATAACTGGCAATAGCAGCTTTAACTGTATCCTTTCCCCAGCCAGTGAGAGAGGTATACACAATGGTAGGCGGCCCTCCCATTCCTATGGAAGAACTGATTGCTGTGGAACAGAATCCGGCAACAACGCCCCATCCTCTGTGAACAATCTTCTGCTGCCTTCCTTCAAAAAACAGTCCCCACAAGGCGTAGATGAACAAAAAAATCCCCATTCCCAGCTTCAAATAATGCGTAGGCAGTTCCTGCATCATGGAGATACCTACAATCGCCCCCGGAACAGTCCCGAGGTAAATAGGCTTAAGTTTTTGAAAATCGATATTCTTACGATAAATCCATGCCATTTGCAGACACAGACTCACGCCAATAATTGTGCAGCTTGGTACTGCCAGACTTAACGGAACCATTGTCGTGATAAGGGGCATGGCAATAAGTGCAGCTCCAAACCCTGCCACACCGTTAACAAACCCGCCGATTCCCCAGCAAAGCGCTACAAAAAACAAATGTTCCATATATTCTCCATTACCGCAGAACGCACTGCGGCAGTTAATGACTGAGCGCAATGTGGGCTAAAAATAGTCAAAAGTTAAATAGTAATTTGTGAGGACAACCATAACTTGCACTTATATCTGAAAGAGCCATATACAACTACAAGGAATACCGGACAGATGAAGGCACAACACTTTCGCATCGTATTTACACACGCTCTAATCCCGACTATGCTTCCGCAACAATTTTCGTCTTCGTTAACCTCACGTTCAGGGAATACTATGTACTTTCTTTTTGCAGCACTGGTCGGGCTGATTCTCGGCAGCTTCTATTCTGTGTGCGCCAGCCGCTACGGCACCGGCAACACCATATTTCGCCCATCACGTTCCTATTGCCCCCAGTGCGACCATCAGCTGACAATGTGGGAAAATATTCCGCTTCTCAGCTTTCTATTGCAAAAGGGACGCTGCTCTCACTGCTCTTCCCGTATCCCATTTTTCTATCCGTTAAGTGAACTTACTTCCATGCTTTGGGCTGTGCTTGCAGCTGCCCATACGGCAGATCCCTTGGAATGGGGTGTCCTTATGGTTATCGGAGGCATCTGCATCGTTGCCTCTGCCATTGATCTACGAACATTTATTCTACCGGATTATTTAACCTATACAGGCGCTGTCATTGTTCTGGGAGCAAGTTACGCAGGATTACTGGATGTCACATTTATCGACGCTCTGCTTGGCGCAGGTATTGGCACATTTTCCCTGTGGGCTATTGCAGCCATCTACAAAGCAATCCGTAAAATAGACGGACTGGGACTTGGAGATGTTAAATTCATGCTCATGCTCGGGGCTCTTGTCGGCTGGCACCAGCTGTCCATATTCATTCTGGTAGCCTCAGTCTGTGCACTCGTGTTCTGCATTGCCACCTTGCGCGGTAAAGCTGGAATGAGCACAATCTACATTCCGTTCGGCCCCTTTCTTGCAGCAGGTTCACTCATCACCTATCTGTACGGCACCAACATTATTGCCTTTCTCAGATAACAAAAAAGGCTAACAGAACTATATCTTCTGTCAGCCACAATTACACTTTTAACCTGTTTTAACTATATTACCTATGTTCAGACACTATATTCACTTTCAGCTATATGGTAGTGTCATACACTCACATTCTTCGTAACCCGTATCTGCATAAATACATGTTACAAACAAAACAAGGCAGTACTCTGGATTATCTGCACCTCAATCCTTTGTACTGCCTTTGAATACCTGCCGGGTATTCTGAGGCCGGAGGCCATCTGGATATGATCACGCCATATTCTGGATGTCTCCGGTCTTCTACTTTCCACTAGCCGCCAGAAAGTAAGCAAATGCTGCTTTACACATCGCGTATATCACCTGTCCAGCAGAATGTTCCCGCACCTTCAATGCAGAAAGGTTAACAACAGGTAAATTTTACCTTTCTAAGTAAACAATCTGCTGCGTCACATATATTTTTTCCTATTTCATACCTCTTTTACAATACCTTACGGAGTATTGTAACGGCATTCAATTTTTACTCATAATTACAATAAGAATTTTTAAATAGTTTGCGCTGGATGATGCGTATATAGTGCATCTCGGGGATATCAGACTAGCAGCAACTCGTTGCACGTTCTTTTTTCGTACATTTATTATTACAGAATTATTATCAGCGGTCGCAAGCTGCGTCCGTTACTCTAGTCTTATTCCCAAAAAACACCATTTTTTAGAAGGATAACCTTGGTGCCAACTACCCCAGCATACATAAAACTCTTTCCATTCCTGAGCTGGCTGCAGACAGTTTCCAAAGAAACACTGAAGCTGGATATCAATGCAGGAATAAGCGGAGCTATTATTGTACTCCCGCAAGGAGTTGCGTTTGCAGCCATTGCCGGTCTTCCACCGGAATTCGGGCTGTATTCTGCCATTGTGCCCGCAATTGTTGCTGCACTATTCGGTTCTTCACATCATCTGATATCTGGCCCGACCACGGCTATTTCACTGGTTATATTTGAAAACATCAGTCAGTTTTATGCGCCGTTTTCAACTGAATACATCGGTGCGGTTTTTTCTCTCACGCTGCTGACCGGCATCATCCAGCTTCTTTTCGGGGTAATCAAACTAGGCACGCTGGTGAATTTTGTTTCACATTCTGTTGTTGTCGGTTTTACAGCTGGTGCAGCTATACTAATCGGCTTCAGCCAGCTTGGAAATTTCACCGGTATTAAGTTTCCATCCGGTTCAAAATTTTATGAAAAAATACCGTTTCTCGTAGAAAACATTCAAGAAGTAAGCATACCTGCTTCTATTATCGCCCTGACCGCTTTGAGTATCTCTGTACTCTTCCAGCGACTTGCACCGCGGATTCCCGGTATGCTTGTTGCCCTCATTGCGGGAAGCCTTGCAGCAATGGGATTTGGCGGAGCAGAGGCAGGCATAGAACTGGTGGGTGCTTTACCATCACGTCTGCCAAGCTTTGAAATACCACATATGTCCTTCAGCACCGTCCAGCAGTTAGGTTCCAGCGCATTGGCCATTGCTATCCTCGGCCTGACAGAAGCTGTTTCCATCGCACGTTCTGTAGCAATGCAATCCAGACAGCACCTTGATACAAATCAAGAATTTGTCGGACAGGGGCTTTCAAACATTATCGGCAGCTTCTTTTCCTGCTACTCAGCATCAGGTTCCTTCACCCGCACAGGGGTGAACTACACTGCCGGAGCCAAAACTCCAGCGGCTGCTGTTTTTGCTGCATGCTTCCTCACCATCATCCTGCTTCTGATTGCCCCTGTAACAGCCTATCTGCCGATACCTGCAATGGCGGGCGTACTCATGGTTGTGGCGTTCAAGCTTATTGATTTTCATCACATCAAAGGCATCATGAAAACCAGCAGGCAAGAATTCGGGGTCATGCTTGTCACCCTTCTGGCAACACTGTTTCTGCACCTTGAATTCGCGATTTATGTTGGAGTTGTCCTCTCTCTGCTGCTGTATATCAACAAAACTTCACATCCCGAGTTAGCTTCCATCACGTTGCAACGTGACGACGCCGGTATTTCTTCTTTTGTTGAAGTGACAACAGAAAATGCCCGAGAATGCCCGCAAATCAAGATTGTCCGCCTGCGCGGAGAAATATTCTTTGGTGCAACGCACAATATAATCGAAGATTTACACAAAGAAATTGATGAATCCTCTACACATACGAAACTTCTTGTGATACTCAAGGCTGTGACGTTTATTGATATTGCAGGTTGCGAAATGTTCTCTACTGAACGCGAAGCCTTTCGGGAAAAAGGCTGTGAAATGTATCTATGTTCCCTGAACCCTGAAGTACGGGGGATGTTACATAGGGCAGGCGTTCTCCAACACTTCGGAACTGACCATATTTTCGCTAACAAGCGAGTAGCTATTAAAAAGCTCGCAGCGTCTGTTGATACTGAAAAATGCATAACTTGTACGGCCCGCATTTTTGACGAATGCGCAAGCAACACCCCCGCATTCAGCGTACAACAACTTGATAGTAGCAATCGCCCAGCAATTATCTAAGTGTACGTGTTCAGTAAAATATGACGTAACGGGCACCTGTAGAGGCAGAAGTATTACTTCTGCCTCTACATCTGGGTTCTCACTTCTGAAATTTTTTCTGCCTTTCATTTCAAACCAATAAGACACTGAAAATTTTTTTCTGCCACTGAGCATTGACAATCTTTCAACTGAAACCTACTTAATCGTGTAACGACGATTATCGATTCTTTCAATTACTGATGCAAAGGAACAGTCATGACCACTTGTTCGACCACAAACAAGGAAGCATTTCGCACTACTGACGAAGATACGTGCAATGAGCAAGAGCTTGCCGCACAGGCAAAAGCCCTTGCACACCCTGCGCGTGTCCGTATTATGCGTGTGCTTTTGGCATTGCATAACTCCGGAGGATGCCTGAACAGCAGCCTTGTTTCGGAGTTAGGTCTTGCACAGTCAACTGTATCCGAGCACCTGCGAATTTTAAAAGAAGCAGGCTTTATTACTGCTGAACCAGACCCGCCAAGAGTTTGTTACCGTATTAACCTCGAAAAAGTGCAGGCATTTTCTGAAATGTTTGCAGCCATTTTTTCCTGATCGGTTTTTTTTATACGACATATAATCGTCTTTCGACGATGCTCGATACTATAACAAGCTATGAATCGGCATAAGCAAATCGTTTTTCGACGATCAACGATATTTATAAGGAAAAAACAATGCAACCAAAACTCAATTTTCTAGATCGCTACTTAACAGTGTGGATTTTTGCAGCAATGGCGCTTGGAGTTGCACTCGGTGTTACTTTTCCGCAAGTAGCAGAATGGAACGAGTCCATGTCCATTGGCAGCACGAATATTCCTCTCGCAATCGGTCTTATCCTCATGATGTATCCACCGCTTGCTAAGGTTAACTACTGTCTTCTTGGTAGCGTTATGCAAGACAAACGTGCCGTCACGCTTTCGCTGGCCATGAACTGGATTGCAGGGCCGATTCTGATGTTTGTGCTGGCGCTGACCTTTCTTGGCGACTACCCGGGCTATATGACCGGTGTAATTCTCATTGGTCTGGCACGTTGTATTGCCATGGTACTTGTCTGGAATGACATTGGCGGCGGTAACAAAGAGTACGCGGCAGCACTTGTTGCTCTGAACAGTCTTTTCCAGATTGCTACCTACAGTTTTCTTGCGTGGCTCTTCATCACTGTTCTTCCGCCGTACTTCGGCTTCAGCGGCTTTGAAGTAAATATTTCGATTGCAGATATTGCTGAAAGTGTTGGCATTTACCTTGGTATTCCGTTCCTTGCTGGTTTCGTAAGCCGTGTGTGGCTTGTAAAACTCAAAGGTGAGCACTGGTATGACACCAAGTTTATTCCGGCAATTTCACCGGTCACGCTCATTGCGCTTCTGGCAACAATTGTTCTTATGTTCAGCCTGAAAGGTGAAATGATTGTTGAGCTGCCGTTTGACGTCCTGCGTGTGGCTGTACCGCTTGTCATCTACTTTGTTGTGATGTTCTTCCTCAGCTTCTTTATCGCAAAACGAATGGGTATTCCGTTCGATAAAAACGCCTCCATTGCCTATACGGCGACCGGCAACAACTTTGAGCTAGCCATTGCTGTAGCCATCGCTGTGTTCGGTCTCAATTCCGACCAGGCATTTGCTGGTGTTATAGGCCCGCTTGTTGAGGTGCCGGTACTTATCGCGCTTGTGAATGTTTCATTACGATTCAAGCGCAACTACAGCCAGCAGGCAGAAGAAACTCTTACACTCCAACCGCAGCCTGTCTCCAAAACAATGAAATAACGATATCCCCGACAAGACATGCTGCCGCTGTTCCCCTGACCACCTCAGGGGAGCAGCTCCTATCATAAGGAGAATTACTATGCAGATACAAACATTAGAAAGACTGACCTGTGTGACCACAAACAAAGATACATATAATGGACAGCCATTATACAAAACCATGTTAACCGCTGCGCAAAAACACAATCTGATGCAAGCAACGGCAACAAAAGGCTTAGCAATTGTTACTGAAACTCATCCTTACCAAACTGAGAACCCTTTTCAAAAGCAACTGCAACCTATTGTTGTGCAAACAATAGGCACACCGGATAACAACGCATTATTCCTCAAAGAACTTACAGCAGCTCTTGCAGATCATATTATCGTCAAAGAAAAAATTGAAACAATAAATACCGGCAGCTAACATTACTTTTCTGTCTCGCCTGCTGTCCATTTCACCCTCTCAGAACACTACTATCAAGCAATCAACCTTCATCAACATGGCAATGCATGCGTCCAACACCCTTTATTATAAGAACATACTTGATCAATCACATAACCTTATATAACTATACTGTAGTACATTCACTTTTCGCGTATTGTATCGGTAAAACTAGGAGGGTGCAGTATGACTGCTACAACCATGGAACATGCTCGTTTTCGTTTTAGATGCGAATCCCTTAAAATTGAAGAACGCGCAGATGCTGTTAAAGAAGCTCTGGCAAAAACCAAAGGTGTGGTTGAAGTTGCCGTCAACAAACGGGTTGGGAGTATCCTTGTACTCTTTGATCAGGCAAAAGTTGGCGCAGATAAACTCTTCTGCAGCATCGCAACCAGTCTGGGGTTAGAGCCGGATGAAGTGAAAGGAAAAATCAGCAGCTTCAACCGTGCCATCACAGGCCGGAAAGCAAGAAAAATTGTAAAACGCGGCCTGCTTGGTGCCGGCATTACTACAATAGCCTTGCTTGCTTACTCTGAGAAAGCCCATGTTGTAGCCGGGAGCGTCTGGCTCACACTCATGGCAGCACATCTGTATCAGAACAAGCGAACACTTTTCTCATAAAAAAAATCCCATGCAGCACATGCTACATGGGATTTTTTTATATATAGGATCGAATTATTTTTACTCAGAATGCTCCGGCAACATCGGACGCATAGAGTGTACACACGTCAATACCGTACCTGAATTATGCAACAATGCCATTAACGCAGGGGTAATAACGCCCGTCACACCAAGACCGATAAACAGTGTGTTACTTGCGACAATAAACATAAAGTTACGCTTAATACGTCGCATTACACGCTTGGAAACTTCCATCGCATCGGTAAGGCTGTCCAGACGCTCACCTGTCAGCATCACATCGCAGGCTTCACGGGCGATATCTGCACCGTGCTTCATTGAAACACCTACATTGGCAGTGGTCAGCGCAGCAGAATCGTTAATTCCGTCCCCGACCATAGCTACAGTGTAGCCCTGCTCTTTAAGGTTGTTAATCAACGCGGTCTTTTCGTCCGGCAATGCCTGAGCATAGTATTCTTCAATATTCAAATCAGACGCAACGGCTGCCGCTGTTTCTTCACCGTCACCTGTCAGCATAATGATGCGTTCTACATCCATGTTTTCCAGCTTACGGATAAACTGATCGGCATCGTCTCGCACCGGATCTTTAATAGCAAGAACACCTGCAAGCTCTCCGCCGCACGCAAAGTACAGCAAGGAAAGTCCTGCACCTGAGCACTCCGCAATCAAATCCTCAGCACCTGCAAACGGAATACCTTCGTCTTCATGGACAAAATGCTTGCTGCCAAGAATAGTCCGCTGACCATCCAGCATAGTAGCAATACCATGTGCAAGAATGTATTCTACCTCAGCATGATCCTCAGCATGGATAAGCCCTTCTTCATCCGCTTTCCGTACAATGGCATCTGCCACCGGATGCGGGAAATGCTCTTCCATACATGCTGCCTGTCTGAGAACAAACTCTCGTGTATACCCGTTCATCGGGCAAACGTTAACAAGCTCCGGCCGTGCTTCTGTCAATGTGCCTGTTTTATCCAGAACAATTGCATCCAGTTGGGAGAGATGCTCCAGATACTTGCCGCCTTTAATCACCGCACCGTTATGCGCTGCTTCCAGCATTGCAGAACGGACAGCAAGCGGTGTTGCCAGCTTGATGGCACAGGAATAGTCAGCGAGCAGAACTGCCGCAGCCTGAGTAGCATTGCGGGTAATCGCATACACTACGCCAGAAAGTATAAATGAAAACGGCACAATTTTATCTGCCATTTTCACAGCCTGACTATGAATATCTGCTTTACGGTCGTCAGACTCCTGCAGAATCTTCGCTATCTTAGCAAAGCGGGTATCAGAACCAACGGACTGTGCGTATACGATAATACGCCCTTCTTCCACTACGGTTCCGGAGTAGACCTCACTCTCGACACTTTTTTCCACCGCAAGCGGCTCACCGGTCATGGAAGACTGGTTAACCAGTGCCGTACCCTCTGCAACAACCCCATCAACAGGAATTCGTGCACCAGACCGGACAACAACAAGATCACCCACAACAAGCTGATCAGGTGAAATTGCTACCGGTTCATCGTCACGCATTACCCATACAGGCTTGCTGTCACCGGAGAAAAGTGCCGCAATGTCACTTCTGGACTTTTCCTTAGTCCATTCTTCCAGTGTCTCACTAATATCGAGAAGCAAGTTGATGGTACCTGCGGTATTAAAGTCACGCATAGCAAGCGCTGCACCAACTGCCGCGGCATCAAGAACATTCACATCCAGCTTGCGCTGACGTAATGACTTCAGGCCTTCCCATATTAACGGGGCAACATTGAACATCGTCCAATAAGGGCGAATTGTTGGCGGCATGAACATGCGAGCCATGTAATGATTCAAAACTTTTTTTGAGATAATCCATACCGGATTTTCAATCTCACCTTCCTGTCCGGCATCTGATACCGCAGGAAGGGAACTGCCGTCTGCAGTGGCCAAGGCTTGCTGTGATGATGAAACCGAAAGCGTCTGTGTCATACTTTCAATTACATCTACCAGCAGATCGGTCAGCTTTGCGTCTTTCTCAAAAATCAGGAGGCCACGCTTTGTGCGGGGATTATACTCCACCGCGACATCTGCCTTTACCTGATCAAGCGCCACTTCAGCCTGCTGCTGTAAAAGCTGGACAGCAGCTGCGTCTTGCGCCGCAAACCGGATACGCCCCGGAAAGCTTCGTATAACCGTCATGTATTCTCCGCTACTCGTTGTGCGTGTGCACCAATCTCACACAATGCAGTGCGAATGAACCGCTATGCCTTTTCGTTGACAGAATCAGTTGTGCTTTCTTCTTCAACTTCAGAAGCAGCTTCAGGCTCAACGTCAATTTCAACGTCAGCTGCTGCAACAGTTTCTTCCTGTGCAGCGGCTTCTTTAGCCTGCGCAGCCTTGTACTTAACTTCAGCCATGTAGTCTTCAATGTCTTCTTTAACGGTTTCCACACGGGTGAGAACATTTTCTGCAAGCCCGCATCCACCGCTGATCATACCGGAAACGAGCTGCTGCCCCTTACCGCTTTTCACCATTGCAAGACCTGCTGCGCCAAGCACGGCACCTGCAAAAAAATATGCTAATCTGTTTACAGCCATTACTACACTCCCTTCTCATTTTCAGAGGCTTTCGGCATCATGTCCCCCATCTCTTCCACTTGCTTCTCGATAAGTTCTTTTCCCTTATCCAAAGCAGCATCAAGCAAGTCATGAAGCTCATCTCTATTCTTCCACGCGAGATATCCTACAGCCCCCACGGCTGCACCGGCGGCCACTAACAGTAGCTTCTCTGATAGTTCTTTCATATACAGCCCCTTTTGGCATAGATAAAAAAAGAGTCTTTGCGAACATAGTATCGCAAAGACCATACAACAAAAAGTTTTGATCTAACTATTTTGTACCATTATCAAACAAAGCTAGCAATTTTGCGGTAATGATTTTTTTTCATATGCCTTATTCGTCATAGTACTCATGAACGCATTCGCGGCTCCGTGGCAGATTGCCAGTCCCACACCCAAATTAAACTGGTGACAGACCATCATGCCGCACAGAGAAAGCAACACACCGTAATCTCTACAGCGACCACGTTTTTTTACAGCACACACAGAACACGCAGGTGACGTTGGATCGAAATCCATTTTGTCACACTGTGCTGCAAAACGACGAGCTTTTTCTTGAATATGCCTATCCATGAGTACGTTCCTCTTTTGTTCTTTAGATCTTTTTAGTGAAAACGATTATCATCGTCAAGCTATTTTTCTCCCAAAAAAATACCCCGAATTCGTGAAGAACTCGGGGCAACTATGTTCAAATTGAGTTACGCGCCGTATAAAATCGAATATAATTTTTCAACCACAGCGCTGGCAGCATCATCCGAAGGAGCATTAATCAGCTCCTCCAACAGCTCTGGAGGAACCCGTTTGGCATCATACTCAATGACAATTGACTTTGAAAAAATATTCAAACTTGTTTTTGTGACAGCGTCAGGCATTGCGGGTGCTGATTTCACAAGTGCCAACGCTTCAGGGTCAGTCATGATCGATTTATCAAAAGTTATCCGAATTCTCCCCGGAATATGATGTTTAACAGATAGGTATTTCCGCAGTTTTGCTACTGTTGTAAAATCCATGGTGTCTCCGTGAAGAATCGTCTTCAATCACTATCTATTTCGGTGATGTTTTCTTGCTGCTCTTTTTCTTTGCAGAAGCAGCAGGCTTTTTTGTTGTTTTCGGAGCAGGCTTGGGTGCCTCTTCCTTAACAGAAATTTTGTTATCTTCCTCAATAACAGGTTCAGCAATATCTGCCTGTGGCTCTGTCTCTAAAGAAGATTCAACAATGCTGGAATCCGCTTCCAACTCCTGTGTTTCCTGCACAGGCTCGTCGATCAGCTCCGGCTGAAGCACAACGGCTTCTGCCTGAGGAACTTGTGTCGCAGCAGCCTCAGTATTTGGGGATTTGGAATCCGGCATAATCAGATCAGTCACAGCATTGGATACGGAATCAAGAATAGAGCCGGAAGACTGACTGCGTCCACCGCCGCCTCCTGCACCTTTTCCGCCGCCCATGCCACCTTTCTGACCACCAGCTTGGCCGCCCATTTGGCCACCAGTCTGGCCAACCATCTGAGACATACCACCGCCGCCACGCATGCCGCCGCCCATTCCACCACCGCGACCACCGCCGCCGCCAGTCATTCCAAGTAGCATATTCGGCAATCCTCCACCGCCGCCACTCAAGCCCATAACAGCCATGGTCGCTAATCCGGCACCACCGCCCTTACTGCCGCTGGCCATGGTTGATACCGCAGCTACTCCGCCGAACATGAGCCCTTGCTTGATTGCACCTGCAACAGCGTCTTTTTTGGTGATGTCTCCGCGCCGGACTTCAAGCCAGCCCCGTATACCACCTATGCCTGCACCAAGAAGAAGTCCAACACCGGCCGCTGCAATCGGGGATTTCGGAAGAATATTTTTTAGCATAAAAAACACCTTGTTAAATAAAAAGAATACGCTGAGCGTAACGCAGTTTGTAATGACTGACCAGCATCAGTTTCTCCCTACCTTTGGGCTTTATCAAGAATATTTTCCGTACACTTTTACTCGCTGAGAATAACCTCTGCAAAGCGGCAACTCTCAACAGTCACACGACTGGCGCTATCGCGCAGAACACAAAAACACCCACTAAGCATCACGGGACAACATTATCAAACTAACGATAATCTCTATCCCTGCCCAACAGCATGATAACTATATTACACAGCCCATTCAGCGCCGCGGATTGACTGGAGCAGTTCCCGAATATTATCTTTAATCTCCATAAATGCTGCAACAATCGCGGGATCAAATTGCGTTCCTGAACATCGGAGTATTTCATCAACAGCAGTTTCATATCCCATGGCGACACGGTAGGGTCTGTCCTGCAGCATAGCAGAAAGGCTGTCCGCTACAGCTATAATTCGTGCTCCAAAGGGAATATCCTCTCCCTTCAGGCCGTCTGGATATCCCTTACCGTCGTATCGTTCATGATGATGCAAGATAACGCTGATTATTTCACCGTTGCCCACAGCCCCCATAACAGGGGTGACAATTTCTGCCCCAAGCTGAGGGTGACGCTTAATTTCAGTATATTCTGCATCGGTAAGCGATCCGGTTTTCTTCAGGATTGCGTCGGGAATGCCAATTTTCCCGATATCATGCAGGTGACCGGCAATATGCAACAAGCGGGTTTCCAGTTGAGGCAGTTCAAGCTGCATTCCGATTGCCTGCGCAATAATCGCCACTTCTTCAGAATGAAGGCACGTACAATGGTCTTTGGCATCAATGGCGTTCCCGAGGGATTCAGCAAACAGATGTAACGAACTCAGGACAGCTCTTTGCACCCGCACATCGCACTGTTTGGCAATGTCAGACTTCAACGACCGTAAATTCATAACATCCATAAACTACCACGCACCATATTATATCTACCTTCACTACACGGAACCGCAATCAGAGCATGTAATCGTACTTTCTGAACCAGTCCCGACCCCACGCTTCTATCCACCGGAGCAGCCTTTATCTGGACGAGCATTGAGTACAAAATTCCACCCTGTCTCTACCGTTATGCTTCGCAGCATACATTGCTGTGTCTGCACGCTTCAGCAGCAAATCCAAAGACGTCTGTACATCTTCAAACGCAGTCACACCAATGCTCACCGTCACATTTATTGCCCGATGCCTGTCATACGAAAAATCCTGCTCGCGGACAGCACGGCACAACCTGTCTGCCGCCATCTGAGCAGCATCAAGCCCCGTATCCGGCAGCATGACAACAAACTCTTCGCCGCCGAAACGGGCAACCACATCCACTTCACGCAAGGTTTCCCGAAGCGTATCTGCAACGCCTACAAGTACTTTGTCGCCGATATCATGCCCGTATTTGTCGTTCACGCCTTTAAAGTAGTCCACGTCAACAAGCAGGATGGACAACTCATGGCTGAACCGTTTGCAACGGGCAATTTCCTGTGCAGCAAGCTCTACAAAATATCCGCGGTTCCACAGCCCCGTCAGGCAATCAGTACGGGCAAGCCTGCACATTTCACGCATCATGTGCTTTCGCTCTGTAATATCGGCTATTACCCCGACAATCCCCGCGATGTGCCGATTATCCGTAGCATGAGACTCAATCGCTCCGGCGTTTATCTCAGCCCATACGGTATTGCCGTCTGCACAACAAAGCTGCGCATGCATGCTTTTGACTACCTGCTTGCTATGCAGCATTATTTTATATTGGGAAAATGCCTGAGATGTCTTAAATATATCCCCCACGTCACGAGTGTTCTTCAAACACTCTTCAGTTGTTTCATACCCGAGCATACACGCCATGGCTGTGTTTACCTCCAGAAGCACCCCCTGCGCATCTGTGTAGTAAATACCTTCAATCGCGTTTTCAAAAATACCCCGATACTTTTGCTCGCGCAGTTGCAACTCTTCATTAAGTGAAGCAAGTGCGAGTTGCATCCTGTCCCCCATTTTCAGCAGGCGCTTACTCTGCCTTACTGATTTCTCATATTCAGCAAGCAATTCGCGGTAGCTGTCCTCGCTGCCGTCCTGCTGAAATGAGCCCCCTGTCAGTAACGATCGAGCCTTGCGGATGACCTTGTCCTCACGGTCAAACACATTTTCTTTCACTAAACGTCCCTACCTTACTTTATTGTCGTTTTCTGATATTGAAATCCATTATCAGAGTCAAGCCGTTAATCTTCCATAGATATTAGAAAAAGTATGAAACGAGCCATCCACAACGCCTCAATGCGGCAGCCCACATGAAGAATACGGTTTGTGCATGCTATGGAGACCAATAAAACACCAGTCTGCTATTTCTGCGGCGTTATCAAAGCACTCAAGCGCTGCTGCGTGGTACAACCATTTCAAACAGGCAACTCGCATTTTTCAAAAAGGAAGTACTATGCAACATACATCCAAAAGTACTCACGATAAAATGAAACGGCGCTATGATGATGAACATGAGCACAAACACAACAAAGACCACATGAAGTACCGCGCCCATGAAAAAAGCCATCCAGACACTGAGCATGGCGGCTCTTCAGAAGGGCATAAGCACCCTGCCCCGCATCACGGGCATTCACATTCCGATGACAGACATCACCATGTGAAAAAGCATGACCATAAAGAACACACCCGTGAGCACCACAAAGCAAAAGAAAAAGACCATTAGCCACTAAAAGAAAAAGCCCCCGTATGGACGAGAAGTCTATTCGGGGGCTTCATTCTTCGGCAGGTCCATTGCATCCCCCCAAAAGGTTGCAGAACCATTTTCCACTCTTCAAAAAAAAAGCCCTTGCGATTACGCAAGAGCTTTTATCAATTTTTTAGATAAAATAGAATAGTTACGGCATAATACGAGTTAGCACTAGCTGACCTGTGTACGCTGTTTATTTACCATGCAAGACACGCGCTATGAAGCAAAGCGCAGCTTATCTACCTCTTCCTTAATACGCATGCCGGACGGTGTGGCGCATAAGCCGCCTTTACCGGTGCAGCGCAAGGTATCCGGCAACGCGTTGCCAACTTCCCACATGGCGCAGATTACATCATCCAGCGGCAAGTTGCCTCTGAAACCGTGCATTGCCAGATTTGCAGAAGAAACAGCATTGCTCACTGCTCCTACATTTCGTCCGATGCAAGGCACTTCAACCTGCTCTGCAACCGGATCACAGGTGAGTCCCAGTGAATTTTGCATTGCAAGCGCCGCAGCATTGCACGCATCCTGAACAGAGCCGCCAGCCATATCCACAAGAGCAGCAGCGGCCATTGTTGCGGCAGATCCGCACTCAGCCTGACACCCGCATACTTCGGTAGCAAATGTAGACTGCTCGCTGATAAATACGCCTATCAACCCAGCACACAGCATTGCTTTGGCTGCTGCTTCCCGTCGCTCTTCCTGCGGAATAGAAAACGACTCCAGCGCACTGAACACAGCAGCAGGGAGCACACCGCAGGAACCGGCAGTAGGCGCAGCCACCACGCAGCCCATTGATGAATTCAATTCCATTACGGCAACCGCCATAACAGTGGCTAAATCCAGCATACCTGTTGCAATGAATTGTCCGTTATCCAACGCTTTTTGCAATTTAGCTGCTGTGGGGGTTAAAAAGCCCCGCATAGAAAAATCACCGGTCAGTCCGGTTGTAATTGCTGTTTCCATCACATCAGTGATGTCAGCCATCATCTCAATAACTTCAGACTCTGTGAGCTTACCCCGCGCAGCCTCATACCGGACAGCTGCTTTCCATAACGGAATATCGCCCTGCCCTGCGCACCATTCCAGCAATGTTTCCGCACTGCTGAACGGAACAGCACAATCAGAAGAAGCCATAACAGGCATTACCGGCGCAACGTTACGGATAGAAGCGTTGCCGCACAGTTCCTGCACTTCATCAAGCAGTTCCTGCTGAAGCTTTTCACGGGCATGGATGACAATTACCCCGCGCCACGCAGCACCCTGCTTACCGTTATCACTCACAGAGCTTCCATGCAGTTTTACGTCTGCACGCGTAAGAGCACCCTGCACTTTGCTGCAAAGCTGTTCCAATGACCGCGACGGCTTTTCAGAAAGCATAATTACCAGTTCGTAGTAATCGCCAGCCATATACACAGGGCATTCGTTTATCTCATTAAATTCTATACGCCCGCCACCAGTAGATAATGCCTTTGCAGTCACCTGCTCACCGCTTGTATCTACTATATCCATAAGCACCACATTCGGGTGGTTGGCTTCAAACTGTTTTATCTCAAACTTCAGATCAATCCCTGCTTCTTTGATTAACACCAACGCATTGGATAATCTGGGGTCTTGCGGCTTCATCCCCATGAAACCGGCAGCAAGTCCCTGATCAGACTTTTGCCCTCTATAGGTTGTGGCAAACGAGCCTTTTGATTCAAACGTCACGGTAACTCGAGAAAGCGTATCACCAGCCAGTTGCCCTGCAAGATTCCCGATACGCGAAGGAGCAGCCGTATGGGAACTGGAAGGGCCGGTCATAACCGGGCCGATAACCTCATTAAAAATGCTAGAAGGTAGTTTGGTCATACTAATTCCTTATGTTGCTTTGTCTCATCTCAACACTACGAAAATAAGCAATGACAGCAGATACAGTGCAATGAACGGAAATTATGTTGTAACGGCGGGATGCAGATGAAGGAACCGGATATTCTACACTATGGTATAGCAAGCGCTTTTGTTTATGGAACATTAGGCAGATGCATCAATGTCTCACAGTATCGCTTTCAAAGTAACTCTACTCTTCTCATCATGACCGGCGGATATAACAGCAAATTATTGCACTGAATAAAAAACAAGCTCCATATTGATTAGCTGCACTGATGAACAACCGACAATGAGCTTAATAAACGTACCTTTAGCACAACATTATGCAGAATGAACACATGTATGATTATAAGAACTGAAGGCACTCGTCACACCTGTCTGCAACGTATCAAATGTGCTTCTTCTCCCCCTGCACAAAGGGATGATGTTAACGTCCGACAAATACATTTGCACACAGAAAGGTGACATCAATGAGAACACGGCATCGCAACTTGTCAGTATATTTCTAATGACAACAGCCAGCCGCAATAACTTGCTGGCTTGAAAACAAAAAAGGAAGCACACATCGCGCTTCCATCTCACCTAATAAATTTGCTTTGCACAGCCGAGTTGACACCCCACTAAACCCTCTATATTTATCGCCTAGGTGATCTCAAACACCTTTCCACAAGCGGTAAACCGCTCCCGTAAGAAGTGGCATTTTGCGTCCAATAAGCAAAATGCACAGTCCCTAGGATACGTGTATCTTGTGATTGGAAGCATCTTCAAAATCCTCAAGGAGATGCCTTATGGCACAAAACAACACTTCCCTTCCTGATGACCCCATCACACAATTGTATGAGATCGCAAACACCTTACGAATGATGCACGAAAAGCTTGGTGAAGTGTATCCAGAACTCAAGCATACTTGGTACTTGCTTGAACGCTCCCTTAACGAGTGTCTCGAAGTTCTGGATGCAGCCGCAGTAGACGCGGCACTAAAGAAAGGTGCGTAGAAAACGTTACGAGATATGACGAGCAGTCCTGTTTGAAGTATCTCTATGCATTCGCAGTACCATGTTTATTCGAAGCCCTCCCTGAAAGTATTGGGGAGGGCTTTATTTTTGCGAAGATAGACCGTAACAAAAAAGGAAGCGCTCATCGCGCTTCCTTGCAGTTTATTCTTTAAGCACTGCTAGTTTCCAGTACTTGTAAAGTTTCGGTAACTACCGTCCGGCAAGACAGTTGGCAACGAATAATCATGCGAAGTCAGCAAGCCGTAAAGTGCAGTATCTTTCTTTTGCACTTCGTCTTTAGTGCATAACTTCCATTCATCATAGATTTCGTTTCTACGGTTAACCTGTGCTCCGAGAATAGAGCTCATACCCCAATAGATGTACTCACTTGCCATACACGCATAGTCACAAGTCTCATCATCATATGTATACCATGCATCAACAGGGTATTGCACTGGCACTTCGGTAAAATGTCCGCCACGAGCAATATCCATTGCTGAAGTCAGCGTACTCAATTCTCCCTCTCCAAAGGCTTCTGGATACGCAAGAGAATACCCGACAGATGTGACAAGATGCCAGACTTCTTCTATTGCTCCGTCAAACTCTCCAGTATAGCCATTACTGTGCCACTCTGGACGCGACTCTTCGCTCCCAAGGTCTTGCCCTTCACCTTCCCATGGGTTCGAAAGATACGCTGCTTCTAGCTCTTCAAACAAAGACTCATCACTCCACATAAAAAGAAACGCATTATTTTCATGCATTACGCTCAGCACGCGAGGGTCATCAACCACCCCATTCTCATCATTATCCAGATATTGTGCCAGCACATTTGCAGCATGTTGAATTTTGTTTTTTGGGACATTCGGGTCAGCATAAACCTGAATTCCAAACACATTAATTCGCTGGTTAAAGAAAGGGAAATGGGAATCCGTACACGATTTAATATCAAACGTTGGTGGAGTCTGTGAAAGTGTTGCTTCTTCAGAGTATTGGAAATTGCGATATGTACCATCCGGTAACACGGTTGGCAGAATGTAGCTTGGGTCATTCAGCAAGGCGTATAAGCTCGGATCACCGGTCTTGACGTCGTCCTTTCTGAAGAGCTTCCAAACTCCAGAAATAACATCTCCCCTATTCGCTTGTGCGCCCAAAACAGAACTCATGCCCCAGTAAAAGTATCCACTCGCCATGCACTCATAGTCGCATGTTTGATCAGAATATGTGTACCACGCATTATCCGGATAACTCGCAGGCAATTCTTCAAAGCGCCCACCACGAGCTACATCCATAGCAGCAGTAAGAGAACTTACTCCTGCTTCACCAAAAATATTCGGGTATACCTGAGCATATCCTGTTGTTGCTACCAAAAGCCAAACTTGTTCAATCGCTTCATCAAATTTACCGACACGGCCATTCAAAAACCACTCAGGTCTGGTTTCATCATTTCCCAGATCCAGCCCTTCGCCTTCCCAGCCATTTGCTTCAAATGCTGCGTCAATTTCATCCACCTGTGCTTTGTCTCCCCACATAAACAAAAATGCTCGTCGAGCAATCATTGCTTCTACAACTCGAGGATTATCAACCTGCCCGTCTTCGTTATTGTCCAAATACTGAGCAAGCACATTTGCCGCATGCAATAATTTTCTAGGATGCACCTCGGGTACTGCATAAATAGGAATTCCAAACACATCTACTTTACGATCAAAAAATGTGAAACGACTATCGTCACAACGTTCAATTGTAAATGTTGGTGTAGAAAATGAAATCACTCCTGCAAAAATTTTATTAGGAAATACTGAAATCAACAAGAAAAGAACCATGCATAAAAAACGCATCATAGATTAACCTCACATAATTTTTTTTAACTTTTCTTTTACACAATAAATATAGATGTATTTTTTTTGTCAAATAAAAAGTGTAAGTATACCTTTTTGTGTATTTACTAATCAGCGTTCATTTCTTTTTGCATCAAAAATAAATCTTTTGTTGCCTTACTACTGCCAGCTTCTATAAATATGCATACCAAGAGAAAAAACATGCAAGACTTTTTTAAAAAATACTCCCTTGTACTTATGCACAAGAGAGTATCAACAGTAAGAAAGAACCAACGTAGATGTATTTTCTCAGAAAATAGAGCTTACTAAAACACCATATCTCGTATTACAACAAGCAGCTTCCCCCGTAAGCTTCCCCGTCAAATTAACAATTCGAAATTAGAACCTCATCGTTAATAGATAGAAATTCTTTTTCAAAATTAAAGGCGTTATACAAATTTTGCAGCTTCAACGTTACCCTAACAAAAAAAAGCTCTTACACTTTCGTGTAAGAGCTTTTACTTGCTTTGGCGTCCCCAGGGGGATTTGAACCCCCGTCGCCTGCGTGAAAGGCAGGTGTCCTGGGCCAGGCTAGACGATGGGGACGCGTCATATATGGTAATTTTTTTCTAAAAAAGTGCAGCACGAGGCGCAAGGAACAATCAAGGTCGAAGTGTAGTAAGTCTACACGAGAGTTTGATTGTTACGCAGCAACAACGTAATGCGCTGTTTTAGGAAAAAATTTGGCTGGGCTACAAGGACTCGAACCTTGATTAACGGAGCCAGAACCCGTCGTCCTGCCAATTGAACGATAGCCCAGCAAGTGAGAGGTGTTTTTATGGAAAACATGGCGTTCTGTCAACGGAATTTTCTAAAAAAACTCGAATCACTGCCACCTAATGTTCCATTGCCAAAAACTGGCTGCAATAAAAAATCCCCTGCTCCGTGAGGAACAGGGGATTTGTATTTGTAAGGCTAAAACTACTTCTGGTTACGCTCTACACGCTTCCAGCTGTCACGCAAGGTGGCAGTACGGTTGAACACAGGCTTTTCAGCTGTAGTATCAAGGTCTGCGCAGTAGTATCCAAGACGTTCGAACTGAACACGTTCACCGGCTTTGCATTCAGCAAGGCGCGGCTCAAGGTACGCTGTGATCACTTTTTCAGAATCAGGGTTGATGTAGTCAATGAAGGTTTTGCCTTCTTCAACCTTGTTCGGGTTCTCTTTTTCAAAGAGCGGCTCGTACAAACGTACTTCAGCCGGAACTGCATGTTTTACAGAAACCCAATGCAGAGTGCCTTTAACCTTACGACCGTCTTCAGACCAGCCGCCTTTGGTTTCAGGATCGTAGGTACAATGAATCTCTGTAATCTCGCCGTTCTCGTCTTTCACTACATCTGTGCAGGTTACGTAGTATGCGTAACGTAAGCGCACTTCTTTACCGACGGTGAGACGGAAAAATTTCTTAGGTGCTTCTTCGCGGAAGTCTGCACGTTCAATGTACAGCTCACGAGAGAAAGGAACCTTGCGCTTGCCGTATTCTTCCAGTTCAGGGTGAAGCGGCATTTCAAATTCGTCGACCTGATCTTCAGGGTAGTTTGTGATCACAACTTTTACAGGATCAACAACACCCATAAGGCGAGGTGCTACTTCATTGAGCTTTTCGCGCATGCAGAATTCGAGCATGGCTGCATCAACCATAGAATCCGCTTTTGCTACGCCGATACGGGAGCAGAACTCGCGGATTGCTTCCGGAGGACAACCACGACGACGCAGACCGGAAATGGTCGGCATGCGAGGGTCATCCCAACCGCGAACATGGCCTTCTTCCACCAGCTGAATAAGCTTACGCTTGGAAAGTACTGTATGCGTCAGGTTGAGGCGTGCAAATTCAATCTGCTGCGGGCGGTACACGCCGAGAGTTTCGAGCAACCAGTCATAGAGTTCGCGGTTGTTTTCAAACTCAAGAGTACAGATGGAATGGGTAATGTGCTCCTGAGAGTCTGAAAGACAATGCGCAAAGTCGTACATTGGGTACATGCACCACTTGTCACCGGTTCTGTGATGCGTTGCTCTGCGGATACGGTACAACGCAGGATCGCGCATGATGATGTTCGGAGACGCCATATCGATTTTAGCGCGGAGCACGCATTCGCCGTCTGCAAACTCGCCGTTACGCATGCGGTTAAAGAGATCAAGGTTCTCCTCAACGCTGCGGTTGCGGTACGGGCTTTCTGTGCCCGGCTCAGTCAAGGTACCGCGCATTTCGCGAATTGCTTCCGGTGTGGAGTGATCCACATATGCTTTGCCCATTTCAATGAGCTTTACCGCATGACCAAAAAGCACTTCAAAGTAGTCGGAAGTGTAAAACGGTTTTTCGCCCCAGTCGAAACCGAGCCATTTTACGTCTTCCTGAATGGACTGAACGTATTCGTCTTCTTCCTTCAACGGGTTTGTGTCGTCAAAGCGAAGGTTGCAGATGCCGCCTTCGTGCTCTTGTGCAATTCCAAAGTTCAAGCAAATGGATTTAGCATGCCCAAGATGCAGGTAGCCGTTCGGCTCCGGCGGGAAACGGGTGTGTACGCGTCCGTCGTACTTTCCGCTCTCACAGTCTTCAGCAATAATAGTACGGATAAAATCCAGACTAGTTCCTTCGTTTTTCTCTTCAGGTGCTACAGGAGCCTTACTCATGAATACGTCCTCTAAATCTATTTCTTCGCATTGTTGCGCTTATGAACAAGTTATAAGCGGATGACATACGGGAAACACACGCGGTGGTCAATTGGCAGTGCACCACGCAACTTCCAGTAAAAATACTTCCGCATCACGTGCGGACATCATTATATACAAGCACAGCCTGTGCTCCAAGTACAAAACACGAATTTGGTAAAATGAAGCGCTCTATTCCCGCTCGATCTGAACCCCGCATATTTGGCTCATAAATTTTTCTTACTGATCGTATCACACCCCGTTCACCTCGGCTTTTTACCCCCGAAAACGATTGCGTTGTTTTTGGTTATTTTTTGCTCTTTTTTGCAAAAAATTATCATTTTTTGGTTTTTATTATCAGTTTTTTTAAAATCAATGAGTACCACATCAATTTTTTCAAGCACGGAACTTTTTCAGACATATCAAGGAATAATGAACCAGCTATATAAACTAAATCTGATATATTAAGTTTCTGTCATATAAATTTTACTTTTTTGATAAAAACATCAGTTTTCGTTTTGACAATTTTAGTATTTTCGGGAACAAAGAATATGAAAGGGACGTTATTTTTGCCCGAGGATGTTCGACGACACATAAACAAACAAGTATATTGCTTACTTAATTAGCAATACGATATTCAACGCTGGAGGAACACATGACATTTTCTGGTTTGGTTAAATCCATTGTAACAGGTCTCGCCGTTACTGCCTTTTGTGTACCTGCATTTGCTGCAGACACAATCAAGCTCGGCGTAGCAGGCGCTCACAGTGGCGACCTCGCTTCTTACGGCCTGCCAACAGTTAACGCTGCAAAAGTAGTTGTTGAAAAAGTTAACGCTGCTGGCGGCATTAACGGTAAACAAGTTGAACTGCTCATTCAGGATGACCAGTGCAAACCTGAACAGGCTACCAACGTTGCAACAAAGCTCGTTTCTGATGGCGCAAACGTTGTTCTTGGCCACATCTGCTCCGGCGCAACAAAAGCTGCACTGCCAATTTACACTGAAGGCAAGCTCATCGCTATGTCTCCAAGTGCTACCAACCCAGTACTTACCCAGTCCGGTGACTACCCTACGTTCTTCCGTACCATCGCTTCTGACGACATGCAGGCTCGTCTCGGCGTTGACTTCGCAATCGACAAACTCGGCGCTAAAAAAATTGCCGTTATTCACGACAAAGGTGACTACGGTAAAGGCTACGCAGAGTTTGCACGCAAATTTATTGAAGAAGGCGGCAAAGCAGAAGTTGTACTGTTCGAAGGTGTAACTCCTGGTGCTCCTGACTACTCTGCTGTTGTACAGAAAATTCGTCGCAGCAAAGCTGACGTTGTTATCTACGGTGGTTACCACCCTGAAGCATCCAAACTTGTTAACCAGATGCGTAAAAAACGTATTAAAGCAAAGTTTGTTTCTGATGACGGCGTAAAAGACGATACATTCATCAAAGTTGCCGGCAAAAACGCTGAAGGCGTATACGCATCCGGTCCTATCGATGTTTCCAACCTGCCAATGTACAAAGAAGCTATTGCAGCACACGTAAAAATGTTCGGCACTGAGCCGGGTGCATTCTACCCTGCAGCATACGCAGCTACTGTAGCAATGCTCACTGCTATCGAACGTGCAGGCTCCACAGATTACGACGCAGTTACTGCTAAACTCCGTAGCGAATTTGTTGATACCCCTGTTGGTAAAATCAAATTTAACGAAAGAGGTGATGCAGAAGGCGTTGGCTTCTCCATGTATCAGGTTCAGAACGGTAAATACGTAGAACTTAAATAGTCTTACCGCATCGACCGCAACCATAACGGGGAGCAGTCTCGGATTGTTCCCCGTTTTTACTCAGATAATCGGCCTTGTACCTGCAATTTTTTGCAGACAGGCATCTCTGACAGGGACATACACATGGATTGGGAATTTTTCATCGAATTGGGTCTTGGCGGATTAACGCGCGGGAGCATCTACGCTCTCATCGCGATCGGCTACACGATGGTATACGGGATTATCGAGCTCATTAACTTCGCACACGGCGAAATTTACATGCTCGGAGCCTTTACCGGTCTCATCGTTGCTGGTGTGATGGGGGTTTACGGATTCCCTGCGTTTGCAATCCTGCTCATGGCAATCGTCATTGCCATATTATACTGTGCTGCCTACGGGTACACTATGGAGAAAGTAGCATACAAACCGCTTCGCGGCGCTGCTCGCCTTTCTCCACTGATTTCTGCTATCGGTATGTCACTTTTTCTCCAGAACTACATCATTCTGGCGCAAACGTCCGACTTCTTGCCATTTCCAACACTTATTCCAGACTTTGAATTTATGGAGCCGATTGCACACATCTTCGGTTCCACTGACTTAGTCATCGTTGCAGCCAGTGCCGTTTCCATGGCTGCACTTACCGTATTCATCAAATTTACCAAACTGGGCAAAGCCATGCGTGCTACAGCCCAGAACAGAAAAATGGCGATGCTTCTCGGCATCAACGCAGACAGGATTATTTCTACCACCTTCATCATTGGCTCTTCACTGGCAGCTCTTGGTGGCGTGCTTATTTCCACCCACTCAGGCCAGCTCAACTTTATGATCGGCTTTATCGCCGGTGTGAAAGCATTTACGGCTGCGGTTCTCGGCGGTATCGGCTCTATTCCGGGTGCGATGCTTGGCGGATTATTCCTCGGACTGACTGAAAGCTATGCAGCAGGATACATTTCCAGTGACTATGAAGACGTTTTCGCTTTCTCACTACTGGTAATCTTCCTCATTTTCCGTCCATCCGGTATTCTGGGCAAAGCGCCTGTGGAAAAAGTATAACCGTATTCACTCGTAACGAAAGAAGGAGTTGCAGAACTCGTTTTCTGCAGAAGAGATACAATGCAAGGACTGAAACAATCCATAATTACCAGTTTGTGGTTCATGTTCCTTACATTTCCTATCATGGTTGTTCGAGTTAATACTATCGAGAACACCGTTGAATGGAGATGGATGAACCTTGCCTACGTCGGCGTGGGGATATTTATTTTATCCTTTGTATGGCGCTGGGCGTTGGCTCGCAAAGAAGCCAAGCAATATGAAACAGAAACTACTGACAAGCCTAAAAAACAGCTCTGGCTATCCCGTGCAATGGAAGAACCGGCAGTGGCGAAACCTGCACTTGCTGCGATCTTCGCACTCAGTGTTGCTATGCCGTTTCTGGTCAGCACATACCAGACCAACATTTTCATTTCGTTTCTGCTGTACGTCATCCTCGGCCTCGGCTTAAACATTATTGTAGGCGTTGCCGGCCTGCTCTTTCTCGGGCACGCAGCTTTCTACGCAATCGGCGCTTACAGCTACGCACTGCTTAACCATTACTTCGGAATCGGATTCTGGGTTGCTTTGCCTTTGGGCGGCATCCTAGCCTGTCTTGGCGGGATTTTACTCGCATTCCCTGTATTACGTCTGCGTGGTGACTACCTTGCTATCGTAACACTGGGCTTCGGTGAAATTATCCGTCTCGTGCTGGAAAACTGGAGTGACCTCACAGGTGGCCCTTCCGGTATTTCCAATATCGACAGACCGGGTCTGTTCGGCATGGAATTGTCCGTAGCAGACGCAAACGTTTATATTTACTACATCGTTCTTGCGCTTGCCATCATCACCATGATCGCTGTGCAGCGTTTAAAGAACTCACGTATCGGCCGTGCACTTCAGGCATTACGCGAAGACGAAATTGCCTGTCAGGCAATGGGCATTGACCGCGTTAACGTAAAGGTTATGGCATTCGGCCTTGGTACAGCATGGGCTGGCTTTGCAGGAGTAATTTTTGCTGCAAAAACCACCTTCATCAACCCTGCAAGCTTTACCTTCATGGAATCAGCAATCATTTTGTCCATCGTTGTTCTTGGCGGTATGGGATCAAACCTTGGTGTTATCCTTGGTTCAGCATTCCTCGTCCTTATGCCGGAGTATCTGCGTGCCTTCTCTGAGTACCGTATGATTCTCTTCGCAGCGGCAATGGTGCTTATGATGGTATTCCGTCCTCAGGGACTCATTGCTCCTAAGGGTAGAAAATACCATGTTGATGACCCCGACCTGATCAAAGAAGGAGATGCGTAGATGTCCACAGTACTGAACGTAAAAGCGCTCTCCAAAAGTTTCGGTGGCCTGCGCGCACTCAACGATGTTGATTTACAGGTAAACAGTGGAGAGATTGCAGCACTTATCGGCCCGAACGGTGCCGGTAAAACGACTTTCTTCAACTGCATCACCGGTATTTATGAGCCTACAGACGGGGACGTATTCTTCACACCACTTGGCGCTACTGAATGCCGCGTAAACGGTATGAAGCCGAATAGTGTCACTGAGCTTGGCATGGCGCGTACCTTCCAGAATATCCGTCTCTTCAAAAACATGACTGTTCTTGAAAACGTTATGGTTGCTCGTCATTGCCGCACAAAAGCAGGCATCCTTGATGCATTGCTTCGTCCGCCGCATGTAAAACGTGAAGAAAAAGAAAATATTGAGAAAAGCTACGAGCTGCTCAAATATATTGGTCTTAACAAGCACTACAATGACCTTGCCTGCAACCTGCCGTACGGCGATCAACGCAGACTAGAAATTGCCCGTGCTATGGCTACAGAACCTTCCCTGCTTCTGCTTGATGAACCGGCAGCAGGTATGAACCCGCAGGAAACCGCATCCTTGAAAGAACTGGTGCTGGATATCCGCGACAAGTTCAACCTCGCCATTCTGCTTATTGAGCATGACATGAGTATGGTCATGAGCCTTTCCGAACGTATTTACGTTATGGAATACGGCTGCCTTATTTCTCAGGGCACCCCTGAAGAAGTAAGTAAAGATCCGCAGGTTATCAAAGCCTACCTCGGGGAGGAAAGCCATGCTTAAACTTAATGGCGTCAACACCTTCTACGGAAATATCCATGCCTTACATGATGTAAGTATGCACATTGACGAAGGTGAAATTGTAACACTTATTGGGGCCAACGGTGCCGGTAAGTCCACGACTCTCATGTCCATTTGTGGTGGAACACCGCCACGCTCAGGTGAAATCACCTTCGAGGGACAGCCGATTCATAAAACTAAAATGGATCAGATTGTTCGCCTCGGCATCTCGCAAGTGCCGGAAGGGCGACTCATTTTCCCTGATCTAACCGTTATGGAAAACCTTGAGCTTGGCGCTTTTCTGCGTAACGACAAAGACGGCATCAAGCGAGATATGGAATATGCCTTCAGCCTGTTCCCTATTCTGGAAGAACGCCAGAAGCAGGCAGGCGGCACCCTCTCAGGCGGTGAACAGCAAATGCTCGCCATCTCCCGTGCCCTGATGGCAAGACCGCGACTGCTGCTCCTTGATGAGCCATCTCTCGGCCTTGCACCGATTATTATCCAACAGATCTTTGAGATCATCCAAAAGGTAAACGCATCCGGCACCACAGTATTCCTCGTGGAACAGAATGCGAACCAGGCGCTCAAAATTGCGCACCGTGGATATGTAATGGAAACAGGTCACATTACCATGGAAGATAATGCAGCAACCTTGCTCGCCAACGAGGACGTAAAAAAAGCATACCTTGGCTTATAGCCAAACCCATTCGAGGAAGGGCGACAGCTGTTGCTGCGCCCTTTTTTGGTTTCTAACGCTAAAACCTTCTTTTACATATCCCTCTGATATCATGTGTGATACGTACAAAACAAACATGATAACAGAGGTTTTCTTATGCAATTAGACATGCATTTCTATGGCACCTATGCACTGGCACGGGCTGCAGGTATCCACAAAGAAGATGCATACACGGTTGCTTACGCAGCACAGTATGTAGACGACTCAACACAACAAGACAGCAAACAGCATGAAGATGGTGGTCTGTTGTATGGTATTGCCACCTCCCACAAGGGTGGGCAGTGCATTCTCAACCATCACAAAGATGTACATGGTGCCCGTGAAGAACAACGCCGTGTATGGGTTCCATTTCATTTCCTTCCCGGCGCGCAGGGGAGCGACTTTGAAGAACAGCTTCTTTGCCGTAAAAACAGCAAACCTGCTCAGGAAATGATGCAAAACCACCTGCTCATAGCCCCTCAGAAAGCGTATGGGCTTGAGCTGTTAGGCATTGCTGCACATGTCTATATGGATACCTTTTCTCACTTTGGTTTTTCCGGCGTAAGCTCTTCACTTAACCGCATTAAAGACGGAAGCATTGAACCACTTGAAGTGGAGAATCCGAAGATGGGAGACTATATCATTTCCAAACTCGGGCGCTTTATCAAACGCTTCAAGGCCGGAAGTATTGTCAGCTTTTTTGCAGAAGAAACAACAGGCAGCCTCGGACACGGAGCTGTTGCCACCTTCCCTGACCGTCCGTATCTCAAATGGAGTTTTGAATACGAATACCCGCGCGAGAACGATGCAGTACATCTTCCCATTGAAGCAGAACAGATAGAGGTGCGCGACAACAAAGAACACTTCTTTGAGGGATGCGACCTGCTGTATAATTATTTCAAAACATTTGCGGCTGAAAAATATGACGAGCCGGACGTTATCCCATTTGAGGAACTGGCTGACAGCATCAAATCAATCATCGCAAAAGAAGACGATTGCGACGGACGCATTGATCAATGGCGCTCTCTTACATGGAATACGGCTCCAGTTATTGAACCGGATATACGTTACAACAAAAGTCACTGGGAAAACCAGAAGTACGATTTTGATGATTCAGAAGAATCAAAAGACAACATTTCCAGTCACGTCTATAAATTCCATCAAGCCGCCGCGTACCATCGGTACTATATTCTTAAAGATCTGCTCCCTGCCCACGGGATAGCCGTGTACTAAAGCGCTAGTCAGTATCCGCCCGCTCACGCGTGGCGGATATTTTTTTGCAAATGCATACTCATTGCAATTGACTTTGATTATCAACTTCAATATTCTCCGTCGAAACGTAACGGAGAACTGAATGAGACCATCTGAAATTGCTTCTGCAATAGAAACACTTATCACCGTAAAACAGCCGGCATTTATCTGGGGAGCCCCAGGGGTCGGCAAAAGCCAGATTGTAGCTCAACTTGCAGCAAAGCATGACCTGAAACTTGTAGACATTCGTGCTGTCCTTCTCGACCCTGTAGACCTACGAGGTATCCCCCGCATTGACGATGAAGGGAAAACAGCATGGTGTGCCCCGTCTTTCCTGCCGACAGAAGGAAACGGGATTTTGTTTCTGGATGAGCTCAACACCGCACCACCATTAGTCCAAGCCGCCTGCTATCAGCTAATCCTCGACAGGAAACTCGGTGAATACGAGCTTCCTGAAGGCTGGAGCATTATTGCTGCCGGTAACCGTGAGTCTGACAAAGCAGTTACCCATCGCATGCCTTCCGCGCTTGCCAACAGAATGGTTCATCTGGACTTTGAAGCCGATCTTGATGACTGGCTTTTATGGGCTGATAACAACGAGGTGGTTCCATCACTCAAAGCATTTCTCCGTTTTCGTCCAACGTTACTTCATGCTTTTGACCCTAAGAAAAATGCAAAGGCATTCCCTTCCCCGCGCTCATGGGAATTTGTCTCAACTATCCTTGCTGCCAAGCCATCAAACAGCACCATCAAAGCACTCATAACCGGTGCCGTTGGTGAAGGAGCAGCAACCGAATATCTTGCGTTTCTTACGGCATGTGATCAACTGCCGAGTGTCGAAGAAGTACTTACCAGTCCGGATACCATTGAGTTGCCGGACGATCCCGCAGTGGTCTACGCCCTCTGCGAATCAGTTGCACGCGAAGCATCGGACGACGTCATTCCCCAGATTGCCGTCCTTGCTGCGCGGCTTCCTATTGAGTTCAGCGTGCTCCTCATGAGGGACTCCGCCGCAACATCCCCATCTATTGTGGAAACTCCCTCTTTTGCCAACTGGGCCTACGCCAACAGTGATATTCTGGTGTAGCAATGCATCAGGCCGCACACAACAAAATGCTCAAGGCACGCATGGAACTGGTGCTTGATCATCCATTTTTTGCAAACCTCGCGCTCCGCTTGGAGTTACGTGAAGACACCTCATGCCGCACGGCATGGGCAGACGGGCAGACACTTGGGTACAACCCCATCTACATCGATGCTCTTCCATTAGAGAAAGTGAAAGGGTTGCAGTGCCATGAGGTGCTGCACCTTGCCTGCTGTCATCATACAAGGCGCGGCTTGCGTGATAAAAAATTATGGAACACGGCCTGTGACTATGCAATCAACCCTGTTTTGCTGGACGCAGGCATTGAACTGCCTACAGGGTATCTGGATGATCCAAAGCACCACGGAAAAAGTGCCGAGGCTATCTATGCCGCACTCAAAAACCATAATGAAGAGTTGAAAGGAGGCGCTGACGGCGGTGCCGAACAGGGCGCCATTGCAGGAGAGGACATTGAAGGAGGCGGAGACGGCTCATCCATGTCGGAAACTGAGGAAGAAAAGTCTGCACAAGGCACAGAAGGTGAAGCACCCGAGGACACAGGTGATGGAGCCGGAAGTGGTGACGAGGGAGATGAAGAACAGGAGCAGTCCGACGACAGTAACGATCCGGGCATGACAGGAGAAGTCCGTGACGCTCCCTCCAACAGCGGAGGAACAGACAACAACTCCATGCAACAGCAGGAAGATGCATGGCGCTCAGCGCTTACACAGGCTATCCATAAATCTCTTGAGTTTGGAGATCTGCCAGGAACACTGGAAAGACTGTTCAACAACATTACGTCTCCCACACTAAATTGGCAGGAACTCCTTCGACAGTTTATGGCTGATGCAGCTAAAAACGACTTTTCATGGGTTCGCCCCAACAAACGGTATCTGCATTCCGGTCTATATCTGCCCGGAATGTACAGTGAAGAACTACCAGAGGTGGCAGTCGCTGTAGATGTTTCCGGCAGCATTACACAACATGAGCTGGACGCTTTTGCTGCAGAGCTTTCTGATATTCTGGAAGAATTTGACACAACCATAACTGCCTTTGCCTGCGACACTAAAATTTCCGAAGAAAAAAGGCTTTCTAAGTGGGATTTGCCGTTGAACCTTACCGCCTCCGGTGGCGGGGGAACAGATTTCCGGCCTCCTTTCACAAGACTTGAAGAGGAAGACATCACACCGGCATGCCTTATTTACCTTACTGATATGCAGTGCAACCTTTTTCCTGAAGATCCCGGATATCCTGTACTCTGGGTTAGCACTACGCAGCAGTACAACGCACCGCCCTTCGGGGAAGTACTTGTGATGGAGCAATAATGAATATTGACTGGAAGATACACAAAAAGCGCGGCAACTATCGCCCTGTTCTCACATACACAATCACGCTTACCGAATTCGAAAAAAGTCTCGCAATGCCTTCTGTACGCATAACCAGTACAATCCCTAAACCGCCCGAAACAGGCTGGTCACACTGTTGGCCAGACCAGCACGAGCGGGCAGACTGGACGCCATCAGAATACTACCAGCTCATGTCTCCTTCGCATAAAGCAAAAGATACCCTCGTTACTCTTAAACTCCCTTGGCGAGAGTCTAACGAATACCCAGAGGTGGAGGAGTCACTTGCAGCACTCCGTGATGCTTTCGAAGAAGAACTAGTTGCTTCGATGAACAGCGGCGCTGTAAACACACAAGGCAGTCTGAAGACTTCTGCCTCGGCTAAAGGGGTTATTGCTCCTACTTTTGCTGCTGAGCGTATACTGCAGTCTGTCGCTCGTAAAACTGCCTGATATAAGAAACACAAATGGCTGCTCCTCAAAATGAGGAGCAGCCATTTCGTTATTACATGAGTTCATTACTGCAGACGTAGTTTACGCGGGTGCTTTGGAAGCCGCACTCAAGTTAGCGAACGCCAGAATAACACCCAACGCAATTCCAAGCATGGCTGCAAATAAAATTCGTAAATCCGGCGGTAATAAGAACGTAATGGTATGTGCCGGAATCCAGAACAGCGGAATAGTTTTTTTAAACACCAGCCCCCACATGATATTCCAATTAATTTCCTTAAATCGTGAAGACATATCAATAGGAATAAGCAAAGACGAAATTTTACCACCATACAGATGAATATGCCCGTCTGTGATTTTATGCAGGGTCATCATTACCGGTGCAAATATGCTGTTGAGTGAAACGCTGATAACAAAAGCTGTGGCAAGCCGCTCTGCAAAACCGCCTGTGGCAAGTGTTGCTGAAGAAATATCAAACCCGAATGAGGCAAGAATATTAGGCGCCCCAGTTGCAAATACCGTAAATGCAAGCTTGATGATAATGCCTAATATGCCCCACACGACCATTTTTGCACATAAGCCGAATGTAGGGCTCCAATATGTTCCGGTAACAATGCGAAGCGCTAAGCATTCACCGAATGACGCCAGCACCGCAAATTTAATAAAGCTCATCAGATAGCCGTGCGCCTTACTGTAATACCTGAAACCTTCAACAAATTCATTGCTAAGACATGCTGCAAGCACAAGCACTGTAACAACCGCCACCACTGCAGCGTCTTTCATCTTCATGTAAGTATTTCCTCGTTAGCGTTATCCACAGGACTCATTGCACTGCCGTTCATACTGTGCAGGTTGACAATTGTTTGTTTACTGCACGGTATTGAGAACTACTGAAATTTCTTTAAAATAGATATCAATCAGGCCCCCCGCAGAAAGCTCCATTGAATCAGTCACACTTTTTGAAACCAACGCACAAATCCCGCTACCATCCTCAAGATGCCCTGTCACTTCCGACATTATGAGGGTTGAAATGATACGTTCCACACTGCATGTAAACTGATTTCGTTTTATTAAGCCATATTGAGCGTGTTGAGGCATGATATCAATATAAGGAGCTTTAATCGTCGCCACCACTGGCGTCCCGATGCAAAGCCGTAAAGTGCGCACGCTTTCCTCAGTAATTGTGGAAAAAACCGACAAGCCTGAATCTGTCATGACTTCAACTTCTGCCATAACTCCGTCAACCGCGACACGGGCTATATGCCCTACAAACGAATTACGTGCACTGGTTCTTTTTTGCATTTCCGCATGCGCCTTACGGACAATGGATGTGACGTCAGCATTGGTGTAATTTCTGAAACTAGCCAAAACATCCGCCGATAACCGCCCAAGCACCTTGCTGACAACAAGCAACGGCACACCACCACGTACCATTTCCAACGCACGGCTATACCTCAATACTCTGGGTGTTGCCAATTCCTTTGGTAAACCGCAGTCCATTGCACGGGCATAAAAAATTCGTCGAACATACCCCGGATCCATATGGAAAAAGCTTCCCCTGAGCCCAGCCCCCATTGAACTCTCCATAAGTTCACGTATGGCTTCATTAACGGACGGCTCCAAAGGAACCTCCCGTAGCGCATCTCCATGCCCTACCGTGACAACCTTTCGGGAAAAATCAAAAGCTGTCCTGTCATCAAGCGCCAGAATCTCACCAAGACGCGCACCCGTATGCCGCAGCAATAAAAATACAGCACGCATCCGCTGACGTGAACGAATGTATTCCTGCCTGTCCGTCCCCCCGCACCATGCATCAAATGAATGTAAAAACTGAGTAAGCTGTTCCGGCTCAAGATATCTCAACGATTCTGAAACCGTAAAAATAGAATGAGGAGAAAGTGCTCCAGCATGTTCAGACATGACAACTCCAGAGAAGTCACGAATTCTGATATTTTCGTGACCTGCTTGTTCTAAAAAAACAATCTTCTTAGAAGCACATGGAAAAGTAAAGTGACGAAAGCCGAAGAAGTACAACGTGTTCGCACTTCCAAAAACCGGAGGCTCCCGATGAAACGTCTTATTACGCTATGTTTAGCTCTATGTACTTTTGTGCCCATACAAGCCCGTTCCGCAGACCTCATGATTGCTCAGGCGGCAAATTTTATGCCTGCCATGCAGGAAATTATTCCTGCGTTTGAAAAGGAAACAGGACTCACTGTGCAAGCCACCTACACTTCCACAGGAAAACTGTATGGTCAGATCATCAACGGTGCACCGTTTGATGTGTTCCTTGCTGCGGATGCACTAAGGCCGGAAAAATTATATACGCAACAGCTTGCAGCCAAGCCTTTTACTTATGCAAAAGGACGGGTTGTGCTGTGGACACGCAATAAAAATCTTTGCAGCAAAACATGGCAACATGCTCTTTCATCCCACTCTGTTGCCCACATTGCCATAGCAAATCCTGAAACGGCCTCATACGGCACAGTCACAAAAGCTATGCTGCAAAAACTGAATCTCTGGGAAAAAACAAAGTCGAAACTTGCAGTTGGGCAATCCATATCGCAAGCCTTCCAATATGTCGCAACTGGTGCCGCTGATGCAGGCTTTTGTGCCTACTCCTATATGTTCACACCGCAAGCCAGACAAGGTTGCGTTATTCATGTTCCTGAAGCTGAACCAGTGCTCCAAAAGGGATGTATTCTCAGCAATGCCCCGCACCCCAACGCAGCAGAAAAATTTATACAATTTCTTGCATCCCCAACAGTGGCCGCGATTAAGCGTAGCTATGGGTATCAATAAGCCATGTTCTCTATCCCACTCATCCTCTCTGCTAAACTGGCTTTTTGTACGATGATGCTTATCCCGATACTGGCATTTCCCCCTGCCTACTTTCTGGCATTCGGATCATGCCGCGGGAAAAGTATTCTGGATGCATTGATAACCCTACCCATGGTTATTCCGCCTACGGTTCTCGGTTTCGGGTTACTCATGTTAATGACCCCATCGGGAGCTGTAGGCGGAGCCTGGCAGACCATGACTGGCAGCAGACTTATATTCAGTTTCTCTGGAATTCTGTTTGCCTCTCTCATCTTCAACTTGCCCTTTGCAGTGCAACCTCTACGGGCATCATTTGAAAAACTGGATAAGCGTCTGCTAGAAAGTGCAGCTGTACTGGGACTATCCCCTTGGCAAACATTTTACCGCGTCATACTCCCCAACAGTATCAGCGGTATCGCAGCGAGTTCTATTCTGGTATTTGCTCACAGCCTTGGAGAATTCGGGGTGATTCTTATGGTAGGAGGCAGTATTCCCGGTCGTACACAGGTTGCCTCCATCGCAATTTATGAAGCAGTGGAAGCCATGCGATTTGACGATGCACTGTATATGTCAGCTACTCTAGTTCCTGTCTGCTTTTTCTTTCTTGTCATCCTCAATGCCATAAACAGGAGACAACAATCATGACCCTTGCCTTTTCCATCAAAAAGCAACTGGAACACATGAAGCTTGATATCAAGATGACCTGTGAGCCTAATACACTTACAGCAATTGTAGGCCCGTCCGGTTCTGGGAAAACTACGCTTATCAGAATGCTGGCAGGACTTGAAACGCCGGATAGCGGGAACATAAGCTGCAACAATGCCAATTGGTTTTCTTCATCACCACGCAACGTTACTCCACCGCAACACAGAAACGCTGGACTTGTTTTTCAAGATTACACGCTGTTTCCGCATCTTACTGTTGAAAAAAACATTCGCTTTGCTGCTGTTGATTCGGAACAAGTTCCCGAACTTCTTCACAGCTTCAATATTGAACACATTAAAAACAAAAAACCGCACTCCATTTCAGGTGGAGAACGGCAACGGGCGGCATTATGCCAAACTCTTGCACGCAGACCGGTAACACTATTACTTGATGAACCTTTTTCCGCGCTTGATGTAACAACACGGCATAAATTGCAAGAAATGCTGCTCGAACTAAAAGTGCAACTGCATGTCCCCATTATTCATGTGACACATGATCTGGAAGAGGCTACGCTCCTTGGAGACTCGGTCGTTGCCATAGAGCAGGGAAAAATTTCTCCAACATGGTTTGCGTCCCAACTACAGGCAGTACACTCAGCACACAACAGTGCATTTTATTGCGAACAGTTTGCACAGATATCCAATGCAGCGGTATGTGCATCCACAAACAGACGGAAAACATCATGCAGGCATTAACAACAGTTCGGGAAAAAGCTCTTGAAGACTGGCGTTCTGGTAATCTATTGCTGGAGCCTATTACGGTCTCAGCTAAGCCGCTTACCACAGAAGAAGCCATAGGCAGGCCGGACGATACGGATTACCCGATCCAAACCGGCAAAGAACATCTCATGGAGGCAGTATTTAACGGGTACAAAGGACAGGCATTTACTGCCAGTCGTGGAACATTTTCCGGTACCCTGCAAGAAGTGGCATCTCTTCCACTGACAACTGATTTTAACCGTGCTGTTTTTGTAGCAACTCTCAATGCTGTAAGTTGCGCGCACCACAGCGCAACAAACACCATACATTGTAAAAATAACGAACCCAAAGAATGTGCCCGCAAACTTTGTGACCATATACAGCAAACATATGGGCACCGCCGTATAACATTAATCGGCTTCCAACCTGCAATGGCTGAAGCACTCCACCCTCATTTTCCGCTGCGTCTTGTGGATCTTGATCCCCAGAACATTGGTCAGGTGAAACGAGGAGTACTGATTGAAGGAAAAGAACACACCAGTGATGCCATCAACTGGGCAGAATTGCTGCTCGTGACCGGAACGACCCTTGCGAACAACTCCATTGATCTATTCCTTACTGATAAGCCCGTAATCTTCTACGGGACAACCATAGCAGGCGCTGCTTCATATATGGACTGGGAGCGCTTCTGCCCTATGAGCAAATAGCGTTACCTGACCCATTTAAAGCAGTTTACCAGCGCTTCCTGCGCTGCCGCATCCATCAATTTTTCAGCATCTCTATAGGATTTAATAAACCGTCTTCCAGTATCTGTAAGGCGGTATCCTTTTTTATTTCCTCCGACCTTTGTCACCAGAGGCTCACCGATACATTCCTCAAGCTTTTTCAAACGCCCCCACGCTCTTCGGTACGACATGCCAAGCTCCTTGGATGCTCCAGAAAGTGAGCCCAGTGCATCAATCTGTTCAAGCAGCACTGTGCCGCCGGAACCAAACAGCATGTTTCCGTCTTCCTCCAGCCAAAATTTATATTTAACGCTCTTCTTTCTCATCTCTCATCCTTTGTTTACGGGCATAACCACCTTATTGTGAAATTTTTCTTAAACATTTCAACACAACTGCCCTTATTTTTCATAAAAAAACGTTTGACTTATTATGTCCCTATGGACATATAAAAAACACCCAGTAATCACCTACTAACTACTTTTTTCTATCAACCTGAATCGCAAAAAGAGACTACAATGCAGGCAGTTCCAGTTCAAAACTCGATTGGTATGGTTCTTTGTCACGACATCACCCGAATTGTCCCCGGTGAAAGTAAGGGCCCTGCGTTCAAAAAAGGGCACATCGTCACAGAAAAAGACATTCCCACCCTTCTCGATATCGGTAAAGAACATCTTTATGTTCTCAATCTTACCGAAAATCAAATCCATGAAAATGAAGCAGCCATTCGCATTGCCAACGCCGTTGCTGGCGAAGGAATCACGTTAAGCGACGTCTCTGAAGGACGAGTCAACCTTATTGCCAACAAGGGGTTGCTGTCCATTGATGTTGAAAAGGTTCATCAAATTAATGCGATTGATGAGGTTGTTCTCTCAACCATGCACAACGGTTTGCATGTCCTTTCTGAACGACCAATTGCCGGTACCCGCATAGTTCCTCTGGTTACCGACAGGTCAAAGGTTGAAGAAGTAGAAGCTGTTTGCGCAACAGGCGGGCCTGTTATTCAGGTAAAGCCTTTCAAACATCACAAAGTAGGTGTGGTTACAACCGGTAGCGAAGTCTACCATGGAAGAATTACAGATAAGTTCGGGCCTGTAATACGCAAGAAATTTCATGAACTCGGGTCAAATGTCGTGGAGCAAGTCTTTGTTCCTGATGACCAGCAGATGACTACAGACGCCATTAATGCCTTCCTTGATGATGGTATTGATTTTGTTGTTGTTACCGGCGGCATGTCTGTCGATCCGGATGACAGAACTCCTGCCAGTATCCGCGATACTGGTGCTGATGTAGTCACCTACGGCTCACCGACCTTTCCCGGTGCCATGTTCATGCTCGCCTACAAGGATAACCGACCAATCATCGGACTTCCCGGCTGCGTAATGTACTACCGCGCCAGTATCTTCGATCTTATCGTACCGCGCATTCTCGCAGGCGAAACAATTACCCGTAGAGACATTACGAATTTAGGACACGGCGGCTTCTGTGCCGGTTGCGAAACCTGTCATTTCCCACTGTGCTCCTTCGGTAAATCGTCATAATAATCGGCTGGTTCTGCTGTAGAACCCTCCTGCTTTATAACCTATATGTGATGGGTACCTTAATTGTATCGACAAACTTTTTGTTTTGTTAATGCGCATTGACCGAAACGAGGTACCAGAGAGGAGTTTCCATGCTAAAAAGAATGCTTCACGTTAACGGCGTAGACCGCATGGTCATCTGCGAACAGGATGAAACACTTGCGAATGTACTGCGCGAAAACTTAGGGCTTACCAGCGTTAAGATCGGCTGCGGACAAGGTCAGTGCGGTAGTTGTAACGTTGTTGTGGATGGCAAGCTCAAGCGCACATGTACCATTAAAATGAAGCGCGTTGCAGAAAACACACAAATCGTAACTGCTGAAGGGGTTGGCACTCCTGAACACCTGCACCCTGTTCAGCTTGCATGGATCGCTCATGGTGGCGCACAGTGCGGTTTCTGTACTCCGGGCTTTATTGTTTCTTCTTATGCACTGCTTCTTGAAAATCAATCCCCGACTCGTGAAGATGTTCGCGAATGGTTCCAGAAGCATCGTAACGCATGTCGTTGCACAGGATACAAACCGCTTGTTGACGCTGTGATGGACGCTGCTGCAGTTCTGCGCGGTGAAAAAACACGCGATGAACTGATGAAGGACGTGCCTACCGAAGGCCGCATTGTAGGTACAAAATACCCACGTCCTACCGCTGTTGCCAAAGTGACCGGTACACTCGATTACGGTGCAGATTTAGGTCTCAAACTTCCTGCTAACACCCTTCGCTGTGCTCTGGTTCAGGCAGAAGTCTCCCACGCAAAAATTATTTCTATCGACACTTCCGAAGCAGAAAAAATGGAAGGCGTTGAAAAGGTTGTTACCTACAAAGATATTAAAGGTAAAAACCGTATTACCGGCCTCATCACATTCCCGACCAACAAGGGTGACGGCTGGGATCGTCCTATTCTGTGTGATGAAAAAATATTCCAGTACGGCGATGCCATCGCAATCGTGTGTGCTGACACAGAAAAGCATGCAAAAGCTGCTGCAGAAAAAGTGAAAGTAGAACTGGAAGAACTGCCTGCGTACATGAGCGCCCCTGAAGCAATGCAGGACGACGCCATGGAAATTCATCCAGGCACTCCTAACATCTACTTTGTCCAGAAAGTAGCTAAGGGCAACGACACTGCACCGATATTTAAAGAAGCAGACGTTACCATTGAAGGCGATTACTATGTTGGTCGTCAGCCTCACATGCCTATCGAGCCGGACGTAGGTTTTGCGTACCGTAACGACGAAGGTAAACTCGTTATCCATTCCAAATCAATCGGCCTGCATCTGCATGCTGCCATGATTGCTCCTGGTCTCGGTGAAGAACTTGAAAATATTGTCATGGTTCAGAACCCTGCTGGCGGTACCTTTGGCTACAAGTTCAGCCCGACAATGGAAGCCCTCGTCGGTGCTGCATGCATGGCAACTGACCGCCCTGTATTCCTCAACTACACATGGTACCAGCAGCAGACCTACACCGGTAAGCGTTCCCCGTTCTTTATGAACGTACGTATGGCTGCGGACAACGAAGGTAAACTCCTCGGTATGGAAACAGACTGGTCTGTTGACCACGGTCCTTACTCTGAATTCGGTGACCTTCTCACCCTTCGTGGTGCTCAGTTTATCGGTGCAGGTTACGACATTGATAACATCCGTGGTGAAGGTCGTACCGTTTGTACCAACCACGCATGGGGTTCTGCATTCCGTGGCTACGGTTCTCCGCAGTCTGAATTCGCATCAGAAGTTCTTATGGACGAACTTGCTGAAAAACTCGGTATGGATCCATTGGAACTGCGCTACAAAAACGTATACCGTAAAGGTTCCACCACACCTACAGGTCAAGATCCTGAAGTTTACAGTCTGCCTGAAATTCTCGATACCGTTCGCCCTAAATACGAAGAAGCCAAGAAACGCGCAGCAGAGCTTTCCACGCCGGAAGTTAAACGCGGCGTAGGTATTGCCCTTGGCGTGTACGGTTCCGGTCTTGACGGCCCTGACTCCGCAGAAGCAGACATTGAACTTGATGCTGAAGGTTTTGTCACAGTGTACACCACATGGCATGACCACGGTCAGGGTGCTGATATCGGTGCATTAACAACTGCACACGAAGCACTCAGCCCAATGGGCTTCCCTGCTGAAAAAATCAAAGTTTGCCTCAACGACACCAGCAAGTGCCCTAATGGCGGCCCTGCAGGTGGTTCCCGTTCACAGGTTGTTATCGGCCGTGCAATCAAAGCAGCTGGTGAAGAGCTTGTAGCAGCTATGAAAAAAGCAGACGGCTCTTTCTACACCTATGAAGAGATGGAAGCGAACAACATCCCTACCCGTGCCAAAGGCAAATGGACAGCACCATGTACCGATTGCGACGAAAACGGTCAGGGTAACCCGTTTGCATGTTACATGTACGGACTGTTCCTTGCTGAAGTCAGTGTAGAAATAGCAACCGGTAAAACTACTGTGGAAAAAATGACCGCAGTAGCAGACGTTGGTACCGTCATGAACAAACTGGCTGTAGATGGTCAGATGTACGGCGGCCTTGCTCAGGCTATCGGCCTTGCACTCACTGAGGACTTTGAGGATATCAAAAAGCACTCCACCATGGTGGGTGCAGGATTCCCTTACGCAAAACAGATTCCAGACGACATGGAACTGATTTACGTAGAATCTGAGCGTCCTGAAGGCCCATTCGGTGCCTCCGGTGTTGGCGAGCTTCCGCTCACCTGCCCGCATGCAGCTGTCATTAACGGCATATACAATGCTTGTGGCGTCCGTATCCGCGCGCTGCCTGCACTTCCTGAAAAAGTGCTCGCAGGGTTAAATAAGTAATACAGTACTCATCGTCCGTGCTGCTTTGGCAGCACGGACGTACTCTGAACACGCTATGGAACAACACGAACTCCGCCAATGGGAAGCACGGTGCACGCAAGAAGAAGCACCACACTGTCAGGCCAGATGTCCCCTGCACATTGATGTTCGCAGCTTCTGCCAAAAAGTCGCTGCCGGAAAAATTAATGAAGCATGGGCCATACTCTATAAAAGCATGCCTGTACCTTACATCACGGCGCATCTTTGCGACGGTGTATGCATGGAGTCATGCCTGCGCAAAGAACTTGGCGGCAGTATCAACATGCCGGAGCTGGAACGCCACTGTGCACAACACGCGACCAAAACACCTTTGTTGCGCCCACTGCCTTCCAAAAACAAGCGAGTATTAATTCTGGGTGGAGGCCTCACAGCCCTTGCAGCGGCATGGGAACTGGCTAAAAAAGGGATTACCCCTACCATTGCGTCAACTGATGCATATGCCGAAATATCCTCAAATCTTCCGCAAGAAACGCTTGAAAAGCACACACAGGCATTCGAAAAACTTGGTGTCCAATTTTCTACAGAGCAAGCTCCCAAAGACCTTGAGTCCGCTTGCGATGACTGGGATACCATTCTGGTAGCCTCACCGGAACTGACAGATAGGTACGCGTGTACTGTTACTGACCTCCAAATTCTTCAAACCCAAATTTCCTCTGTATTCGCCGTTCCGTCCCCTTGGAATGCCTCCACGATAGAGCGTGTTGCCCTGGGCAGGACGTTGGCATTCTCCGCGGAACGTTCGATACAAAATGTATCCCTCATTGCAGGAAGAGAAAACGAAGGACCATTCCTATCCCGTTTGCAGACAGACGTATCCATGGTTTCTTCACTCCCGCTTCTGCCTGCAGGGGCTGAGGGGTATAATGAAGCGACAGCGATGCTTGAAGCAGGAAGGTGCATGCAATGCGAATGTATGCAATGCGTCAATAACTGTGTGTTTCTGGCAGAATTTAAGAGCTACCCTAAGATCTATGCACGGCAGATATACAATAATGCTGCCATCGTCATGGGTACCAGACATGCTAACAAAATGATCAACTCCTGCATGCTCTGCGGCCTGTGCGAAGAAATCTGCCCCGAAGACTTCGCGGTACAGGATCTCTGCCTTTCTGCAAGACAAGAGATGGTGTCAGCTTCCACAATGCCTCCATCTGCACACGAATTTGCGCTCCGTGATATGGCATTTGCCAATACTGCGGGGATGCTCGCAAAAAATGCACCTTCCGCTTCAGCCAGCACGTACGCTTTTTTCCCCGGTTGTCAGCTTCCGGCTGTTTCACCGCACCTTGTAGAAAGTACATACAACTATCTGCGAACAGTCATGGAAGAACCAGTCGGGTTGTTTATCCACTGTTGCGGAGCTCCCGCTCACTGGTCAGGACAGCAAGAGCTTAGCCAAACGACCACCAATCAAATTTCCAGTCAGTGGGAAGCAATGGGTAAACCACAAATCATTGCAGGCTGCCCAACCTGCGCAACCATGTTTGCAGAGCTGATGCCGCATATTCCAACACGCTCTTTATGGGAGGTTCTGGAAGAAACCGGATTACCTCCGACAGCACGTAGCTTGCAACAGCCATACGTCCTGCACGACCCGTGTTCCACACGGCATGATGAACCTATGCGCACCCACGTACGCTCCATAGCCAACACACTGCATATGAATATCACTGAGCCGCATCTTTCAGAAGTGCTCACAGAGTGCTGCGGATACGGCGGCCTGCTTGATTCTGCCAACCCTGCCCTTTCAAAAAAAGCTTCACAGCACAGGGCTGATGTTCTCTCCCAGTGCTCCGACATTGAACAGGATGTGCTCACCTACTGCGCCATGTGTCGCGACATGCTGGCCAGAACAGGTAAACGCACTGTTCACCTGCTGGATATTCTGTTTCCTGCCTGTAACTCTGCACTTTCCTGCTGTAATGCTGATCCGGCAACAGTTCCTGTTACAGGCTTTTCCGATCGTCGCGAAAATCGCATACGACTAAAAGAACAGTTACTTACAACCATCTGGAATGAAGCAAGTCCAGAAAGGCAGGAAGACCTTCCTCCTGTTTCCTACACTGCTGATGCAACTGCACACATGGAAGAACGACGTATCCTGCAAAGCGATATCCGCAAAGTTGTGCAATATGTAGAAAGCACGGGGAGAGGCCTGTTTAATACAAAGACAGAACGTTTTGTCGCCAGCTTCCGCCCTGTAAGCGTTACCTACTGGATTGAATATACAAAAGATACCAACGGCTACTGCATACATAACGCCTGGTCGCATCGCATGCAGATTATTCCACCGAAATAAGAGTACGCCATGAATACATTACAAGTATTGCACGATGATTTTTCTCACTGGAACTGTAGCCAATGTAATGAGCCGCTCAAATTTACGGCAGTTGAACTGGTATATCTTGAAAGCAAATTTTCCGTAGAACTCCCTGCATGTCCTGCATGCGGGTATGTTCTGATTCCGGAGTCCCTCGCTCTGGGCAAAATGGCAGACGTTGAGCAGCTACTGGAAGATAAATGAGTACAGCACTCTGGCAACATCCCCTTATGGCAACTCTTGAGGACGGTGCATTACGTCCAGGTGGACTGGCTCTTACCCAAAAGACATATGACAAACTTGGGATTACTGCTGCTACCAATATTCTTGATGCAGGCTGCGGTAACGGCACCACTGGTGCATTTCTAAAACAGCAATACGGTGCGCAAGTAACAGGACTGGATCTTTCTTACGCTAATACCCAACAGACAAGCCTGCGTTCTGTTCCTGCGCTGCAAGGCACTATCGACAAACTACCGTTCTGTGATGCTGTATTTGATATTGTTAATTGTGACTGCGTGCTCTCGTTGAGCCATTCACTCCAAAGCGCTATCACTGAATGCTCCCGAGTGCTTTGTACCGGAGGCATGCTGATTTTATCAGATCTTTACAGACGGACTGACCAGCAACAGGCACATAGAACATGCCATACCGCTCCAAAGTGCGTTTCGCAAAAAAGCATATCTGCGGGCTGTGCCAGTTCTCCGTTACATCTTAATCAACTATTCGCTGTGCTCACGAAGGCTGGGTTTACACACACATGCAGCACAGACTGCACAAAGGAGCTTAAAGAGCTCACGGCGAAACTTATTTTCTCCGGCATTGCCACATGCTGTTCCGACAGCGGCAATCCAGCAACAAGACACACTGCACGCTACGACAAAAGCATAGGCTATATCCAAATACGAGCGGTAAAAAAGGGGTAAAACATGCTTTCCGACATTCAATTGCAATCATTCCAGTGGGCTGGCAAAGGATACTGTTGCAGCCAAATTATGATGGGGATGGCACTGGAATTTTCCGGTGTGGAAAATCAGCAGCTCATACGCGCTGCTGAAGGGTTATGCAGTGGAATGTCAAAATGTGACGGAGCATGCGGTCTGCTCACTGGAGGCGCATTGCTTCTCGGACTCTATGCAGGGCACGACGCCGCAACTGAAGAAAAAGACGACCACCTTCCAGTTATGCTGGAGTCATTCACAGAATGGTTTTCTCAGAAAACCATTGAACAATTTGGTGGAATAGACTGTGGTAAAATTTTAGGCGACCACTGCGACAATCCTGTGCCGGACACCACTATATGCGGTGGCCTGCTTGTGGACAGCTTTATGTTTATCGATACCCTGCTCACAGAGTACGGTTACGATATTGCTGCTGTAAAAGAGTAGTTATGGCTGATCACATTTCGCATACTGAGAGCGTCTGTCCACAGTGTCTCCAACGGGTTCCTGCTATGCGGGTAACTAGTGACAACGAAACTCGTCTTATTAAACACTGCCCTGAGCATGGGGCATTCTCCACACCTGTCTGGCGTTCAACACACACCGCTACAAATTTCACGGACTGGCTGCGCCCCAAAATTCCTTCCACACCACCGACAATTTCGGCAACCATCGAAAAAGGATGTCCATTTGACTGCGGCCTTTGTAAAGAGCACAGGCAACACAGTTGCATGGCACTTATTGAAGTCACATGGCGCTGTAATCTTTCGTGTCCGGTGTGTTTTGCCTCTGCAACAAATGCAAACAATATAAAGAAGGATCCAACCAAAGAAGAAATTTTTCAGTTGTTGGATACCACCATGCGCACGACAGGCGGGTGCAATCTACAATTTTCCGGAGGCGAACCGACTATCCGTGACGACTTGCCGGAACTCGTGGCGGAAGCAAAACGTATTGGTTTTCCATTTGTACAGATTAATACCAACGGAGTCCGTGCCGCACACGATGCAGACTATGTTGCACGACTTGCTGCCGCGGGAGTTGATTCTGTTTTTCTACAGTTTGATGGGCTGAGTGAATCCACATGGCAGGCGTTTCGCAAAGCTGACCTTCGTGAAACAAAAGCAAAAGCGATCAAAGCCTTTGCTGATGCACAGATAGGTATTGTGCTGGTTCCGGTAATTTCTCCAACAATAAACAGAGACGAAATCGGTGACATCATCCGCTTTGCCATAGAGCGTGCGCCGGCAGTTCGCGGTGTCCATTTTCAGCCTATCAGCTATTTCGGACGGTATCCTGTTACCCCTGCGGACAACGAACGCATCACTTTGCCGGAACTGGCAGAAGAACTTGAACGACAGACAGACCATCTTGTTGCCACAGGAGATTTTGTACCGCCAACGTGCGAACACGCTCTTTGTTCATTTCACGCTAACTACATCATTAATGAGGACAAGTCGCTTTCGCTGCTGTCAGTTCCTAAAAACTCCTGCAACTGTAAGCCGAAACCGGCAGCAGAAGGGGCAGAAAAAGCACGTGCTTTTGTTCGCAGCCAATGGGCAGCAGCAGAAGAAAAGAATGGGGTAAATCCAGTGGGCAACGAGCTTGACTCTTTTATCCAGCAGGCATCAACAAAACGCTTTGCTATCTCTGCCATGGCGTTTCAGGATGCATGGTCACTGGATATTGAACGGCTCAAGGGATGCTGTATTCACGTTGTCGCACCGGACGGCAGGCTCATTCCTTTCTGCGCATATAATCTAACAGCAGCAGATGGAACCACATTGTACAGAGAAGCCTAGGTCGTTATTTGGGAGTAAGGATAGCCATAATACACCTCCCGCCATTTCCATACACTACATTAATAGCACAGCACTAACGGATGCAGACTCCAGCACACACTACAGAAAAGACGTACTGACCTTATGCAAAGCGTACCTGCAGAATATGCAACACACCGGATTACAGAAAAAAATCCCCTTGATCTGCCAGCTCAAATTGATATCGGGCGCGGCGTTCCTATGCCTTCGTTCTCTAAAGAAGACGTTGTGAACTGGCAACTGAGTAAACTCGCTGAAGTCTGCCAGTACGTACAAAAAAACAGTGCGTTTTATGCAAAGCAGTTCCAAAGTCTACGATGTAACTCTTTTGTTTCCCAAAAAGAATTTGCAACTCTGCCAAGGACAACGGCTGATGACCTGAAAGAAGCACCATTCAAGTTTTTATGTACTTCGCAGGATGACATTACACGAATAGTCACCCTGACAACTTCCGGCTCAACCGGAAAACCCAAACGGCTCTTTTTTACTCAGGATGAACTTGATGAAACCGTGGAATTTTATGACCACGGCATGCGCTGCCTTGTCAGCACAGGAGATACCGTACTGGCACTACTTCCAGCACCAAAACCGGATAGTGTCGGTGCCCTGCTTGCAGACGGTCTGCATTCACTCGGCGCAATTCCTGTACTCAACCAGAACCCTGATGATGTTGCCGCTTCTCTTGCCCTGTTCACTAAACATACACCGGATTGTGTTGTAGGAACTGCTGCTCATATCCTTGCACTTGTCAAATTATGGCAACATAAAGGTGGTACGATTTCACCGGTAAAAAGTGTTCTCATATGCTGGGACACTAGCTCTCAAGCAGTACGTGAGTATATAGAGCAAGCATGGAAATGCCGCGTGCATACCCATTGGGGCATGACGGAAACAAGTTTGGGTGGTGCAGTAAGCTGTGTACACAATACAGGCCTGCACCTACGCGAAACCAATATTTATGTTGAGATTACAGATCCTGAAACCGGCCTATTATTACCTGACGGAGAACGCGGTGAAATTGTCGTAACCACACTCACCCGTAAAGGAATGCCGCTTATCAGGTACCGTACAGGCGACGAAGGCCATATTATGACAGGCACCTGCCCATGCGGCTCTCCACTGCGCAGACTGAGTCCTGACATTCAACGCATTATGCTACCAGAGGATGCCCCTGAATGGTTCCGACATATTACCCCTTCTGTAATCGACGGCCTGTTCCTTTCAGAACCAAACTTTCTTGCCCAGCAGGCACAGTACCGGATGGCACCGAATCAGCTGGAAATAACTATAGATACGCGTGGCACCGTATCAAACTCCCAAACCAGCTATAACGAGCTAATACGCAATCTTGTTTCTCCGTTGCCTGACGCTCCGGTGGTACTGTGCTTGCGGGGCAGAAATAACAACACGATTTCCACAGGATTCGCAAAACGCAGTATACGCGTAATAAAATGAGGTCCGCATGCATTCAATTCTCACCAATATAACCCAAGAGCTCGCAACACATAACTGCGTTCTTGCCACTGTTATCTCCAGTACAGGTTCAACTCCCCGCTCATCCGGTGCACATATGCTCATCTGCCCTCAAGGCAAGTTCTACGGCACTATCGGCGGCGGACTCATCGAAGCACAGGTTCAAGAAACAGCCGCACATTTTCTTGAAGGAACCACCGGTGCTGCCAGACTACATTCATATGTCCTTGATAATACCAAGGCAGGAGCACTCGGTATGTCCTGCGGCGGTTCGCTCAGCGTCTTACTGGAGCGACTGACACCTGATCAGTATGCAGAATTCGCAGAGTTGGAACAGATTGTCCGAGATGGTACAGCTCAACACCGTGAAGCCTTTTATGTTCAACACGGTGACGACTGGATACACCTTCCTGCAACGGATGTTGCCCAACATCCGGACTATGCAGATGCGCTACACTGCATTCGAACTTCTGCTGATAATCAATCACACAATCATCCCTTATTTGTAAGTGAGCAGCCCCTGCACTATATTTCAGAAACAGTGCATCCTCCTGCAACAGTTATTATCGCCGGAGCCGGACATGTTGCCAAACCGACAGCCGAAATTGCTCACCTTGCAGGATTCTCAGTGACTGTTTTGGACGACAGGGACGAATTTGCCAATACAGAACGATTCCCCAACGCACAGGTGTCCGTTGTGGATTCTCTGGAGAACATTCTTTCTAATATTAACGTTCACGAAGACTGTTACGTAGTCATTGTCACTCGCGGACACGCGCACGACAAAAGCGTACTGCAACAGATGCTCACAACGCCAGCTAAATATATCGGTATGATCGGCAGCAAAAGCAAACGCGACGGCTTGTATCAAAAACTCATTGAGGAAGGAGTTTCGCAGGAAGCCATTGCCCGCTGCCACTGCCCTATAGGTCTTCCCATCGGCGGCAGAACACCGGAAGAAATAGCTGTGAGCATTATGGCAGAAATCATTCAAGTAAAAGCCAAGGGGTGACGGTATGCTTACTGCGTATGCAATTATTCTGGCAGCTGGATACAGCTCACGCATGGGACGCTGTAAGGCAACACTATCGTTAGGAGATAAAACAGCCCTGCAAACGCTTGCCGACTCTTTTATTCAGGCAGGAGTCGTACCGATAGTTGTTACGGGGTTTGCCCAAAAAGAAGTGGAACAGGAGTGCCGTCGCCTCAAAATTCAGACTGTGCATAACAACAACTTCCACAAAGGGATGTTCTCTTCTGTTCAAGCTGGTTGCAAAGCACTCCCTGACAACGCGGACCTGTTTTTCGTAACACCTGTTGATATCCCGCTTATCCGTCCGCGTACTATCCGCGAATTGCTTGCGCATGCAGAAACCACAAAGACAACAGTACTGCACCCTCTCCTTGATAATAACGAGCATGCTCCGCTCCCCGACTTCCTGCATGATACTGAAGGACAAACAGGTCACCCGCCTTGCCTTCAAATATCACTAAAAAAAGACATACTGGAATATTCCGGTGAAGGCGGTCTAGCAATGCTGTTAAGCCACCACGCTGCCGCTACCAATTACCTTCCGGTTGTAGACAGCAATATGCTGGAGGATATGGACACCCCCAAAGACTATATCAGGCTATACCACCTGCAAGAGCTGCAAACAGTGCCGTCATTACAAGAGTGTTATGCGATATGGAACCTTCTTGAACTTCCGGCACACATCAGGCGCCATTCCCTTGCCGTAGCAGATGTTGCACGGATTATGCTCGCAGATTTACCTGAAGCAACTCCCCTTTTTGTCCAAACAGTTATTGCGGGAGCTATGTTGCATGACATTGCCAAAGGACAGCCTAACCACGCAGAGGCAGGTGCACAACGAATTGCCGAACTTGGCTTTCCAAGCCTTGCACCATGCATTGCTGCGCATTCATACATGTCCGCGCAGCAAGGTGCAGTGACAGAAGCCGAACTTGTTTTTCTGGCAGATAAATTTGTGGAAGGGACAGAACGATGTACGCTTGCAAGCAGGTATGAAAAAAAAATGGCCTGCTATGCAGAATCAAAAGAAGCTGTCGAAGCTATTCAACAAAAGCTTCTGCAAGCCCAAAGCGTGCTGGATAAAGTTGAATCCGTGACAGCCACTGACTACGACATGCTTTTCGCTCCTGCCAGGAAGGGGTAATATGCTTTATCTGGTCAGGCATGGAGAAACCATACTCCGTAAAGGAATCTGCATCGGGCAAACCGACATCCCGCTTGCTAAAAAAGGGTTCAACCAAATTGCAGAACAAACTATTCCGCAATTGCTAACGCTAAACCCGCTAAAACCTGTCCTGCTCTCCAGTCCGCTTATCCGCACAATGCAAACCGGAAAAATACTTAGCAACGCACTGAATATTCCCATTATCCCAGAAGACGCCCTTAAAGAAATAAATATGGGGAAATGGGACGGTCTTGCCTTTTCATACATCCAAGACCATTGGCCAGATGAATACCAACAACGGGGTAATAGCTTTGCCCACTTCCGCACACCACAGGGAGAATCTTTTTTTGATGTCCAACAGCGTGTGCTGGAGCTTATTCTACCGCTTTGTCACACTCCAGAACCAATAATCTGTGTTACGCATGCAGGAGTAATTCGCACTCTATTATGTGCTGCTAACCAAAGGCCACTTCAAGACTTGTTTACATTCAAGCCTGCTACCGGCTCCATCACGATTCTCAGCAAAAAAACATTTACCAATAAAGGCCTCTATCTTGTGTAAAAAAACTCCGGTTCATGTTTCCACAAACCGGAGCAGTATTACACTGAAAGAAATTCAAGCAATTCTTCTGATCGTTCACGCGCCAGCATATAGCCACTGTCATAGAGTGCATACAACTTGCGCTGGTCGCGGCAGACTCTGCCTACATCAAACGTATTCTCTGGACGCAATACAAAAATATCCCCTCTCTTCTCTTTAGCTTCGATAGCAGCGAGCAGATCATTGTATTCCTCATGACGCCGTTCAATAACATGAATTAGGCCGGAATAACGAGGGTAGCGCCATTTGCACACTTTTACCGATTTACTGGCTCGTTTCCGATATCCCGCAGGTTGCGTCAGGACAAGCACTGGCTTTTCGCCCTGCGCAAGACACTGCTGAACCGGAATCGGGTTTGCAATGCCGCCATCCATGTATATTGCACCATTAAACTCTACCGGCTCTGCTATCAGAGGCAAACTTGCAGAAGCCCGCATCACTGTCAGCAACTCCTCTCGGGTACTGAGCATATCCTTTTCAAACAGGACAGGCTTACCACTGACACAGTCAGTAACCCCAATCCAAAATTTTACAGGATTATCCCGTAAGGTCTCATAATCGATAGGAACCAGATTCAAAGGGATTTCACGAAAAATAAAATCCATCCCGAACAAGTCCCCGCCCTTTAATAAGCGCAAAAAGCTCAGGTATCTTGAGTCGTTCACAAATCGCGTACTGGTGATACGATTACGTTCCGGCTGCTTTGAAACATAGTTTGCCCCGTTACACGCTCCCATGGAAACACCATAGACGGATGTAAACGGGATGCGCAGATCATCAAAATGACGCAGCACGCCGGATGAAAAGATACCACGCAGGCCTCCTCCCTCCAGCACCAGTCCAATATTAGCATCATATTGCACGCGAATGTCCTCCAAAGAATATGAATCGTAGTATGATACGTTGCCGCACTACCATTACAGATACTGCACGTTACTGCATCATCAGTATACTCTAGGTAAATTGAACCAGCTCACAACACACCTGCCTCAACTCCACTTATTGCTGCTCTCCCCAAAACAACGCCACAATGTGTTTATCTGGCGTGCGACCTGCATAAGAACCAGCAACAAATGCGCAAAGAGATATAAGAGTGGTTGGTACAATTGCATGCACCCCGCCCATAGCTGGTTTCATGATGCTGATCGTAAGGAAAGCAGCCACACCAAACACGATCGAAGCCACTGCGCCTGTCGCATTCGCCCGTTTCCAATATAACCCCATGATAATCGGCCACAGGAATACAGCTTCCAGTCCGCCAAAAGCAAACAGGTTAATCCACACAAGCAGATCAGGTGGTTGGATAGCAGCAATAAATACCAGCAGCCCGATAACAGCCGTAGACATAAGACTCATGCGCTGAATGCTAACGGAAGGCATCTGCGATGCATCTCCTTTCAGCTTATAATGCACATACAAGTCTTTGATGATGGCAGCAGAGACCAGCAACAGCATGGAATCTACTGTGGACATAATTGCCGCAAGAGGGCCTGCAATGAAAACTCCAGCCCAGAAAGGTGAAAGCAGCTCCATAATCAAGGATGGCATAGCAAGGTCTCCCGCAGGCAATTCTGGGAGAATAGCTCTGCCAAGAGCACCGGACAGATGAGCACATAAAATAATGAACCCGATAATAAGGGTACCAATGATCATAGCATCATGCATGGCTCGAGAGTTTTTATAGCCCATGCAGCGCTGCGTTGTCTGCGGCAGACCAAGAATCCCCAGTCCAACAAGAACCCACAAAGACAATGTAAACGGCTGCGGAACCTTATTCTGAGGCCCCGTAGGTGTTATCAGTCCCGGGTCAATATTTTTAAGAGTTGTAATGCATTGCTCCATTCCGCCACCTGCATTGATGATAGCCAACAGAATCACCACCACAGCAACCACCATGATGATTCCCTGAATGGCATCCGTAATAACAACTGCGCGGAATCCCCCGACAGCGGTGTACAACACAACCGTAATACCAAAAAGCACCAGCCCGACAATGTACGGGTATCCTGTTACGGCCTGAAACAGACGTGCACCGCCGATGAACTGCGCAAGCATTGCTGCCATGAAGAATACCAGCAGAAATACCGAGCACAGAATGACTACGGCATCGCTCTTATATCTGGCACGTAAAAAATCTGTAATAGTCAATGAGTTCGTCTTACGGGCAATAATGGCAAAGCGCTTTCCAAGTACACCTAACGTAAGAAAGGTTGTGGGTACCTGAATCATAGCAAGAAACACCCAGCTCAATCCGTAACGGTACGCAACACCGGGGCCCCCCACAAAACTGCTTGCGCTTGTGTAGCTGGCAATAATAGTCATGGCGAGGACAAAACCGCCCATGGAACGACCACCGATAAAATAGTCTTCCATGAAGCCTTGAGAGGACTTGGACACTGCCTTATTACGAGCCCACAGCGCCACTGCGAAAGAGAGCGCTAAATACAGCACAACAGGAATAATTGTCACAAGAGCATTACTCATGCTTTCCTCCCTCACCGCATGCTACCGCTGCGTTATTCGGAGATTCGGATTCATCTTCAGCATCATCCAGCGGCACTTCTTTAAAAAAGAAACGCACAATCGCCCAGAGCAGCAACGTAATTACAGGGTATCCCACGATACAGCTGTAAAAGAACCATTCCGGAATACCAAAAACATAGGTATACTGTTCTGGATCTCCTTCCCCCATGCCGTATCCAAAAACAAACCACCATATAAAATACAGAGCATATGCTCCCAAAGCGAACAAAGCCTCTTTGTTTGCTTGTGCAAAGCGCCAATCCTGTGTCTGCTTAGTCATAATTCGCACCTAAAAAATATTTACAACGACTGAAATGTGATAATGAACAAAATTTGTCTTCTATTACGTAAAAAGAGGGCTCCGGTACTAAATGCGTACCGTGCCCAGGCAAAAAATGTATTTCCATCTTCACAACAATTATTCAGCTTCTATTATGTCTCACTCGCCTGCCGACAGATGGCAGTCTAACAGCATCAATTGCTTGAAGCCTTCTGCCCTAAAGTGCATCAGAAAACAAGGCATGATGCCTACCTCATCTCTCTGCACAGTAGTGTCTATCGCACATCTCACCCCCCTAAAAAGTATACGATACGTCGGGCTAAAATCTTCACCACAAGTCATCATATCTGCCTTGAACAGGGCAATTGGCTCTCAATGCCGATTATGTGTATGGTACTCCAAACCCCAGCCTGGAGATAACTATGAAGGAATCGTTGTTCGAGCTAATTACACCTGAACATGACAATACTTTTTTAGAAATAACCGACTCTTTGGAAGAAGTTGTACTTTTCTGTGATGACCACGGCGTAGTTATCAAAAGCAGCATCGGTGCCCGCAATTTCTGGGGGAAAGATATTATCAACGTTCCGTTATGGGTTCTTCTTGAAATAGACATTGCCAATATTAATGCATTGTTTACAAAACACCCTGCAGGCCGCACTTCCAGTATTTCCCTTACAGATAAGGGGGAATGCAATTTGTGGGTTATGCCTATCCCGAACGTGCTTGCTCCCAACGGCGGCTTAGTTGCCACCCTGACCCCAATTGAAGGGCTCAGGGAAACGTATGAAGAATGTATTCAGGACAACATTGTCGCTCGAAAAGACTCATTCAAACTCTTTGGTGCTCTTTTTGATGCCGCTCCTGACTCTACAATTCTTGTGGATGAACAACTGACCATTCTCAGTGCCAACCCCGCAGCAGTAAAACGTTTTAATATTCCCAACGACGAACAAAATCCCTCCTCTTTTCTTCCATTTATTAAAAAATCTCTGCGAGAAATAGTTAAGTCCAGCATAGCAAACCTAAAAGAAGGCAAGCCATGGTGTGGAGAGTTCATTGCTCTTAACTCCTCACAAGAAGAAATCCCCATTATGCTTACTGCCAAACAGATACGCCTTTCTGACCAGCTGCTTTTTCAGCTCATCATAAAAGATCTCAGTATGCGGATGGAACTGGAGGAAAACCTGAAGGAACGAGAAGAAGAACTCGAATCAATGGACAACACACTGCGTACTGTTATCCGCAGCGTGGAAGAAGAAAAACAGGAATATCGTGAAGAAGTTATTGAACAGGTGAAAGAATACCTGCTTCCGACAATTGACCGCATTGCAGAAGCACCTTCACAGACCCTGCGAAAAAGCTACAGTGGTATTTTAAAATCCCACATTGAAGATTTTTCAGATAATACGGGAGAATTACCTGATGAACTTTTATCGCTGTCCTCAAGACAACTTGAGATATGCAAACTGGTCTATGTAGGCATGAAGGGAAAAGAAATCGCTGAGCTTCTAGGCATCTCTTTTGAGACGTTACAGAGTCACCGAAAAAACATACGTAAAAAGCTCAAACTTTGTGGAACAAACATCTCATTGCAGGCATACCTTGAGAACAGAACGGACTTTGACCCATCATAATCGGGTATAGTTGCCGTCTTGCACATACCCGAAACATACCCGCTCCCCCCCCTTGTAACCATACCCGACGCTGTCTACCCTCATAGCAAGTCAAAAACAACTATGGGGTTTACATGGATTTCCAAAAAGAAAAAGTCGTCGTTAAAAATCTTTACAAGATTTTCGGCTCCAAAAGTAATCGCGCGTTTGCATTACTTGAACAGGGCCATTCCAAAGAAGATATTTATCAAAAAACCGGACTCACCATTGGTGTTCAAGATGCTTCCTTCACCGTACACGAAGGAGAAATCTTCGTTGTAATGGGATTATCCGGTTCCGGTAAATCCACCCTTGTACGCATGCTGAACCGCCTGATCGAACCTAACGCAGGCAGTGTTATTGTGGATGGAAAAGATGTGACCCAAATGTCACACGATGAACTGGTGCAATTCAGACTCCACAATATGAGCATGGTATTTCAATCTTTTGCTCTTATGCCCCATCAGACCGTTCTGGAAAACACTGCCTTCGGCCTTAAGCTGGCCGGAATTGATGAAGAACAGCGGAACCGCCGTGCTAAAGAAGCCCTAAAGCAAGTAGGTCTGGATGGATGGGAAAACGCATCCCCATCTCAACTCAGTGGCGGTATGCAGCAACGCGTCGGACTAGCCAGAGCACTGGCTGTTGATCCTGACATTATGCTTATGGATGAAGCATTTTCCGCGCTTGATCCACTCATTCGTGCAGAAATGCAGGATGAACTTCTCAAACTGCAGCAGCAACATCAGCGTACTATCATCTTTATCTCTCATGACCTTGATGAAGCTCTGCGCATCGGTGACCGCATTGCCATCATGCAAGACGGTGTCGTCGTTCAGGTAGGCACAGCGGATGAAATCCTGCGGTCACCAGCTAACGACTATGTCCGTTCCTTCTTTAAGGGTGTTGATCCTACAGGTATCCTAACTACACGTGACATTGTACGTAATAACCATCCGACTCTTATTATTACAAAGGGCGGAAACATACCTGCGACTCAGGAATACCTGAGTACCAGCGACAGGGACTACTGTTACCTGCTCACCCCTGATAAAAAACTGCTTGGTGTGGTCTCAACTGAGAGCCTACGCGAAGTTGCTGAGCTTGCTTCAGCTACTGCACGCTTATCTGATGCATACTTACAGGATGTACCAACCCTCGGGTTACATGATGTATTAACTGACATACAGCCTGTGGTCGCAAGCAGCCCTTGCCCAGTACCTGTTCTGGATGATGAAGGTAACTTTAAAGGTGTTATTTCCAAGAGCCGCTTCCTGCGCATATTACACAAGCCGGAGCGAATAATACATTCCGTACAGGAGGCACACTATGCTTAGCGGTGATTTTATTCCGTTGGATGAAAGCATGATTCCGCTTTCTGAGTGGATTTCTGACGCCATTAACTGGCTTGTCATAAACTTTCGTGACGTGTTCCAAGTAATCAAGGCACCTGTTGAGGTTACCTTGAACGCTCTGACAACCGGACTGAATGCGCTGCCATTCTACATCCCGATTATTGTCATTACGCTACTTGCATGGCGAGCTTCCGGTAAACGGCTTGCTGCTTTTTCTTTCGCAGCTTTCACGCTTATTGCCTGTCTCGGGCTGTGGGAAGCAACCATGACAACACTTGCTATGGTTCTTGCGTCCGTCATGTTCTGTGCAGGCATTGGTATCCCTGTCGGCGTATTGGCAGGGCGAAATCCGATGTTTGAAACAGCAATACGTCCTGTCCTTGATGCTATGCAGACAACTCCTGCATTTGTGTACCTTGTACCGATTGTTATGCTGTTTTCCATCGGCAACACAGCAGGGGTGTTGGCAACAATCATCTTTGCGCTGCCACCAATTATCAGACTGACCTGCCTTGGAATTCGTCAGGTACATCCTGAATTGATCGAAGCTGCTCAAGCATTTGGTGCCAGTGAATTTCAGGTATTGTGGCAGGTTCAACTCCCTCTGGCGCTGCCTACTATTCTTGCCGGATTAAACCAGACTATAATGATGGCTCTTTCCATGGTTGTCATCGCTGCCCTTATTGGAGCAGGCGGCTTAGGCTCGCCTGTAGTTTTAGGGCTTAATACACTTGATACGGGTAGAGCCGCTGTAGGCGGTCTCGCCATTGTCCTGCTCGCTGTTATTCTGGACCGTATCACACAATCCATGGCCAATAAGTAATCCAAACTGTTAAGGAGAATTCCGTGGTAAAACGTTTTTTACTGTCGATAACGCTGTGCTGTCTTTTTACTGTTCCTGCTTTTGCGGCAAATGATCTTCCTGGAAAAGGTGTCACTGTTTCACCTGCCCGAGCAACATGGAACACAGGTTTTTTCCATGCTGCACTCGTTAAAATGGGACTGGAAGCACTTGGATATAAAGTAAAAAAGCCAAAAGATCTGGCTAATGCTCTTGCATACAAATCTCTGGCAATGGGTGATATCGATTACTGGCCGAACGGCTGGTTCCCTGTCCATAACAACTACATGGGCGGCGATTTCTTTGAACACGCAAAACCATATGGATACGTTGTTCAGGCAGGCGGTCTGCAAGGATATCTTGTGAGCAAAAGCTATGCTGACAAGCTTAATATCACCAGCCTTGATGACTTCAAAAGACCAGAAGTACTTGAAGTTTTTGATAAGGACGGAGACGGAAAAGCAGATTTAAATGCCTGCCCTCCAGGCTGGGGTTGTGAACGTACTATCGATCGACATATGGAAGTTTATGGTCTCAAAAAATACATCAAACCTAGCAAAGCTGCCTACGAGGCCGGTATGGCTGCAGCCCTTGGAGCGCATCAGGCTGGAAAACCGGTGTTTTTCTATTCCTGGACACCAAACTGGACAGTTTTCAAACTGAAACCGGGCGAGGATGTTGTCTGGATTAACGTTCCGGAAATTATTCCTACTGAATACCAAAAGGCTTCAGCAGACAAAATGACTGTAAAAGATCTGGAAGGTGCTGTTTCCAATCCTCTGAAAATGGGGTTTGTTCCTTCAGATATCCGCATTGTTGCGAACAAAAAATTTGCAGAAGAAAACCCTGCAGCAAAACGCTTCTTTGAACTCTTTAGTATTCCACTTGCAGATATTAACAGACAGAACAACCTCCTCTATCAGGGAGAGAAGTCAGAAAAAGATATCCAGCGTCATGCGAAAGAGTGGATTGCTAACAACAAGGCGACTTGGGACAACTGGCTGAAACAGGCTCGAGAGGCTGCAAACTAGCATCTCCAGTGAATCATTTAGGGAGGCTCTACCCTTCAACTCTTCTGGATACGAAGTCATAGTCTTTCCCTTGGTATAGTATACAAAAAAAGCTCTTACACGTTTGTGTAAGAGCTTTTGCTTGCTTTGGCGTCCCCAGGGGGATTTGAACCCCCGTCGCCTGCGTGAAAGGCAGGTGTCCTGGGCCAGGCTAGACGATGGGGACGCGTCAAAAATAGTAATTTTATTACTACAATAGTGCAGCACGAGGCGTAAGAAACAATCAAGATCGAAGTGTAGAATTACCTACATGAGAGTTTGATTGGTTCGCAACAACGAAGTGATGCGCTGTTGTAGTAATAAAATTTGGCTGGGCTACAAGGACTCGAACCTTGATTAACGGAGCCAGAACCCGTCGTCCTGCCAATTGAACGATAGCCCAGCAAGCGAGAGGAGTAACTATGGAACTCCTCTCTTTTTGTCAATGTAAAATTCATATAATTTTTATTTTTATATCTAGCTTCCACTTCAAATCAGAATTCATCACCACATATGAATAGTAAACCGAAGCCCTTGTTAAGCCTCTTACTGCAGTACATGGTAGATATAGTCACCACGCAACGGTACCAACAAACTGAAAACAACAGGGTAGCAAAAATACTTTTCTACATATCTATCAATTCATGAAGCTCATATTTCATATAAAATATGATCATTTATTCATAAGAAAAATCAAAACTTGAAAGATCTTTTGATACAGCTTTTCTATTTTGCAGAAAATTACTGCTTAATCCCTATCATTTTTTCAAATGTTGTAGTGCATATTTTATATGCAAAACAAATTTATTACTTTTCCAATATGACTTATCTTTCATATCTAATAATCAGTATAAAATAGACATACAACTTTTACTCTCTAAAAATAGAGCAATCATAACTCATACTATGCCGAGATAGGCATACATAATTTTTTACTTACATATTCTTCTCGTCAAAAAGGGCAAAAAGCCTTCTCCCCATTGTCACAAAAAAGTAAACAATTCCCTTCAAAGGTCGATATTTCTAGCGTGAAAGAGTTTTAATGTGACAACCGACAAACTACAGCAGGTCAAAATTCTATGTGACACTGCATAGCACCCAGAATCCGCAATATATCCTTTCGTCAAGCATTTCTGCATCGGGGACCAAAAGCAGAAGACGAAGAGAGACTCTCACTTGCTATATCTATTGTGCTATTTTTTAAATTTTGACCTTATCACTTGGCAGTGATGCGCCAAGCGATTGTTTCAGTCTTCTGCACATACTGCAGAGGACTCCATCATTAGGGGTAATTCATGTCTATTAAAAAGCTTTTGGTATTGGGTTTTTGCACGACTATTGGGCTGTCGTTGCTTATTGGGATTGTCGGATACATGTCCGCAGAAGAATCTACCGATCAAATTGAAGAGTTAATTTTCTGCGACATGGCGCTCCGCGAACATGCGTTAGAACTTAACACCTCTCTCTTACTGCACCGCCGTTATGAAAAAGACATCTTTCTCAATATTGGTAATGCAAAAAAGCAAGCAGGCTATCTTAAGAAATTACAGGATATTTCTGAAGTTACACGCAACGAGCTTGCTGCGATTGAAGCGCTTGAAGCAAAAGTTATCGAGCTTTCTGACAAAGAACGCGCAGCGATCCACCAATTTAAAAGTGGATATGCAGAGTATTTGCAGGGCGTAAAAAAAATTACGCATCAGGCTATGACGGAAAACATCACACCTTCGGAAGCTAACCGTAGGATGATTCCATTCAAAAAGCCTCTGCACCGTATGGAGGATTCACTTAAAGCTCTCGGAGAGGCCAGTCACAACTTTCTTGTTGCCGAGGGTGAAGATTCCCTTGCACAGCTGCATAAATCCGAACTGCTCATTATCGGAATATGCTGTATTGTGGTGTTTCTTGGTCTAGCACTTGCGTTCTTTATTCTGCGTGCAATCAACAACCCGCTTAACGAACTTACACGTTTTGCAAATGAAGTCGCACAAGGTGATCTGGATGCAAAAGCAGCTACCAATTTTACTGGAGAAATGGCTGTCCTGCACGATTCACTCAGCCACATGATTCAAACTCTCAAAGAGAAACTCGGATTCGCACAGGGTGTTCTCAACTCAATCCCGACTCCATGCGGTATAGTAGGGCCAGACTTTAATATGATCTGGCTTAACCAGCAGCTCTGTACAATGCTGGAAAAAAAAGAAGCACCGGAAAAATACATTGGACTCCGTTCTGGAGAACTTTACTGGGATGATTCCACTAAGGAAACTCTTTCAGATAAAGCCATCAAAGAGCGCAAACAACTACATGTAAACTGTGAGCGCCCTCTCGCTTCAGGGAAAACGCTTTTTGTAGATATTACAACAACACCAGTTTACGATTTGGACGGAACAATTCTCGGCTCTGTGTCTTTCTGGTTTGACCTGACCAAACTGACTGCACAGCAACGAATTATTGAAGAACAGAACGAACGAATCAACAAGGCAGCCCAGGCGGCAAGCGCTATTGCGGATCAGGTAGCTACAGAAGCTGGTCAACTTGAAGTGCAGATCAATCAGACCACACAAGGAACAACCATTCAGAGTGATCGCATGAACGAAACAGCCACAGCTGTAGAAGAAATGAATGCAACCACACTGGAAGTTGCCAGTAATGCAGCAAGAGCTGCTGAAGATGCTGAAACGGCTCAGCATATTGCTTCTGACGGAGCAACCCTCGTGCAGAATGTTGTACGTACAACAGAAGAAGTACAACAATTTGCTCAAGACATGCGCAAAACAATTACAGAACTTGGCGAACAAGCTCAGTCCGTGGGGAATATTATTAATGTCATCAACGACATTGCAGACCAGACAAACCTGCTGGCATTGAACGCGGCCATTGAAGCTGCCCGTGCAGGAGAAGCAGGACGCGGGTTTGCCGTAGTAGCAGACGAAGTACGCAAGCTTGCTGAAAAAACCATGCAGGCCACCAATGAGGTCGAAACGGTTGTCAGTGGAATTCAAAGCAGTTCGAGCACAACGCTTGTGCAGATGGAAAAAGTTGCAGACCACATTGAACACAACACCGAACTTACACTCAATGCAGGCACAGCACTTGAACAAATTGTTGCAGCAGGTGAACAGACTGCTGATCGCGTACGTTCCATTGCAACAGCTTCTGAAGAACAATCAGCCGCTTCCGAGCAGATTGCCCGTGCTTCCGACGAGGTAAATTCCCTGACACAGGAAACCGCACAAGGAATGCAGGAAGCAGCACAAGCTGTTGCAGCGCTCGCCATGCTCTCACAAAAACTTGAAACAGTTATGCGGGAAATACAGCAATAGCACTGCTCAACTAAATTCTCTTTTCACATAAGAGCAACACTGCCACTCTGGATGTCACACCTAAAACCTCTGAGCCCTTCGGTTCAGAGGTTTTTCTTTTTCTATTATCCATAATCAACCCCGTATATGAATTTTCAATATTCTTGGAACGTTAGTTGTAATTTTTTTCACAATCGCACCACAGGCGATGTGTAAACACAAAAAACATTTGTAATTATTGAACAAAAAAAGTAAACACATAGTAACCATTCTGACTATGTTGGTCATTTTTCATACCAACAATGCAGTGGGCACTGCATGAACATATGGTCAGATTTTGTATTGCGTTCGCCAAGCCGCAATACTCCGGCACATTATCTACTTGTTCAGCTTCATGCGTACGTGCTCTGCTGACAGTACAGCCTGTCAACATCCACGGGGAGTTATTTCCGTTCCCCCAGCACACCGTTGTCTTTGAAAATGGTCTGCAGCCTGCCATCAGCAACTAGATAATATGAGTTTCAAACGAACTGTTGCCATCCCGCGTCTTGCCGTGCCATACACGGCCTTGATTATGAGCATCCGCGAATGCGGCACTGTTACGTCGAAATCTCCTCTCGATGTATCAATATTTCATGCCTTATTCGCACACCTGTCCGACGCGTTTTGAGCCTCGGAGTTTGACCGTCCGGAAGTGCTATCTAGCGTAGTCATAACAATGGACATCTTGTTGATACCAGCCGCAGCAACGTTATCATGCGGGCTATCATCTTTTCATTGTTCATACCATGCTATCGCCTTGGCAGAATTGGCGAACACTTCGTGGAATAGGATAACTGAGGATTTATTCTGCATATTGTCTGCTGAATTCACTCCTTACATTTCAAAAATTTAGAGGACGACTGCGCCACTGCGTCTACCTTATCACCATTTAGGTAGAAAACTGTTTTACTACAGGCGCACTGATGTGGTGTTCCGCCTGCAGCGCATTCACAGGAAGAACGTGACCTCTACCTGTAGCGAACCAAACCCGCTGTCATCATCCGCGTACAATATGGCACTTTAATATTGTACACACGCAGCACTTGGTTACATGCTTCAGCCGTCACCCTATAGATTAGGGTGACGGCAACCTAGCAGCGCGCAACTGCTATCTTTAAGGAAGTTTTGTTTATGTCTTTAACACGTAATGAGATTATTGAGATTTTAAAGAGTCCAGTCGCACAAGAGGGCACATCCTTCAGCGACACAGACAACTCCCTGTTTACTGCTGCTACTGCCACTGCTCGAGCATTATTTAATAGTACGGTATTCCAGCGGGGACTCATTGAGTTTTCATCATACTGCAGAAAAAACTGTCATTACTGCGGCTTACGCAGTAGCAACACAGAACTGCTGCGATATCGTCTTACCCATGACGAAATTATGCAGGCTGTGGATAATGCGCATGCTCTGGGCATGGGGACAATTGTCCTGCAAGCCGGAGAAGATGAAGACGTTAACCCGCATTTTGTTTACACAGTAGTTCGCGCTATTAAAGAGAAGTATAATCTGGCAGTCACACTCTCTCTTGGCGACCACCCCGACGATGTCTACCGTTTGTGGCGTGACAGTGGAGCCGACAGGTATCTGCTCAAAATTGAAACGTCCGACTCAGATCTTTACAGCCTCTACAGACCGGGCGAACACCTGTACGACAGGCTGAACCGGATTGAAACGCTGCAACGGCTGGGGTATGAAACATGCTCGGGAATTATTATCGGACTCCCCGGGATGACAGCAGAAACACTGACAGATGATTTACTGCTCCTGAGTTCTATGGGGCTGGATATGATTGCTTGCGGACCCTTTATTCCGCACCCGCAAACCCCGCTTCGACATGCAGAGCAAGGAAGACTTGTTGAAAGCCTGCGCGTTACGGCACTGCTCAGATTAGCCAATCCAGCTGCCAACATTCCCGCCATCAGCGCGCTGGATTCACTATCAATCATTAAAAAGAATGAAGGCCGGGTACTTGCTCTTAATGCTGGTGCCAATGTCATTATGCCTTCCATCACACCAGATGACGTACGCAGCCGCTACGCAATCTATCCCGGAAAAAATGATCCCGCATGTACAGGTCATGCAGCGGTTAAACAGCTTCAGCACCAAGTACAGCAAGCAGGCTTCACCCTGAGTTCCCAAGCCGGCTCCAGCATGCGCCGAACCTTTCGCGCACAACCCGCGATTTAGCTATGAACATATCTGCAATCCCCAATGAGACCGGCCTGATTATCACACTGACAGGCCGCCGCAACGCAGGTAAATCGTCTTTAATCAATGCACTGACAGATCAGGAAGTAGCTATTGTATCGGCTCATCCGGGTACGACCACCGCACCTGCTGGCTTGCAGTACGAACTATTTCCGTTTGGCTCAGTAACCCTTTTCGATACCGCAGGACTGGACGACTACGGAACCGATGGACTCCAACGAATGGCTGCAACCCGTAAGGTATTACGGCGAACAGACATTGGCATACTGGTTGTTACAGAGCACGGAATGCAGCAGGAAGAAAAACGGTTGCTGACTGAACTGTCAGAAATGGACATCCCTGTTATCGTCGTTTTTAACAAGTCTGACCTTACAACGCCTTCACAAGCTGACCTCGAAGCATGCTCCGGACATTCCATTGTTACAGTTTCCGCCACTACAGGCGAAAACATTGATGAACTAAAACGTTTCATTACTGCCACTGCCCCAAAGGAACTCATAGAAAAGCCAAAGCTTGTCAGCGATTTCATTACACCTGCGCAGGCAGTGCTGCTGGTACCACATAGCGACAGTGCTGTTCCCAAAGGCAGACTTGCTCAATCCCACATGCAAGTTCTCAGAGATGTTCTTGACGCGGATGCCTTGGCAACGGTCGTCAAAGAAACAGAACTATACGCTGCGCTTACTATGCTCAAAAAAGATCCGGTGCTTGTTATAACCGATTCTGAAATACTCCATGAAATAGCAGCGATAGTCCCAAAGCACGTGCCTCTCACGACCTTTTCAACAGTCTTCGCACGGTATAAAGGCAATTTAGCCAAGCTATTACAAGGTGCCTCTACCATTGATGAACTGCAAGACGGTGACAAAGTACTTATGCACGAATGCTGCCCTCACCATACACTGGACAACAATACCGATCATGAAAAAATAGCAGACTGGATTACTCAGTATACCGGCAAGAAGCTATCCTTTGACATAGCTTCTGAAGACGATCTTCCTGAAAACATTAAAGACTACAGCCTGGCAATTGTCTGTGGAGGTTGTAAATCGAGTCGTACTGCAATGCTACGACGAATGCGTGAATTCGCTGTACACGACGTACCAACCACAAACTACGGTATAGCTATCTCAAAAGTTCAAGGTGTACTGGAGCGGGTCATTCAACCGCTCTATGCATAATGTGTAACACAAAGCCCCTGCGCTGATCTCGCAGGGGCTTTTGTATGTCATACGTTTTCCTCTGAGATGCTCAATAAACTCCCCCTGCACCTGACAGTTACCCTCAATAAAAATAGAGCCTTACTAACTATTCAGCACTCTTTTAACTATCGTCAAACCGCTCAATCCAGCATATCCAGAGTGATTTAATGTTTTTCTGCAGACAACCGAAACAACTTCAACGCACTGTTTTTTAATCAATTTCAGGCACTGATACTTTTTCGCTTTTTTATTTGTAATGTGTTATTTTTTTCTGTAACCAGTTACACCCGTGTGTTCGGCTCATTTTTTTGCTACCGAACTTTACAAGGCAATTTTATCTACTTCTGCTGAATTAAGCAGAATTACATGTATATACACCCATTGGCTTTCTGGAGCGCATATGAAAAAAGCGACTCTTATTAACTCTGAAGTGTCCTACACTCTTGCAAAAATGGGACACTTTGATGCATTGACAATCTGCGATGCAGGTTTACCAATCCCTCAACATGTTCAACGCATTGACCTGGCCTTATCTGAAGGTGTGCCTTCCTTTATGGACACACTAAAGGCTGTCGTTTCTGAAATGGAAGTAGAGTCCGTCGAGCTTGCAAAAGAATTTCCTAACGTAAGCCCTGAGCTCCATAGCAAGGTAACTACCTTCTTTTCCATAATTGCAGAGCAGCGGAACAAAGAAATTTCCATTTCCTACGTCAGCCATGAAGAATATAAAGTAAATACACAGAACAGTGTTGCTGTTATTCGAACCGGCGAATTTACTCCGTATGCCAACATCACCCTGAAGTCCGGTGTCGTCTTCTAGGAGTCTATGCGTATGGGAACAGAGCTACTCAAGCTGGAAGGTATTGAAAAAAGCTTCCCCGGTGTAAAAGCACTGGACGGCGTAAACCTTACAGTTACAGCTGGACGCGTCATGGCGCTTATGGGCGAAAACGGCGCAGGAAAATCTACACTCATGAAAGTGCTTACCGGTATATATAAACGTGATGCCGGAAGCATGACCTACCTCGGTAAGAAAACCGAATTTAAAGGCCCTGCCCAGTCACAGGCCGCAGGAATTTCTATTATCCATCAGGAGTTGAACCTCCTGCCGGAACTCTCCATTGCTGAAAACATTTTCCTCGGTAGAGAAAAAACTGGAGCATTCGGCAACATTCAGTGGAATACCATGTACCGTGAAGCAGACGAGTTGCTGCAGCGCCTTGGTGTTACCCGCTCTTCAAAAACACGGCTTGGCGATCTGGGTATCGGTGAACAGCAGATGGTGGAAATTGCCAAAGCGCTGTCGTTCGAATCACGTGTCATCATCATGGATGAACCGACTGATGCACTCACCGACACTGAAACGCGGGCACTTTTCACTGTTATCAATGAACTACGCGACGCTGGTTACGGGGTTGTGTACATTTCTCACCGTTTGAAAGAAATTTTTGAAATTTGTGATGATGTCACTATCCTGCGGGATGGTAAATTTATTGCGGAAATGCCAGTAAAAGACATTACCGAAGACAGGCTTATCGAACTAATGGTGGGCCGCAAACTGGAAGACCAGTATCCGCGTATAGCTGTGGCCAAAGGCAACGTGAGTCTTGAAACAGACAATATTTCTGCTGCCGGAGTCAACCAAGTCTGCTTACAGGTAAGCGAAGGTGAAATTGTCGGTATTGCCGGACTGATGGGGGCAGGACGAACTGAGCTCATGAAAGCCATATTCGGAGCCAACCCGCTCACAGACGGCTGTATCAATCTGAATGGCAAGAAAATTACTATCAATACCCCGAAAGATGCTCTTGATGCAGGAATCGCGTTTATCAGCGAAGACCGCAAAGCAGACGGCCTTGTCTTAGGGCTTTCCGTCAAAGAAAACATGACGCTCTCTGCACTCAGGCATTTCAGCCACGCATCAGGTCAGCTGCACCACAGCAAAGAGCGCGATGCCGTGGACGAATATATTGATACCTTCAACATCAAAACACCGGGCAGACATCAGCCAGTGGGTAACCTCTCCGGCGGCAATCAGCAAAAAGTTGCCATTGCCAAAGGACTTATGACACGCCCTAAGATACTTATTCTGGATGAGCCTACCCGTGGTGTTGATGTGGGGGCAAAAAAAGAAATTTATCAGCTCATCAACACCTTTAAAAAAGAAGGCATGAGTATCATTCTTGTATCTTCAGACATGCCGGAAATTTTAGGAATGAGCGATCGTATTATTGTAATGCATGAAGGCTGTATCAGTGGAGAATTTACCGCTGCAGAAGCAAATCAGGAAAACATTATGGCCTGCGCTGTAGGTAAGAAGCGCTAGGATAGCACCCGTATGACAACTGCAAAAAAAACACTCACCACAAGACTTATAGAGCAAAAGACGCTCATTGCACTCATCATCATGGTCATTGTGGTATCGCTGCTTAACCCGAACTTTTTCACCACCGGCAATATTCTGAATACCCTCAGGCAAACTGCCGTTAATGCTATTATTGCTGTAGGGATGACCATGGTTATTCTTACAGCCGGAATCGACCTTTCTGTAGGCTCAATACTTGCGCTGTGCGGCGCTATCAGCGCCTCGCTCATTGCCAGCGAATTGCCGGTATTTATTGCTGTAACTGCAGCACTCGCTGCCGGAGCTATCGTCGGTGGCTTCAGCGGAATCGTCATTGCGAAGGGAAAAGTACAGGCATTTATCGCCACACTGGTTTCCATGACGCTGGTACGAGGACTGACCCTTGTTTACACAGACGGACGTCCTATCTCTACAGGATTCACTGATGTAGCGGACAGCTTTGCCTTTATTGGCACAGGTCACATGCTCGGGATTCCTGTTCCTATCTGGATTATGGCTTTCACTTTCCTTGCGGCTTGGTACCTGCTGAACCATACCCGTCTTGGAAGATATATCTATGCGTTGGGTGGTAACGAGGCTGCGACACGCCTTTCCGGCATTAATGTCGACCGCATTAAAATTGCCGTATACTCCATGTGCGGTCTGCTTTCTGCTCTGGCCGGCCTTATCGTCACCTCACGTCTTTCTTCTGCACAGCCAACGGCTGGTGCAGGATACGAACTTGATGCCATTGCTGCTGTTGTTTTGGGCGGAACAAGCCTGATGGGCGGCAAAGGCACCATCATCGGCACCCTGCTAGGTGCCCTGATTATCGGTGTTCTCAACAATGCTCTCAACTTGCTTGATGTTTCATCGTACTACCAGATGATTGCCAAAGCACTGGTTATTCTTCTGGCAGTACTCATTGATACGAAAAGCAAATAAGACCCCCCATTCTAAGGAGAAACTAAAATGAAAAGATTCTTTGGTTTTACTGCTACTCTAGCTCTTACACTGGCTCTCTGCATTCCTGCACATGCTAAAGACACCATTGCACTGGTTGTTTCTACATTAAACAACCCGTTCTTTGTTTCCCTGAAAGACGGTGCTGTTAAAAAAGCAAACGAAATGGGCTTTGAGCTTATCGTTCTCGATTCTCAGAACGACCCTAGCAAAGAGCTTGCTAACGTTGAAGATCTCACTGTTCGCGGCGTTAAAGCAATCCTTATTAACCCTACTGATTCTGATGCGGTATCCAATGCGATCCGTATGATCAATAACGCCAACATTCCTGTTATTACTCTTGACCGCGGTGCAACCCGCGGGAAAGTTGCCAGCCACATTGCTTCTGATAACGTAGCAGGCGGTAAAATGGCTGGTGATTACATGGCGCAGCTGCTTGGCAAAGGTGCAAAAGTTATCCAGCTGGAAGGTATCGCAGGCACATCTGCTGCCCGTGACCGTGGCGAAGGTTTTGCACAGGCAGTTAAAGCGAACGACTTTGTTCTCCTTGCAAGCCAGCCAGCAGACTTCGACCGCATCAAGGGTCTCAATGTAATGGAAAACCTGCTTGCGGCGCAGCCAGAAGTTCAGGGTGTATTCGCACAGAACGACGAAATGGCTCTCGGCGCAGTAAAAGCTGTTAAGGCAGCAGGCAAAAACGTTGTTATCGTGGGCTTTGACGGCACAAATGACGGTATTGAGGCAGTAAAGCGCGGCGACATGGCAGCAACCATCGCGCAGCAGCCTGCGCTCATCGGCTCTCTTGGTGTTGAAACTGCGGGCAAAATTCTTAAAGGTGAAAAAGTGGAAGCAAATATCCCTGTTCCACTTCAGGTAATCAAAAAATAATCTGCTCTGACAGAGTACTATTCTGACAAGTCAGGGCTGATATTCATATCAGCCCTGACTCACTCGAATACATCTATTTTTGGCCAGCGATACATATCGAGCTGGTAAAATGTGTACTTTCTTCTTGTTAACCCATCCATAACGCAAAGTATGAGACAGGGCTTGCACATATAAGGCGCTCGGTTACAAGCTTTTTGCGGAGTTACTATGGCTACGAAAAAACTGGTTGTTCTTGGAAGCGTTAATGCCGACCATATCCTTCAGGTAGACTCTTTTCCCCGTCCGGGTGAAACGGTCACAGGACACGGGTACCGTGTTGTTCCCGGTGGTAAAGGAGCCAATCAGGCTGTTGCTGCAGGGCGCCTTGGCGCAGATATTTCTCTCATCGCCTGCGTAGGTGATGATGATTTCGGCAAAAACATGCTCACAGCTTTTGCAAAAGACAATATCTACACAAGTGGCGTTATCTCCTTACCGAACACACCGACAGGTATTGCCATTATCTATGTGGACAGCAAAGGAGAAAACTCCATTGGAATTTCTGCGGAAGCTAATGCCCACTTACTGCCAGAGCTTGTTGAACCGCACATGTCATTACTCGACAATGCCGACACTATTCTCATGCAGCTTGAAACGCCACTGGTCACCATTGAAATGATGGCAAAAGCAGCACACGCAGCAGGAAAAAATGTTGTCCTCAACCCAGCGCCTGCCCGTCCGCTTCCAGATTCGCTGCTGGCAAATATCACCATGATTACTCCCAATGAAACAGAAACTGAGCTGTTAACAGGCGTGACCGTAACAACAGCAGAAGATGCACAAGAAGCTGCAGCTGTCTTTCATACAAAAGGTGTAAAAAAGGTTGTTATTACTCTTGGCAGCAAAGGAGCTTTTATCAGTGATGAAAGCGGCTCACGCATCATCAAGGGATTTACAGTCAGCCCTGTGGACACAACAGCAGCCGGCGATGTCTTTAACGGTGCACTTATAACCGCACTACTTGAAGAAAAAAATATGGATGACGCAATCAGATTTGCACATGCTGCTGCGGCAATTTCCGTAACACGTCTCGGTGCACAGACTTCTATTCCGAAACGTGACGAAGTCGACATATTTTTGCAGGGCGAACATCAATAGCTATACTGTCGCATAATCTTATTTTTGATAAGAACAACAGCATATTGCAAAAGCGACACACAAAACATGTGCTCTTTTTTGAGAAAAGGACACGTTACTGCGCTTTTTTTGTCAGATTTTTTCACTACTCTTTACAATCTATCATACTGAAATAAATATATTCATCGGGAAACCGGCAGCTTGCCAAGAACTGCACAGTATGCCAGAATCCCGCATACTCAGATGCGAACCAATTGACTCTAACGAAGCAGAGACCTATGACTCAAGTATCCTCCTTCATACGAACCTTGTTGTTCTCCACTATAGCGCTCTGTATTTTCAGCATATCCCTGCCGTCATCAGCCCATGCTGTATCACAGGAGATGAGACTGACCTCATTTCGCCTTGCTGAAACTGACGGTGCTCTGATGCTCAACTTCGGTGTTGGAGTCACCCAGCTTGATCAACTCCGTCTGTTACTCACAGAAGGAGTGCAAGTTGAACTATTTTGTCAGGTAAACCTGTCCAAACCACGCTCCTACTGGTTTAGAAAAGGTCTGACCGAAACCAGTGTCACAAGCCTTCTTTATTACGACACATTGACCAAAGAGTATTTCCTCACACTGCCTGACGACAAAGCACCGCATCGAAATAAAAGTTTACGAAAGTTACTGGAAGGAGCATGGAGATCTATCACCCTTCCTGTGGGAAGCACGACCTTAATGACTTCCGGTAATGATTACAGAGTAACTCTCTATGTCGAGATGATTAACACCGACGTGCCTGAGTGGCTCAGCAAATCTTTCTTCTTCTGGTCATGGGATCCTGCCCCTCCGATACAATATTCAACGGATTTCACGTACTGATAATACGCAGGTATTTTTATGACCCCTCATGATCAGGGCACAATTATAGTCAACGCAATCGACGCGCGCGAAAAAAAACGTCGCAAACGCGAACTCATTGTCGCGGCTGTCATCTTCCTTGTTATTATTGCCCTTACATGGATTGAGCTTAAATACCTTGGCGTGGATTCATATTTTTTCCTCGCCCTGTTCAACTTAAACTTTATCCTTGTTCTCCTTATTCTCTTCATTGTTCTGCGTAACGGGATTAAACTTATCCTCGAACGCCGCCGCAAAGTACTGGGCTCGCACCTGCGAACGCGCCTTGTACTTGTTTTCATGTGCCTGTCTCTTATCCCGACAGCACTCATGTTTGTTATCAGTACTCAGTTTGTGCAAACCTCCGTGGATTACTGGTTCAAAAATCAGGTAGAAACATCCATGGAGACAGCGCTTGATATCGGACAGGCATTCTATTCTGATTCACTAAATGATCTTGAGCATTTCAGTACATACATCATTACCCAAATCCGTAAACGCGAATTTGCATGGGGCGGAAAAGGAATGGATTCATTTCTTGAAGAAAAACGCTCCGAATACAACCTTACCGTTGTCGGTGTAATGACGCCCAAACGCACCGAGCAGAACTGGCACGGAAATAAAGATATTGAGAAAGTATGGGAAGAAACCAAAAGCCGTATTAACTGGGGCAACTTAGAAAAAAATCCCCGTTTTTGGTCTCTCATATGGCCTGGTGGCGCTTCTGACTATGCTGTGGGCGTTATGCCAGTTGATGAAGGAAAAACCGGCTATCTGGTTCTTGTTCGCAGCATCGGTAAAGATACCATGTTCAAACTCGATCGCATTGTACGCGGTCTGGATGAATACAAAAAGCTACGCACGCTTAAAAGACCACTGAAAATAACGCTCTACTTTATTCTGGGTGTTGTTACTCTGCTGATTATTTTAGGCGCTATGTGGTTCGGATTCCGTCTTGCAAAAGAGCTTGTAGAGCCAATCCTTGCCCTCGGAAAAGCAACAGAACGTATCTCCAAAGGTGACCTTTCTGTTCGCCTTGAAGACACTTCAACGGATGAGCTCGGCGTTCTTGTAGGCTCATTTAACCGCATGGCAGAAGATCTGGAACAAAGCCGCAACAGTATCACCGATGCCAATACAAAGCTGGAAAAACAAAATCTCGAAAAAGAACAGCGTAACAGATACATTGAGGCTGTTCTTGATAACACTGCAGCAGGCGTAGTTTCTGTCGATTCACTCGGTCATATTTCTACCATCAACAAGGCTGCTGCCTCCATGTTCGGTGTCTCAGCGCAGGCTCTTATCGGGTGGAATGTCCGCACACTGCTGAAAAACCGTGTTGAAGGTGAACTCGTAGGAGAACTGATAACGCACTTCCAAACTACTCCTGAATCACCTTGGAAACGCGAAATTGCTGTTACTATCAGAGGTCGTGAGCTTAAACTGCTCCTCAGTGCTATTGGTCTGCCTTCCCACGATGGAAATCAGTTTGGTTTTGTTGCTGTTATTGAAGATATTACCGAGCTTGAAAAAATGCAGCGCATGGCTGCATGGCGCGAAGTAGCACGCCGAATTGCTCATGAAATTAAAAACCCGCTCACACCGATAAAACTTTCTGCACAGCGACTGCAGCGTAAGTACGGCAAACAAATTGAAGAGCCTGCATTCAGCCAATGCACCAACCTTATTGTTAAAGAGGTTGAAGAACTGCAGAATATGGTTCAAGAATTCTCGGCATTTGCAAAGCTGCCGGAAGTTATGCTTGCTCCGGGTGAAATAGACCCGTTGCTTCAGGAACTTGTCACCTTATTCAAAAACTCCCACAGCGGCATAAGCTGGAACTACCAGCGCTTGAATGAAATTCCGATAATTCAGATGGACAACTCCGCACTGAAACGTGTGTTCATGAATATTATGTCCAATGCCGCGGAAATTCTGGCTGGAAAAGACACCGCCACCGTAACAGTTACTCTCGAACACAAACAGGCATTAGGACTTGTCCGTATTGATGTTGAAGATAACGGCCCCGGACTTACTCAGGAAGAACGTTCCCGTCTGTTTGAACCATACTTTTCCCATAAAAAAGGCGGCACAGGACTTGGCCTGACCATTGTAAAATCCATTATCAGTGACCACAGAGGCTACGTGCGCGCGAATAGCCCAGAGCACGGTGGCACCATTGTCACTGTAGAGCTTCCTGTGGTATAAGGGATAGGCACTCAATACAGGAGTCGTTCCAACCGTTGAACATGATGGAGCCAAAACAATGCGCGCTGTACTTCTTGGTGGTTCGGGTTTTATTGGCAGAGCTCTTACAAGTCGTCTGCTTGAACATGATGCTCATGTGGTTGTCACTTCACGCAACCCAGAACGCGGAAGGTACCTCATCCCTGAGGGCCACTCGTTTAATGTTGATTTTGCATTGTGGGATGGTAAAAATCCCGAGCAGCTGGCAACGCACATTAAATCCGCTGATGCCGTCATCAACCTCATCGGTTCGAATATCGGTGAAGGCCGCTGGACTGAAGAGCGCAAAGAAAAAATCCGAAGCTCGCGTGTTAACGCCGGCACTGCATTGTGCAAAGCTGTCAGCATGCTTGAAGACAAGCCTAAAGTAGCGATCCAGTGCTCTGCAATCGGATACTACGGTGGCTCCCCCTCATCCCCTGAAGACAGCTACATGACCGAAGAAAGCCCAGCAGGTCAGGGATTTCTCGCCTCAGTCTGCAAAGACTGGGAAGCATCCACAACCTGCATGGATGGTGACGGCTGCCGCCGTGCTATCGTTCGAACAGGGCTTGTTCTGGGGAATGGCGGTGTCCTGCAAAAATTTCTTCCCCCTTTCCGCATGGGGGTCGGCGGCCCTCTCGGAAGCGGCAACCAAGTCATGTCGTGGATACACATTCAGGATGAGGTTGATGCCATAATTCACATCATTAACACCCCTTCCTGCAAAGGCGTGTTCAATCTCACATCACCAAATCCGGCAACAATGACTACCTTCTGCAATACACTGGGAGCAACGCTCGGAAAACCGTCATGGCTCCGAGTCCCTGCAACAGTACTTCGCATGACTCTTGGGGAAATGGCTGAAGAGCTTATCCTTCAAGGTCAACGAGTGCTTCCAGAAAAACTGCTTGAATCCGGTTTCTGTTTTACGTATCCGTCGCTTGATGACGCGCTGAAAAACATCCTGCAGCAGTAACCTCTCAACGTTACATCCTGTTATATTACCACATGGAGCCTCTATGCCTCAGCCCAAGGCACGTATATTAATTATTGACGATGAAGAAGGAATCCGTTTCTCCCTCCGCGGTATTCTGGAAGACGAAAACTACTTGGTAGAAGAAGCCGAAAGCGGTGAACTGGGACTGGAAGCAATCAAAGAGCATTCACCGAACCTCGTCTTTCTTGATATATGGCTTCCCGGCATGGACGGCATGGAAGTTCTGACCAACATCAAGCAGCACGACAAATCACTGCCTGTTATTATGATCTCAGGACACGGGAATATTGAAACAGCCGTAAACGCCATTAAATATGGTGCACATGACTTTATTGAAAAGCCTCTGTCCTTGGAGAAAGTTGTTATCGCTGCTGACAAGGCCTTGGAATTTCAAAATCTTCGTAAAGAAAACCTTGCCCTTAAAACCCGCATCAAATCAGAACAGACTGTAGAAGTTACAGGAAACTCAAAACCTGTTCTCGAACTCCGTGAGCAAATTGAACGCGTAGCCCCTACTGATGCCTGGGTGCTTATCACCGGAGAAAACGGCACCGGTAAGGAAATTGCCGCCCGTTCAATCCACGCCCATTCGCGCAGGTCAGATAATCCTCTTGTAGCTGTAAACTGTGCAGCTATCCCTGAGGAACTTATTGAATCAGAATTATTCGGTCACGAACGCGGAGCCTTTACCGGTGCAGATCAATCAAAAACCGGTAAATTTGAAATGGCGGACAACGGTACACTTTTTCTGGATGAAATTGGTGACATGAGTATGAAAACGCAGGCAAAAATTCTGCGTATTCTTCAGGAGCAATCATTTGAAAGGGTAGGCGGAAACAAAACTATACGGGTCAATGTAAGGGTTATTGCCGCGACCAACAAAAAGCTTGAAGATGAAATCAGAGAAGGGAACTTCAGAGAAGACCTTTACTACCGCTTACGAGTATTTCCAATTTATGTTCCGCCTCTGCGAGTTCGCGGCTCTGATATTATTACCCTTATTGACAATTTCATTTCCACACTTGTCTCAGAACATGGCTTTAAACCACTGACCTTTGATGAAGAAGCAACCACCGCTCTTTTACAGTACGCGTGGCCTGGAAACGTCCGAGAGTTAAAAAACTTTGTCGAGCGCATGCTCATTATGTATGGCGGAAAGACTGTAACGGCACAGATGCTTCCTCCAGAATTTCATCAATATATGCCACAGCCGACCTCAAACTGTGACCAGCTTATCTCAGGTGGGGCTGTCGACTTCAAAGAAGCACGTAACCATTTTGAAGCTGCATTTCTTGAAGCCAAACTTAAAGAGTATGACGGCAACATCACCCGCCTTGCCGAAGCAATTGGGCTTGAGCGCAGCTATCTTTACCGCAAACTCCGCTCATACAACATCCAGTCAGAATAATCACAAAAAAAGATTATCGCTCGCATACGCAAAAGTCCTGAGACACGTGTGCTTACTCTGCATAGTATAAAGAGAAGTATTGAGTATGATACGCCCATTTCAAAAAGAGGATATGGAACCAGTCATCCAAATTTGGCTTGAAAGCTCTATTCAGGCTCACAACTTTATTTCTGAAGATTTTTGGACAGCAAAAGCCAAAGACATGCGAGCAATCTATCTTCCAGCTGCTGAAACCTATGTCTACGAAGATGTGGATGACGTTAACGGCTTCATCTCACTATACGAAAACACGATTGCAGCTATTTTTGTTTCACCATGTTGTCAGGGTAAGGGAATTGGCAAAGAGCTCATTGCAAAAGCTAAAGAACTTCGCAAGACCCTGCAGCTTACGGTTTATAAAGCCAACCACAAGAGTATATCTTTCTACGAAAAATGTGGATTCAGATTTTTATCTGAACAGCAGGATGAACATACAGGGTTTACTGAGTTAGTGATGATCTTCCCTTAGTAATCTATTTTAGTCTCCTTACAAAAAATCCGCTCATGACATAATGTCAAGAGCGGATTAATGCATGCTATTCAGTAATTTTTCTCAGCAATATTTCGGCAACTAGCTAGGTATTACCGTTACCCTTTTTAAGTAAAATATACAGAACTAACGACAAGAAATTTTCTTCAACAAAACTTACAACAGCTCTTTCATCGGGTAAATACGCTGTAACAATGTTGTCTTTTTATTTGTAATACTTAACTGCAATGCATATGCCTCATTCAACAATATTGATTCAGGCACAGTAAATGTTGTCACAATACGTTTAAAGCGGTTTATGCTAAAGTCCATATCTTTTTTATTGGCATCAACCACAACCACTTTTCCATTCTTTGTAATAAAAGAAAGGAGAATGGAGCCACGGATATTGCCTTTAGCATTCTTATTGTCCAGCTTGAGGGACAATCTCAGGTTACCGCCTGTCGCCTTTTGCAACTTCAGGTTAGATACTTCCACCATGTCTGTATCAATACTTTGTAACATGGAAGAAAGGTCAATCGGGGGAGGAAGTTCTGTCGAAGCCGCAACGCTCATGGAAGAAAATAACGCCTGTAGCTCTTCCGGATCATTGGACTGTAAAATTTGTTCGATGTTCTCCAAGCGTTCAACATACACTTTCAGATCTCTAAGTTCTTTCTGAATACCATGTCGTTCGTTCATAAGCGCTGTATTCTTTTTCCATAAAGAAGCACTCGTAAAAATTCCGCACACAGCGACTAAAACAACACAGGAAAGTACTATTAAGAGCATACGCAGGCTTGAAGGGCTCACCCTGTATCGCCGCACGTTGGTATCATCACGCATTATGAGGACACTATACTTTTCGCTCATCTATTTGGATCTCCACTCTTCACTTACAATGACCCATTGGTCACCTTGCGGCAGTAAAACTAATGTTTTTCTACCCTGGTCTGTGTATCCGGTACTGTCTCCATAGTATTGATCCATGCTTACTTCAAGCCCTCGCCCGGACAAGGTCATCTCTATGTCAGAAAGCATGATCTGCGCAGGTTTCGCACGTTGCCATACATCAATTTTATGATCAGCAATGGCTTTGATCCCCCGTCGTGTCCCCTGCACCGCATTCTTCGCATACCTGCTGATGTACCCCTCAACTGACCCGCTTTTCCAGTCAGTGACCCAAGCATCAAGAAAGTTATGCACATTTGCAGCCTTAGCGTCAAGGTACGCCTTTTCTATACCATTTTTCCTTTCTTTCCATTCCATACCGACAATAATGAACTTACCGGCATTATTTTTTTGCCAGTAAAGGCGGCGAATTCCTTGAGAAACAAGATTCGGCGCTCTGTAGTACTGATCGAACCATGTTACCCAGTAATCAGGGCCCTGCAGAACGTTTACATCATCAGTCCATGTAATAATCCATGGTAATCTTTTGAAAAGACGCTGTTTTCTTTGTGCGAAAGCTTCAAACGATTCATCCATACTTTTTGTAAAAGCTTCCGGTGAAAACATTTGTAAAAACTCAGGAGAACGGTTCTGCCAAGCAGCAATCCACTGCTGAGTCTTCTCTTTAAGCACATCCACCTCTGAGCCTGCGCGCAAATAAGGTGCAACCTGTTCTGCCAGAATGACAGGAGTGTTTGTTGTCACCTTCGTATATAAATCGGCAATATCCGGATTATTTAAAGCAATACATCCTTTTGTTTCTCTAGGAACAATAGGAGCACCTCTTCCGTGTATCCAAATACCATGGCCGCTTTTCTCATTCAGCCTGTCTACCGGGTTAGGATAATTCAATGTATACGCTTCGTTACCATACAAAGCATAGTCTAATCCGGCTGTACGCCTCATCTCTACAAAGTAGACACCTTCAGGAGTTTTCCTGTCACCTTCACGCCACTTATCACCCTTCACCTGTCCAGAGCTGCACGGAACTTTCTGCGATGTAAGCTCGCTGGCTTTTTGTCCATAAAACAACGCAGATTGCTCGGATTTATCCACAGTAACAAGCATGGGGAGCTCTGTGGCTTCCTCAGCCACCACAGCTTGCCAACCGGCAAAGACAGGAACAACAGATACGCTAAGAAAGATGCAAGTCAGTAAGAAGTACGGGAACGGGCGCATGAACATCCTTATCTCGGAGAGAAAAACTCTCCACAAACCTAGAGCAGTTAAAAAAGCTATTGAAATGTAAATCCAAACTGACAAAGGACATGAGAGAAGGAAAATTGTCAAGGAATTGCGGCTTTGTGCATACAAAAAAAATGTAAAAAAAAAGTGCTCCCATGCGGAAGCACTTTATTATAACTCCGTATAAAGACTTTTAGCTAGTCGCAAGCGCTACAAGTTCTTTACGATCAAAGATAGATACAAGGTTGTAGCCACGCTCTGCAAGTGCTTCGCGACCACCTTCATCACGATCAAGCACAGCGCATACGCAAGACACCTTGAGGCCGGAAGCTTCAATGCGTTCAATTGCAGTAATAACAGAACCACCTGTTGTTACTACATCTTCAAGCATGACAACCACGTCGCCTTCTTCAAAGTTGGCAAGACCTTCAACACCCTGTCCGGTACCATGCCCTTTAGGCTGCTTGCGAACGATAAGTGCAGGGAGGTGTCCACCTTTCTCGAAAGAGATAACAGAAGTGGAGCTTACAAGCGGGTCTGCACCAAGTGTCATACCGCCCACACCTTTTACTTCAGCAGCATTCTCAAGGCCGCAAATGAGTTCGTAGAACAGGTTGCCGATCAACCAGGCACCTTCAGGGTGCAGAGCGGTCTGACGGCAGTCGAAGTAGTAATCACTCTTTTTTCCAGATGCGAGAGTGAAATCACCTTCTTTGTAAGACTTCTCGTAAAGAAGTTCTGCAAGACGTTTTTTAAGTTCTGCCATTTTCCGCTCCATTAATCACTATATAAGTCTGTTAAGAATTGAATACACGGTCAAAAATTAAATCTTCATGACGCAGGTAGTAGGTTGCATCAAAGATTTCATCCATTTTTTCAGGTGCGATACGCGTGCTGATTTCAGGATCTTTTCGTACCAGATCTTCGAAAAGTTGCTTTGTATCCCAGCTTTCCATAGCACACTTCTGCACCATTACATACGCATCCTGACGCCCCATTCCGGTTTCAACAAGGCCAAGCAGTACGCGCTGGGAGAAAAAGAGCCCCATAGAACCAACAAGGTTGCGATCCATATTTTCAGGAATAACACGCAAGTTGGAAACAAGGTTGGACAAACGATTGAGCATGTAGTTCATGAGGATTGTGGTATCCGGCATAATTACACGCTCCACAGAAGAGTGGCTGATATCACGCTCATGCCACAACGCCTGATTCTCCATTGCGGAAACTGAGTTTGTGCGAACAAGGCGGGAAAGGCCTGTAAGGTTTTCCGCAGAAATCGGGTTCTTTTTATGCGGCATTGCAGAAGAACCTTTCTGTCCCTTGCGGAAGCCTTCTTCAGCTTCAAGCACCTCTGTACGTTGCAGGTGACGCAGTTCAACACAAAGACGCTCAATACCACCCGCCGCAACAGCCAGCGCGGTAAAGTAAGCAGCATAGCGGTCACGGTTGATCACCTGTGTGGAGATAGGGTCCACAGCAAGACCGAGCAGTTCACAGGTAATAGACTCCACTTCAGCAGGAATCATTGCCATTGTACCCACAGCGCCGGAAATTTTACCGACACGAACACCTTCTACAGCAGCCTTAAAACGTTCATAATGACGCTTAAACTCTGCGTAGAAACCAGCCATCTTCAGGCCGAAGCTTGTCGGTTCTGCATGGATTCCATGAGTACGGCCCATGCACAGGCGACCTTTATTTTCGTGCGCAATAGTTTTCAGTGTCTCAAGCATTTTTTCAAAGTCTTTGAGAATGATATCACCTGCGCGGGAAAGCAGAACGCCGTTGGCTGTGTCCACAATATCGGAAGATGTACAGCCAAGGTGGATAAAGCGAGCCGCCGGGCCTACTTTTTCTTCAACAGCAGTGAGGAAAGCAATCACATCATGACGTGTGGTTTCCTCAATCTCAAGAATACGGTCCACGTCAAAATCGGCCTTCTCACGAATCTGCTGCATACTTTCATCATCGATTTCGCCAAGGCGGTGCCACGCCTCACACACTGCGATTTCAACTTCGAGCCAGACGCGGAATTTGTTTTCAAGCGTCCAGAGCTGACCCATTTCAGGGCGAGTATAACGATCGATCATTTTAGCGTTCTCTTACATAAGGTTGCGGTTAACGATTGCTATGCACAAAAAAGGCAGCCAATACAGGCCGCCGAAAAATATCTATCAAGATGCAGAAGAGGATGAGGAACTGGAACACCCGGAAGAATCGGATGGAATGTCCTTTTTAGCGGGGTTTGATGCCGCACTGTTTTTTCCATATTCGGAAACATACCAGCCACCGCCTTTCAATACAAAGGTAGTGTTGGAGATAATGCGTTCAGCTACTCCACCGCAGACAGGACAAGTAATGGACTCATCACCCTCAGTACAGGATGTAGTCCATTCTTCAAAAATTTGTTCGCACGCATTACAGCGATATTCGTAAATGGGCACGATACCCTCCATCAACAATACAAAAACTAGAAAAGCTGAACAGCGGCTTCACTGTTAATAAACATGAAACCGCTGCCAAGAAAAATGCCGTTTTCCAGCCTGCCAATGCAGCAGGAAAACATTACCGAGCTTGTAAGCAGCCGATAATTTATCGTAAAGAAGCTTATGCGTTCTTAGCAGCAACTGCTTCTTTAATGCGAAGTTTCATTGCTTTTTTACGGCGATGACGGCGACGATCAAGTTCTTTCTTACGTTCATGTTTCTTATGAGCCATTGTAATTCTCCTTAGCGGTCTTTTCGAAAGTCGGGATGATACAGTAGAAGCAACCTGTTGTCCAGCAAAGCATCACTCAACAGATGATTCTATTTTCGGTCGTGAAAGCCGCTCACCCGTTCAGAACAGTGAATTTGAGCAGAAGTAAAACCTGAATTGTTCAGCGTTTCTTCAATAGCGTCATGATGCTTATGCAGCATGCCTTTTTCTGCGGCTGCGACCTGCAATAGCTGCGAGCCATCATCCAGAATCCGCACTCTAAAGTTTTGCAATCCATAGCGCTTTAACGCCGCCTCGCACTCTTCAACCTTTTGTAAAAGATGAATATCCGGAACAGTACCATAAGAAAAACGCGTCAGCAGGCAGGGAGTAGCAGGCTGGTCAGCATGCTCCATCCCTGTAGCTCGAGCAAACTCACGCACTTCGTCTTTGGTAATTCCGCACAATGCAAGCGGACTGATAACACCAAGCTCTTCCAGCGCCTTCAATCCCGGCCTGTATTCTCCAAGATCCGATGCGTTTGTGCCATCTAAAATTACTGGCTCGCTGTCACCAATACTATTGCTTTCCACCATACGCTTAATGGTGGAAAACAACAGATGCTTACAATGATAGCAACGCATTTTGTCATTTGCCGCAATCTCAGGCATGGACAAAGGTGACAGACGTAACGCTTTGTACGGCACATCATGAGTCTGCAGCCAATTTAGCGCCTTTGCAGATTCTGCACGAGGAACATGCTCGCCTGTAATATGCACTGCAGTAAATTCAATATCTGCACGATGCATGATGTGGGCAAGAAAACGACTGTCCACTCCACCGGAAAAGGCCAGAACAGGAGAAAAAAAGCCCTTGAGTTTAGACTCAAGGGCTTGAAGTTTAGCAGTATTTACCATGCGGGAATTTTTTCCACTGGTTCGCTCAAAAGAAACTCGCCCTTTTGAATCCATTCTTTAAGTTTGTCTGCAATCTCAAGTGAAATCGGGTAACTGGTCATAGGCACTGTCTCAACCTTTTTGCCCATAATCTCCACTTCACCGGACTTCAGCTCTTCATAGGTACAATGCTGGAGTACACGCGGCAATCCATTCGGATAATCGTGCCCGTAGTCTTTTACCGGCATTTCAATATCACTGTCTGCCACACCAGTGTACCAGGCAATCTCTTCATTAAGCACCGGAATAGGAATACCTACCCCGACACTCATGGTGTTACCGTAGCCTATGAAGCTCAAGCCACGCAAGTATCTGGCTTCCATTTGTTTCAAATCACCTTTCAACTCCAGCGTACCGGCAGGAGAAAGAGGAATACCGCGTTCATTACGTTTAGGATTAGGAACATGCTGCGTACCTGCACCAATAACATACCCGATACCGCCACCAAGGAAGATACGTGTACCAAGCCCGATAGTCTTAAACAGCGGATCATTAAACAATGGCGATAAACAACCTGCAGTCGCAAAGTTTACATTGCGCATATTCGGCTTAAGTGGCCCCATGTAGGTGTACACAATCCGGCTGGTAAGGTTAACAGCAGCATTGTAGTTCTGGTAGCAGTTACGAGGGTTAAACAGTTCAGCATGAGGCAGATCTGCAAGCGTAATCTCTTTTTCATACGATTTACGCGGATAGCAATCAGTACCATAGGCTTCAGCACGCAATGAAACAGTGCGCCCTGCTACCAGATCTTCAATAACATTACCGCCGCCGTATTTAAACTGTCCCGGATACACCTTGTTAAGGGGATCATCTTCCCTCGGCTCCGTCGCGCCCAGATATCCGTCAACAGCAGCAAGCCCCGCATACGCAGGCACGCCGTTAAGAGTAACCTTGGATGTCTTGATTGTTGGTGGCTCTTTCTGGCCGATGTTAAAGAGAAGACCGGATGAGCACATCGGCGAAAAAGTACCGGTTGTAACTACGTCCACCTCTTTGGCAGCCTTTTCTTTACCCATTGTACGTACCGCTTCGGTCATTTCCTCAGCGTTCAATACAACGGCCTTACCGGAACGAATTCGCTCATTAATCTCAGCAATAGTTTTGTTTACTTTAGTGTGTGCCACTTCCGCCCCTCCTTAAGGAAGATATTCTTTTCATGATGTGATTCGATCTATATCAATTTTTGCAGATAACCTCAAGTAGTGCAATTTCAAAAATGTTATCCTTTCCATCTTACATCTCAGAAAACATTTTTCCTGTTTTTTCAGTACAAAAAAAAGACAGCCTTTCTTTCCTTTGTTGTTTTACTCTGCATAGGACTGTACAACAACTTAAGAAAAAAAGGCTGTCTTTTTTATTTCTTCAGAAAAAATCTTACATAAGTGATAAAACTTTTTTTGCACCTGCGTGATTCGGATCAAGATCAAGGCAGGTTTCAAGATGAACTCTAGCCAACTCCATCTCTCCGCCCTTATAGAATATCAGCCCCATATTATACGCAACGGTTGTTTCCGTACGTACAAATTCCTGATTCAACTGAATCACTTTCTTCAGGCAGGCCACAGCCTGTGCAAAATCTTTCCCCTCAGCCGAGGCCACGGCAATATTGTAGTAAAGATTTTCATCCTTTCTGGATACTTGAAGAGCACGCTTGTATTCCTGGACAGCCTCACGCCACTTGCCTTGTTTACGCAAAACAATACCAAGAGTGTTAAAGGTATCCACATCCCCTTTATCAAGACTGTCACCCTTTACACGCAAAGCCCGGCGTAAATATTGCTCTGCACGTTGTGGGTCCTGCTCTTCATACGCAGTGGCAATGCGCTGTGACACACTGCCCAGATAATCCATTGCCTCTTTATTAGCCTGACGCAACGCGCCCTCGAAATACGCATCTGCACTGACAAAGTTCCCCAGATCAACATATATCGACCCAATATCAAGCTTTCGCTCAACATTCAGCGGACTCATTTTATCAAGCTTGGTAAGACAATCGAGCTGCCGTTTCTTTACTCCGGCAACACCATACAAATCTGCGAGTTTTTTTAAAGGATCAAGAAACAGCGGTGCTGAATCCCCTGCTCCCATGTAACATTTATGCGCCTGTTCATACTTCTTCAAGCCCTTGTAGGCATCCCCCATAACAAGAAGAGCAGCAGAATGTCCCGGTTTCGCCTTCAGGACTGTCTTTGCAACATTAGCTGCATCTTCATAAGCGCCTTGCTCCAGCATAGTTTTCGCAATTTCAACAAGCTGACTAACCTTGCTTTGCGGCTTAATGCTATGAGCAACCTTCTCAATAAACGTATTAATAGCGATAGGTTTAGTGATAAAGTTGTCCGCTCCAAGTTCGTGCAGAAGAATAAACTGCTCACGAGGAGCCTCTGTCATGGTTATAAAAACCACGCACTTACTGTATTCGTCTTTAATCTTACGAACCAGCGATGACATTTCTTTATCTTTAAAAATACGCTCGATAAAAACTAATAATTTTTTGTCGGATGCAAGCTCTTTCTTAATTAGTTTAAGGGTTTCTTCAACTGAACTAACTTGCGAAAAACACTTGTTTCGCAATCCCAAATGCTTATTGAGTGTTTGCCGCAAAAGTGTCGTAAAGTTGGTGTCCTCGGTCAAGACTATGGCATAGCCGTTTTTCTTCATGAAAAAGTCGATTATGCTAGCCTCGAATTTTCTAAATTCCATTTTAGCTAAAACACTTTCAATCGACATGAGAGCTCCAACCTTCGGCCGTGTCTAAACACCACGCGGGTATGCTGGGGATAATGCACACAGTACGTTATTACCAGATTACAATCGCGACAAAAGAACGTTACCGCATGCACGATCTGACAACGCAACGTACTGTGAACCCTAGGTGTTCTGTGAGTGCTTGGTTAAAATAGTTTCTGGCAATATAGCCAGTCGCAGCGCAGCTATATTGCGGTTAAGAAGTGCGTATATTCTGCTGTATGTACCACATATCAAGTATGTTAATATGTGTTAATAAAACAGGCAACATCAAAAAAACATACAAAAAGTATGCAACAACTTACAAAAGATTGCCACAGTGCTTGCAGTATACTGCATCAATAGCATGCCCATCTCCACCGCATGCACTGCAAACTTTCTCCTGAACATTTGTTTTTGCTTCTGTAAATTTCTGCGATATCACTCCCGCCAGTACGACTATCATACTATAGCCGATCAACATAATAACTGCGCCTACAATCTTACCAAGAACAGTTTGCGGTGTTATGTCACCGTATCCTACTGTAGTCAGTGTAACGATGGCCCAATATATGGAAATAGGAATCGATGTGAATCCATGCGCATGACCTTCAATAACGTACATAAGCGTTCCGAAGATGACGACCAGCACAAGAATCCACAACGAAAGCACGGCTATTCTACGCCGGCTGTTGCGCAAAACCTGAACCATTAAATACGTATCGTTCAAATACTGTAATAACTTTACTAACCGGAGTATGCGCAAAACACGAAAAAGACGCAGTAACGCCAGCGATGGGAACAGCGGAAAAAGAATTGTAACCCATGTCGGCGCAATAGAAAGAAAATCTATCACACCGAAAGAACTGAATATATACGACTTCGGAGAAGGAGTGCACCAGACACGGAGCAGGTATTCTATGGTGAAAAGTACCGTAAAAAAAAATTCCAAATAATTTACGGCAAACCAGTATTCCGCCGCAACCGAAGGAATGGAGTACGCGAGCACAACCATCACTGACAACACAATACAAGCTATCAGAAAGACATTAAAAATCTTCCCTGCAAGCGTGTTCTGCAAGTACATTGTATCGTACACAATCTGACGTATGCTTCTTTGTGCCATATACCTACACCACGTATCCGTTAACCTGCCTTCAAAACCTGACCGCATTTTCTATTAATGCAGTTTTTTGTTTTCAGTACAATGAGATATGCACACCCGACCTCCTCATTTACTTTACAATCCCTCATTACTGTTTCCTGCCTCGACAAAATAAAAACAGGGAGTATCTCTTTTAAGAGATACTCCCTGTTTATTTCTTATCCTCTTGCAGCTACAGCCTATTTTTTCTTCTGCTCTTCAAGACCATATTTTTTGATTTTGCTATGCAGTGTTGCACGGGTTATCCCTAATGCATTGGCCGCATCCACTTTCTTTTTATGTTTCTTGAGTGCAGCCTGAACAGCTCGTTTTTCAAGATTCTCCAAAGAGACATCGCCAAGCGGAAGATCTCCACCTCGTGGACTTGCTGCAGGTTCCGGTACACTGTTACGCAAACTGGCAGGAAGCTCTCTGTCCGTAATATACTCTGCTGTAGCCATAATAACAGCGCGCTCCATGGTATTTTCAAGCTCACGAATATTTCCCGGCCATGGGTTATTTACCAGAGCATCCATTGCCTGCGGTGAAAACCCGACAACATTCTTACTATACTTATCTGCATATATTTTCATAAAATGTTCAGCCAGCAAAGGAATATCGGCCTGTCTCTCCCGCAAGGAAGGTACTTCCAGCCCGATAACATTTAAGCGATAATACAGGTCTTCACGAAATGTCTTATTAGCCACTTCTTCCTGCAAGTCCCTGTTGGTGGCAGCAATAACTCGAATATCTACATGCAAAATGGCATCGCTACCTACCCGCTGCAATTCACCCTGCTGTAATACGCGTAAGAGTTTCGCCTGCAGAGAAAGGGGTATCTCTCCCACTTCATCCATAAAAATGGTTCCGCCGTCCGCCTGCCAGAACAAGCCGTCCCTGCGCTTATCCGCTCCTGTAAATGCTCCCTTTTCATGACCGAACAGCTCTGATTCCAACAAACTTTCACTCAGTGCAGCACAGTTAATCGTAACAAACGGCTTACATGAGCGTTCGCTTGCCTGAAAAACAGCTTTTGCAACTAACTCCTTACCGGTACCGGACTCACCAGTGATCAATACCGGAGCATGTGTCGGTGCCACGGTGGTAATGGTTTCAACAAGTTCATGCATCCGGTCACTGTTACCGACCATGCCGAACTGGTTGTTGTCAGCACCTTTTTCTTTAAGCGACCGATTTTCTTCCACCAACCGTGTATGGTCAAGCATACGTTCAATAGTAAGCTTCAGCACATCAAAGTCGAGGGGCTTAATTAAATAGTCATACGCACCCTGTTTCAGAGCAATTACAGCCGTATTAATAGACGAATACGCTGTCATAATCAGAACCGGAATAGACGGGTTATGTTTTGCTATATGCTTATGAGCAGTAATACCGTCCATAGCTCCCATGCGAATATCCATAAGCACGGTATCGTATGGGCGTTCCTGCGTCATAGCCACCGCAGTCTCACCGTCTGGAGCTTCCGAAACCTCATACCCCCAGTCTTCAATAATAGTGCGGAGAACTGTGCGGTGTGAACTGTCATCATCAACAATTAAAATATGCGCTGGCATTATTATTCCTTATCCATACAAGGCAGCTGTATTACAAATCGTGTCCCTTTTCCTTTAGTGGAGAACACGCGAATAATTCCGTTATGGGCTTCTATAATCTTATGCACTACGGACAATCCAAGTCCTGTACCGTGTGATTTGGTGGTAAAATACGGTTCGAAAATCCTGTCTCTTGTTTCCGTGTCCATTCCTTCGCCATTATCTTCAACGATGACACTTGTGGACTGCGCATCGGGCACAACTGAAACCTGCAATTTCCCGCCGTTATCCATAGAATCCATGGCATCCAGACTATTCAGACACAAGTTAAGTAATACCTGTGAAAATCTGTCAGCATCCAGCATGACCTGCGGCGCTGCGTCCGGTATAGATACGGATAGTTCCACATCCCGCAACTCTGCCTCCTGCTCTATCAGGCCTGTACAGTGCTCAATAATACCTGCTACATCCACAGGTTTGAGACTTAAATCTGACGGACGGGAGAGACCGATGAGATCTGTAATTACTCGATTAAGACGCTCAACTTCATCAATTACAATTGCAGCAGTCTTTTCTCCGGCACTACCTTGGGAAAACTGTGACTTCAAATAGGTTGCGCCACCTTTGATGGAACTAAGTGGATTTCTAATTTCATGTGCAACACCAGCGGCAAGTGATCCAATAGCGGCAAGCTTACCTTTACGCTCAACCTCGGTCTGCAAACTATGCATCTCACGAAGATCACGTATAAGGAACACAGTTCCCACAACACCACCCTGATCATCTTTAATGACAGAGCCAGTCACACCGACAGGCAGCAACGGAACCTCTTCAGTTGAAAGCTCAAGTACCTGTTCGCGACGTAACGAACCGTCACGAGCCTCAAGGTAGTACGGCACAAGATCAGGAAGCAGTACCTGTGCAACATCTGCTCCGGCAGTAATATCTTGTTCACAATGGAGCAGAACCCTACTCAATTCATTCATGTAAACGATCTGATCTTTACTGTCCGTTACGATCAATCCATCAGGAAGGTTGTACATAACCTCCTGAACCATAGCCTGACTCCGTCCGGCTTTACGTTTTGACCGCTGGGCACGGTGCGCCCAATACAAAGAAATGAATCCGACAACAGCCAACAAAAGTACACTGCCACTGGTAACAACAGCCTGTACAATACTAGCCCGCTGCAACTCTTTTAATGGTCTACCATCCAGCCCCACATAAATTACAGGAGGATTTCTTTCCTCTCCTACCGGACCAAGAAACGACTCCACATCAGCTGCAAGCTGCCGCGTATCAATCTTTTTATTAGCCATTGTATTACGTGGCATGGCTTCCTGTGCAGCTCTATCTTTCTTAAAAAGCTTAATGAACCCCTCTAGCGGCTTAAGCGTCCTCTCCTTCTCCAATTTATCCCAGACAGCAAGACGGCTGAGCGGAGTGAATTCTCTGTACGCAAGAAACACCTGCCGTTGATTAGCATCGTATATTACAGATCGCTCTTTTGGCTCAGCTTCCAAATTTTTAACGCGTTGCAAAAAAGACTTTTCCATGCGCTGCAAGCCTTCTTTAAAACTGCTCTGCATAATGGTTCCGTCGCTGAATGTAATCGCAATAAAGAAAATTTCTGGTCTGTTCGCCATTTCATCAAGGAGTAATTTCAAGCGGATCGTAGAGTTTTTACTACGCAAATCGGTACGTACCCCTGCTTCGACAGAGGTAATCAGGGAAGCACCTTTATCTTCATACAAGCGCACGTATGCTTTTTTATTCTGCAATATTGTATTGTACGTAAGTGAGGCTACCCCAAGCCCGACCAGCAAAATAACGCCCACAATACAATATGGTGAAACCATCCAGCTCGACGATGTTCTCTTTCGTGTATTTTTTGAACGCATTGCGCTCTTCGCTCCATGTTGCATTCTTTTTATATTCTATAATTACAGGTAATTAAAATAAAACACGTTTAATTTCTAAACGTTTTAGGCAAAACGTAAAGATTTTATACATTGCGTCTCTACCGCGTTCTACAAAAAATAGCACCACTTTTTTTATCTTACTGTAATACAAGCATAATTGCATTTTTCATTTTTTTGGCACACCCGTTGCTATGTAGAAACCATAAGCAAGCTAGCTCCCCCGACTGGCTGCTGAAGCGTATAGAGCGTAGCGTCACGTAAAATGAGTTCACCCTCTCATTGTATGGCAACAGATATTGTTTTCAGGAAATCGTGACGCTGCGCCCTAAAAAAGATTACTGTGCAAAACACTTTTTACTGCTCTTTTTCATATCCGTTTTGCATTTACATATACGAGGTATACAAATGACTATTCGTCTTTTCATTGCTTTAATGCTTGTATTCTCAATCGCCAGCGGCACTGTTGCCGACGCCACTGAAATCGCTGAACACGAAAAAGCTATTTCCCCTCAATCAACGCTTTCCGATGTTCAACGAAAAGAGGTGCACCAAATAACCAAGGCGTACGCAGAAAAGACACGCCCTCTCCGTGAGGAACTCTGGGCAAAAAGAACCATGCTTCGCGCACTTACAAACAACCCGAATGCCGAAGTGAATGATATTCAAAAGATCGTGAACGCCATGAAAGAACTCCGCGCCAAGCTGCATGCAGAGCGTGTTGTGTTCGAAGAAGGAATGATGAAAAAGTACGGCTTCATCCCCTCAAATAGCTGGACAGATAATAATGATGCGTTCCGACCCGCTGACACTGCTTCTGATTCCGCAACAGAAGACTCTCAGAAACCAGATGGCAGCGCCCCTAAGCCGAAGGGCTTCTTCTCTAGGCTCTTCGACTAACGACACAGATTGTGCGGCAGGTGTGAAAATCAACCAGCATACCTGCCGCACCAGTCTGGCAAATTTGATGTACAATTCTCACTGTAAGGTGAGTACAAGTTTCGATAATACGGTTGTTCTTCACTCTTGCATTTCAGATGCACTCCCTGCTGCGGTTCTGGTAATCGCACCGCTGAGGGAGAGAGTGGGGGACTGAATCTAACCTAATCACCTAAACCACACTTTCCCTCTACTCATACACAAACATAAAGCCCCTGATCTTTCCGATCAGGGGCTTTATGTTTTCACACCAGAATATTGGGAATAGCCAATCAATAAATTCTTAGTGCCGGACAAACGCCTGCACGCCTCCCGCAATGCCTGCTCTAACAAAGTAATCGAGGGCAATTTCACTCCGTCTGCATATGAATACTGGCACAATCCCGTTCGGCAGCGCATACTATACCCAATATTCTTAACGTTACATACGTTAGCGCGCAGGAGTATTTCATGCAGAAAACCGCACTCTACCTCAAAGATATTGGTAAAAATTTTTATCTTACTAAGGGAATAACAGATGTTCCCGAACCGGCTCCACGGCATGTCATCATTAAAATCCATGCGGCTGGAATAAATCCTGTTGATGCCAAGTTGGCCATTGCAGGTCATCCGCAATGGAGACTGCCGTTTATCCCCGGTCTTGATGGAGCAGGAGAGATCGTTCAGGTAGGAGAAGATGTTTCTCTGGTTGGAACAGGCGACCGTGTCGCATGGCATGGGAATGTTATCTGCGGCGGTGCATTTGCCACATACATCGAACTACCAGAGCATGTACTCTTTAAAATCCCTGAAGAACTTCCAGCCAGTATAGCTGCATCTGTTCCCTGCGCAGGAATGACTGCATGGCTTAGCCTGACCCACAGACTCAATCTCAAAGCAGGTATGAGCATACTCATCGAGGCAGGTTCAGGCGGAGTTGGAGGATTTGCCATCCAAATAGCCAAGATGCGTAAACTACGTGTCATTACAACATGCTCACCAAAAAACTATGGCTACGTAGCAGCTCTTGGTGCAGACCACATCCTTAATTACAAACATCCACAGCTGGAAAAAGAAATCCTCCATGCCAATGATAATGAAAGGCTGGATGCAGTTCTTGATACTGTAGGGTACAGCGCTTCCCCTCGCAATATCTCCCTTCTCAAGCATGAAGGACAGTACGCAAGCCTTCTCGGCATACCACATGGAAACGACGCAGATATTTTCAGAGTCGCACCTACCATACATGTTATCGCGCTTGGAGGTGCATACACATCAGGTAACTTTGAAGCACAACAACGCCTCGCAAACATGGGTACTGAAATGTTCTCCGCAATAGCCAAAGGGACTATCCGCCCGCTACCTGTAACGGAAATCCCCTTCACGGATACGGCTGTCACCAATGCAATGCATACCCAGCTTCAAGGGCACATCAAAGGCAAACAGGTTATTACTATCGCTTAGCAGCACAATATCAGGAGGATATTATGACACGTACCATACACTCACTGGCAGTAATGCTGCTTCTCGCAGGAACAATTGTATTTTACTCCTATGCCGCAGAAAAAACACTTCCTCCACCTGTTGAGAAAGTGCTTTCTCATGAATGGGCTATTTCTCCACAATGGCAAAATGCCACCTACACTTTCCATAAAGAAGAATTCATCAACCCCAGAATAGTGGAAGAAATGCAAGGCCCTCTCTCAGATAACGGAAGCCAGATTATTTCTGTAAACGTCCATAACGCCAACATCAGCAACCAGTTTTTCAGTGAAGTACGTGTACGTAGTTCGCAGGCAATGCCGTTTGTGTACTATACAAAAAGTGAGTCAGAATTTGGGTATATTTTCGTGGGAGCAACAACAACAGGTATTCAGGTTGTTCATACAATGTCGACGGCTGGCGGCTCAGGAATTTTTCATACCCTACTCTTTTTTATCTATACAGACTCAGAAGAAATTTCCTTTAAAGAGGAAGTAACCCCTGTTGTTTTGCCAACGTTGACACTCATAGGTTCTCTGCCGCTAGGAATTAAATTTGCCGGAACAATCTCGTTAGAAAACGATGTACTGACAGTACTCCCGTCAAAAGAATTTTATCAACCGCTTCCTCAATATTCTGGTGGTGTAATCCTGCGCTTTGATGATTAAAAAAAGGATGAGCAGTTTGCTCATCCTTTCATCGTGTTTACTTTACAGCAAAAAACAACATCCCCATTGTTACATCAGAGCTTTTCCAGCCCGTTTCCGCAACCTTGGTTACACTGGTAAAGCCTGTTTCGTTAAGTAGTGCCAGAAACTCCGTTTCCGGTATGGCTCCACCTTGTCATTTAAACCAGCTTTCAACAGCCTGTTCCTGAGACATTGCTTCACCAACGAGAATCTGATCAGCAATATGGAACCGGCCACCTTTTTTCAAAACCCTGAATACCTCTTGTATCATCCGAACTTTATCAACAACCAGATTCAACATGGCATTGGTTGTAACAACATCAAATTGACCGTCTTCAAAGGGTAATTCGGTATCGTCCACTGTCTGAAATGTTACGTTGGATGCCTCAGCAAGCTCTTTGTTGCGCAGAGCACGTTCTATCATTTCTTCTGACAAATCGACGCCCACAACACTTCCTAACGGTTCAACCAATTTAGCAGCCAAAATGCTGTCCACACCAGCACCACATCCCAAATCCAGAACGTTTTCTCCAGATTCAATTGGGCTGAGCGAAAGAGGATTTCCTACCCCACAGTACCACTTTGCCACATCGTCAGGCAGTACTTCAATCAGTTCTTCGGGGTACCCAAGTCCTTGTAGTCCTTCTTTTCCCGTTGGATATCTAAACTGATTAGTGAGTGATTCTGCTACGTTTTTATATTTTCTTTTTACAACAGAAGTTATCTTCTGTGTAATTTCCGCATCGGGTTTCAGCATGTTTCACCGCTCTCCAGCGTTATGCATTCAATGCTTTGCCATGCAAGACTATGGCTCCATTTCAATAAAAACTCATGAAGATATTAGCTTGCTGCGAACAATTATGTCCATAGCTCTCTACAAAAACCTATCAGATTAGCACTCACTAACAAAAAAACCTCCGCGATATTGCAGAGGTTTTTCAAAAATTTTATTTAACAGTGGTACAAACTGTATCACAACACCTTACCCACTTCCTCTATAGAGTAGAGGCATTTTCTATAGATACCGTATCCAGTCATACGGGCATGGACAAACTTCACATCCACGGCATCGCTTAATAAGCCAACGACACTACGTAGCTGTTTAGAGTCCATAAGCTCTCGCAGATGTGCGCCCTGAGGTTCCTGATTAGCCAAGTTGATCACAAGATGCGGCTTTCTGCCAACAATACTGCTCAGCCCGTTCTTATCTCCAACCTGACTTCCCGGAAGTAGCAACTGTTTTCGCTGATAGAATACATTTTCCACCTCTGCTGCCAGCTCTGTCATAGCGTGGGTGCCTTCTACAAGCTTATACATCTTCTCAAGAAACGGAATTACACCATATGGCCCGATCAAGTTCATGGCACCAAAACGCATAGAGAAAATTGCCAATGCAGGATCCGGTTCAATTTCTGCCCCTATGGCTGTTGGAAGATACAACCCGAGCATATCAAAACGAACAACCGCGCCCGTAGAAAACGAACTTTGGCAATCAATATCCGTAATATGGTAATCAGTCCTCGGCGCAACGGCAGAATAGTTGTTCTCGCGCATTGCTGTTTGCAAAAAGTCTTTTACCACAACCTGTTCTTCACAGGAGTAGACAGTTTTTTCATTGCAGGACAAGTACACATCAATACAGGTTTTCAACTCTGCGAAAATACCTACCCAACGCTCTGGATCATTCATGAGCGTATTATCCACGCTAGGCATTTCCACATGATAGCTTTTCGTCAGATAATTCTGATTAAACAGCATATCGTATTTACCAGCCCGCAGCCGGACAATCAGCAACGCAATTCCTCTGTAATAAATATGGACTTCGTCCGACCGGATCTGCATATCCAGCGAAGTATCCTTTCGAACAAACTCAAGGAACGGATACATAGGGCCGTTCTCGTGCAAGTCATTCATGAATTTACTGCTCAGTTCACGGGCCATGGCAAACTCCTTTCGATAAAAAAGCTTACTTTTACTATCCCAATATCAGCAGGAAAAAACTATGATAACGCAACCTGTTGAATGTAGATATCCAGCAGAATATGAATATCAGAAGATCACCTGAAGTGCGTGCAAAATTACCGCGCACAATATGCCGGCTGGGTAGTGCTCTCTTCGTACATTTTCTCTGCTTCTATTACGTGTCAACAACATGGCAGAACCAACAAAAAAAGCCCCTCGTGCAAGCACAAGGGGCCTTATTTAGCGAAAAAAGTCAGTTGTTAGTGCATCAGGAATTTCAGCACAAACAAACCAACAAGAATGTACGCAAGGTTAGGAATTTCAGCACGACGGCCTGTGAGCAGTTTAAGTACTACAAATGAAGTAAGGCCGAAGATGATACCTTCTGCGATGCTGAATGTGTATGGCATCATAACGATACACAGGAACGCAGGGATTGCTTCAGTGTAGTCGTCAAGATCGATTTCGCGAATCGGGCTCATCATGAACATACCTACAGTAATAAGAGCAGGAGCTGTTGCCTGAGCCGGAATAACGAGGAATAACGGAGCTAACAGAAGAGCCAGTGCAAACAGGATTGCAGTGGTGAACGCGGTAAGACCGGTTCTGCCGCCTTCTGCTACGCCAGCAGCACTCTCTACGAAAGTGGTTACTGTGGAGGTACCGAGACATGCACCAGCAGTAGTTGCGATAGCATCCGCAAACAATGCCTGCTTTGCATTCGGTACACGACCACGCTCATCAAGCATGTTCGCTTTAGCTGTAACACCGATAAGGGTGCCTACAGTATCAAACATATCTACGAACAGGAATGTGAACAGGATGATGAGCATGTCCAAAGAGAATACATTGGAGAAATCCAGCTGCATAAAGAGCGGGGACAGGCTTGGTACGCTGAACAGGTGTTCGGTGCTGAATGTGCTTAAATCGGTAACACCGAGAGGAATACCTACAACGGTAGCTACAAACATACCGATGAGCAAAGCACCCTTGATTTTTTTAGAGAAAAGCACACCGATAACAATAAGACCGATGATACAGACCATAGGGCCTGCGGAGGCAATGTCTCCTGCTGCTACGAGGGTGGCCTTAGAAGAAACAACAATTCCAGCATTCTTGAAACCGATGAGCGCGATAAAGAAGCCGATACCAGCAGAGATCGCACGCTTAAGGTTTACAGGAATACTGTTAACAATTGCTTCACGGATGTTGGTACCGGTAAGAATCAGAAAGATAATACCTTCAAGGAAAACCGCGGTAAGCGCAGTCTGCCAGCTGTAGCCCATGGTAAGAACTACGGTGTAGGCGAAAAATGCGTTCAAACCCATGCCCGGCGCAAGCGCGAAAGGCAGGTTAGCAAACAACGCCATAATCAATGTACCAACAACTGCGGACACTGCAGATGCAGTAAACACCGCAGCCGGGTCCATTCCAGCAGCCCCGAGAATCGCAGGGTTTACAGCCAGAATGTACGCCATAGTCATAAAAGTAGTCAGGCCCGCAGTTACTTCTGTGCTTACAGTAGTACCGTTCTCGGACAGCTTGAACATACGCTCAAGAAATCCCTTGCTCACAACAAGATCCTCCTTACTAGCATAGCCGCATCCCCTTACCTCAACGTCCTGTACAGTCCCTGTACAGATTGCCGCACCTTTTCAGAAGGTGCTCCCTGAAATGCGATTCTGCTCATTAACAACAGCAAAGCCGACCATCCAAGGCGGTCGGCACGCACTCCATGCACTAAATCATATTTGAGCGCAAGAAGAGTACTAAGCTTGTCTCAAGGTGTTTCACAATATGTGTCTCAATATGTTTCACACATCATATTTCGTGAGTCTATCTCGCCGCAACGTGAGTATTCACTGCACCATGCCGCACTGCAGGCTTTATAGTTCCATACCTCATACCATACTGAGTTTCTGTTAGAACCTGTTACGCCAACTAAATGAGGTCAGACTCCATAAAAAAGTGCGGCGCATATCGGCACCGCACTCTTATTCCATCGTAAATCATATCGCCCTAAAACTCTGCCGTACTCCAGAATTTAACAACTTTTTCTGGATCGCCAACCTTACCGTAGCCGAACAGAATATCCATTTCACGCATCATGGTGTGCACAGCACCCGGAGAAATAGTATTCATAACATCCACTAGGCGGTGATGCCAGAAGTCCGGTTTATTGTATGGACAAGAAGAAATACAGTTTGAACAGTCGTTCCCATTCTCACCCCAGAATTTAAGGCATTTTTTTGAGTTACTATAATATTTATAGATCCCTTTCTGGTTATTCCATGTCTCGTCAGGATTCGTCGAATACGTCGGCATGAACGACGGCTTGTCATCATGAGGAATAGCCTTCGAAGGACATGCGTCCGCACAGCGTTTGCACCGTTCACAAAAACTAGCCACGCCAAAGGTCATAGGCTTGTCGTACTCCGCTCCCTCAAAGTCCGTATACACCTTGCAGATACGGAAACGGGGACCATGTTTCGGCATAATAAGCGCTCCGTTGCGTCCGCCTTCTCCCAAGCCCGCCATAATGCCATACGCTACACTGTTGGCCATACTGTTACCTGCGCAAATGGCATTGTAGCCCAATCCACGCATAAACTGTGCGATACATGTCGCCACCTTAGCCATACGTGAATAGCCGTCTCCAACTGTACCTGAAGAAGTCCACGCTGGGGAGGTAGAAATCATATGGTAGTCCATAGGTACAGCCATCACGATCACGGATTTAGGCTCAAACGGAAAATCTTCCCAGCCAAAGGAGCCTCTTCCCGGTGAGAAAAACTCTTTATAGTCCCAGCGCTCATCGCGACGTGCAATACCGCAATTAATCGCGCCAAAACTTTGTGCTGCTTTTTTGATTGCAATTGAAGCGTGCTGCGGATTTTCAAATTGAAATGCATTCGAGTTTTTATCTTTATTATACAAGTCCCAGGAGTTCACTCCGGTATTCGTAATTCCTGCGGAGTCTCCCGGCATCAACACATCATGCACTGCCCAACTTGCCGCTGTAAGAGCGTTATCCAACTGGCTATAACCCGGAATGTCCTCCTGCGGCTCACGATTACCAACTTGTTTAAGCATCTTTGTAAGCTCAGGGTTAATTCCTGCAGCAGCCCTTGTAAGAACTAAGTCTCTCTGCGAATGAGGGGCAAAGTCTTTAGAAAGCGGAACAGGGAAATCATCATACGATTTCGCCATTACATCTTCAGCTGTCATACCGACACTAGCGGCAGCCGCTGCTGCACTCATTACACTTGCCGAAGTCAGTTTAAGAAAACTGCGACGGCTTACTGTTTCATTCGTATTTGGCATAGTCATTCCTCTACCCCCTTTTATTCTCAAATTCTGTAATATCCCGCACCCAGAAAGTACTGCGCTGCATTTTTCCAGTTTCATCCACGATCAACGTACAAGCATCCACAGCTGCAGGATTTGCAAAAGCTGCTGTAGCCAGCGCATCTGCTGTTACGCATGACTGAGCCACGACACTTGTACTCAAAGGAAGGCGGCTCAAGCCCGCATGCGGAATGATATGTGAAAATTTTTGTTCATAGTTGCCTGATGTTGCAATGGCAGCATTGCGCAAAGAAACAGTGCTTACTATGCCTTCCTGTACCGGTGACTGAATTCCAATACGCCAAGGTTCCTGAGAACTTTCTGCGGTGCGGGCGACAATATCGCCACCAGCATTCACAAGATGGGTTCCTGCACCAAGTTCAGTCAGCCGCTTTGAAAGCATATCAACCACGTAGCCTTTACCAATTCCATCCAGAGTCAGACGCATTTCCCGACTGCCAAGTGTAATGTGCTGTGGTGATACAGTGACTGAGTCCATGTTCTGTAACTTTTGCAAATCACGCTGGTCAGATGGGGATAAAGAAATTCCTTTTTCCAACAATTGAACGACAGGAGCTACGGACGGATTGAATGCCCCGCGAGTTCCCCTGTACACAGCAAGCGATTTAGTAAGAACGCGACGTAAGGACTCTGGCGGATTTTTTAGATGCCCATTGCTGTTCAGGACAGAGAGAGCCGATGCAGAACTGTGACGATTAAGAATCTCAACCTCAGGCAAAACGCTTTCATATGCATCCGCAATAACATCTTCTGCGTGTCCTCTGCTCATACCGCGCACGGTAATTTGAAGTAGCGTGCCCATAGTCAAAAACTGCCTGCTTATTTCTGGATATTCCGATTCAGCAGAAATAACACTGATGACACCAAGTGATGAGACAGCAACACCTGCCCCGAGCAGACCTATCTTTTTAAGAAATACTCTCCGAGTTAATTCTGATTGCATAGCAAACTACCTTCCTAAAAAATCTACCACTGACTGGGCAAAAAACATGGCGACAGCAAACAACGTAAGCACGTAGAAAAAGCCAGTACACAAAACAGAAAATGTCGTTGATGCTGAATCCTTCTGCGATGTATGACGTTCACAGTTTCTTCCGTTCTGCATGCTTGCGCATTCATTGTTCCTTCCAGTCTGCGTATTCCTACAATGAGCAATGCAAGTACGCCGTGTACGGAGCAGGACACTGAAAAGACGTCCTACCGGACAGAACAAGCGGCACCAGTATTGTGTAATAAATAAGCTGCCCGCTATGGTGAGGGGTAAAATGTACCATTGCACTCCTACCCCCTCCAAAGAGAAGGCAAGTGCAAACGGTTCAAAGGAACCAAAAGCAGGTGTTCTGGACAAAAAGATAATCAGCAGGCTGCTCCACAGTAAAAAATCAGCCACAGTTGTACCGTGTTTCTGAACCCATAAAGGCAACTTCAGCTTAATACCTATTTTTCCCAAAAACAGTTGAACAGCGAAAAACGGACAGAGTTTGTTGCAGTAAATATTCCTGCCCAACAGCACAATTGCACCAAGGCTGCTCAGTGTCAGAATCCACCATGTAAGCGTCGTATGGTAGTCCGGTACAAACCCCATGGTGAGGGCAGATATGCTTGAAATAGAAAGGGAGGCGTTCAGCCAGAAGCCCAGCACACCAATTGTCAGAGCGTAGTAGAGGTTTCGCAGCATCTTGTTACGAAACACCAAAGGAATAAAGGTTGCTCCTATAAGAAGAAGCAATGCGGCCTCCCGTATGCCGAACTGAATAGCAGTCTGCTCCCATGTGACATTCCGTTTTAGATATCCGGTTGCCACAAGGTGCGCTGCATTACGGGTCGCTTCAGTTATGCCTCTGCAGGAGATCGTTGCGCCACTGACCGCATCCACATCCTTAGCAATACGGAAGGAATCGCTCACATCCTTGCTTCTGAACTGATACGTAAAAAACGGTTTACTCAAAACACGAATCAGATAACCGGGGGTTTCCTTATGCGTGAGAATATCAAGCTGTTGAATTGAGCCATCCGGCTTGATCAACACGGCAACATTCATGGTGCCGCCGTAGCCTTTACCTTCTCCAATCCCCAGCCAGAATTGCTTTCCGTCTGCAGCATGCAGCGAGTACACAGGTGGCTTTTCCTGTACGCGCTCTATTGTATACTGAGAAAACTTGGTGCGGATAATTGAATCAAGGTTCTGGGGAGTCAGTACCGTCCCGTACCAGTAGGCAATTGCCAGCAAAAGTATCCCAACCAGATAAACCACTCCTTTCACGGAAAAGGAGCGTCCTGTTTGAGAACCGGTCTGTGAAGAAAGACAAGAAGACATCTGACTATTGTCCGCCTGCAGTCCGCTTCGCAGCCATTCGCTTTCCGCTTATGAGCAACAAAAACACACCAGGAATACCAAAGACAACAAAGCCCATGCTTGCTGCGCGGGGAACACCTTCAAAATAACTTCCTGCTCCCCAAGCAAGGGAAAACAGAACAAGAAGGATTCCTGAAACCAAAGCGCTCCACTCAGCCCATGACAGCGTCATTGCCTTGTAGACCTTATAGACTCCCATGCAGCTGACTGTTGTCAGCACGCCCAATACAAACCATGCAGCGTCCATACACATCTCCTTACGTAAAGTTGATATATACAGAGCAACATGAGTGCCAACTCAAACGTCACGACAAGATCTAGATAACTATATGTTTTTAATTATTTTTACAGAACACCCTTCATGAAGAAGGATAAAAGAAGGGATACAAAAGAAACAAAGTGTCGCAACATTATGTCGCGACACTTTGTAGTGTTGGTGTGTTATCGATTTCGTATACCGTACCGGTCCAGAAGCCGATAGAGCGTAGTTCGATGAACTCCGAGAATTTTTGCGGCTCGGGTTTTCTTCCAATAAGCTTCTTCCATTGCGGAAATAACAGCCTCTTTGGAAAAATGACTTCCCTGCACTTTAGAGGAACGAGTTGAGGCTATGGGCTCAACTTTTTGTTCCAAAATATTTTTTGGCAAATCTGCCAATTGAATCTGAGTATTCAGACACAGCAGCACAGCATGCTCCACTGCATTTTTTAATTCCCGCACGTTCCCCGGCCAGTCGTATTGCACAAAGCGCGCTAACACTTCCGCTGCAAATGAGCTAATATCTCTATCAAATTCTTGGGCATATTTTTTTAGAAAATACTCTGCCAGCAACTTGATATCCCCTCCACGTTCACGAAGCGGAGGAACAGCTACAGACATAACTGAAAGGCGATAATACAAATCCCTTCGGAATGTTCCTTTTTCAACCATTGCAGCCAGATCAGCATTGGTGGCCGTTACAATACGCACATCTGATTTAATCGTGTGGCTTTCCCCAACCCGCTCGAATTCTTTAGACTCAAGAAACCGAAGCAGCTTTACTTGGATAGCTTGTGAGGCTTCCCCGATTTCATCAAGAAAAAGCGTTCCTCCATCTGCAATTTCAAAACGGCCTTTACGAGCCGACACTGCACCTGAAAACGCTCCTTTTGCATGTCCAAAAAGCTCACTCTCCAGCATTGTTTCCGGTAAAGCAGAACAGTTCAATTTTACAAAGGGGCCTGAGTACCGCGTGCTGCCAAAATGGAGTGCTTCTGCAACCAGTTCCTTACCGGTTCCTGACTCACCTGTAATCAAAACAGTTGTATTTACAGTAGCAAGCTGTTTAAGCACCGTAAAAAGCTGCTGCATTCCATGACTGCTACCAACAATATTATGATACTGCGTTAAATTAATGAGTTTTTCTTCATAGTTAACCAGCTGCGTGATATCCCGAAGCAACAGGATGTAAGCGCCAGTAAGATTTTTAACCCCTTTGAGGGGAGTAACCGTTATTGCCAGAACTGTAGTACTGCCACGCGGTAGACGTTGTCTCACCCTGTATTCACACACAGTTGGACACTTCTCTAATGTCTTGCGCAATATTTTGTCTGTGGGGGAATTAGAAAAGTTGGGAATTGTATCCAACGGAGCAAGTGAATATAAAAATTCGTACTGCTCAAACTGAAACATCGAGCTGAAGGCTTTATTACATGCAACAACCCTATAATCAGAAGTAATAATCAAAATACCATCGGGAATACTATCTACAATTGCAGACAAAAAATGATCATCTTCTTTCAACTTGGCAATATCTTTCAGGGTAACGTCAGCACGAGTAATATCATTCATATATTCTTCCTTCTACAGCATCAGCACGACTATCCTACAAGCTTCAGCAAGGCTGAACAGCTTTCTTGAGAAATCAAAACAGAAGTACCCATCTTTGAACGGCGTAGAAACGTTCTGCTCCATTCTCCATTCAAGCTAATCCATTGTATCAGCTATCGCAAAAAATAACGCTGAAGAATTGACGGCTGACTATTTAGCAGCTAAACACTTTTTTATGCGAACTTACGAAGACATCACACCGCTTATGAAAAGCTTGGGACATGCACTCTACAAATACACAGTAATAGACCGAAAAGACTTTGATTTTGGGGTCGGTGTTAATTTGTTCCCTGCAGAAATACACATGCTGGAAGCAATAAACTGTAGAAACGGGGTTGGAGTAACTGAGCTTGCAGAAGAGTTCGGAGTCACTAAGGGTGCAATTTCCCAACTGATTAATAAACTCGTCAAAAAAGAACTTGTGGTCAAAGAACCCGCAAGTGATCACAAGTCACGAGTTGTTATCCGAACCACCCCGAAAGGAAAGACCGCCTGTCAAAATCACAGGGAGTTTCATAGAGAACATAATAAACTTTTTACTCAATACCTAGAGCAACTTGACGACAAGTCATTTAATACTGTTGTCGAACTGACTAACCAACTGAATTTATGGATGGATAATTATTTAAAGTAATTTTTTTGCCAAAGTGTTTAGTAGCTAAACACTCAGGAGCCAAAGATGATTACAACACAACCTTGTTCTAATTTTGAACCAATGCGCACCATGCTTGTGGAATCAATATCAACCAAAGTTATTCTCAGTGCCGTAGAGCTAAAGCTTTTTGATTTCACAGAAGCACAGCCCATTGCACCGTCACCACTTGCCCGACAACTGGGTGTTATTCCTGACCGTCTGGAGTGCGTACTGGAACTGCTTACTGCAGTCGATTTATTATCAAAAGAAAGCGGAAAATACCGCAACACAACTTTTTCTTCGGAATTCTTAGTCAGTGAATCACCACTCTACCAAGGAGACAATATTGAGCTCATCATGAAGTTCAATAACGCTATTGAAGACTCCATCACTCGATTATTATTCAGTGATAACCAAAGAGACAAAACTGACAATGAATGGGCTGTTACCAAGGCAATGGAAGGATGCGCGCAAGAGGCAAGAAGCACCAGTCTGCTGCCCGTAACCGAGTTTGTCACTGGCTTGCCTGACTTTACGCACTTCTCGACCATGGGAGATATCGGAGGCAACCACGGACTGTACTCCATGGCAATTCTGGAAAAAAACTCAAAAATGCAAGGCACCATTTTCGATCTTCCACCTATTGCGGAACTTGCTCAAAAAAGATGCATCACTGCCGGATTTAAAAATAGAATCGTCACCTGCGGAATCGATTTACGAAATGAACAACTTCCGCTCGAATCATTCGACCTGCTTCTCTCATCTCACGTCCTGTATGCTTTCAAAAACAAGCTTCACGACACTCTTGCAGGCTTTGTACAGGCGCTTACACCGAGAGGCTGGTTTGTATCTCATCATTACTCCGGTCTTTCCAAGCAAGGAAACGAGCAAATGAAAGCTTCGCTTGAGCTCCTGACCAGATTTAGCGGATATCCTTCCCACTTTATTGAGCAAGAAGATCTGACCTCCGTGCTTGCTGATCTCGGCCTTATCAACATTCGCTGCCAGCCTGTTTCCCAAACAGGCACAGGGCTATTAATCGCAGCTCAAAAACCACAATAACTCCCGATACTGTGGTGCGTTCGAATACGCTAGCTCACATGTAAGCTGCTTTTGTCCGGCCGTAATCCATCGCCAGAACGCATCACAGTATCATTTCGCTATTAATACGAACAACACTCAGCCCCCTCTATTCACAAGGAAGAATGATGCAAAAACACGAAAAAAGAATTGTATGGATTGCTGCACTAATACAGCTCATCAATATTATTGATTTTATGATGGTCATGCCTTTAGGGCCTGATATTTCAAAGGAATTACCGATTACCAACGCTGATATCGGTATTATTTGCGGCTGCTACACACTGGCAGTGGGTTTTGCCGGTCTGGTATGCGCAAAATTTCTGGACAGGTTTGATCGTAAACACGTCGCCATTGTTACTGTTTTCGGGCTATCCTTCTCCACGCTTTTAGCTGCATTTTGCTGGGATCTGACATCAATGACCGCAGCAAGAATTCTGGCTGGTTGCTTTGGAGGGCCTGCTGCCGCTATCGCTTACTCCATTGTTTGTGACGCAGTTCCGCCGGAGCGACGTGGAAAGGCAATGGCTATTGTCATGGGCATGTTCTCTATTTCCTCCATTGCCGCCATACCGTTCGGTCTGGAACTTGCCCGTATGGGATCATGGCGTACACCGTTTTACGGTATCTCTATTCTGGGGTTTATTGCGCTATGGCTTGTCATACAGTTTACACCTTCAATGACAGAGCATCTGGACAATAAAAAACAGGTCGTCTCGCTAACAAAATTACTCGCTAACAAACAGTACATTCTGGCATTTTTCATGATGGGTACTGCGATGGTCTCATCATACGCCATTATTCCAAACATCTCAGCGTACTTTCAGCTCAACCTCGGCTACCCGCGCGCATCTCTCAGTTTCCTCTATCTGGTTGGCGGGGTATTCAGCTTAGTTCTCATTCAACTGGGCGGAAGAGCATCTGATAAAATAGGGCCACTTCCGACCAATATTGTAGGCACGTTACTGCTTGTCTACTTTCTCTACGACGGCTTCATGCACCAGCCGCAATTTTCTATCTTAATTAATTTCGTAATGTTTATGGGAATGGTGTGCTTTCGAAATATTTCTGCAACAACAGAAGCTTCAAAACTTCCCAAACCATATGAACGTGCTGCGTTCATGTCCTTGTTGTCCTCCATTCAACACCTTGGAAACGGAGTGGGAGCACTGGCCGCATCTGCCATTTTAACCACTGGCACTGGCGGAATACTCATAAATATGCAGTGGGTCGGTCTCCTGTCTATCGTTCTCGCATTAGTACAGCCAGTGGCGCTAATTCTAATTTCTCAAATTAATACCCCACGAACACAAGTGGCAACCACCTGATTTGAGCTTGTATTCATAAAAAAATCCCGCAGCAATTGCTGCGGGATTTCTTTTTCAATACCTTCCTATTAGTCATCCGTACTTGCACCGGAACATGTTTTCCTTTTCTCCCCTTTTAAACTGACTGTAGAAAGAGAGCCATGACAAAAAACACTGGTCGCATATGCAACACTAAGTGCAAACAAGGCTGCTGCAACGCCGATTCCTGCTGCATAGTATGCTGGAGCAGACAACGCGATACGCATAAACACAGTGGCTATAACATAACCGGAGTTTCTGAACACAGCATGATAACTTGGCATAAACCTCTGCGTCACAAGCACCAGTAAAATATCGGCAAAAATGAGTACGGTGTAGAATGTTGTAAAGAAGTCGTGCCGGTTGCCATACACAAGAAAGTCCACAGCGTCGTAGGCTCCAATTATTAAAAAGGCAAAAAACAACACTAATGCTATGATCTTCTTTGTTAGGACATATCGCATACGTTCAACAGGATCATTCAAGTACCCCTGAAAACGTTGCACCCGATAATACACACCTAAAATTACAAAAATCACCAGAGCAGCTACACCTGATGCAGCTACTTGCAAAAGAGGTTGGAAATCCAGCACGACAGATATCGGTTCGTGCATGTGCGACAATTCTTTAAAAGAATTTCTAAGCAGAATAAGCGTTAAAATTTCTATCTGCTTGCCCAGAGATTTACTTACAGAAGTGGAGAGTACGAAAATCAAACTCAATACTTCCAAAACAAGCAGCATCGTAAACGCAAGGTTCACTGCATAAAAATGGTTCAACGGAGTGATTGCAGCAATACTATCCGGCAGCCACCCTTGGCGATTCAGCTCAATCCCCAATAATCCCAGAATAAAAATAACAATCAAAAGCTGGGCAACAGCCCGCTCTGTTTTTGGATTTTCCCAAAACTGATGCAGTATATCAAACAGGTTAGACGCAGGCTCTAAACGACTCATAGCAACTCCAAATTAGTAATAATTACTATTATATTGTATTATTCCTGTTTGATCAATACGAAGAACCAAGCTCCAACACCTCATATTTATCCTAACACAAGTGCCCTTCCCTTAAAAAAGAAGGTACTCATTAAGTTTAATGAGATTTTCCACCTCACATACAATAGCATGTAATAATATTACCTTTTTTTAGGCAGAGTACTATTATCAGTATGGTTCATTGAAAAAGTTGCATTGAACTTACGACTCCTCTGCCCTCTTCTGCTTCAAAAAACAACAAGGTCGCAACAAGGCTCGCCCCTTATAGCAAACATCCAAACGTATAAATATAAGGAAAAGGTAATGGACAAGCTTACATCACTTTTTACCAGCAAAGAATATATCCGTGTCTTTTTAAAACCATCTGACGGAGCAGACTTCGTAAAAAACTACTTAGAGAATTTTGAAGCGACATTAGAATATGTTTTTACCATGCCAAAACTGAATAACTTGCAAGTTGTCGCCCTGCTCTCACCCTATGGAAATATCTCCGCTGTCATCACAGAATCTCTTGAAGGATTTCCTGAGTATCTGGAACGTACCAAAGTATTGTATTGGACAGATGACATGGAAGCAGCATTAACACTTGCTGAAGCAAAAGGGATGAAAGTGCTCCAAGCTAAGTCACCAGTTCCTATAGGCTTCCAAGGTCGTTTTGAAACTCAAGGTGGATATGTTGTTGAACTGGCTGAACTCAGCGAAGATGGAAAACAATACTTTAATCCAGACCCTGTAAGATTTGGATTTGTCTAATTTGCTAATCATCTTAAGAAGTATTCTATCCGTTACGCCTTGGCATTCAGACTACGTAGCTTCCCTATAATGCAACCTAACTTCAACAATACGGAAAAGTCGTTACAAAACGTAACTCATTGAAATAAAAAAGCGACCACAAGGGGCGCTTTTTTATTTCATACAATGGCAGCATGATTCGATACAAAAAAGAAGCTACAGGCGTATTACCATTTAAGGGACTCACCTTTTGCTTTTACTTCTTGCTCATACATCATTTGAAGCGTCACATAATTACACATTCCAATTCTGCAATATTGATCAATAACTCGAGCTAGTAACTCTGTATCGTTAGCTGTAACCAATTTTTTGAATGCTACCAAATTTTCCTTTTCCATCATACGTAGCGTACTTTCGGAATCCATCCCGATTTTGGAATATTCCTGCTTTACGTTCTGTCTAATGTACTCAATTACAGCCCTCTTACTTTCATCAGTCGGTGTAAAATTAATGGGGCTTACAAAGTCAGCGGCAAATACAGGAAGAGCGACTACGCTAAATAAAAAAACAAATAGTAGTTTTTTCATAACATTATTATTGGTTTCTCATTTTTTCGCGCATCTCTTGAGCCTTTTCCATAATATCATCGTAAGTCATTCCATCAAAGAACTTACGAATCTCTTTCTCATTCCCCTCTTTAGCAAGTGCTACAAGAACGCCCATACCTGTGATTGTCTTTTGAAACTCTTTCCGCTTATTTTCCGGTATAGATTTAACAATATTTTGTATTGATGCCTTAAAAGCTGCATCCGATGAAGCATCAATTTCCGGAGCAGAAGAACACCCGCCACCCAAAAGTAAAAATGAAATAAGACACAAAGAAATAAGAACATTCATACATACTTTACTCATTACACACTCCTTTCCCATTAGAGACCATACCCAAAGAAATGTGTCAATAAATATAGATACATGCTATATCTAATAGCTTTACTCTAACCAGAAACTTACCCCTCAACAATGTCATACTGCTTCATTTTACGGAAAAGTGTTTTTCGATCTATCTGTAATGTATTTGCTGTTGTCATTCTGCGCCAAGCATTATGCTTAAGAACATCTACTATGTATTGGCGTTCAAAACGTGCCAATGCCTTTTCTAACGGTTCCTGTGGAATACAATCCTTTCTCGTGGAACTGCAGCCGCTGATAATCTGCTCTCCACCAAGAACCAACGTCCCGAGATGGAGATATTGGTGCAGGGCATTTTGCAATTCTCGAATATTACCCGGCCAATCGTAGGTTACAAAAGCATTCATAACTTCCGGTGTAATAGGGGAGCACTCATCCAGTTTCGGGAACATGCGCATAAAATGCTCTATCAACTGAGGGATGTCTTGTTTACGATCACGCAACGGCGGGATATAAATCGGAACAACATGAATTCTATAGTAAAAATCGCTGCGCATGGCACCGGCAGTTACCATCTCCATTAAGTCACGGTTTGTTGCGGCAACAATGCGCGGCTTAACATGTACAACACCTGTACCACCGACAGGTGTAAACCCGCCACCCTCAATGGCTCTAAGCAATTTAATCTGACCGAGTTGGCTTATCTCTCCAAGCTCATCAAGAAAAAGCGTTCCACCGTCTGCTTGCTCCAGATACCCTCGGCGGTTTGCCACAGCACCGGTAAATGCCCCTTTTTTATGGCCGAAAAACTCACTTTCAAACAGGTGCTCCGGTATTGCTCCACAGTTAACAGGTACAAAGTTACCATTAATGCGGGTGCTATGGTCATGCACCGCACGAGAAACCAATTCCTTACCTGTTCCAGATTCGCCATATACAATCACATTGTCATCTGTCCCAGCGGCCTTGAGGATCATTTCATACAGATTCTGCATCGGCTCGGAGTCGCCGACAATATTTTCAAGATAATGCGCCTGCATTTTCTTTTTTAACGCAGAGTTCTCCTTACGTATGCCCAGCTCCTGAGTTTTACTTTTTGTGGCATCAGATATAAAGCCCTCTACTGCGTATGCCACACCAGCATCATTGTAGAGACCAACTCCCTGTTCTCGAACCCATTTATGTTCACCATTTTTAAGCACAATGCGGTATTCACATTCAAACCGCTCTTTGCGGGACAACGCTTCTTCAATGCGTCTGCTCAGTTCTGCTCTATCTTTCTCCAAGACAACGGACATAAAAGAGGTTCCGCTGCTATGTGTAAAGTGCTCGACTGAATACCCAGTAAGTGGCGTCGTTCCAACACTCATAAGCTGCATCGTGCGCTCCGCATCAGTATTACTGCGGTAGGCAATACCAAACAGGTTATCCATCAACGTGGATAACTGCCTGTTTTTTTCTGTCAGTTGCTGGCTCACAACTTCCTTTTGCTGCTCCAGCACTTCCCGCATTGTTTTTAACTGCAAGTGCGTCTGTACCCGCGCCATGACTTCTGCCTGATGAAACGGCTTGGTTACATAGTCCACACCTCCAGCAGCAAATGCACGGGTTTTCTGTACCGGATCATGAACACTGGAAATAAAAATTATGGGGATCGAGCTTGTTTTCTCATCCTGCTGCAGCGCTTCGCATACAGAAAAACCGTCCATATCCGGCAACATGATATCGAGTAGAATTATATCCGGCAGATGCTTCAGAGCGTTCTTTAATGCAGAGTTACCGTTTTTTGAAACCAGTAAATCATATTCTGCCTGAAGATTCTTAACCAGCACACGCAAATTGATCGGGTTATCGTCAACAACTAAAATAATCGGCTTATCTCTCATCGTCATATCCTGTTACCCGTTCCACTATCCGTTTACTGCTGTCTGCCAGCACTGTAATAAATATGAATGTGCCTTCTCATATTCATAATCCATAACCAGTGCTTCAAGTTCTGCAAAATCATCGTACGACAATAAAGACTCCGCCTGAGGCAGCAACTCTTCAATTCGCAAGGGGTTTGTCAGCTCCAACGCATTGGCCAGCTCCATAATAAGCACATCGTCATGAGCATCTATTGACTGCGCCACCAGCTTATGACCATCACGACTATCTTTATCAGGAATCATCGTGTGAATTTCCTCAACAAGTAGCTGCAACTCTCGATTCAGGGTTACTAACAAGTCGTTAATATCAGTCACGTTGCCAATACCATCTGTAAGTCTGCCCGCATGCAATTCTATCTGTTTAGCCAGCGCTGCACATTCTCCTGCTCCGATATTAGACGCTGCGCCGGTAAAAGCATGCGCCTCTGCTTCAAGCTGCAAATAATCTTGTTCATCCCCCAAGCTCTGCATAGAAGAGACAGTGCATTCATGCTCTTTGGCAAACTGTTTTAACAACACATCGTATTCATCCTGTGGCAAGCCCAAACGGTTCGCCACTTCACTGTCAATCGAAGAAGGCAACACTAGACTCGAACACTCTGCTAATAAACAATAATTTTCTGCAAGCCCCAGAGTCCCCAAAGCAGTATTTATGGCAGAATACAGGGAATCCTTGCCAAACGGCTTTGTCAGGAAAAATTCCATACCAGCCTCAAGCATCCTCTCCCGGCTTCCCTTCACTGCATGTGCAGTAAGAGCAATGATCGGCACATCTGCCACCCCGAGCTCTTTGCGAATAGCCATAGCGGCCTCGCAACCATTCATTTGGGGCATCTGCACATCCATCAAAATGACATCAAAGGAATTATGACGAACAGCTTCAACTGCATCGAGTCCATTCGTCACAAAGACAATCTCTGCACCGGTGGGGTTAAGCAGTAATTGTAAAATATCACGGTTGGTCTGCGTATCTTCTGCGGCAAGAATCTTTACGCCTTTAAAAACACAGTTACCCGTTCGTTCTGCATATGGAGTACTTGCTTCCAAAGGAATAAGTGGTTCTGCGCCAAAAATAGTACATAAGGCATGCTGCAGCATCCTATGAGTTAAAATCTCTGTGAATAAATGAACCCTCTCAGGCAATGAGCGCTCAGAAAGAGACAACTTATCGTTTTTGGCTGCCAGCATTAAGACTGGAATATCTTCATCATATTCTGAATTAAACAACCGTTCAGGGTGCTCCGAAGCTGCTATATTATGCCCTATACAAATTACATCAGGCTTAGGTGCATCAGACTTCAGACGTGTAATTGCGGCCTCTACCCCGTAAGCGATCTCGGTATTCACTGAGACATAATCAAAGTGACGCCGCATAGCCGTTCCCGAACGTTCTGATTTAGTAACAAGTAGTGCGGTGAGGTTAGATAGCGCTTCCGGTACTGAAGGACGCTCCATAGCATCTTTCTGTAAAAGCAATGGCACCGAGAAGGCAAAGAGGGTTCCTTTCCCCTCTTCTGATTCCACGCTTATCCCGCCCCCCATGCTCTCTACAAAGCGTTTGCAGATACTCAGCCCAAGTCCGGTGCCTCCGTAACTATAGAGATCACTGCCGGAAAGCTGCTGGAATGGAACAAACAACTGGTCAAGTGAATCTTCAGGAATTCCGATGCCGGTATCATGCACGAAACACTGAAGCCATATCTCTTGTTCCCCCTTTATGTGATAGTCAAAGGAAAGGGTCACAGTTCCACCGGACGGGGTAAATTTAAGGGCATTACTGGCGATGTTTAAAATGATCTGCTGCAATTTGCCGGAGTCCCCAATAAGCTTAGCCGGAACTGTGGGCGGCAAATCAACAATAAACTCAAGATCCTGAGCAGCAGCCCGTGCCAGAACAAGGTTGCAAACCCGCTGTACACAGTGATCAAGCATAAATGGTACACGCTCCAGCACCACGTGCCCTGCTTCGATCTTTGAAAAATCCAGAAGATCATTGATGATATCCAGCAAAGTAAATGACGAGTCGAGAATATTGCGAAGGTATTTACGGACAAGGGACGACGATTCTAAGGAGCGGACATGCTCGGTAAAGGCAATAATTGCATGTAGTGGCGTCCTGAGCTCATGGCTGATACTGGTAAGGAACTGACTTTTAGCTCTTGTTGCCGCGTCTGCCTCTTCTTTGGAGCGCTGCAACGCTTCATTCATGGTCTGTAAATCACGGGTACGTTCTTCAACACGTGACTCAAGCTCAAGGTTAGCCTTACTAAGCATTTCCTCATATTGCACACGGGTGGTCACGTTGCGGACTGAACCCACAAATTCTATTGGCTCCCCAAGGCTGTTCCGCAGATATTTCCCTGTCACAGAACAATATATCTTTTCTTTTGAGGACTTAAAAACAAAGGCATAGTCTTCAAGCTCTCCTTTCTTGCGCAATTCACTCCACATATTTTCAAGCACAGAAGGTTCAATAAAATCTGCTACAGATAGCTGCTGTGCCTCTTCCGGCGTGCATCCGAATACACGCTTTACGGAAGGGCTAACCTCTTTGATCGAACCATCAAGTTTTGCCTGAAAATAAACATCCTGAATATTCTCAAAAATCCGGCGGTAACGCTCCTCACTTTTGCGAAGTGCAGCTTCCACATTATCTCGCTTTGTCAATTCCCGATTCAGCTTGCACGTTTGTTGTTCAACAATTCGTTTAAGTGATATATTCCAGAGTAATGTAAAACAGGTGGCAACGACCAAACTCAATGTAAAGGCCACCATCACAGCAATGGCACTGTCCGACATCGAGCTGCTTTCAACGACCTTTAACCACTTTCCAGCAATGGCGTTTTTTTCTTCTGCTGTTATGTGTTTAAGTGCCTTGTTTAAAATTCCACGTAAAATCAGACGGTCTTTTCGTACCCCCATTGTTATGCCGGATTTTAAATCAACCTCTCCCCCAACCTGTAAGTTCAGAATACCGCTCTGCTTAATTTTATGGGTAATACTAAACTGAAAATCCACCATTGCATCTGCCTGCCCGAAGGATACATGCTGCAACCCTTCCTGACTGTCTTTTACGATATCAAGATTAATACCTGTAAAAAACTCTTCCAGATGATCATGCCACACATACCGTTTTACAACTGCTACGGTTTTCCCCTTCAAGTCAGCCAGAGTTAAGTCCTCTCCGCTGCCTCGCTGAACAACAATAATCCCGGGCATATCAATATATGATTCTGTAAAAGCGAGATATTCAGAACGGTTTGGACTTGGGGCAAGAGCTGCAAGCATGTCGAGTTTACCTGACTTAACAGCTGCCAACACGTTGGACCAGTCTCCTGCAACAGAAATAGTAAAGCTAAGCCCTGTCAATTTTTCGAGAATACGCAGGTAATCACTGGCAACCCCAATGTATTGTCCTTCGTTATCTAGCCCTTCAATAGGGAAAAAATTCTTATCGACTCCAACATTAACCGTATTGTTTTTTGATAACCATGCGCGCTCTTTCTCGGTATAGTTTGCCCAGACAAATTCTTTATTCTCAATAATCCGCTCCACCGCAGCTTCTGTATCATTAAGATGCTCCAACACTTTCTGATAGGTAAAGTGTAGCCCTATCAATAAAAGAATTATGCCAAGAACAATGAGCGACCGCACACGCATGGTTTCTCTCCTACAGTACAACAGCGCCTTCACCGGAAACGACACGCATTATCAGGCGTCACGCCGTGAAGGCACTGAAATGTTACTTACATAAGCCAGTCAGCCAGCATACCTTGCTGCTGCAAGTATTCTGCAATTATCGCACACCCGCGCCCTCCCGGATGAATCCCGTCACTCAAGTCATTCATGTATGCTTCAGTTCCAACAAGGTGCGACAAAATATCGATATATACCACTCCCGCGTCCCTGCACACAGCTGCATACGCAGCGCTCAAAGCTTCAACACGATCACAATGTTCTTCCTGTGTCACAGGAAACGGGCTGAGAACACGAACATTGTTTTGAGAGAACGCCGAAACAGCATCATCCAAAACAGCTTTCAAATTCGCTACAGATTGCTCGAGGGGAACAAGCACATCCCCCTGTGGTGCTGCCATATCAACAACACCAAAACAGAACATCAGCCGCACATCCGATTCAGGCAATGTTCTTCGATCCACTTCAGACTTCCAGCGGGACGCAACAGCCTGACTGGTATTTTTTCGCGCCCCTAAATTATAAAAAGTAGTTGGTGGAACGGGTAAGCCTACAGTTGCAGCAAAACGCCCTGTCCAGCCGAGCATGCTTTTGTCATTCACCCCTAATGTCAGGGAATCTCCAAAGAAAAAGAACGTCTTCATAGTGTCTCCTGCGTAATAAGGTTTTCCATCCAAAAACTACTGAGCAAAGATCACACCAAGAAAACTGTTCCGATTCTCCTGCTAAAAGCTGCTATTACATCCTTACTTCTATAAGGCAGCCCCATTTTCATTAAGGAACGCTAATAACGCATCTTGCAATGTGGCTTTTTTGCCCCGTGCTTATCCCCACACATACGACACTTTCATAAGAATGTTTTTCACGTGGCAAAAATGCCCCATTGATCCCCATGATAATCCAAGCCCTCCAAACCACCCTCATGCAATCAAGGGGCTTCCTTGCCCCGTATAACACTGAGCGAAAAAAAGCCATGCATACCCAGCCGAAGGCTTCAAACAGGTAACACCCTTATTTTAAAGAATATAAAACAGAGAATTTCAAGTTGGTCTCAACTTTGCTCTTAGAGAGATGATTTCAGCATATATCTTTGGAAACTGTGTACGGGCGACACAATGGGATAAGACCCGTACCGTTTCCAACCCAAATGATGAAGACATACTGTGCCTTGTTTAAGGCGAAACCTTTTACTGGATCATAAAACCGGGTGCACACGTACCTGATCAGGACATAAGGAGTCTCTCTCATGGCAAACGAATTTTACACCATCAAACACTACATAAACGGTGAATGGGTTGAAGAGAAAGGTACCGATTTTACTCCACTATACAACCCGTCCACTGGAGAAGTTATCGGTGAAGTTCCTATGGGTAGCGATGCTCTTGCACAAACTGCAATTGATACTGCTGCGGAAGCATTCAAGACCTGGAAAAACACCCCGATTGCCAAGCGCATGGGATATATCTTCAAAATGCGCGAATTGATGGAGCGTGAACAGGAAGCTCTTGCGTACTCCATTGCTATTGATCAGGCTAAACACATTTCCGAAGCCCGTGGTGAAGTTCGTAGAGTTATTGAAATCCTTGAAGCCACAGCGAGCGTGCCTACCCTTATTCAAGGTGACACCCTCGATAACATCGCCAATAACATCAACGGTAAAGTTGTTAAGAAGCCACTGGGTGTCTTTGGCGGTGTAGCTCCGTTCAACTTCCCGGCGCTTGTTTTCGGATGGTTTATTCCTGTTGCAATCGCAACTGGCAACACATTCATCTACAAGCCGTCCACTCAATCTCCACTCTTTATGCAGAAGATGATCGAAATCTTCATGGAGCTTCAAATCCCTGCAGGTGTCATAAACGTTATCTACGGCAGCCGCAGCGTTGCTGCTCCTTGGTATGAAGACGCACGTGTCGCAGGTGTTTGCCTCGTTGGCTCAACACCTACAGCTAAAGCCATGGCTAAAGCAGCTGGTGCCAATGCAAAACGCTCCATGCTTCTTGGCGGAGCAAAGAACATGCTCCTTGTAATGGAAGATACTGATATGGACATCTTTATCGATAACTTCCTTAACTCCTGTTACGGCTCAGCAGGGCAGCGCTGCCTTGCCGGTTCCATCGTTGGTGTTGTTCCTGAAGTATATGATGAAGTATGCGAACGCATCCTTGAAGCATCCAAGAAGGTCGTTGTGGGGAACGCCATGGACGACGGTGTCTACATGGGGCCACTCATCAGTAAGGATGCAAAAGAGAATGTAGAAAAATACGTCGATATCGCCCTTGAACACGGTGGCGGCTGCTCACTCCTTCTTGACGGACGTAACCCTGATGTACCGGAAAAAGATAAAAACGGCTTCTATGTGGGGCCAACAGTACTCAAGGATGTAACACCTTGTAACCCTGTGTTCTCTACTGAAGTCTTCGGCCCGTTGGTATCCATTGTAAAAGTTACAGATCTGGATGACGCGGTCAATCTCATCAACGGCTCCGAGTTTGGTAACGGAGCATGTATTTTTACACAGAATATGCACTACGCGGAAACCTTCAGCCGTGAGGCAGAGGTTGGCATGATCGGCGTAAACGTCGGTATCTGTGCTCCGCATCCATATTTACCATTTGGCGGCATCAAAGGTTCCCTCGTGGGCACCGATAAAGTTCAGGGAAAAGATGCGGTAGATTTCTACACCCAGAACAAAGTTGTCACCGTCCGCACGTACCACCCGGATCCGGAAGTCCGTGCCGGTAAAGCAAAACCTGCGAACGCTAATGTACGAAGCTGTGTAGCATCGTAGTTAGTTGCAAGCCTCAGGGAAGCCTGCTTTCACGCGGGCTTCCTTCTTAATTTCTATAGGCGTCTGCCTCTCACCAGCACACATATTGCGGATACATTTTATCCGCGTTCTTTTGAAATTGTTTATATTTCATATCAGCACGTTACACGTAGACGCTTATGAATGTCCGCCATCGGAGGAAGAATCGCGCTCAATGCGCAAACCGTATATCCAAACGAGGAGTTATCATGGCTGGAACATCTCAAAACTCAGAACGTGGCAAACTGGAAAAAAGCCTATCTCCCTGGCAGGTTGGAGCACTGGCTCTGGGCTGTATCGTCGGCTGGGGCTGCTTTGTACTTCCCGGCATATCCTTTCTGCCTAATGCAGGCCCTCTGGCCACTATCATAGCCTTCGCCATTGGTGGTGTCGTCATGAGTATTGTAGCCCTCAGCTACAGTCATATGATTGAGCACTACCCTGTTGCCGGTGGTGAATTTGCCTACGCATATGCCGGTTTTGGCCCAACCGGAGCCTTCGTCTGTGGGTGGGCGCTGGTTCTTGGATACTTAAGCATTGTCGGTATCAACGCCTCTGCAATTGCACTTCTGGCACGTTTCCTCATGCCGGGGGTATTTGAATTCGGTTACCTGTACACCGCTGCCGGTTGGGACGTATATGTAGGCGAAGTCCTCATTATGTCCGCAGCCATCCTCATGTTCGGCATCATGAACTACCGTGGTGTAAGTGTTGCCGGCAGTATTCAGCTTATTCTCGCATTTGCCCTTACCTTCGGCGTAATCGCTATGACATTCGGTGTGGTCAGCACTGACACATTCGCGTTTTCAAACCTTATTCCTCACTTTGCTGAAGGAAAATCCAAGATCGCTGCAATCGTAACAGTTGTCGCCATCGCACCATTTCTGTTCGTAGGGTTCGATACTATTCCGCAAGCAGCAGAAGAATTCTCTTTCTCACCTAAAAAAGCACGTGTTCTTATGCTCGGCGCAATCGGTATCGGAGCTCTTCTGTACACACTTGTTACATTCTGCGTTGGCAGCGTTATTCCATACAAAGAGCTGCTCGCTCAGGATCACGCCTGGGCTACCGGTGCTGTTGCCCACTTGGCACTTGGTAAATTCGGTAGTGTTGTGCTCGGCACAGCTGTTCTCGGTGCTGTCTGTACAGGCATGAACGGATTCTACCTTGCTACAACACGACTCATCTTCTCCATTGCCCGCGGTAAATTCCTTCCACAGTGGTTCGGAGAAGTTCACCCAACCTACCACACTCCGCATAACGCAATTATCTTCACAATCGCCATCAGCCTTCTCACACCTTGGGCAGGACGTGCTGTTGTTGGATGGATTGTTGACATGTGTTCAGTAGGAACTGTTATCGCGTATATGTTTACCTGCCTTGCAAGCTACAAAATGTTTGCAGCACGTGGAGAGAAAAACATGGTTAGCGTTCTTGGCGCAGTAGCTTCCTTCATTATCCTCGGAATGCTCACTGTTCCCGGCTCTCCGGCTATCATCGGCACAGAGCCTTGGATCCTCATGGTTATCTGGGTTGTTATGGGCATTGGATTCTACATGATCCAAATCCCAACGGTACGTAACACTCCAGAACTTGAAATCCGCGGAAGCATCTTCGGTGACAGCTCTATTCCTGTGTTCTTTGATACAGAAGAAAAAGCTACCGGCTCCCGTACAGCAGAGAACTAACAAGCAACTAATTCCATTCACCTTCCTTCTTGACCGGAGAATCTCTTGCCAGATTCTCCGGTCATCACTGATACCCACGCAAATTTACTACATCAAGGCGCTCAGACATTGCGCCTTCCAACACTATGTATCTACAAGGAATAATCCTATGAGCAACCCATTTGATCCAATCAAAGCTGTTGAAAATGACAAAGAACGTTGCTGGCACCACATCACCCAGCATAAACCGTTTGAACAAAACGACCCGCCAGTTTTTGTAGAAGGCAAAGGCATGCGCATCACAGATGCCAAGGGCAAAGAATATCTTGATGCTGTTTCCGGCGGAGTATGGACTGTTAACGTCGGCTACGGACGTGAGTCCATGGCTGATGCTGTACGCGACCAGCTTGTTAAGCTCTGCTACTTTGCTAATACCGCGGGTAATGTTCCCGCAGCACAATTTGCTGATCAATTGATCGATAAAATGCCGGGCTTCAGCCGAGTGTACTATTCCAACTCCGGTTCCGAAGCGAACGAAAAAGCATACAAGATCATCCGCCAGCTTGCTCACTTCAACAACAACGGTAAGAAACACAAAATTATTTACAGAGACCGTGACTACCACGGAACAACCATTGCTGCACTAAGCTCAACAGGTCAGTCCGAACGTAAAGCGCAGTACGGCCCCTTCCTTTCTGGCTTTGCAGAACTGGAACATTGCTGCTGCTACCGCTGCCCGTTCGGTAAAGAATACGGTAATTGTGATATCGAGTGCGCCCGCGCTTTGGAAACGCTTATTCTAAAAGAAGGGCCAGACACTGTCGGTGGCATCATTCTTGAGCCTATTACGGCAGGCGGCGGTGTTATCCCTCCTGCACCTGAGTACTTCCCGATTATTCGCGAGATCTGCGACAAATACGATGTCCTGCTCCACATTGATGAAGTTGTATGCGGCATCGGACGTACAGGTAAGTGGTTTGGCTACCAGAACTACGACTTCACGCCAGACATGGTAACCATGGCAAAAGGAGTTGCCTCTGGCTATGCAGCTATATCCTGTACTGTTACCACTGAAAAAATCTTTGAGCAGTTTAAGGCAGATCCATCAGACCGTGAACGTTATTTCCGCGACATATCCACATTTGGTGGCTGCACAGCAGGCCCTGCTGCTGCACTTGAAAACATGCGAATCGTTGAAGAAGAAAACCTTCTTGAAAATGTAACGACCATGGGTGCGTATATGCAGGACCGTCTTTTTGAACTGAAAGACAAATATGACATTATCGGTGATGTCCGTGGAGTCGGCCTCTTCCAAGGAATGGAATTGGTAAAAGACCGCACCACAAAAGAGCCGGTTGATGAAACTGTCACCATGAAGATTGCAGGCCACTGTATGCAGAACGGTGTAATCATCGGACGAACCAACCGTTCATTCGAAAAATACAACAACAACCTCTGCTTCAGCCCTGCGCTTATCTCCACAAAAGCAGATATCGATGAAATTGTAACCGCAGTAGATAACGCTCTTGCAGCGCTATAAATAACTAATCCATGTAAGGACAACGTAATGATTATTGGGATTCTTAAAGAAATTAAGGTCAAAGAAAACCGCGTCTGCATGACTCCGGCAGGCGTTATTGCTGTTATCGCTAACGGTCACAGTGTGCTGGTTGAAAAAAATGCCGGTGTAGGCTCCGGCTTCAGTGATGAAGAATATATCGCTGCTGGTGCAACCATGATTGAAACACCTGCTGAAATTTTCAAGAAAGCAGACATGGTGATGCACGTTAAAGAGCCTCAGCCTTCAGAATACGGTATGCTCCGTAAGGGACAAATCCTCTTTACCTATCTGCATCTTGCAGCGGATGAACCGCAGACAAAAGCTCTGATGGAATCCGGTGCAACCTGCATTGCATACGAGACTATTCAAAAAGCAGACAAATCCCTTCCGCTTCTTACACCGATGTCAGAAGTTGCAGGGCGTATGGCTATCCAGCAAGGTGCCAAAGCTCTTGAAAAAACAAATGGTGGCCTTGGTAAGTTACTTGGTGGCGTTCCTGGTGTTGAGCCTGCCAAGGTTATGGTTATCGGCGGCGGCGTTGTCGGAGTACAGGCAGCTAAGATGGCGTGCGGTCTCGGTGCACAGGTATATCTCATGGACATCAACCTCGATCGCCTGCGCTATCTGGATGATGTAATGCCTGCAAACTGCACTACACTCATGTCTTCTAAAGGCGCTATTCAGCGTCTGCTTCCTGAAATGGATCTTGTAGTGGGTGCTGTATTAATCCCGGGCGCAAAAGCTCCTGCTGTTATCACCCGCGACGATCTGAAGCTCATGAAGAAAGGCTCTGCACTGGTAGACGTTGCAATCGATCAGGGCGGCTGCTTTGAAACTTCCAAGCCAACCACCCACACAGAACCTACATACGAAGTAGATGGCGTAGTCCACTACTGCGTTGCCAACATCCCGGGTGCTGTGCCAATGACATCCACCATGGCACTCACCAACGCAACACTTCCATATACCATTGAAATTGCAAACAAAGGCTGGAAACAAGCCTGTATCGATAACAAAGAGATAAAGCTCGGACTCAATGTTCATGAAGGCAAACTTACATATAGAGCCGTATGTGATGCCTTTGATCTCCCATACACACCAGCAAGTGAGGTCTTATAGTAACTAGATCACCCCGCTGCTCAAACAGTTCTTGATACACATAGAGTAGCAACATTGTAGAGGATATCCAGTTCAGTACTATACTCACAAACCAGAACAGTTTTCCCGCAGCAAGAGAAACTGTTCTCCCCATTGTTGCGGTACCACTTAATAGCAACAATAACTCCTCATCTGTAATTACCCGTTTCAGATGAGTACATAACAACTACCCCAAGTAGTACTAAAACTACTCGGGATGATAAATCAAAGGCTCTTTCCAACTGGCTGGAAAGAGCCTTTTTGAATCATGTTTATCTTATCTTGTTTAATGGCTTAATTTTTGAGCCATAATGAAGCATGGTATCATTCCGTTTTCCCACTCTCTCCCAAGCATAAATTTTGGAAGACTGCTTAGTAACTTAGTACCGCTCAAAGATTGGATACAAAAAAAATCCCTCACAGCTTTCACTGTAAGGGCTGGAGAGGGAGATAGTGGAACACTTAATACATCTTGTTAATTCAGCTTCATATTCACAACTACTATCGTTTATTAGTACAATTAATTTTTCACTATCCTCCGTATTGTGTAGTTCTTCATAGAAGATAAATCTTTCTATGGAGAAGTCATGTCCAAAAAGCATAATATACTTTTAATTCAAGTAGATCAGATGACTGCGAAGGTACTTCCTGCATATGGTCATCAGGTGGTAAAAACCCCTAACCTCGACAAACTCGCCAGTGAAGGCGTTGTATTCGAAAATTCTTACTGTAACTTCCCGCTTTGTGCTCCTTCCCGCATGTCTATGCTCACAGGGCGTTACGCAAACACTGTAGGGGTATGGGATAATGCGACAGAAGCTCCGGCAGAGACTCCTACGCTTATGCATTATCTTCGTGGCATGGGATACAGCACTACCCTGTGCGGCAAAATGCACTTTGTAGGTCCTGATCAGCTTCATGGGTATGAAGAACGTGTAACAACAGACATCTACCCGTCAAACTTCTCCTGGGCTCCTAACTGGGAAAAAGGTCTTGGTGACCGACCGACCGGCATCAACTTGAGCGCAGTTGTTAACTCCGGCCAATGCAAACGAAGTCTTCAGATCGACTATGATGACGAAGTTGAATACTTCGGTGTTCGCAAGATTTTTGACCTTGCACGATACGAAGAACGTCCATTTTTCCTGACAGTTTCTTTTACCCAGCCGCATTCTCCGTTTATTTGTCGTCCCGAGCATTGGGATCTGTATGATTCGGACGAAATCGACATGCCAAGAGTGCCTGCCATGAAAGAAGAAGACATGGACCCTATGTCCAAGTGGATTTACTACGCGCATGCAGGCGATCTCGATCAGCCAACCGATGATCAGATTCGTAATTCCCGCCATGCATACTACGGCATGGTAAGCGCACTTGATGAAAAAGTGGGGAATCTTGTAGCAGCGCTAAAAGATTGTGACCTGTACGAAGATACCGTCATTATCTTTACCTCAGACCACGGAGACATGCTCGGCGAGCGTGGTCAGTGGTACAAGCAACTCTTCTACGAATACTCTGCAACCGTACCACTCATTATTTCTTGTCCTTCCCTGTTCTCTCCGAAGCGAATTGAGAAATGCGTGTCTCTCGTGGATTTGACACCGACAGTTCTTGATATCGTAACTAACGGTGAAAACTATGAAGTTATTGACGAGTTTGAAGGCACGTCCTTGGTACCGCTTCTGAAAGACGGTAAAGATGACGATCGTCTTGACCAGATAATTGTTGAATATACTGGTGAAGGGGCACTTGCGCCATGTCGTATGGTTAGACGTGGCTCTGTGAAGTATATCTACACCCACGGTCATGATGATATTATGTACGATCTTGCTAATGATCCTCTTGAGTTGACCAACATTGCTGACCTTCCAGAATACGCTGACCTCCGTAAAGAGCTTAACGCTGTAGCTCTTGATGGTTGGAATCCTACAAAAATCCGTGAACAAATCCTTGCCAGTCAGAAACGTCGTCTTTTCATTGCAAAACAGACTGATAATGATCCGGTATGGGCTTACAAAGTTTTTGAAAATGATGACCAGCGGTATGTACGCAAAGCTGGCGCTGTGCAGACCAAAGCTTTTGCGCGAATTCCGCGTATTGAAAACGAGTCTGCTTTTAAATAGGTGTTAATTGGGTTCGCGCAAACGAGGAGGAAGAAGTGCACGATAAGGAAAAAACTCATATAACAAGCTCCCCGCCGGGAGCTTCAGCAGGCATCTTGAATATATTGATGTATCCTGTTGCGGCTAAAGTTGTAGGATACATAGTGGCAGTTATTGCAGTGGGATTGGCAGTCTTCCATCTGTATACTGGCGCATTTGGTGTATTTACTGCGCTTATCCAGCGTAGTTTGCACTTATCTTTTATGATGACGTTAATCTTTCTGACCGTATCGATTAGAGGACAGAAAAATAAAACTGAAGACGGGGGCTATAAAGTTCCTGTTTACGACTTGATTCTTGCTGGACTTGCTGCCTTGCCGGGAATCTACATGACCTTGAACTACCAGGTGATTGCAGAACGTGGTGGTTTGGCAACAGATTTCGAGTTGCTGCTCGGAATCGTTTTGACAGTATTACTGATCGAAAGTGTACGCCGTGTTGTGGGCAACGCACTAGCAATTATCTGTGCTGTTGCACTGCTGTACGCTCACTTTGGTAATTTCCTACCTGGGATTTTAGCGCATAGAGGGTATTCAATAGGCCGTATTGCATATCAGATGTACCTTACACAATCCGGCATCATGGGTGTTCCGCTTGGTGTATGTGCAACTGTTATTGCCCTCTTTATCCTGTTTGCTGCGTTTCTGGATCGCTCAGGAGGTTCAAGGTACTTTGTAGATTTTGCTCGTCTTGCTACGGCGCGCTCTGTTGGTGGACCTGCTAAAGCAGCTGTTGTTTCCAGTGGCTTACTTGGCATGCTTTCCGGCAGTACTGTTGCAAACGTTGTTACAACTGGTTCTTTGACCATCCCTTTGATGATGCGCTCAGGGTACACCAGAAACTTTGCAGCAGCGGTGGTTGCTGTTGCCTCATCAGGTGGGCAGCTGGCTCCTCCAATCATGGGTGCCGCAGCGTTCCAGATGGCAGAAACTATCGGTATCCCATATAGCGAAGTTGCTCTGGCGGCAGCAATCCCAGCATTACTTTTTTACTTTTCACAGTTTGCAATTGTTCATTTTGAAGCCCTGCGCCTCGGTTTGAAAACCGGTCTTGATAAAGACGCTCCACGCATGGATCAAGTTTCAAAAGGCATGCACCTGTTCCTTCCTATTGCTTTGCTCATTGGCTTATTAGTCGCTGGTTACTCAGCAATGTACGTAGGATTTTGGACAATTGTTGGTACTGTGATTATTAGCTTTGCTCGTCGTGAAACATGGCTGGATGTGAAAAAATTCTTCTGGTCGTTGTTTGACGGAACCATGAATATGCTCCCTGTAACTGTGGCATGTGCGAGTGCAGGTATTGTTATTGGTGCAGTTACAATCACCGGTCTTCCGCTAAAATTATCTGCAATGCTTATTGCAGTAGCTGGTGGTTCTAAGTTCATTCTACTCCTTCTTACAATGTGCGCCTCTCTTATTCTCGGAATGGGGCTTCCGACCGCGCCAGCGTACATCCTGCTCGCTGCACTTGTGGCCCCTGCGTTAGAGATGTCCGGTGTACCTGCAATCGCAGCCCATATGTTTATATTCTACTTCGGTATCATCTCCGCAATTACTCCACCAGTTGCTCTTGCAGCATACGCTGCGGCTGGTATTGCGAAAACTGATCCTAACAAGACAGGGTTCACCGCTTGCTTTATTGGCATCACAACATACATCGTACCATATATGTTTGTGTATGGTCCGGAGTTGGTGGCAATAGGTGAACCAATGGAGATTGTCAGCGCGCTGATTACTGCGTTGATCGGTGTATATAGCTTGGCGATTGCAGTTGTAGGATTCTGGAAACGTCCATGCTTCATATGGGAGCGTGCACTGTTTGCTATTAGTTCTGTGCTTCTGGTGTATCCGGATTGGCGCGGTAACGCTCTTGGCGGCTTAATGTTTGCTCTTGCGGCAATATCACAGATGAAAGGCGGTAAAAACCTTGCTGCCAACTCTGCACCTGTCAGCAGCTAGTAGAAGGAGCAATATATGAAACGCATTATTATTGCAGCGCTTATGCTGCTGGCATTCCATTCCAGTGCATTTGCCAGAACCTTTGTTTCTGTGGGAACCAACCCGGTAGGTATGGCTCTCTACACCATGGGGGCAGGTGTGGCTGATGTAGTTGGACGTGAGATTCCTGAGATTGATTTTACAGTGGAAGCAACTAAAGGTGGAATCCACAACCTTTACTTGATGGGACTTGGTGACCTTGAGTTTGCATTTACTGCTCCTGGAGCAGCCCTTCAGGCATACAAAGGTGAAGGCATTTATCAAAAGCCTGTACCGGTGCTTGGTATGTTTTCACACCAGATTGCGTACCAGCAATTACCAGCTTTGAAGGATTCTAATATCAGCGCTATTGGTGATATTGCCCAAAAACGTATTGGCGTGGGACCTCCGGGCTCCCTCGCCCGTGCAGACAACTTCAAGTATCTCAGCGCATCTGGTTTTACTCGTGATGATTTTGAAGCATTCTCTGAAACCCTTCCAGAGATGACTGAAAAAATGAAAAATGGTCAATTAGATGCTGCAATGTGGTTTGGTGCAATTCCACTTGCTCCGCTGATGGACTTGGCACAGACTCGCGAACTTAACTGGGTTCCTGCTGATGAAAGTAAGCTTAAGCAGCTTCTTAAAGACAATCCGATGTACTTTATAACCGACCTTCCTGCCGGAACATACCCTGGTCAGAAAAAATCGGTTCGTTCTCTTGCATATCGTCACAACTTTGTAGCGCGTGCAGATGTCTCTGAAGAGCTGGTCTACAAAATGATGAAGTCTATTTTTGGAAACCTTGAAGACCTTGGTAAGGTACATCGTGGCTGGCGTGTCACCTCTTTAAAAACGGCTTTGCAGAGTATGTCTATTCCGCTACATCCCGGAGCAATTCGTTACTATAAAGAAATGAATCATCCAGAGATTGATGCATTTTTAGCCGAAATGAATGCTCGATTTAATTAATTCAAACTACATGGCACCCCTCACGGGGTGCCTCTTTTACTATTATGCTGCGAGATCCTCAATATTTGTCCTGCGTGTTGATCAAACCTGCAGGCCCTTCGTGCAACTTACGTTGTACCTACTGTTTTTACATGGAAAAGCATGAAATGTTTGGAGCCGAAGCTTCAGCATCGCATTGTGTGATTATGCAAGAAGATGTTCTGGAAGCCACTATTAAAAAGGCTCTTACTAATGCACCGTCATCATTCTCTTTCATCTGGCAGGGTGGAGAGCCGCTACTTGCAGGTCTTTCTTTTTATGAAAAAGCAGTTGAGCTACAGAAAAAATATGGTGCAGGTATCAACATCAGTAACGCAATCCAGACAAACGCCACCTTACTTAATGAAGATTGGATTTCTTTCTTTAAGAAAAACGATTTTCTGGTAGGGGTTTCTCTGGATGGTGCAGAGCATGTGCATAATGCCTATCGAAAAGATGCAGATGGTGAAGGTACATGGAATATTGTTTCAATGAATGCAAAAACGTGTGCTCAAGCTGGAGTTGCAACGAATATTCTTAGCTGCGTTACGAGTTATTCTGTAAAGTATCCCGATGAGACATACAGGTACCTTACAGGTGAAGGTTTTAGCTATTTACAGTTTATTCCGGTTATTGAAAAAGATCTTCGTGGGCAAGCGACAGCTTTCTCTGTATCTCCGAAAGCTTATGGCAATTTTTTGTGCTGCATTTTTGATTGCTGGTATAACGAGTTTAGAGATGGTAGGCCTATTACATCAGTCCGCCAGTTTGAGACACTTTTCTTTACCCTCCTGGGACACACTGGAATTGAATGTGGAATACAGAAGAAATGTGGGTCGTATCTAGCTATTGAACATAATGGCGATGTGTTCCCATGTGATTTTTTCGTTGAGCCAGCGCATAAAAGTGGCAATGTATTGCAGGACGATTTGCGCCTACTGTTCAACGGGAAAATGCAACGGCTTTTTGGTGGAGCCAAGGCACATGTATCCCCTAAATGTAAAAAATGTAAGTGGCTAGCTTTCTGCAACGGCGGGTGCCTGAAAGATCGAAAGAATAATCCGAATGGGTTTGAGCAGAATTATTTTTGTGCTTCCATGAAGATTTTTCTACCTTACGCAATACCTAAATTGAAAGAGCTTGCAGCTCGATGGCAAGGTTCCGTCTAATGTGCAAAGGGCATATGAGTGCTTCAGTTGTTGCTACTTGCACATTAAGGGACTTGATATGAATTGGGGACTAAGTATGGAACTACACCAATTAATCGGGTTCTATCATATAGTAAAACTAGGCAGTTTTACCCGCGCTGCAGAGGCAACCTTTAGAACCCAGTCAGCACTAAGCCAGCAAATTAAAAAGCTGGAACAGGAATTGAGTGTTACGCTGTTTGAACGAATTGGCAAGCAAGGCGTTCAGCTTACAGATGAAGGACACCGCGTATTTGAATTTACGGAAAAACTTGTACGCAACAAAGAAGAGTTGTTGGATGACCTTGCAGAGCTCAAGGGCGATTTTACTGGTAGGGTAAGTGTAGCGGCACCATTAGCAATAATGCAGTGTTATTTGCCTCCTATTCTGGAAGATTTTAAAGCAAAGTACCCTACAGTTTCATTGTATCTCAAGCACATGAATCCACAAAAATGCATCGATGATGTTCTTTCCGGTGCTATTGATATTGCGCTTGTTCACGGATCGACTGTTCCTGGCAATTTGGAACAAACCCCATGGAGAGCCGGGGAATACGCGTTAATGGTGCCCAAAGGGCATGAACTTACAAAACAGATTGTTACACTTGAGGATATCGTTCGTTTTCCTCTTATCTTACCTCAAAAAAATGTTAAGTTTTCAGCGCGTAGCCTTCTTGATGCAATGCTTGACGAAGCCGGATTGTCATACAAGGTGGTTATGGAGAGTCCAAATGTTCAGTTAAATGCAGAGTATGTGAGTCGTGGACTTGGTATTTCATGCATTCTGTCCTATGAGCCTTTTAGAGAGATGTATAAAGATACTGTAGATTTTATTATATTGAATCATATCTTTCCCAAAGAAAATGTTTCAATTATTCAGCGTAGAGGAAACAAGGTTCAAGGTGTTAAGCAAACTCTTTTAACTCATATTCTTGAATCCTGACCTCTTAAACCGTACAGCCATTACTACCACTAAAAAGCCCCCTGTAATATAGGGGGCTTTTTAATTATAGTATGCATAAGTAGTTGATAAGTTATATCGCTGTTGCTTACGCAACGTGTTGGCATTCTCTAAATATTCTGGCTTTGCAAGAATGACATTTGTTGTCGCTAACTCTTTCAACCAATGTGCTGATGGCTGTCTGCTTATCAGGAAAGATATGGTCTTCACCAAGCTGCTGAAGAACGCCTGCACGTGTAAGCATCTCACACACCTCGGGATTAAGGGAAGAAAGATACATTTCCTTCCCTTCAAGGCGTAGTGTTGTATTTTCGTGAGAGAACATCTCACACCCTGCTACATCAATAAATGTCACAGCTTTCAAAACGATAAGAAGCTTAGTTTGGGTCGGACTTTTTTCAAGTTCTCGATGCAAGGCTTCAATAATGTTATCGATTGCACCAAAAAAAATCTCACCACGTAGGCGTACTACCTTAATTTGTGGGCATTCGAGAAGTTGCTCTTCCTGAACTTCCACAAACATTCCCTGACCTGTTTTATTTCGTTTTAGGGTAATCGATTTAAGCTCTGGATGGGCTGTTTTTTTTATGTAGAGTACCAGAGAGAGCAATACGCCAACGTAAATTGCGAATTCAAGATGTAAAAAGAGCGTTGAGAAAAAGGTTACACTCATAACAACAAGTTCAGCACGACTTGTTTCCATGATAGAGCGGATATGGTGAAAATCAACAAGGCGATACGCAACAACCATGAGAACTCCAGCCATAGCTGGGATGGGCAGGTAGGCTGTCACAGGCGCAATCAAAAGCAGGATGATTGCCAAAAAAATTGCTGCAAACACTGCAGCAGCAGGTGTCCGAGCACCAGCAGTATAGTTTACGCCAGTGCGGGTAAAAGATCCGGATGCAGCATAACAGGAAAAGAAACTACCGACGATGTTGGATAGCCCCTGTCCCAAGAATTCCTGATTAGTGTCTATACGTTGCCTGGAGTGCATTGCAATAGAACGGGCAATAGAAACAGCTTCTGTCAATCCTAGAATAGCAATTGCAAAAGCACTTGAGCCAAGTTGCTGAATGGTGTGCAAGTCAATCTGAGGAATAACAAACTGTGGAAGTTGAGCAGGCAAGGCTCCCACAAGTTTAATCCCGGCTTGCTCGCCACCTAAGCATAGTGCAGCAACCGAACCGAAAATAAGAGCAAAGAGCATTCCTGGAATTTTAGGAAAATACTTTTGAAAAAAAATAGAGGTAAGTAGAGCAATCAAAGCAATTGCAACTGCTGGACTATTGATGAACTCTATATTTTGCAAAATGTGGGGCACCTTTTCATAAAAGGGAATACCTGGTGGTAACGCCATACCCAAAAAGTTGCCTAACTGGCTAAAGCCAATCAATACAGCAGCACCAGCTGTAAACCCTACGACAACAGAGTGCGAAACAAAGTTAACCAATGTTCCTAACTTGATAATGCCGAAGAGTAATTGAATAATTCCGGTTAACAATGCAAGAGAGAAAGCTGCGCCAATGTATTCGGCTGAAAAAGGTTCATAAATACTACTTAAATTTTGATAAATAACTAACGATATTGCTGTGGTAGGGCCAGATATCAAATGATGAGAAGACCCAAACAAAGCAGCAACAATTGCTGGCACCATGGCTGAATATAAGCCAAACTCCGGTGGTAATCCGGCAATCGTAGCAAATGCAACCCCCTGCGGCAGAACAATTATTGCTCCACTTAAGCCTGCATTAACATCCATCTTACATTTTTCTTTGGTAAATTCTTGCAGCCAGTAAAGGAAAGGAAAAAAACGAGTCAGTGTTGTTGTGTCCAGCACGTTGTATCCTATTTTTCTTTAGTGTTAATTATATACTCTTAAAACATATGTAGTATTCATGTATTACTTGCAGAAAAAATTTATTTTATACGTAATCATGCTATTATCTTCTCATATTAGCAGAGCTAATAGTCTGTATAAGCAATTTTTTGCCATAAAAAACACAAATGGCACCCAAAGGGTGCCAAAAAAATCTTATCTTTTACATCTATTGCTATTTTTACAGCAATGTTGACCAAAAGATATTTAAAAAAATTCAATAGTTCTATAAGTAAAAATAAAGAAATGAATTCCCTTATGTTCTGTTCACTAAGGGGTAGTCATTTGTATTTACGAAAAGTTGGACAAACACGTTAACCTAAGCCGTTGGACAAAAAAAAGCCCTCACAGCTTTCACTGTAAGGGCTTAATTACATGGCGGAGAGGGAGGGATACACAAAGCTGCACCCCATCATTCCGAAATCAAGAAGCGTTAACCCATTGTTTTACAATAGGAATCACTCGAAAAAACTGACGCTTCGTTGTAAGTGATTTTTGGCAATGTGCCCCAGAATTCCCCCAAAAACAAGTGCGTAAGGAAAGTTATCTTACTCTTCATTAGAGTCAGGCAAAGTGTTTGGAAGAGCAAGCCAATTAGGATCATTATCTTTCTTATTCTTCTGTTTCTTTTTGAGAATACGACGCTCTACAGGAAACGAATAAAGTGGATTTGAGAACAATTCTTCCGCAGTAATGGCATCAGAGCGTTTATCACCAAAGCCGTCAACTTGAGCACCAGCATATTCGACACCTTTAAAAAAAACTGACACTTGCAAATTTTGGTAAACAGCTCGCTTAGTTCGCACTACTTTTTTTGCCAATTGTGCCATTCGTTCAACGTCATCAGGCTCCAACTCTTTAAGACTCATGCGTCGACTTTTCCCTGCAACAGGAGCAGTCACAAAATTAGAAGAAAATGCCTCAAGCTTAAAACGATCGTCTATGTGATATTCATCGACAACAGTATCTTTATATTTCAGTGCTTTTAACTGGCTAGCAGTCTTTGGCTTTTCGCCATTTACACTCACCACACCGCCTTTACTCAAAGTTTTCACTAAGAAATCTGGAGTACCACGAGACCCCATTAAAATTTTATGTGCATAGCCGAGCGCTTTAGTAATATTGTTATTTGAAGCATTTTCACGTTTTAAGACTTGTAATTTTTTCAAAGAATACCAATCTTCGGTTCCAAGCGTCACTATAGCCAAAGCAAAAAGAGACCCACTTACAGCACAGTTCCATCTACTTGAATTAGCACTTAATAAATCCTTATACCCATCAAACATTACATTAACGATCCCAGACAAATCAGCATTAATTTGTATACACCCTTCATGGTATGCGAAATCGAGCTGCGAATTGAATTCTTTTTTTAGTTCTTCTGGTGTATACTTATTTACAGAGTCAAGGTTAAATAGGTGTGTCAAATCCTTGTATAAAGCCTGCATGAGACATACGGTGTCAATGGACAAACTATCTTTCATGTAGTCCCAGACAGGATCATCAATCTTAATATCAAGCTGGCACTTATCACCGGTAATATAATGTGCAGTTATCGCATCTAAGTACTTTGGATTGTCCGCCAGTTGCGTTGCACATTCCATCAAATTTTCAAACTGTTGATCAAACATCACTTTTCCTCACTGCTATGCACAAATTGTTAGAACTAGCCGCCTTAGCGATCATATTTACAATATGTGCCAAACTGGATGACAAATCGTATGGTACATTTGTCCAAAACATTGCGTACTCAACAGCTTCTGCGTGTATTTTCTACTTAGTTTTTAATACTATTCCCTCTGGAATACAGACATTTCGTCGAACAAAAAAATACATCACAAACATTGTTAAACTATTTCGTTGCTGTACTGCATTTGATCGATACTTAACTATTGTAGATGACAACGTTTTTATTGGAAACGACGGAGGACACTCTACACAGTTCTTTAAAATAAACAGTGCAGACGCCACACCCTACCTATTTAAGGGAACTATCAACCGCAGAGGATATGGTCATCCTAACGAGGTTACCATAAAACTCTGCGAAGCCATGCTGGAAATAATCAATGAAATAGAACGACTAGAGATAAGAATCAACCCTGAAGTTGTGGCTTGTTTAAATAAAATCCGAGATAGAATTGAATATCAAATCAACTCACCAAAAGGTCAAAAGCAACCACAAAACTTCCGTTCCTTCGCATGGCGAAGAATGGAAGAAATTTATTCTATTCTCAGCAGTCACTTGTTTTTCAATTATCTCCTTCACAATGAAGCTAAAGAAAATCAGCTTAAGTTTTCTATAAAGAGTTAGTCCACTTGAGCATACTCTATTGACCCTAGTTCAATAGAGGTCTATTAGGGTTGGTAACGGAATTATGAACCCATCAAAAGGTGATGGGTCTAAACTCTAATGAACCAACCTGAGAGCTTACCATGAAGACATTTGCTTACTGCCGCGTTTCAAGCACTGGACAAGATACGACCATGCAGGTCGATGCAATCACACAACACTATCCAGAAGCGATTATCTTCGAAGAGAAGCTATCAGGAACCAATGCAGACCGCCCGAAACTTCAAACAATCCTCAAGGTCATCACTGAAGGTGAAAAACTGGTTGTGTGGAAACTTGATCGGCTAGCAAGGAACATGGCTGATTTGCTCGAGATCGTGAGCCTGCTGGACGAAAAAGGTGCTGCCCTAGAGATTCTTGATCAGAAAATTGATACCAGCACAGCAAGCGGCAAAGCGTTTTTACAGATGTTGGGTGTATTTGCCGAATTCGAAACGAACCTCAGGAAAGAACGACAAGCCGCCGGAATTGAGAAAGCCAAAGCGGCTGGGAAGTATAAGGGACGAAAGCGGCAGTTTGAACGAGAGGCAGTGTTGGAGTTCGTCCAGCAAGGGAACTCTATCAGTAAGACTGCCGACAAATTTGGATGTTCAGTCTCGACAGTAAAGCGAATAAAACGCCAAGCAAAGCAATAGCACTACGAAGCGACCATGATGGTCGCTTTTTTTATTCTCCTTTTAACAAAGCAGCGACAAAATGTTGTCAATAATAACTGGGGTAGCGTTAGGGAGCTTGGCAGTCGACATGCAATAACATTCTAAAATTAAGAATTATTTAAACGAACTGTGAAAATGCTCTATTCGGTTTTTGAAAATTTGTTGACGACATTTCAAGATCAGTATTCTTTTCAATAGGTTATTGACAAAAATTTTAGACGTGATAAAACGCTTCTGATTTTAAAAAACGGAAAATAACTGTTGGAAGCTCGTCAGACAAAATAAGCTTACTCATCATGTTCACATTTGAAACAATAAAAAAGGATTTTTCTATGGAAGAATTTGCCAATGTCTATTCTACACTTGAATCTATTCAGTATATAATTTTTGAAATTCAAAAAGATCTTCTTGAGTCAAAAACAACACCAGAAAAAGTGTATGAAAACCTTACCAAAGAGATGATTAGCATCCTGCATCATATTTACGTTGCAAAAACAACAATGAATAATCCTGCAGCCAGTCAAGTTTTCCATTAGAGCCATCTACAGAAGAATATTCATGAAAAAAGATCAAGAGATTGAAGGATTACATGCCGAAATACTCTGGGAATGCATGAACTCCACGATTTGTAGTCATGCAAAAACAGCATTTGAGGAAGACCCAGAACTAGAATCTGAAGTAATTAGTGCAAGCTGCTATCTAGAGGAAGTTATCGAACATAAGAGGCTTATAACAAAAGCAGTCACTCAAGAGCTCCAGACATTTAAAGGCGTTCTTCCTTCAAAACTCAAGGAGCGTGAAAAAGTCCGTAGACTCTGGATGAGAGGTGCAGCTAATCAAGAAATTGCTCATCAGCTTCAAGTGTCCGTCGCAACAGTCAAGAGAATCCTTTCTAAGGCGTTATTGAAACGAAGCTCAACTGAAAGCTTAAAGAAGAGAAAAACGGGCACCAAGAAAACTGCAGAAATTGAATTCCTTGTGCAAGAGCACGATATCCGTTTGAAATTAGAATTCTACACCGATCTTTTTATGCAGGAACTTCTCCGTGAGGGCTTCGAGTTTGAGCGTGATGAACTTCTCTCCTTTGTTGGCGTTACACTTGCAGAAATCCTTCAGGATTATCGCCCAGAGAAGGGAGCCAAATTCAAATCCTTCATGGATGAGTGTTTAAAGAGAAGACTTGATGACTTCAGGCGCATGCTAATGCGACAGAAAGGATTTGGCAGGAAAAAGAAGCGGAAAGAGACAGTGGCTCAAGTTTATAACCTGCCAGAAAATTTTTTAACGCTGGTAACACAGGGCGAATTGACAAGTTCAGAAATTGTTGAGGAACACTGGTCGAATAAAAGTAAGTAAGAACGTTGGGGGAACTTTTATATAGCAAATAGTATTGATGAATAAAGAACCATTCTTTCTCATCATTGATGAGTAGCACCTCACTATCTTTGGCTATAACCATCGATCTTCTTTGAGCATAACCAAGCTGTATTTGCCTAAAAATCGCCCGCGATGAAGAAGTCTTGCAGTGTATACTTAAGGTAATCGTATGGTATTTCAAGCAATATAAAAATTTCCAGCCCCCCCTGTAAAAAAACAACACCTTCAGTAACTCTGTTGAGATGGGGCACAATTTTGTGACCCCCCATTTTTGAGAAAATTGCGAACTACTCCAGATAACAAGAGCGATTATACAAGAAATGAACAACTTTGATGTAATGAAAAGACTAAACATTCCAGAATACTGGAGACAAAAGCATGTAGTACTGAGCACGTATGACGATGTGATTCAGCACTACAGCCATTTGAGAAAAAAAGGATGGCAAAACACTTTTGGCACTGCATGGCAACTGGCAGCATTTGATGTCAAACGAAACCTCAAAGACACTAGTGAGCTTAGGTACGCTTATCACATTACTACACCAGATAAGCTTGAAGATATCTTTGAGGGATATATTGGAATCTCTAAAAACCCTCATAAACGTTTTATGTCCCACCGTTGGGCTGCCAGAAAGAACAAATTTCCAAATCGGCGCATGTGTCAATTTATGCAAAAACACTATGACGACGCTGTATTAATCATTTTTGCTTGTACTCGAAATAGGCTGACGGAAATGATGGAGCAGATGCTTCGAAATGGGCGAAATATTGGCTGGAATACTCGTATCGGCGGCTAACCACACTATGACTACAATATAAAGGAAATAAAATGCACATAGTAAATTGTGATATTTGTGAAAGAAAAATGATTAAGCGACCTCATCCATGTTTTGGCGTTGAAAACATGTGCATCCGGTGCGATGAAGAAGCCCACCACGCTGTCTTTGTTGGCGAATTTCAAGGAGTTGTTGAGTATATCGGTGAACAACTCTGCACGGAAAAAATTAGCGGAATAGAAGCTCTTGAAAAGCTTGAGGAGCACTGCAGAGACTTTCTTAGTCTCAAACAAGTTCAATAAATGGTGCACAATATAAAAAGGGGCTTAACGCCCCTTTTTTCTTATTTTCAGCACAGATAACCATTTTTTGATTCTAAGCGATGTATTCACAAGCATGACCAATGAGCCGTCTAGCTTATAAACGTTGCTAAGAATCGACCTATAGGCCTTACGTGCGCCTAACTACTAGCCTTAGACGTTTATTCTTTTAGTTTCGATACAGCGGGCTAAAATCCACATCATATCTTAGAAGCTCAATTGTTTTCTGAGAAATATTCACAGGAACATCATCCCCGTACTTACTCCCCTCAGTTCCAAGGGAATGTCCCTGAAGGCGGTCAGCAATCCTCATGTCGGATTCAGCTCGGCGAAAAGCATTTTTTACAGTATGCCTGAAGCTATGAAACACTTTTGAACTATCAAAGCCACCATGTTGTCTTGAATAACGATTCCACCACTTACTAAAACGGTCTGTGCGCTTGTCCGTATTCTCTGGAAGCTCGTGAAAAAGCCATACATGCCCAGCCGCCTTCTGTTCGTTCACAAATTCAAGAAAACCTATTTTTATCAGCTTACTATGAACTGGAACTTCTCGATGAGAGGCCACATTCTTAAAACGCTGCTTCTTCCCTTCGGGCGTATCGTTTCTCCCCATCAAGTCGAGATACCAGACATCAGAAGATTGCCTCACATCGTCCACTAACAACTGGCCAAGTTCCTCCAGCCGAGCCCCTGTAAAAAGTCCAAGCAACGGCAGCCAAAAAGCAGCCTCGCCCAAACTCACTTTAGGTCTGTATCCTTCAGTATAAACAGGAAAAGACTCAAAAATACACTTCAAGTCTTCATCTGTATACGCTTGACGGCTTCTATGCGTAGCTTGAACACGTTTTTTAGCATTATGTGCAGGATTAGATTCAATCAGCAATTCACGCTCTGCATAGCCAAAAACAGCACTTAAAGCTGCTACGCACTTTTCATTCACAGTTCTCGGACTCACCTTCTTGACCGATGGGTCACTTTTAGCAACCTCAATACGCTCTCTAATGGAAAGTTCGCGCATTGCCTTGGTTAAGCATGCTGGGTGGTCAAGCATTGCATCCCGAAACTCAAACACATGCCGTCGTGTAACCTCAGCTATAGGCATATCACCATGGTATTCAATAAAGCGCGACACCTGAGACTTGAAGTCAGTAACGGTCTTGGGTGCCCTGTTATACCGCAGGTGCTCTTCTTTCCATCGATCAAACACCTCAGAAAGCTTCAATAATGGAGCACCAGACTCAACCAAAGATGAACAGGTAGAAGCAGTTGAAACGTTAGCATCTTGAGGGGCACCAGAAGGAAAAAGAGCATTGAAGATAAACTGCTCTTGAGCAAGATCCCCCTTCGCTCGTGCTGCTCTCAATCGCTCTAACTGGATATGAGCCTTGGTGACTTCCTGCCCTATAGTGAACTCCTTAGAGCTTTCAGCAGGCGTAACATACCCAAAACGCTTCTTAAAACCTTCAATCTCAGACGTAAGATATGCAAACGCTACATAAGGATCATGAAATTCCTGTGGATCAAGGCTCGGATACCACGGGTCTTTGAGCATCCGTTGATACTCATCTACCCAATGAAGGCAGGCAAGCTCTTCATTGCTGTGCATTCCAGAAGAGGTGTATGGCAAGAGCCACTTAGGAACCATTCCACTAAAATCTCGACGATTCTTTTTGTCTTTGGCTTGGAGGTCAAAAAGATACTGCTTGATATGCATATCAAGCTCTTCGTAATCAAGCGGCTGATCCTGCTTTGTAGCGAAATCATGCCATCGTTTCTGGATAGAATTGTACACCCCCTTCGCAAGGCGCGATGCTTCACGCTTGTCTGCGGTCTTGAGGCTCTTCTTGATTACCTTTCGGTTGTTTTCAAAGGCTTGATACTCAGGTGGGATACGAAGACAAAAACGCCAACCTTTTCCGTGGCGTTCGATGTAATTCGACATAGATATATGCTCCAGCTTCTGGGTCATACTTGGGGGAAAATACCCCAAAAGTACCCCAAAAAGTGCTACTGGAAGCGTCAGACAGGCATTAGATACAAGAAAACCCCTCGATAAATCAAGGGGTTAATTTCTTAATGGCGGAGAGGGAGGGATTCGAACCCCCGGAAGGCGCAAACCTTCAACGGTTTTCAAGACCGCCGCGTTCAACCGAGCTCTGCCACCTCTCCGTGTTCTCTTGTAATGCTTCTTGCGAAGCAGAGGTGGTCTGTATAGAGAATTACGATTCAAAGCGCAAGCACTTAACGCAATTTTTTTAATTTTTTCTTTTTCTGCTAGCCTGTAGCGGCTTTTTCACACTGCAACAGGTCAAACAAGACACGAAGTAAGTTGTCTGGATTTATAGGTTTTCCAACGTATTCATTCATCCCTGCAGCAAGAAAGGCTTCCCTGTCACCTTTTAAGGCATGGGCGGTCATGGCCACGACCGGAACGTCCGGATTAACAGAAAAATCTGTCGACTCCCTGATTCTACGGGTTGCTTCCAGTCCATCCATCTGCGGCATAGCAATATCCATCAAGACCAAATCAAAGGGGTCAGCTCCTAAAGCTTCAAGAGCTTCAAGGCCGTTTGTTGCCAATTCTACTTCGAACCCCTGTTTTTTCAGGAAGATATCCATATACTTCAAATTCACAGCATTATCATCAACAACAAGTACTTTCTTGCTGCTTCCTAACACAGGCTTTGCCATTGCTGTCTCACGCGTTGCCACGTCACCATGCTCATTCAATTTACCAAGCTGGAATGACAGCGTGAAAAAGAACTCTGCCCCTTCTCCGGGAGTACTGGTAACTTCTAAGACACCGCCCATCAGTTCAACTAACTTACGACAAATGGCGAGCCCGAGACCGGTTCCCTGGTATTGGCGTGAAACAGAGCTGTCAGACTGGACAAATCGTTCAAAAATAGCTTGTTGATGTTCTTTACGGATTCCTATTCCGCTATCCTTCACTGAAAAACGTAATTGAGCAGTATCCTGTTCAAGGGCTTGAAGCTCCACTGAAAGCTGTACTGTCCCTCCGTCTGTAAACTTAAGCGCATTATCAAGAAGGTTTACGATGACTTGCCGGATACGAGGGAAATCACCCACAATAACGTCCGGTACATCATCCGGAACAGTAAACATAAGCTTTAAACAACGCTCTTCCGCCCGATGAAAGAACATCGTCCGCAAGGCAGAAAGGCGCTTACGTAGCCTGAAAGCCTGATTGTCTATCTCAAGAACTCCGGCTTCAATCTTGGAAAAATCTAAAATCTGGTTGATCAGCACAAGCAAGGACTCGGCTGAATTCTCAACTGCTTCAAGATACTCCCGCTGTTCCCCATCGAGTTCCGTATCCAGCGCAAGATCAAGCATGCCGAGAAGGCCGTTCATCGGCGTACGTATTTCATGACTCATGGTTGTCAGAAAATCGCTTTTAGCCTTGTCGGCAGCCTCTGCTGCATCCTTCGCAGCCCGCAGTTCCTGAGCCATTTCGAGTTCGCGAGTTACATCGTGCGCATATTTCAACAACAACGGTTCACCGTTGTGAGATCGCAAAGGAATATACTGAACATTCCGGTGCGCACCTGTTTTCGCATGACATTCAATGGATGAGCAGCTCTCGCCTTTCTCCAGAACCTCTTTTGTCTGCTGGTCAACTTTGTCACCCTCTGGTGAACGACGATGCTTGCCCTCTCTGGCATACAGCTCACTGAGCGCAGGGGTCCACTGTGTGTCTGCAGCCGAGGTCGTCGCATATAAAATTTGATCATCAGCGGTATACACAGTGGTGTCCGCAGGAATAGCACGCAAAATATCGCGCAACAACGCTGCTTCACGCTTTGCTGTTGCTGCTTCAAGTTCGAGCCTAGCAGAGTACTCTTCGAGCTCGACAATTTTTTCTATGGCGGTTGCAAAATCAACGGGATCCGGCAAAGACTGCCTCTCACCTTGTAATGTGCTAAGCAGCAAGCAACCTTCTCTAAAATTCTTATCCATATGCGCTCCCAGTTCTTGCACATATACATGAAATCACACCCCTCATTACCATAGCTTCAAAAAAAAATCTTCCTATTATGCAACATTCACCAAGAATTTCTTTAAAAAGCTAACCTGCTTATTTTTATGAAAAACTAATTTTATCCTCATTTTCTCCGGCTCTCCGGCCTTAATATTTTTTGCACAAGCAATAAAAACTACTAGAGCACTCGATTTAAAGAGCTAACACACTGAAAAAACTAGACTCAACAGACTGACTGGACTTTCAACCAGCCCATTTCCAACCGTTTTTTTAGTATCTAAAACTTTGTTTTTATGTTTTAGAAACACAGTTAATGGATATGCCGCATCGGCTAAATGTGTACATTTCAGAAGGGTTAGTTACCGCTCGTGAAATATTTCACCTTGACGCAATTGCCCCTAAGAAGTAGACACAACTGGTGTGGTAATGTGGGCTTTTTTTCAATATTTTAAACCAGCTATGAGGCGAAGGGTTATGGAGGAGAGGCTTTTACATCCTGCCGACGGGAACAGTACGTCACGCCAATTTGGCGGCGCGGCCCCGTTCTTCGTAGGTCTGGTAGTGGCACTCATCTTTGGTTGGTGGGCTTTCCCTGGAATGCTTTTTTCAGAACAGGAACAGCCGATTAATTTCAGCCATAAGGTGCATATTCAAGACGCAGAAATGGAATGTTCTGCGTGCCATTATTTCCGTGAAGACGGCACATTTGCCGGCCTTCCAACAACTGAAAGCTGTGCTGAATGTCACAGCGACGAACCACTCGGGGAAGATCCGGAAGAAGCACGCTTCATTAAGGAGTACGTGGAGACCGGTAAAGAAGTTAAATGGCATGTTTACCAGAAACAGCCTGATAACGTCTTCTTCAGTCATGCTGCTCACTCACTTGAGTCATGTAACAACTGTCATGACTTCTCTGAAGTTGAGCTCTGCTCCCAGTGTCACATTGATGTGGCCAATATGGACAAGGCCCCGACTTACTATGAAAACAAGCTGACTACGTACAGCAAACAGACAATGAAAATGTGGCAATGTGAACGCTGCCATGCTCACCCTGAGCACTATGGCGTTACCCGTTCCAGCAACGCATGTTTCGTCTGTCATAAGTAAAAGGGGAGTATCCAATGGCAGTAGATAGACGAGGATTCCTTAAGTTTGTTGCAGGCGCCACTACTGGTGTTCTGGCTACTCCCGTACCTTGGAAGCTCCTTGATGACGCGAGTATCTGGACTCAGAACTGGTCCTGGATTCCACGAAATGTAGATGGAGAAAACAGCTATATTTCTACCATCAGTAAACTGTGTCCTTCCGCTGCGGGCATGAAAATTCGTCTGGTTGGCAACCGCCCTGTGCGTGCGCTTCCGGATGATAACCACCCTCTTTCCATGGGTGGCATCACTGCTCTTGCTGCAGCAGAAGTTCAGCTTATGTACTCTCCTTCCCGTGTAAAGCGTCCGCTTAAGCATTCCGGTGACGGCGCTTATGTTGCTATTTCATGGGAAGAAGCAGAGAAAATACTCAAAGAAAACCTCAGAAGAGCAGGTTCCAAAATTGCATACGTATCCGGTGACGAAACCGGTACTATCAACGAACTTCTTTCCGGCATGGCGAAAGAAAGCGGTTCCGAAGACTTCTATGTAATGCCTTCCGAGGTACAGCCTGCTGCACGCGCGTTTGCTGCAATGAACGGTAACGGTCAGCTTGGCTACGACATCGAAAACAGCGACTACGTGCTTGCTCTCGGTGCCAACATTCTTGAGTCATGGGGCACTGTGCTCCGCAACCGCGCTGCGTTCAAGCAATCTCACCCTGCGGCAGAAAAGCCGACTGTGAAATACGTTTACGCAGGCCCTGTGCAAAGTAACACAGCGGCCGGTGCAGACGAATGGTTGCCTGCAAAGTCCGGTACAGAAGCAATTGTTGCTTTAGGTATTGCTAACCTGCTTATCAAAGCTGGTGCTTCTGTTAATGCTCCTGACTTTGCTGAGTTCAAAGCGCTTGCCGCCCAGTTCACACCGCAAAAAGTTGCATCTCTCACAGGCGTTACTCCTGCTAAGCTTAAAGCTATCGCTGTTGAGCTTTCCAAGGCAGAACGTCCGCTCGTTCTTACCGGCTCAGAGTTCGGTCAAGGTACTGGCGTTGCAACTGTTCTTGCTGGAACAGCGGTTAACATGCTGCTCGGAAGCTTTGGTCGCGAAGGCGGCGTAAAAGCTCTTCCATTAGCGCCGAAAGTTATTGCTTCCGGCATGGATCGTTCAGAAATTGCTGATAAAGATCTCGTGGCTTACCTTTCCCGCATCAGTGCCGGAAAAGTGCCAGCACCTCGTGCTATGGTCTTCTACGAAGCAAACCCTGTATACGGTCTGCCTCAGCCTGCAGCTATGGCGAAAGTTATGGATAAGGTTCCGTTTAAAGTTGCTTTCACAAGCTTCCTTGATGAAACAGCTCAGGCATGTGACCTTATTCTGCCAACTCCACTCGGCCTTGAGCGCTTTGATGACGTTGAAACACCATACGGCATCGGTCAGGCGTTCTACGCACTTGCACGCCCTGTTGCACCTTGCGCGGTTGACGGAAAGCCTGCTGCCGACGTTCTCTTAAACGTTGCCAGTCAGCTTAACATGGATCTTGGCTTTGCTACCTATGAAGAAGTTCTTCAGGCAAAAGCAGAAGCCGCAGGTGCTGATTGGGACAGCCTGATGGAAGGCGAGTTCTTCACAAGTGATGCTGTTGCAGAACAGTCCGGCCTGCGCCTTGGCGCTGCCGTTATGGGTAAAGCACTCGCTGCTGCACCTAAGGCTGCAAAACTGAGCATCGCCCCTGTGCAGAAGCTTAACATCGGTACTCCTAACACCGCTATCCCACCGTACAACAACAAAACAATTCGTCGCTGGGAACTCCAGAAGAACGAAATGTATGTTGCGATGAACGGTGCAACTGCCCGTGAGCTCGGCGTGGTAAAACATGACCGTATCAAGCTCACTAATAGCAGCGGCAGCATCCAGGCCCGTGTGAACATTTTCGAAGGCGTAATGCCGAATACCATCGCAGTGCTGATGGGCTTTGGTCACACCGCATTTGATGAGTTCAGTAAAGGCAAAGGCGAAAACGTCATGGAGCTGCTGACTGTTGGATATGAAGCCGGCACCGGACAGTCTGTCTGGAATGTTGCTGGTGTAAACGTCAGCAAGGCATAAGGGACGAGCGTCATGGAAACTAAAGAATTCACTATCAAATGGGGCATGGCAATTGACCTCGACAAATGCACCGGTTGTGGTGCCTGCATGGTTGCATGTCAGGCTGAAAACAACCTTGCACCAATTGCCGATGCTTCCAATAAAATCAAAGTAATGAACTGGATCACAGTCTACGAACTGTCCAACGGTAAACCTTACCCTGAACACGACGTAGCCTACCTGCCTCGCCCTTGTCAGCAGTGTGGTCACCCGCCTTGCGTTTCTGTTTGTCCGGTTATCGCGACTGACAAAAACGAAGAAGGCGGTATCGTTAGCCAGGTAACACCTCGTTGCATCGGCTGTCGTTACTGCATGGCTGCATGCCCTTACCACGCACGCTACTTTAACTGGCGTGATCCGGTATGGCCAGGCGGACTTGAAAAAGCTCTTACTCCAGACGTATCTGTACGTCCTCGCGGTGTTGTAGAAAAATGTACTTTCTGTCACCACCGCTGGATGGCTGCAAAAGACAAAGCAATCGTTGAAGGCCGTGATCCTATGGATCTGCCTGAAGGCGAATACGTTACTTCCTGTACCGAGGCTTGTCCTAACGGTGCAATTACCTTCGGTGACCTTAACAACGAAGAACACGAAGTAGCGAAGCTTGCCAGCTCCAAATACGCTCACAGATTGCTCGAACGTCTCGGTGCCGACACACAGGTTTACTACGTAAGCCGTCGTGAATGGGTACTGCGTCAGCTTGATAACTATCTGGAAGACGAAAAGGTTAAGGGGTAACAGTCATGGGAAAGAACTACTCTCTTCCTGCAGATCATGAACTCTTTCCAGAGGGCACCTCACGTTGCTCTTTGACAAAGTTTTCAATCTGGATGGGACTTGTCGGTGCTGTAGCTCTTTGGGGTCTTTACGCTGCATTCAGAGTGCTCGCGGAAGGACTTGGCGTTACAGGCCTTGACGACTACTTCGGCTTTGGTCTCTGGATTACCTTTGACCTTGCTGTTATTGCACTCGGTGCAGGTGCGTTCTTCACCGGTCTGCTCAGATACATCCTGAACATTGACCCGCTGAAAAACATCATTAACCTCACCGTAATTATCGGTTTTATTTGCTACTCCGGTGCTATGCTTATTCTCGTGCTCGACGTAGGTCAGCCGATTCGTGCATGGTTCGGTTACTGGCATGCGAACGTACACTCCATGCTCACAGAAGTTATCTTCTGTATTACCTGTTACCTGATTGTTCTGATCATTGAATACATTCCACTGATTCTTGAGCAGAAGCAGCTTAACAGAATTCCAGTACTGCATCACCTCGCGCATAACCTGCACGTTTGGATGCCACTGTTTGCTGGTATTGGTGCGTTCCTTTCCACTTTCCACCAGGGCTCACTCGGCGGTATGTACGGCGTTCTCTTTGGTCGTCCTTACGTACTGCGTGATGGTTTCTTCATCTGGCCTTGGACATTCTTCCTCTTCGTTATTTCCGCAGTTGGTTCCGGTCCGGTTTTCACCGTACTTATCGCAACCCTCATGGAAAAAATGACTGGCAAGAAACTGGTAAGCTGGGAAATCAAATCCCTTATGGGTAAAATTGCAGGGGCAATGCTGCTTGTATACCTCGTATTCAAGTTCGCAGACACCTATGCATGGGCAGTAGATGTACTGCCACGTTCCGGTCTCACCTTTGACCAGAACTTCTACCAGACAATCTACGGCAAGTGGCTCCTGTGGTCAGAGCTGTTCCTGTGCGGTGTAGTTCCGTGTATCATTCTGCTTACACCGAAACTGCGCAACACTCCTGCTCTGTTCTACTCTGCAGCACTGCTGGATTGTATCGGCATTACCATCAACCGTTACGTATTTACGGTTCAGGCACTTGCTATGCCGGTAATGCCTTTCGACAGCTGGGAAACCTATGCGCCAAACTGGGCAGAATGGGGTGCAAGCGCACTTGTTCTTGCCTACGGTGCTATTATCCTCAGCCTGTCCTACCGTTACCTGCCGGTTTTCCCGCAGGAACGTGCTTTGAATGCGACTAAGTCCAACTAGGGCTTAGTTTCAGATAGGTAAGCTTAAAGTCAGTTGAGCCCCGGCCGGTCCCCACCCGCGCCGGGGTTCTTCGTTTTATTATTCGAAAAAACAATCAGAGTATCCTGCGGTCTTTCACAAAGCGTTCAAAGCAGGCACCCCGCAGCTATTCAAAAATATTTACCTGTAGTCTTGATTCTCACAGCCAGTTCACTTGCAGCGCTCCGCCGCAACCTTTCCTGAACGTTATCCCCAGAAATAATACAACAGTGTAAATACGATAAGCGACACTGCCCGAACACTCTGATTACAAAAGATAAGCCATAGCGCCAGGCGCGGGGGAAAAATTCCCATATACGTTGCTAATTGATGCCGCAAGGCACGCATGGGAGATGAAAGGATATTACCAGCCAGCAAAGCAAGTACGATATCTTTTGACTGTATTGTTCCTTCCGTTAGCAAAGCACCGGCAGCAGCCATCGCTGCCGTAATTTCAGCCGCGAGACTCAGAAGCAACACGCCTGCCGCCTGAGGGTTGATAAACGGAAGCAAACCGTTACTCCCCCCAATGACCTCATTAAGTGCAGTAAAAAAGCCGGAACGGTTCAAGATGAAGACCAGCACATACACTGGTATGGTAATAAGCAGTACCCGTCTAATCCTTCGGGAAAATCTGGACACCACCCGTTGAAATGCCTCCGCAAAACTTTTGGGTGCCGAGTCATCCAGTTCGCACGTCACGCAGCCCTCTGGTGTTGGGGGCAAAACCATTCTTCCAACAACAACCGTTCCTAACGTTCGAAACAGCGCAGCGCTTACAATTATTCCAACGTACCAGAATGCCGCTTTCCCTAAAAAGGGTACCGCAAGAAAGAACAGGGACGGCAAGTGTAAAAACAGAACGGGCGCACTGTTCAGCAAATTCGAAAAATAGAGTTCCTTACGGACTATCTTCCCCTGCTCGTATTGTTCAGCCAGATATGTATTCGCTGTAATGCTTGAAAAAAAAGCCATAGTGAATGCTGCACCGGAAACATCCTGCAAGTGTGCCATCCTCACCAGTGGAGACGAGATACGAGCCAGAAACCGGCTCCAATGCAGTGCTTCAATAATGTTCCCGATAGCCAGTCCGAGCGAGATAGATATAATGAGCCGCAGCAACGGACGGAAAAGCCCGCTCCACAACATATCAACATCCACAAAAGAAAAGAGTTCAGTATGCATACTGAACTCTTTACCATAGATACTTGTAATCATAAATCCATGAAGCTACCTGAGAAGGCACAGATTACCTTCTTTATCTCACGGCACTCTCACAACACGTTTGCTTACGCCTCGTCATGACCTTCGTCGCGAGGTAGATTCGGCTTAGCTGCCTCAGCACGCGCAAGCTCATCACAACGTTCATTCTCAGGATGACCGCTATGACCGCGTACCCAGTGCAGTTTTACATCATGCTTATCAAGGTATGGAAGTAAACGGAGCCAAAGATCCTTGTTCTTTACAGGCTTTTTAGAAGCATTCTTCCAGCCGTTCTTCTGCCAGTTTACAAGCCATTTTTTCTCTACAGCATTGCGCACATATTGAGAATCTGTATACAAATCTACTTTGCAAGGCTCTTTAAGTGCAGCAAGCCCTTCAACGACAGCCAGAATTTCCATTCTGTTATTTGTAGTCAGTGCAAACCCGCCTGAAAGTTCTTTTTCAGTATCACCAAAGCGAAGAATACTGGCCCAGCCTCCGGGCCCCGGATTTCCGAGACAAGAGCCGTCAGTAAACAGCAAAATATGTTTCATACTTTTAATCACTCACAAAATATACGTTACTATAATAAAGAAAAAACATGTGCAGCAGATGGCTTACCCAAAGCTAACGATGTCAGTCGTATCACGTTTTTTCACGTACCGATAAAAACAAATAAAAAACTGCATGCATAATGCCTGCATACAACAAGTCGAGTTCAGGGTATACTCATATCAGGTAATACCATGCTGTTACAGCCGAACCGCATGAAGGAGCAATTATGCCGACAACGAGTGTCATCATAAAATGGGCGTTCATCATTCTTTGTGCCCTGCTGCTTGCTGGATTGCTTTTTTTCAGCCATCTGGACACGGAATCTGCAGATCGCGAGCAGCACACTACTACTGGTTCTCAGCTTACTGGTACCCAAAAACAATAAGCACACCATTCCTTACTAGTAAAAACGGCAGGCCAATTCGCCTGCCGTTCTTTCCTAATTCTTTTATATTCTTAATGTATTACTGCTTACCCATATCATCCCACAGCTGTTGTAGAGCTGAAGCCAGCCCCAGCTGCCACTGGTTCTTTTCAAAATACGGGGTAAAATATTCATTCTGCAGCTTGTACATATAGTTTTGTCCCAATGCCTTACGCAATAAAGGAGGAAACTCCACAAGCACCTGACGGCTATAAGGGTTAATCCCTATATATACTGTTTTGGTATCCAGCTTGGCCGGTAGCACCACAGGCGTATTGAGCACCTGCACACGAAGCTTCAACCCGTGAGTTTCACGCATTGCTGACGCATAATCCCGCAGGGCAGACTTTTGATCCGCCGTAAGTGTTTCTGTCTGATCATAGACAGTTCCCCGAGACCGGATCTCTTTATAACTGTACTCTGTCTGATACCAAAATGCAGTGGCAACAATCACAAACACCGCAATCAGCAGCATAGCACGCAAAAAGAATTCACCAGAAGAGTTGGCACGGATCAACGGGCCGCGTTTGTTTCTAAAAAATCCCATGTGCTCTCCGGTTTTACTGCGGTGCTGGTTACCCCGCAGGTTACTTACTGTTTATCACACTGTGCCATCTCTTTAATGGCAGCAGAGTAACGCTTTGCTACTTCGTCCATGTACACTGTGTCAATCGCCCCTTTCCATGTAACTACTTCAGTAAACCGCTTTGGTATGGTTACCGCATCCACATTAAATCCGGTTTTACACTTCAACTGCCAGCGGAGCTTCTGAATATACTTTCCAGCCTCTTCAAGGTTCTCGGCAATATTGGTAAAGCCGGCTGCACGTAACGCCTCCTGCAACTTATCTGGCCCGTAAGTTCCACGAGCAAAAAGGCAGCCCATCATGCTGTTGATGTAAATACGTCCCCGTTCATCTTCGAGCATAAATTCGACAGCTTTTTCTGCATTCTTTTCTGTATTATTCTGATCAAACGCGTAGCCACCAGTATCAAGATGCGAATGTCTGAACCCATACGCTGAAGCCACAAAGAAGACTTCTCCAGTTGCGTAGCCAGCCATTTCCTGTCCAAGAACACAGGCAAAATCTTCTCCGCCGTACAATTTAGCTGCCGACATAGAGCCACGGGATAGCGCCTGATAAAAAGCATTTTCGCCTGAAGAGATAAATTTGAGTGCTTCAAGAAAGCCTTTCATTTCTCCAAACTTGAGATCAACAATGGTTTCCTCTTTGGAAATAAGGCCTTTTTCTGTAGCCTCTGCTGCCCAGGCAAGTGCCACACCTGCACTCATACAATCCAAGCCCATCTTTTCAGTTTCATCCAGCAATGCAAGCACATCAGCTGCATTTGTTATGCCCAGCATGCTTCCTTGAGCGTAGATAGGTTCGTAATCATAGGAAACCTGCTTGTAGAGAAACTCATGCTCGCTTGCGAACTGTTGCCGTAACAGCCCTATATGAATACACCCGACCGGACATCCAGCGCATGCGGCCTGCCTGAGTAGAAGCTGTTCAGCAAATGTTTCGCCGGAAATACCGTCCACACCTTCGTCATGTGTTTTTTGCAGGTTATTCCATGGCAAAGCATGCAATTCATTTAACGGAATCAAATTCTGAGGTGTACCTAAGTCATGGTACTTTTTCATTTTACCTGTTTCAGTGATATCCTTATAAATATCCTGCATCATGTCTGCATAGGCTTTTCCTTCCGGTAAATCATAGGCACCATCTCCTGAGATGATGATTCCCTTCAGGTTTTTGTACCCCATGGCTGCACCGGAACCCATACGACCAAAGTGGCGAAACGAATCTACATTGATACATGCGTACGCCACACCACGTTCGCCAGCAGGGCCAATGCGTATGGCAGAACGATGACCGGAATTATGTTTGCCAAACTTGCGCAAAAACTTACCTGTGGCAAACACATCTTTACCACGCAGATACGCGACATTCTCCACTTCACAAGAACGGGAGCCAACAACAAGAGCGCTCAACTTTGCGGCTTTTCCTGTAATCATGATTGCATCATATCCAGCGAAACGGATAGACAGCGCTAGACGCCCTCCGGCATGGCTTTCTGACCATTCTCCCGTATACGGAGACCGGAACCCGCAAACAACTTTGCTCATAAGCGGGTAAAAGCCTGTTAAGGGGCCTATGGCAAAAATAAGTGGCTGGCGGGGATCATCAGCAGGTGCATCATCCGCTCCGTACCTCTCATATAAAACCGCTGCAAGACCGCTGCCCCCAATATGCATGTGCCGATCTTCAATTGTCAGCGCATGGCTTTTTCCAGAATCAAGGTCAACATGTAGCACTCGGGAAGTATTCGGATCAATTTTCATATTCAACTCCCCTACTGATCCTGCGGCGGAATTTCGCGCAGCTCAATACAGTTATGAGGGCAAAACGGTACACACCGACCACAATGAATGCACAAGTATGGCAGATCTGTCTCAGTTTCATAGTAGATGGCATCTACAGGACAAACCTCTGCACATTTTCCGCACTTTATGCACTTATCGTGCTTAACAATGACGCCGCCCCCTTTACGCTGCTTCAGTGCCTCTGTGGGACACACCTCAGCACACGGAGCCGGATCACAAGCAACGCAAATCCGCGCTTCGAATCCTGTTGTTAACCCACCTGCAGAAGAAATACGTATTCCGGCCGTATTCCATGACAACTTTTTATGTACCAACCGCGCACAGGCCAACGAACAGGAATGACACCCTATACATTGTTCCATACGAACCGCTTCAAGTCTCTTCATACTGCTACCTGCTGTTTACCTTCATATTCAAGGGACTGTACCGCCCCTTTATTCATACTGCGCTCTGCAGAGCAACTCCTTGATATTCTCTACTTCAGGACACTTCATCGCTCATTATTTTTTATAGGCGCATAAGCTTGCTAACTAGCCAGTCAGCACCCTGTCGCTCGCTGCCTTCCATTACGGTACTCAAAATAAACATGTAAAAAATAGTATACCCAATTATCATGATCTACCTTTTCGATGCGATCTTCATAGTGGTTATAATATATTATCCCATTCTTTTCATCCTGCAGCAAAATACCATCAGGTATACCGAGACTAACGGCCATCCTATAGTAAAATTTATACAATGACTTACGCTTGTTATTGAGAAACCCGCTTGACCTATTAAGCCAACTGCCCTAGATTTTATATATTATGAATTGGGATTGGGAAAAACTGCAAGAAAAACGGCAGAGGCAATCGGGTCACGGTCCTAACTGGGGTGGATCATCTCAGGACGGCAATGATTCTGACCCGGTCAGCGAAGGCCTGAAGAAACTTCGGGGGATCAACTTCCCTGCAGGCAAGTTCGTGCTTGCTCTGGTTATTCTTCTCTGGCTCGCATCCGGTATTTATATTGTTCAACCTGATGAAGAAGGTGTTGTACTCCAGTTCGGCAAATATGTTGCAACAACTGGCCCTGGACCGCACTACCATCTTCCGTACCCTATTGAGACTGTATACAAACCTAAAGTCTCTCAAATCCGCCGTATTGAAATCGGCTTCCGCTCCACTGGTAAGGCTTCTTCTTTCCAGCAGGGACAGTCACGCACTGTTAAAGCGGAATCCCTTATGCTTACTGGTGATGAAAACATCGTCGATGTTCAGTTCATTATCCAGTACCGCATCAGCAATGCTGTAGATTACCTCTTCAATGTCACGCAACAATCAATTACAGTTAAAAGCGCTGCTGAAGCCGCTATGCGCGAAGTCATCGGCCATAACAAGATTGATAACGCGCTGACTGAAGGAAAGCTTCAGATTCAAAATGACTGCCGCAAATTGCTGCAGGATATTTTGAACCGCTACAAAGCAGGTATTCAGATTGTTGCTGTACAAATGCAGGATGTTCACCCGCCACAGGAAGTTGTCGACGCATTTAAAGATGTAGCAAGCGCGCGTGAAGACCGCAGCCGTATCATTAACGAAGCGGAAGCCTACAGTAACGACATCTTACCGAAAGCACGCGGTGCAGCAGCAGAAATTGTCAACGAAGCTCAAGCGTACAAAGAGTCTACTGTTAATAAGGCTCAGGGTGATGCTTCTCGCTTCCTTGCAATTCTTACTGAGTACAATCAGGCTAAATCCATCACTAAAAAAAGAATGTACTTGGAAGCTATGGAAGGCGTATTCAGTGGTTCCGGAGTAAACAAAATTATTGTCCCTAATAAGGGTGTTTCTCCGACGATTCCGTTTTTACCGCTTGGCGACAGCAAAATGAAGGAGAGTAAGTAATGAAAAAGACAACTACTCCTATCCTGATTTTGCTTGTACTTATTGTTGCTATAGTATTTCAATCTGCATTTATTGTTAAACAGACTGAAAAAGCTATTGTTCTGCAACTTGGTAAACCGGATAACAATGTCTACGGTCCCGGTCTGCACTTCAAAATCCCGTTCATCCAGAACGTTATCTACTTTGATGCACGTCTTCTGGAATACGATGCCCAACCGGCAGAGGCGCTTACACAAGATAAAAAGGCACTTGTGCTGGACAACTATGCCCGCTGGCGTATTGTGAACCCTCTCCTCTTTTACCAGACCGTTCGAACCATTCCGGGTGCACAAGCCCGTCTTGATGATATTGTCTATTCACAATTACGCGCAGCGCTTGGTCGCTACACGCTTACTGAAATTGTTTCTACAGAACGTGACAGCATCATGCAGATGGTTACAAAACGTTCTTCAGACTTAATCAAAGCATACGGAATTGAAATTGTAGATGTCCGCATTAAGCGCACAGACCTACCTGCTGAAAACCAGCGTGCTATTTTCGGACGTATGCGTGCGGAGCGTGAACGTCAGGCAAAACAGTACCGTTCTGAAGGTCAACAGCAATCAATTACAATTAAGTCTCTTGCTAACAAAGAGCGCACTATTATTCTTGCAAAAGCGAATAAAGAAGCCGAGATCATTCGTGGTCAAGGTGATGCAATTGCAACTAAGATTTATGCAGAGTCACTTGGTAAGGATGAAGACTTCTACAACTTCCAACGTTCTCTTGAAGCATACAAGCAGAGTTTTAAGAATAATACACGCATAGTTGTAACTCCAGAAAACAAATTCCTGCACGAAATGCAGTAGAAAAACACTGTTAAAGAGCGCAGCTGCATATTTTTCTCATGCCGCTGCGCTCTTTTTTACATTTACATTTTTTCTAGTGTAATTTGCTGCATTTTATTTTACTCTTATAGATAACTCTGAAAGGTCTGAACTAGACTCAGACAACACACTTTTTAAAGTTCAGCACCAATGCAGTTTAGACTTATTTACAATTTTTTATCAATATACGTACATGGTGATATTGACAATTGATTGCAAATCCGTCCACAAAGAGAATCTGCATCCACTGGGAGTTACAATTTCCTCCCAGCCATCTAAGAAACTTACTGTCGGAGTTTATTAGATACTGTTGCATTAGAACTTTGTTCTTAATGTCTGCACTCTGTTTTGTTTGTACCTCGGCAAACATACAGTAGAGTTTTCACTCACTACCCAGCAATTTTCAACGACAAGACTTGCGCTCATAAGCAATGCTTATTCAAATGTCTTGGCGGGAGAGACACGTGTCCAGCTTTGATGAAGTTTTTGAACGTATTAAACTAGCCACAAATACGAGAACTCAGGTTGAATTGGCAGAAGTTCTTGATATTCGCCAATCCAGCATCTCTGATGCCAAGCGTCGAGATTCTGTTCCATCTGACTGGTTCATGAAGTTATTTGAAAAATTTGGCCTCAATCCTGACTGGCTCAAAAAAGGTGTTGGCCCGATGTACCTCCGTACAGAGGAAGACGGCTACCAACCTGTCGAAGGCCCAGCAGCGGGACGGGTTTTCGAAAACCCTGCCAAATTCGGCGATCCGGATGCGCGTAGCGCAGTTGTTACAATCCACTCCATGCAAAACCTTGAAACCTCTGAAGACGGTGAAGATACCCGTCGTTTCAGCAGTGTCGGTAAGCTCTCTATTCCCCAATCTTTTGCCGGTGCTACTATCCAAATCTTCCGTGTTGATGCAAGCAGCATGGAACCGCTTATAAAAAAAGGAGCGTATGTCGGTCTCGATACTGCTCAGACCAACATTCTCTCCGGCGAAATCTACGGTGTATACGTTCCTTACGAAGGTATCTCCATCAAACGCATCTTCCTTGATGCAGCCAACCAGCGATTTATTCTGCGCAGCGAAAACCCAGCCCATCCTGAGCAATACCTGCCAATGGACCGCTGTACAGAAGATGTCGTAGGTCGCGTTGTCTGGAACCTTCAGACAATGTAGCCATTACAAAATTTTACTCTTAAAGGCGGTTAACCAGACCGCCTTTTTTTATGCCGTAGAAAAATTCCTCCCGTCCTGCCTAGACAACCACATGCATTTATTGCATATACATTTAAAGTTTTTCACATCTACTTCACAACAACTCTCTGTTGTAACATCCATTCAGCACACGTAACTTTGCCAGTTACGCTTTGTTACGTCTGCGACCGGTCGGAGAAGGACATGGCTTCTATCAGTATACTTGTGGTTGACGATGAACGTATTGTTGCGCTCGACATTAAAGGGACGCTCGAAACGCTCGGGTATAATGTTTGCGCTGTGGCAAACACAGCCGAAGACGCATTGAAAGCAGTTGAACAATCCTCCCCGGATCTAGTTCTTATGGATATCAACCTGCGGGGTGATATGGATGGTATTGCCATAGCTCATGTCATCAACGCCAAGCACTCAATTCCTATAGTATTCCTTACCGCATATTCCGACAGAGGGACATTTGACCGAGCTAAATCAGCCAATCCGTATGGCTTTATATTAAAACCGTTTGATGCCCGTAAATTGCACTCCGCAGTTGAAATTGCGCTGATTAAGCATTCTGAAGAAGCACGTCTGACAAAAGCACGCCATAAAGCAGAGTTGGAAAACAGCGCAAAATCGAGCTTCTTTGCCAGTATGAGTCATGAAATCCGCAACTCCCTCAATGGCATTGTCGGCATGACTGACCTTGCTCTGGAAACAGCACTGGATGAAGACCAGCAGGAGTACATGACAACGGTGCTGGATTCTGCGGAAAATCTGCTTGATATACTTAATGACATTCTGGACTTATCCAGAATTGAAGCTCGAAAAATGGCGCTTACACCGAAGCGGTTCGATCTGGAAGAACTCATCGACAAAGTGGTGCGCACTCATACACCCAAGGCGCACAAAAAAAAGCTGACAATCACGTATGATATACCAGCGTTTGTACCACGAATTTTACGGGGAGACCCCACACGTCTTTCCCAGATTATTACCAACCTGCTTTCCAATGCCATTAAATTTACTGAACAAGGGGTCATTTCATTGGAAATCGCTGATCTGGCAACAATCGGCGGCTATACAGACCCTCAATTTACTGCTCCTGCACCTAAAGATCACACACTGCTATTTTCAGTACGGGATACAGGTGTAGGTATTACAGAAGAAGAGCAAAACTTTATTTTTGAACCATACAAACAGGTGCCTGCCGAAGGAAAAACCCTTATACGAGGAACAGGACTGGGGCTGGCTATTTGCCGAGATCTGGTCAACTTAATGAACGGCACAATATGGGTGCGCAGTAAACCGGGGACTGGCAGCACATTCCATTTTACCGCACAGTTTGAGCATGGCAACTTTAAAGAAGAAAGTAGAGAAATAGAAGAACTTCCAGATCTTCCTCAAGGTCTGCATGTAGCGATTGCTGATAACAACGCAGTCGGACAACGACTGCTACGAGAACTACTGGAGAAAAAAGGGTTCAACTGTCACCTGACCTCCAACGGTGCAGAGCTACTGGAGTTACTTGCTTCTGAGCCAATCGACCTTGTAGTCACCGAGATTAAACTTCCGTTTCTCACCGGTCTGGAGGCAATGAAACACGTGCGTTCCGGCACCATTCCGGAATCCCCAAAAAATCTCCCCATAATCGCTGTAACCGCCTTTGCATTAAAAGGGGATAAAGAGCGCTTCATAGAAGCAGGAATGGACGGGTATGTTGCTAAACCTATTCATGCTGCAGAGCTGTACAAAGAAATTGCCCGAGTATTACAGCAATCAGAATCTCCTGTACATCCATCCAAGGATCGTGAAGAAACTGATATGTCTCAACTACTTGATGTTGATGGAACCCTGCTGAGACTGGAAGATGACACGGAACTAATCTGCCGCCTATATACCCTCTTTGTAGACGAAGTGGCAGAACGTCTGTATGGATTGAAGCTCTTTTTACAGGAAAACGCGTATGATAAAGCGGCATTGCACAGTCAGTCCTTTGCTGCAGCAGCTTTTAATATCGGCGCAAACAGTCTAGGTAATTCTCTGATGCAGATATATACTGCCGTCAGCATGGAACAAAAAATACCCGACGATCATATTCACCAACTAGAAAAGTTAAGCAATCAGACCACCACAGAAATTACGCGCAATATGGAGAAATTCTCCTGATTCATTGCTTCCGGAGACACCATGGCTCAACTACAGCCACCCCAAATACCATTATTCACTTCTTCCCTGTTACCGGAAGCTGTCTCCAACTTGCTACGCCAACTCAGCGATACCTGCTCATCTGACCAAAGCCTTGATCTGGACTATGTACGCAGCTTTTTATCGTCAGTGCTGGGCTGGTCGCGTAAAGATGTTCTGCCCAACCTGAAAGCCCAGTTAGTTGAACCAGAAAATTTAGCTACTATCTCACACCATATGGTGCTCCAAAAAAAAGGTAAGATCAGTTCTTTTCCTCTATTTTTTAATGACATGTACGGGCAGCGGGTCACAATATTAGTACACCCTCGCCCGTTACGCCTTTCCGGCGGCGACAAGATCATAAGCAGTACACTCTCTCTTGGCTCTGACACGTATCCGAGAAAAAATCAGTCTGATCGACAACGACTGAACCTGCTGGCTATTCTGGATAAACTTCCTGAATTTGTCGCTCTGGTGACTCCGCAATTTACACTTCGCTATATTAACAAACCGTTCCGTGAACAGGTACAGCTCTCTGTCGGCGACTCCTGCTACAGCGCTTTCACCGGAAACACCGAGTCGGCAGAGGCACCAACACATCCGTACTTACCACCGTTTGATGTGTTTGAAACTGGTTCTCCTTCTTTCTCTGCGTGGAAAAGTCCACGCTCCGGTCGTTCATACCGTTTTTTAAGCTATCCATTTACAGATACGGACGGTGAACAGCTTATCCTGCTCATGGGTCTGGACATTACTCAGCTCACCCGTTTTCAGGAAAAACTGGCCATTACAGAACGTCAGTACCATCTCATTACAAACAACCTATCCCTTGGTATTGCTGTTGTGGACGGGCAACGAAATATTACCGCCGCAAACCGGCAGTTCCGTAACTGGTTCACTATCCATAACGAATCATACCCTGTCAGCTGTCCGCAACCGCTTACGCTTGAAGATGAAAACGGTGAATGCGTACTGGATAAAACGGCAAGCCTTACCCTTAACGATGGGAAAGAGCATGAATGTGAGTTTTCTACTACCTTGAATGACACGGAAGTCACATTCCGTATCACAGCGTGTCCTCTGCATCGAACTAAACAATTTTCCTCAGCAATTATTCTTCTTGAAGATATTACCGAAAAGAAAAAGATAGCCCTTCGCACACAGCAGATGCGCAAGCTCGAAGCCATGAGCACGCTTGCGGCGGGTATCGCCCATGAAATCAATCAGCCCCTTTCTGCATTACGTCTGTATGCAAGCGGGTTGGATTTAATGGTTGAACAACGAGGAACAGTCCCCATAGACATTTTGCAAGAACGACTTGAGTGGATTTTACGGGAAACAGCTACAATCGAAGACATTATTACGCATATGCGTTCACTTGTCCGGCATCAAGGTGCTTTCCCGTTACAACCCTCGGACACCAATGCGGCAGTGCTGCAAGCAGTAACCTTGCTGCAAAGCAAACTGGAAACGCGCAATATTCAACTACGCACGAAGTTACAACCAAATCTGCCCAAGGTGCTCGCGTTACCTATCCAGTTGGAACAAATTGTCATCAATATCGTGATGAACGCAGTTCACGCCCTAGAGACTATCGACGGTGCCAAAGAAATTACCGTGACAACCTGCGAAACAGATAACGACACTGTTCTGCTCAGCATTGAAGATAATGGCCCTGGACTCAACGGACTTGGAGAAAAAATCTTCGATCCATTTTTTACTACAAAAGAGTCAGGAAAAAACATGGGGCTAGGACTCGCATTGGTACATACGTTCGTCACCAGCTGGGAAGGGACAATAACAGCAACCTCCCCACTTGCAGATAATAAAGGGACACTTATTACTATTTTATTGCCTCAGGCTACGACTGTTTAAGAGAGTGGTATGCGAATTCTTATTGTTGATGACAATCCAACCAGCTTACAAAGCCTTAGTGTTGTTCTGACAGACTTGGGTCACCAGCCAAGCACCTTCAGTGATCCTGTCGCTGCGCTTAACCACGCCAAAGAAAGCTATTACCCGCTGATTATCACAGATATTAAAATGCCTATGCTTGATGGACTGTCTTTACTCGCAGAACTGAAAGCATGCGAAACAAGTAAGCGCAGCGATGTTATCATTATCACCGGTCATGGAGATATGGATACAGCCATCGCAGCATTGCGCAATGGCGCATACGACTACCTGAATAAGCCTATCAACGCACGAGAACTTGCAGCTGTGGTTGAACGCAGCTTTGAGCACCAGAACCTGCTTTTTGAGAACAAGGACTTAAAGCAAAATATGGAAGAACGGGTTGCGCTGGCAAAAGAGTCTTTACAGGAAGATCTTGAAAAAATGCGTTCCCAGCTTCGAAATGTTTCAGGAATCGGTGAAATCATTTCCGGCTCCCAACGCATGCAGGAAGTCATCCGCGACGCAACCATATTCCACCATGAACCAGATGTTCCAATTCTTATTGAAGGAGAAACAGGAACGGGTAAAGAGGTCATAGCACGTCTTGTTCATCATGGGGATACCCATTGTGACAGACCCTTTGTTGCGCTGAACTGCTCTGCTATTGCAGAATCTTTATTTGAAAGCGAACTATTCGGATATGAGGCAGGAGCGTACACAGGTTCTAGAGCAGGCGGTTCTGCAGGTAAGTTGGAGTTGGCAGGAAACGGCACACTGTTTCTTGACGAAATTGCTGAAATGCCTCTTCATTTGCAACCTAAGTTATTGCGCGTGCTTGAGGACAGATCTTTTTACCGTGTTGGTGGATTACAGAAAAAAGAATTTACCGCCCGCATTATTGGAGCCGGTAACAAAAACCTTGAGCTTATGGTGGAAGAAGGGCTTTTTCGCCGCGACCTGTACCACAGGCTTACAGTAGGTCACTTACGCTTGCCTCCATTACGAGAACGCCAAAAAGACATTGCCGAAATGGCAGCGTTATTCCTTCGCAAGCAAGTTGTGCGCAAGGGGAAGAATTTTTCCAGCATTGCACCGGAAACAATCGAAACACTTTCAAAGTATTCATGGCCGGGTAACGTAAGAGAGCTTGAAAACACAATCGAACGTGCAGTACTCATCCATGATGATACCGTATTACGCCCGAAGCATATCGAGTTTCTCAATACAAACCGGTCTGCCCAAATATCAGCACGTGAAAACAGTCCATCTCTATCAGAATCTGGGGCAATGCCTTCAATCGACGTGAATTCATCAACTATCATTCTCCCTGACACGCCGTTCAGTCTAGAAGATCTCACACAGTCTGTAATTCACGCTGCGCTGAAAAAGTTCAACGGTAACAAAAGTAAAACTGCATCCTATCTTGGCATATCAAGATATGCTTTATATAGACGCTTGTCCTAACCGGTCACAAGTGTTCGATTTTGCACAATGTGCGAAACCGAACGTTCGAAAACGCACAATAAATCTAGCGTGCCAATTTTTTGAAGCAAGTTAAATTTTACATTCTCATAAGCTGTTGTTTTATAAATTCTTTTTTTATTAACAGAAATTTACGACTTTGGCACGCTTACTGCTATAATGTTTGCGACGGTTGGATTGCCAGCGATTAGGCGTCCCCCCCCCCAACGTACCAACCGTCGTGCTTAGGTTCTGAATACGGTAGGAATTATGTCTGACTTCCCCCCCCTACAGATATAGTTCTGGATCCGAGGCGTAGATTCAGACCAACCAATCTTGCCCCCTGTAATCATCCCCCCCCAGATTACAGGGGGCTCTTTTTTGAACACAAAAAAGCCCTCAACACCTCTGGTGAGAGTCCTGAAAATGACTGTCTGAATAACGTTATGTCCCGTACAGGGATGTCACGCCGTGTTTCACGACTTCAGAAATATCAAGACGAGATTCAATTGCTGCGGTCAGATTACCGATAGAGTCGAATACGGGGGAAACGCTCACAAGCCACAACGCAGCTGTACCGTCTGGATACATTCCTTCCTCTGTTACAACCACAGGTTCCTTTGAAATAAAAACCTTAGCAACAGGACAGTTGCCTCCGGGAAATTCACGGGTACATACATGCCTGCAGGAACGCCCTTCCGCTATAGCAAACGTTTCCATAAAAGCGGTATTTGCGTGAACAATAGTAAAGGATGTGTCCACAACAGAAACATATCCCGGCATCCCTTTGAATAACGATTCAAAGTAAGAACGACGTTCCGTGGCATTCTGCATACGCCTGCTGAACACTTCACCGGAACGAACCAGCGCCATTGCCAGCGCATCCAGTTCTAATTCTGTTGGAATCTCGGTAGGTAGCGGAGCACTGCCCAATTCTGTAGCAGTATGTGTAAGCTCTTCAAGAGGACGGCACACGATGCTTCTACACAGCCTGTTAAACAAGTAATAGAAGCACGGAACAGTAATGGCTGCGCAGCACGCCATAAGCCATACAATATCCACTGGCGTCAGAGGAGAGCTTGCCGCTAAAATCAGCAGTACACAAAGAACAATAAGCCCTGAGCAGCTGAAAAAAATAGCAGCAGCAACAGCAAACTTAGTCGCTATAGAGAACTTGGCATTGCGAAAAAATAACAAAAGACTCTCCCTCGTGTGTGTGTTTTCAGATTATAACACAGTACGCGGCAGGCTCAAAATCTTATTATATGTTGCAATACCGGCATAATAAAAAGCGACTCCTTTCTGACCATGCAGAAAGAAATCGCATTTTATTTTGTAAAATCAATTAATCGATAGCTTCAAAATATTCTTTTTCAGCACCGCAAAGCGGACATACCCAATCTTCTGGTAAATCTTCAAAAGCTGTATCAGGCGGAATGTTATTATCCATATCACCAAGTTCCGGATCGTACACATATCCGCACGGACATTCGTATTTTTTCATTAGTTCCTCCACAAGGAAATCTGTTAACTACAAGCATACTATGCACATAACAAAATACGTTAGCAAGCGATTTTATACCGCCCTCAATGCGTCGGCTGCTTACAGACAGCACCGATCAGCTTCACCACATATGGAAGGATATTCCTGACGATCACTCTCACTCCAGCAGCATTCGGATGGTGCCCATCCTGCTGATTCAAGGCATGATCAAGCGCCACTCCTTCGAGAAAGAAAGGATAAAACAGCACATTGTACTTTGCCGCAAGGTCAGGGAAAACAGCATCAAATTTATTTGTATATCGTTTCCCTAAATGTGGAACAGCATACATTCCGGCAAACAACAGCTCTGCATCAGTTGCTTTCACTTTTCTGATCATGGCAGCAAGGTTGTTTTTCATTCTGTCGACGCTCCGATGCTGCAACATATCGTTTGCTCCGAGTTCCAATATCACAATATCCGGTCTGGAAAGTAGTACTTTCGGGAGCCTTGCTCTTCCCTGTGCTGTTGTATTTCCTGCTATTCCATCGTTTTCTACCACAACAGCATACCCCAGCTTACGAAGCGTCTCCTGAAGCACCATCGGGAATGCATCCATTGCATTATCCAAGCCGTAGCCTGAAACCAGACTGTCACCAAATGCAGAAATAAAGATAACTTTGCCCCGTGGGCAAACAATGCCCTGCGCTTCCGGCGTATAATACTCCAGCCCTGTTTGAGGATAGAGAGAAGTACGGGCTGTTCTACTCATAAACTTTGTTTTATCCGAAGCCCGTTGAGCTGTGTTCTCATGAACCGTTACATACGGTTGTTCAGCAGAAACTGCGACTTCAGCAAAGCACATCCCACACAATACTGCACAGAGTAACGCACCTAGATACCATCCTCGAAAACCAGATTTCATAGCCATATTCATTATGCAGACCTCACAAAATCATTCAGAACAGTATACATCTGACACCATAGAACAAAATGATTTGAACACACCCAGTCAAAAGATCGCATAAAAAAACAGGCTGAAAAATACAACGCACCATAAATAGCGCGTATGTTTTTTCAGCCTGCTTAAAAGCGGATATAAAACTTGCAGTTACAGGTCGATTAATTCCACATCATCAACCTCAATAGGTAATCCAAGAAACCAGCTTCCAGTTCTTGCAAATCGAGAAATATCGTCAGTCGTTAAAAATCTGGTTCTACCGCATGATGTTTCTGTGTGAAGCAACCCGCGGACAGTCAGTAGCTTTTTTACTTCCTGCGCAGTTGTCTCTGCTGAATCAACAATATGGATACGGTCACCGACCACATTACGAATAGAGGAAGCCAGTAAAGGAAAATGTGTGCATCCGAGGACAATGGTGTCCGGCGCCTTCTGTTGTGCTGCATCCAACGGAGACGCAAACAACGGGTCAAGATACCGTGCGACAATCCCCTCAACGAGTTCCCCGTCAGTCCATCCTTCCTCTGCAAGAGGAACAAACAACGGGCATGGAAGGCCTGTTACCTGAACATCAGGTCTCAGCGCAAAAATTTCACGCTGGTACGCATTACCGCGGATAGTTGATTCCGTCGCAAGCACCACAATACTGCCGTTATTTGTCGCAGCACAGCTTGCAGTGGCTCCCGGTTTCACTACACCCAGTACAGGAATATCCGGAAAAGCTCTTTGCAGTGGCTCAATAGCTACAGAACTTGCCGTGTTACAGGCAATTACAAGCATCTTTACTCCGCGTTCAACAAGCTTTCCTGCAGCCTGCACAGCATAGCGGACAATGGTTTCCTGACTTTTGGTTCCGTAGGGTAACCGTGCCGTATCACCAAGATACAATATTTCTTCGCACGGCAGGGAAGAGCGCAGTGCTTTGAGCACAGTCAACCCGCCAACACCGGAATCAAACAGTCCAATAGGAAGAGAAGTCATTCTTTTATCTCCAACATCAATTACTGAATTGATGATTATATCTGGCCACCCTGTATGGCTGGGCAAAACCTACTCTTGCTGGAAAAAAAGGCAAGCGTATACTCACTCGATTCAAACATTCTGCAATGTACCACTATTCCCTTTATTATCAGTAACGAGCAGGTAAATATATACATAAGCTACATAGAACAGGAGAATAAAATAGCGCATACTGTTAAGTCCATTACCAGCTAAAATTATTGCTTAAGTAAATATAAAAGCAAAATGCCGGAGGCCAGTATGATGCAAAACAAACAGACAGCATCAACAGAAACTGAATCCATTTTCTCCCGATATATCGCCCTGAACGGCAATCCTCTGCTTCCTGTCACCCCCGGTACCTGTATTGGTAAAGCGCTGCGTCTTAATCACTTTCATATATCATCAGAAATCGGTTCGCCGGAGAGCGCATCGCTTCCTCATAATTACTCAATAGATCCGGCAACAAATAAGATTTATGCAACAGCGCTTGGTATTCTTTTTATTAACAACAATACCATTGAACTCCGTCCTATTCTGTATCCTTCAAATGACGGTATGACCGTCTACGCAGATATCTACCATAAAGACTTCAGCGGAAACTCCTTACTGCTCAGCCACTATGCATCGGCACTCTGGCAGCTGGAGGTCAATGCCCCTATAGACACCGCCCGATTCAATGCCGCAACACAAAAAGCTGCTGCTTCAAATATTCCGGTACGTATGGTTCCTCTATGCAAAGGGAAGCCTGTTGTACATGCAACGCCACCGACGATCATACCGTTACTCCCGGAACGCATTCTTAACACGCTCGAAAAAACAGATACACCAGTTAACTTCAAGGATCAGGGATTCTTTGCGGAAGTTCCTGCACACACTCCAGTTGCAGTCAGAGTTCCTTCTCCAGAACCGTCAAACGGGTTCGATGTCTACGGCAATGCCCTGCCTGTACTGGAACAAACTGACGCTGAAACCGGTGAGAAAGCTGCTCTGCGCGCCGGTGAAAATATCTATGGGGTACAGCAAATTGATGGGCACGCTGTTTATTACGCCTCTTGTGACGGCCTGCTAACTATCCGTGATGATATTCTATCCATTACTGATGTGCTGCACATAGAGGGCAATGTGGATATGAAAACGGGTAATATTATCGCAAAACGCGGCTCAGTCCACATTACTGGTTCCATTACACCGGGTTTTACTGTGGAAGCACCTCGCCATGTAATTGTAGATGGAGATGTTGATCAGGCTAATATCACCTGCGGAGGGGATGTTTTTGTGTCCGGTGCAATCATTTTGAATGAAATAAGCACAGTTTCAGCAAAAGGCTCAGTCTACGCAAACCACATGCACAATGCAGAAATCATCGCAAAGCAAAATATCATTACTTCCGGTTCGATTGTAAGCTCAGAACTCACAGCAGGAAAAGCTATACGTACATGCAGTGAACATGGAACTGTTCTTGGAAGCACGCTGGTTGCAGGAAATGAAATAAACATAGCCGAGGCAGGAGGAGAAAACGGAGCCCCTCCTACCCTGATTATCACCAACGATGCCAAAACACATGATAATCCGTTTGAAACAGAAGCAATACTTTCTCAGTCAATTTCAAAGCTTGATGAGTGGATCAAAAAAAATCAGGAAAAGGAACTGGCAGAAAACATGCTCGAACGGGCTGACAAACTGATGAAAAAAGCCAGACGCATCAAAAAGTCATTAGCTAAAAAAATTATGCCCGACGTTATCCATCCTGCGCATCGTGTTATTATCAGAGGAACAGTGGCAGCCGGCACTCTTGTTACCATGCATGGGCAAACGCTTACCATTGAGCACCCATTGCCCAAGCTATCCATGGAGCTGGAAAATCACAAACGGGCTGTGCGCACGCAGCAAACTGAAACTGTCTGATTACGGACAGAGATAGCGCTTCCAGAACCGTTTCAAACCACTACGGATAAGCCGTATTGGATGAAAGGTTTCCGGTATAAGATGAAATGGCAAAATAAAGCCTTCAGCATCAAACTCCTGAGGAGTTGCCAGCACATATTCCAGTTGTTCCTGAAACGCCCCGCGCACATTTTTCCGCTGGAGTTCACCCCAAAGCGGCATTTCATCAACAGTACAGCCAAGTACTGAATACAATGCTGTATCCAGCGAAACCGGATCACCTGCCGCTCCTATCAAGCCAAGTGAATAAGGCTCTCCGCCGCTGGGGCCAGTTTTATGCATGCAGGTAATACCATCAACAACACTGACAGACTCCGGCAGCGCTAACGCCACATCCACCAATAATTCCCGAAAAGCATTTGCCTTGTCCCCGTGCGTAGAATGGGCAATGGCTTTGCGCACTCCACTTACACAGCCAAATAAATTTTTCACTGCGAAAGTAGCACGCATCTGCGTATGTGCCTTCATACGGGGAACATTTACGAGCAAGTCACTCTCAAGTGCGCTGCGAGATATTCCTATAGAATTGCCGCTGGCAAAAGTAACACAGGCTGGGGAATCCAACGTAATGAGGGGAACACCAAGACGCTCCAATCCTTCTGTGAGGCCAATGCTACGGGCAACCGATGCTGCTGAACCAAAAGCCGGCGAGTCCCCGACTGTAACAGTGCATCCATACTCCAGTAGACATTCGCACACTGCTTCCACAACCACGGGGCTTGTGCAGCATAGGCCAGTGCTGTCCGCCTTAAGCAGATTCGGCTTTACCAGAACCTTTGCGCCAGCTGACGGTGAAAAATGGATAGCCTGCAAGCAAGTTTGAACAGCTGCAAGTACTGAAGAATATGTATAGTCCGGACAATGCTTCAATGCCACTGGAATCAAGCCATTGCTCATCAACTCACCATCGTTATTCAATGAATCTTCCCCGTTCAGTTCCAAAGTACCCACTCCAGCATACATAGATTTCAACCAGACAAACAGCCTTCATAATCCTGATTACTTGTTAACTATTGTTATCCTCAGAGCACGTTCCTTGTCATCAAAAAAGCACCGCCAGCCATAGAGCACGTAAACCAATCCTGAACATTCAAGAATTATATCAGCACGAACATTTCAAAAACATGAACGATAACCTGTTGACTTTGTTGTTTCAGGTCGCTACTTGTATACAAAATTTAATTTCGTGTTACTCAAGGAGAACGATATGACTAAACGTGTTATCGGTTTTTGTGCTGCTTTTCTGCTGATGACAACGGCTCTTGCCTCTGCTCATGAATTTATCCTCGTTCCTGAACAATGGAAATCGTACCATGCTGACCAGCAAGTTCCTTTCAGCCTCGCTTCTTCTCACTCATTCATGCACAGTGAAGAGCTTGAAGCAAAAGAAAGTGTCGCAGCATCGTACGAAGGAGATGCTGTTACTCTCCACCCTAACAAAGCATATCTGACTTGGGACGGACGCGTAACACTCAAGTCCGGAAATGCAGCTGTGATTGCTGCACACCGCAAAGGTGAAATTTGGAGTAAAACCACATCCGGTTGGAAAAAAGGGGATAAATCAACTTTAAAAGGTGTTATTCTTACGAGAAAATATGAAAAATTTGCAAAATCCATTCTTCCAGTAGAGGGAAAAACAGCAAAGTTTGACCGTGCAGTCGGACACCTTTTAGAAATTATTCCTGTAGACAACCCGCTCACAGCGCATGCTGGTGATGAGATTCGCGTTAAAGTTCTCTACAACGGCAAGCCCGTTGCGCCAGAGAACGTATTTGCCACCTATCAAGGGTTCACAGATACTGAAAACACCTATGCATACACCACAGAACCATACGGTGACGGAATGGCAAAAATCCGTATTTCTAACCCTGGCCTGTGGATGATTCGAGTTCAGCACGTTGCAGAAGGAAACGGCGACAAATACGAAAGTCACGTTTTAAGAGCGACCCTTACCTTCCCGATTGCGAACTAGCATGCTGCAAGCCTCTTTTATAGCTGCGCTCACTATGGTGTTCTGTGTGTTCAACGTGACTTCAGCATTAGCTCATGGCGTCACTGCACGGAGTATCTCTACCCAAACTGCAATCGTGCAGTTTGAATACGCTGGGGGCGACCCGATGTCCTATGCAGAGGTACTTGTCTTTTCACCGAAAACAAAAGAAGGCGGCGTTGAGTTTCAAAACGGCCGGACTGATGCGCAAGGTAATTTTGCCTTTGTCCCGAATGCAGCAGGTACATGGCGTATCACAGCCTTGGACATGGGGCACAAAGCTGAAATGGAACTCAACATTTCTGAGGAAGGAATAAAGCAGGCTGCCGCAAGTTCTGGAATATCATCCCAACCGCTGCGTATAGCTCTTGGCATAAGCGTAATCTTCAATCTGCTCGCTGGTTGCCTGCTACTGAAACGCTCACGTAAAAAGGTAGCTTGATTCCAGTATGGTTACTATCATCCCCCATACGGAGTAACCATACAGAATTAGAACATCTACCTAACCATAGAACATTATTGACGAGCTGAACTACTCCCGATATTTTTACATTTCATGTCGGGATGTAGCGCAGCTTGGTAGCGCACTTGAATGGGGTTCAAGGGGTCGTGAGTTCAAATCTCGTCATCCCGACCAGAGAAATCAAGGGTTTGCAGCGATTCGCTGTGAACCCTTTTTTAGTGCGGCTGAACATTGGCTGAACACCTTAGTGGTTATGATAGTCGAAATAGCCAACTAACAGGCTGAGATACCATGACCTGTTGTATTTGAAGTGCAGAACACCTGTGTGTTCTGCCAGTCCTATAAATTATCAAAAACTTATAGTTTGCATTGCTTGCTATCTTCAACAACCTCTCAAAACAACTTTTCTATATTGACTACACAGCTTAACATAGCAACAATAAAAGAAATTAACGACATTACTATGCGAGAAAACTCAAATGCAATCATTCATAAAAAATATCCTAAATTTCTTTTTTATAGCTGTTATCGCTACAACAGCCTTAACTTTAGTCGGTATTCTGTACCTATGGTTCGGTGCAGAGCCTACACGTAACGAACTTCCTTACTTAGGATGGTTGCTAACAGTAGGTATTGCAGAGATTTTTGCAATTGTGTTTATGTACGCAAGAAAAGGGATTCAGTATTTACCTGAAATCGTAATCAACGAGGATGAAAAAGAGACTTTCGATTTCATGGAAAGATTTATTTCACGCGGTAGCAGTGTCACGATAGTAAGCAATCGTATTTCTTGGCTTCAAAGAGCACCAAGGGTGCTCAATAAAATAGTTACGCGAGCGCAAACAGGGACGGGGTTTGATATCATTACCCCAAGTGACATAGATAACGACCTTAAAGAGCAACTAGAACAAGCAGGCGTTACCTTATTCCTAACAGAGGAAGAAGTTCCTCCAGAAGCAAGATTTACTTTAATAAATGGCAATCGCAGCGGTGCAGAAGAGCTTGCTATTGCAAGGGGAGCACACCCAAAACATGAGATATCAGTTTTTGATAATAATTCTGGTCCACAAATAATCGCTCTAGCCAAAGATATCATTCGTAAGTCAAAAGGACGCAACGATGACTAATGCATGGGATAAAGCTGCCGCCATTCGAAAAGAGCAAATTGAATCAGGTTTAGATATCACTTTTTGCGACATTTTTATTCCGTACTATTTAAAACTCATCAAAAGAGAAGCACCAACCACTTTCTTGGAAGTTGGATGTGGTACAGGGCATCTTTTAAAAGAAATTGTTTCAGAAAGTATAGATTGTAAAGCCGTTGAACCTTCGCCAAAAATGTATGAAATCGCAAAAGAGCATTTAAAAGATCAGACTGTAAATATATCTTGTTGTAAAATTGAAGACTTCAATTCCCTCGAGCAATACGACCTAATTTTATCTCACTTGTGTGCTCAAGCTGTAACAGATTTAGGTGGCTGGCTTAACTCAATTTCACAGTTACTCGCGCCCCAAGGCACGTTTGTTTTTGCAATCCCTCATCCATGTTTTTACAATGATTACAAAAAATTAATCCCTTCATCCAAGTATTCCTACATGCATGAAATTGATGCCACTATAAGTCTTTCAATTACTTTAGATTCAAAAAATACCATTGATGGAGTTCCGTATAAACATCGGCCATTAAATTGCTATATAAATATTCTGAGAAAAAACGGTTTTTGTTTAATTGGCTTAGATGAAATATATCCCTCGCCTGAAGTTCAAGCTAAATACGGAGCAACTTGGGACTATCCAAGGTATTTAGTTTTTCATGCTAGGTTACTGGAGGATTAAAGTGAAACTGTCTGAAGTGATGAATCAGGTCGACGAGTTGGTTAAAACTAAAGGGTGGTACTCAAAGGACTCAAAAAAGTCTCAATCACCTAAAAACCTAGCAATATCAATAAGCCTTGAAGCTTCAGAGCTTCTTGAATCTTTTCAGTGGAGCGAGCAAGGAGATCTTGCTTCTACTGAAGAAGAATTAGCTGATGTGATTATATATTGCGCTCAACTAGCCAATGTGATGGGCATCAACCTCGAAGAGGCTGTTAGGAATAAGCTTCAGTATGACTTCGAAAGGACTTGGGAGTAGTTGTGGAAGGCTTCATTAATTCTTTAACTGAATATTGGAAATTGATTTTGCCAATATGTTTTGTTCTCCTCCTAATGGTGTTTTGGAAGCAGTTAAGAAGTATTTTCAAGAAGATGTCACCAAAAGATTTTGAAGGAACATCCGCTGTTCTTTGTCTTTTTGGAGCTTTAATTGGTCTTTGTTTAATTGTCGCATCGTATTTTTATTCAAAGCAAAATGAACAATTTTATGCATACATTTCAGCTTCAATTGGTTCTCTTCTTGCTGCAAGTTTCATTTATAGTTGTTGCTCTGAGTATTTTCTTAAAAAACATTTTTTAAATGAGCTAACGTCCACTATCGATCACAAACTCACAACGAATAAACGTTGTGACAGTGTCTGCGCCTTTGGACTTCAAGAAATTTCAGGCTGGCACACTCATGACTTACTAAATAAAATGGAAAGTTCTAAGTCCTGTACGTGTGTTGCCTTATACTTCACTGATATATTTGAAAGTCATCACGAACGCCTTGTCCAAATGATTAATAATGGCTTGGAACTCACAGTAATAATGCTGAACCCTTCTTGCGAAGAAAACATTACTGCAATAGCTAATGGTTTTCAGGGGTATGATCCTTCCATGCTAAAACATAAAATCGATCGAATCGTAAAACACTTTTTAATCAAGCGAATTCTGAAGGAACTATCGGATGATGCACAAGGAAAGCTGGAAATACGATGTGCCGATTGGCCTCTTCCATACTCTGCATATGTGTTTGATAAAAAAGAAATGTGGTTTTTACCCCGACACGCAAGCAAAGTAAAAAACGATGCTCCCACATATTTTTCAATTTCAGGTGAAACACTAGCTAATAATTTTTACTATAAAGATGTGATTTCTCTTCGCGATAAATATTCCCAAAAAATGAATCTTTCAGTAGGACAATAAGATGCTTTCACCGACAGAACATCTCGTAACCAACGCTCTTGAATCATATATATACTCACGGAAGGATGTTTCTACTTTCCTTGACCATCTAAGTACCTATGGAAAAATATATATATTTGGAGGAGTAATTAGGGACTTAGCATACAACGCTTTCCATCATGACAATGTAGTTGTTTCAGATATTGATGTTATTATTGACACAGAAGACTTTGTTCCACCATACGGCGAACACACACGAAATTCGTTTGGAGGCTATAAGTTCCAACTTCCAAATGACACACTAGATGTATGGAGGATCAAGGATACTCTAGCTGTGAAAAAAAGCATCGTGCAAAACAAAATTGAGAGCATCCCCAAAAGCACTGTTTTTACGGCAAATTCTATCATTATCGAATGGCCAACTGGCAATCTATTCCAAGATGGTTTTTTCGATGCCCTTTCCCAAAGACAAATAACTTTTCAATGCAAAGACTACCTTGAATTATACCCTGAATTGCAGGCGTTGCGAGCAGTTACATATGTTCAAAAATTAGGATTCACCTTAACGAAAGATGTTCATGATTTTGTTGCTAGGACTGTTAGAAAACAGACTGAATCTATGTTTCGGAACAAATTAAAAGATACCGCTAAACGAGGACGCTCAAGCGTAATTAAATCCATGTTTAATGATTTCGCATAAAACTTTCAGCAAAATCACAACAAGAACAAAATGTTAATATCAAGAGGATCGCCTCACCACAAACACATCCCTCCACTGAATACAGAGTGGCCTTCGGGCACTTACCTTTACAATACTGACTTCCTTGCGGAGTATAGTGCGCATCCCGTCAGAATCCGCCAACCACAGTGCCTTTTCATCAATATCCTGAACTACAGTCCAGTGTGCCCAATCTTCTGAAGAGAAGGACAACACAATAGCTGTTTTAGGCTCTGCTAGCACCTCAGAAAAAGTCCGCCACATATGCCCCAGAGAGCGTGGTTTCGCCTTAACGAAAGGCCGAACATGTCTAATGCCAAAAGCGGGTTTAAAAACCTGTCTATTAAGGAACAACAAATCGCGAAGTGTTAATCCTGTTATGTTAATGGCAGGAACATCCTTTCGCTCTTCTAGTGCTGTTAAACAGGTTGCAAATAAAGCATGACAGGCATTTTCTGTAAGATTTGGTTCCACGATCCTCGCTGCATTAAACAAACTATAAATTCCACAAAAGCCATCTAAAGCCCCCTGTTGAAGGGGGCGTACTCTCTTCTTAGGAGGAGCCATTACTTCTCCTCTTCCTTATCAACTGAGGTTCTGCACACAAATACATGAAATGCACTATCATCTGCAAAGGTTAGCGTTAGCCCTGCCGTATTCTTAAATATCTCTGCATTAGCAAACATATCTGCCTCTGTTGAAAGGTGCTCCTCCAATAGTTTCACACGTTCTTCCGAGGTAGTTTCCATTGAAAAAAGATCAACAATAAGCTGTGCAACGGTATGTTCATTCATGGCTACTTCCCCATAATCTTATCAACTTGAGATGCTGGGCGAACTTCCCAATATAGATCATGTTCCACCTCTGTATAAGCAACAGCGATGTCTGATAGTTCAGAAAGGGTGAAATACCCCCATTCCGCGTTCTCATAATCACCTAATAAAATGACATACCCAAAAAATATGTCTTCCCCATCAAATTCGGCAACGAACCAGTCGCAATCTCCAAAATAGAAATGTATATGAATAATTTTGTCTTGAAGTGGTGTATGTTCGGTTTGATATAGGCGAGGCAGCTTATCTAACTGCTCTGCTGTAGGCGGGTTCCACATATTAACCTCCGTGCATAATGTTTCGGGAAAAACAAGAGCCCCACGGCGAAACCGTAGGGCAGACAAATTGCTCATTATTTTATACACTTATCTTAACATGGGCATTGGGTGGGTCAAGAAAAATGGCTAAATAGTTTGGTGGGTTAGATAGAATCAGTCTAGCTCAGGATAGCTTTTGCAGCTGTACGGCTTATCTGATCGTCAGACCTCTCTAAGCGGTACGTATTTCAGCCTATCACAAACTAAAGCTCCCCTCCGAAAAACATTCAGAGGGGAGTTTTTCTCGCCTTACAGGGCCAACTACTTACAGCGTGTTGTTGTAATCATCACAAGTCGTTTAGCAGCACGTTAATTATACACTTGAGCTAGAATGTCATCTAAAGACATTTTTTTAACGCTCTGCCATGCCAGACTATCCCAATACGTCAGTTCGAAGGATTTCCCGTCAGCAGCTATTGCCCATTGAAACACGACAGGAGTTCCTACTTTCCAGATATTCCCCACCTCAAAAACCTCAGCTACAGCAGCCCGCTTTGGATTATCATATCCTTGCTCTGAGTAGCTTTTAATGAGCTCTTCGAATCTGCCGTAACCCACTAAATGCTGTGTAAGCCCTACGATCATTCCTGCGGTCGCTGGTGCATCGTACTCGCTCATCAACGATGCGTGTGACTAAAAAAAAATAGATCGCTCTTGCTAGCGGAGAAGCGTGCATAATGCGTTACATACGCACCCCTATCTACCTAGAAACATTACAATATAATATTGACATCAATAGTGACCAATGCGGGAATCCAGACGTCAAGCTTGCGATACAAATTTTCCTTTAAGTTTTAAATATCAAATAGATAGTGGCAGAAAATTGTTTTTTAAACAAATTGATGATAGTCGACACTTACATGCAGTTTCGGAATCGCAATTCCTAATGTGCTCTTTGGCAACACGAGGTACTAAATGACGCAGCATTCCTTATTTTCTGACATACCAGACTCTAGCCCAACACAAGTGGAAATGCTGGGAGAACTATTACGTGATGCTTTAAGGGGAAAGCCCTCAAGCCTCGATGCTCACCTGATCTGTCACACTAAGGATCTTGAACTGGAAGAAACAAAAACAAGGCTACATTGTTACTACCTTCCCACGGATGCTAATGGGCGAATAAGAATTAAGCCCTTAGCTGAACACCTACGAGATCGTGTGATCGACTACGCCATCCCCCGCAAGACGGCTGAAGAAGCACGCCGAGTAGCTATGGAAACAAACTCCCTGGCCCCCATTTCCGCCTTGCATGAACGTGCCAAAAATCTATTTACCGACCTCGCTAAAAGTGGGGAAGGCGGTGAATTGCTCCTGTTTGCGATGGCTGAATCAATTTTTGGAATCACCCAAGTTATTTGCAAAATGACTCTTAAGACATCAACGAGTATGCACTACCATGGTTCAGATGGTGTTTATGTTGAAGCCAGACCAGAAGGTGGATTGAATCTTTATTGGGGAGAATCCAAAGTTTACCAAACTCCGTCCACAGCAATCAGTAATTGCCTAGAATCATTAGCTCCATTCCTCCTAGATGAAGAAGGTGAAGATGCAGAACGAAATCAAGACATTCTCTTGGTTAATGAATTTGCAAACTTTACTGACGAACACTTAATCGCAGGCTTGAAAGAATACTTGGACAAAAATAATCCGAAATCTTTGCTGACAAAACATTGTGGGTTTGCACTAACAGCCTTTGATTCTCATTCATACCCCCATAAAGGTGCTGCCGCGTCTACTGAAGATGTATCCGCCGCTCTAGCTCAACAGCTTAAGAATTGGAAGAAGACCACGAAAGGGCACATCAAAAACAACAAATTAGAACATTTTGATATTCACTTTATTTGTGTCCCAATGCCATGCGTAGAAGATTTTCGCAGCTATTTCCTTAAAATTATTGGGGTTAGCAATGATACTTAGTGAACTTCAGCAGTGGATTCTTTCCAAAGAAGGGTTGAAGGAAGATATTGATTCGCTCTGTGGCTATGCCGCTTCTAAGGAATTTCAAAACCTTACCCCCACGGAAGAACTAGAAGGTTATCTTCCTGATTGGCAAAGACTACTCTTTGCGGGCAGCCTATTGACGGCCTCTGATTCTTCAAAAGCGAATGAAATTGCTCTACGAATTGCCTTGCCTGCAATTTTGCATTCAGAAGATACAAAAGTCATTGACGCTGGAGCTTCAATATTAACCCAGCTTTCAAACCATCGTTCAGTCAAACTTGCAGTTGATAAGAATTTTTTACTAGATGGGATTAAAGAAAGGGTTGGTGTGCTTGCCAGATTACTGCTTGAGCGCCGTGAACTTGAACAACTTGTTACTCCTGCCAGCGGAACCTCCATTATGGCAAGCCGCTTCCAAAGAACCTTTTGGGATAGGCTTAACTCCGCCTCTTGGGTTTCCGCTTCTGCCCCTACAGCCTCTGGTAAAACCTATCTAGTGCTTCAGTGGCTTTTGAATGAATTTCATATGGGCAAAGCACGGTTAGCTGTATTCATAGCTCCAACTCGGGCGTTAGTTGGTGAAATTGAACGCGAACTAATAGAGATGTCCGCTTCATTTGGATTAAAAGATCTTCGGGTCGCTTCTCTCCCTCTAGCCGCATTAGGAAACCGCTGCAAACCCACCATATTAGTCTTCACACAAGAAAGGCTTCATGTTTTTTTGAACTATGTGAAAGATAATCCTCAAATTGACATCACGATAATCGACGAAGCCCACAAGATTGGAGACAGACAACGAGGCGTTCTGCTTCAAGACGCAATTGAACGACTCCACACGCAAACCAACTGTAATAAACTAATATTCTTAAGCCCATTAACAGAAAACCCTGAAGTCTTCGTTCAAGGAAGCAGTGACCAAAACAATGCCATTATCCCAAATGAAACCTTTACTGTTGTACAAAATTTAATTGTTGCCCAACAGGCTCCAAGAACACCAGCCAACTGGGAACTTCACCTCGTCAGAAATGAAGAACTTCTGAAAATTGGCAACATTGAACTTCATGCACGCCCAGATACACAGATTAAACGCCTATCGTACCTTGCATTAGCCTTGGGAGACGAAAGCTCTGGAACGCTCGTTTATACAAATGGTGCTGCAGAAGCTGAAAAGGTTGCACAGCAGATTTTCGACGGATTAGCCGACACTCCTCAAGAAAACGAAGAACTTAAAGAACTTTCAGATTTTATTAAAAAAACCATCCATCGTCGTTTCCTCCTAGCTTCTTTAGTTTTAAAGGGGGTTGCTTTCCACTATGGCAATATGCCGACATTATTGCGCTCTGAACTCGAGAGACTTTTCAGACAAGGAGCTATTAAATTTTTGGTCTGCACGTCCACGCTAGTTGAAGGAGTTAATTTGGCCTGCAAAACTATTGTTGTTCGCGGGCCGCGAAAAGGCTCGGGGAACCCCATGAAGCCTCATGATTTTTGGAACCTTGCGGGAAGGGCAGGAAGATGGGGGCAAGATTTTAGCGGTAATATTGTATGCATTGATGTTAACCGACCTCAGTTGTGGCCTGATGGTGTTCCAAAGCGTTCAAAATATCCTGTGCAAAGGGAAACAGATAGTGTCCTTCACGATCAGGAAAAGATGTTAGGCTATTTGCAAAATCGGGGAAGCATGAAACCGTCAGAGCTTGATCCCCAACTTGAACAGGTTACGGCATATGCAATGTCTTGGCAGGCCCGTGAAGGGACTTTCTTGGACTCTCCGTCAGCTAAACGATTACCAGAGCCGTACGCGAACTCTCTGGATAGGACTATCAAAGCTCTTTTCGAACATGTTGACCTTCCCAATGAACTTATCGCCAGACATCCAGGGGTAAGTTCTCTCTCTCTCCAGGGGCTGTTAGATTATTTTCGTACAAGAAATAAACCCACTGAGGAACTATTGCCTTCAACCCCCGATAGTGACGATGCGTATACGAACCTAATTCAAATTTTCTATCGCATTAACAAATCTGCTTACCGCGCCTTTTACCCGCCGCAGGCTATTCCAATTTTTGCGCTAATAACGATTGAATGGATGCGGGGATATCCATTGGGAACTATTATTAGCAACCGCATTAAGTACCTTAGGGACCGTGGCAAGGAAGTCCGCCTCCCTCAGGTTATTCGTAATACAATGCGCGATGTAGAAGAAGTCGCTCGTTTTAAAGCTCCTAAATACTTGTCCGCTTATATGGATGTACTCAGATTTTACTTACAGGAAAGTGGACAAGAACATTTGATAACAGAAGATATTAAGTTTGATGTCTATCTAGAATTTGGCGTAGGCACTGAGACGCTACTTTCCTTTATCGGACTTGGACTATCAAGAACAAGCGCTGTCTCTCTCAACGACTTTTTAGCTGATGATAAAATGGGAGAAGACGATGTGTTCTCGTGGTTACAGGAACGACACTGGGAAAGCTTTGACATCCCTGCCCTAGTCCAACGAGAAGTCTCAGAATTATTAAAAAGAAAAGAACGCTTAGCCTCATAATATAACGTGCCCCCAGCGTGTCTTTTTTCGTTTTGCACGTGGTTTCTATGCAACGAAACACATAGATAACTCACTTTTTTTATAGAAATAAACAGAATTCATGTTGATATATTTTTGGAAGCGTCCAACCACCCATCTTCCAACGTCCATTCCCCTGTTGTAAGTCTTCCCCACCCAAGGAGGACATATATAACAAAGAAACGAAGGTATTGGATAAAACACATTGCAGCATAGCAAGAGAGTGGATTAACACAAGCGGCATATTGCGTGACATGGGATCTCGAGCAAGAGCTTCGGGAATTACAAGTGGAAGCTTGCCACAGCCCCCGAAGTGTCCCCTGTGACAGGGTATATGTCACTGCTGAAAAATTCTAAAAACATAAAAGTTACCATAATGCTCTATTATGAGCTAAAAAGCTCCATATCAGATTGGTATGGAGCTTTTTACGATTTGCAACTAGCTATCCTCTAAGTTGCCTACCAAAATAGAGAGATCAGCTTCACTCCTTTCTAAAAGAGCTCTGGCAAGCGCATCATCATCGCCTTCCATTATGGTATTGATACAATCGCCGGAGTATTCAATAGCACTGTCTACTTCTTTAACTTTCTCCAAGTCTGCATGGCCTGTGCTGTCATCCATAACATTCTGCAATGCAGACTGATACTTTTCTTCAGCATGATCAACACGTGCCTCTGCACGTCTTACTTTCTGCCGACTGAAGTATCCCGAATTTTCAGTATAGGGATCATTAACTCCCATTTCTCGAGCTTTATGGATGGAATCAACAGCGCCCGTATGTTCATCAACCTTTTCAAGAAGATTATTACGGGCATCATTAAGCTGCAGAGCTGCTTTCCCGAACTTGTTAACATTATTAGTCATACTAATCCTCACTTTGGCTACTTTGCTTTCATTACTGATAACAATGCTTCGCAACAATAAATAGAAAGAGTAATTAGCCCATTTAAGTTTCAAATGAAAAAGTCCTGCTTCGCATTAACTACGAAACAGGACTTAACACCTTCTTTTTGCCCTGTGGCGGGTATTGGGCAAATTTTCTCACCATTCCGGGAAAGATTTCTTTATCACACCGTAATTTCTTAAAGTTTTCGGCTTCACGTCTAGCTCTGTTGCAACACACTCAAGAATATCACCAAAAATTTTCCAAGGAAATTCAATATGCTTTTCAATTACACGCTCACGTGCAGTTGACACTATTTGCCTCATTCTCTCACTTTTTTCAGCTTTATTTTGGTGTCCAGCTTTTATTGATCCTGCATAAACTTTCTTTCCACGCTCTATATTCGAACCATGCTCGCATAAAAAAAGTTTTTCTTGAACTATCTCAACACGTTTATGAATGACATTTCTTTCAGGCAAACATCTTAATAATAGCTTCGCAAATATTCGCTCCATCGGAGATGACGAACAGTCAATGAACTTTTCTCGAAAACGCAGATAAACATCGTAAAACGATTGAATTGCCTTCAAGCCACGTTTAGCACTTAGGTTCTTTAAGTTTTCTGATGACCAACTACCAACAAACGTATATCCCAACCCACCGTTTTGTATGAATAGCTCGTAGTCACTTTGACTTAAAAACAAAGCTCCTACATCTCTATTTAAGTCATCAAATTCTTTTGCTATTCCCCAGTAAGCTAGGCCCATTTTTTTAAATGGGTTTGCTAAATCTACAAGTCTTATTACTGGAGATTCGACAATCTTTAATACTTCCAACCACTCTTCAACATGATTGTCACCTACCATGCGTCGATATGAATATTTTACAGACTTAGCATAGCTCTCTGCTTGATTTTTTTCGAATAAACGCAGCTCATCAACATCTATTTTTATTCCACGAATAAACTTTATAATATCGCTGAGCTCCTTAAAACGCTCTTGGCTTTTTCTGACAACGATAGATATGAAAAATGATAACGCCAACGGAGTTAAATCTGATTTTACTCGTGATCGCAACACCCAGCACTGCTTGCCAAAATAATTCATCTCATAATTAACTCTAGATACCACTTGTTCTGAACATCTATAGCCAAATAGAGCAGGTTCAAAAGAATGAAACTCGTCTGAAATCGCTTTTACTGTCAGAGGGATAGATACACTCTTCCCTTCCCCCCCTTCATCATTAAAATCTGACAAGCAAGCTTCCATTCTCAATTGAGGTAACGGAGGACAACTTTTAACGAAATCTTCTATACTATCGTATACATCATCACTTTTGGCCTCTAGCCAGATATCAGCTAAACTCCCAGCTTGTTGAGCCCATAGAAAATATTCGCCTTGTGTCCTAAATCCATCGACATGAAGATGATTAATCAAATTCTTCAATAAAAGAACATCAGAAGGTTTTATCTCCATAAAGGGAACTAAAACTACATCAACTAATTCTGCTACTGTTTTTTTCATTAAGCACTCAGCTTGTTGTTATGGTGCAACACACAGGAGCGTCAGATCTCATATCCTACCTTGAACATATAAATCTAAGGAGCTTGAACACAGGACTTAACTCCATTACTCATTAAAATCATCTACAAAACATCGTGCTACGCAAGAAATCGAAAGTTACTATAATGACCAATTATGAGCTCTTCTCGGCAATTATTACCAACTCAAACAATCAGGCTCCCTAGCAATGGTTCCAACCAATGTTAGGAAGCCTTTCTTTGCCTACCGATTTAACAGCACATCATGATTTACAAGTTCTTTACGCAACAATCATCGCCTTGCTCTTCGCAACACAAAAAATACATTCATTTGTAATTTATAGATTTTTATAAACTATAACTGTAAAGTTTTTTTTACATCACAATACAGACTCTAGATACGCTGCTAGCTCAAAAACTAGGAAAGCCGCAGTCCTTTATTTCCAAAACAGAAAACAGAGAACGTCGGCTTGATATCGTAGAATTCTTCCATACCTGCCGAGCTATCAAAGTCGATGGAGTAGAAGTATTGCAAAAATATTCCATATTACCTGACACTTAAAAAATCAAAGAGAAAGCAACATGCCTTATTGTTCCACCTGCGGAAAGGAGGCTGCACCTGAAGACAATTTTTGTCCAGCCTGCGGCTCTAACCTAACTTCTGAAAAAGCAAATCAATACACAGGCAATTCAAATTACGGAATTTCTGGCAATAACATCATAAATAATAGTGATATCCATATTGGCTCAATAGGCAATAGCAACAATCAAAACCATTCTTCAAGCGAATCTCAAGCCTGCATCCACGAATCAATGAAAGTGCCTCTTCGGCTCTTTAAAAGTCCCATTAAATCTTGGTATGTCTTTTCCTTTGGCGCTCTTTCTATCCTAGGAAGTCTCGCTTCCTTGGCTGCAGGGATTGGCATAGGGGGGACTGGCACTATTCTTATATGCCTATTTGGAACTTTCCCTCTTTTTATTGGACTTGCCCTTCATAAATACCGATTCCTTAGAATGGGATGGTTCAATATTCGAGCACAAAAAAACGGTAACTTATTGCTAACTCGTGTTTCTGGCAATTGCCCTACTTGTGATGGGCGCCTCCACTTAGCAGACATTGAAAAACAAACGATAGTTCAATGTTCAAGAAACCCAGACCACATTTGGAGATTTGACTATACGATTTTTGACGATCAAAATTAGCAACGCCAACAACTCTATTTAATGTGTAAATCCTTAGGGAACAATTAGGAACACAGGAAAAACTTGTATTCTAATTGATGCCGTAAGCTTCCCCTAAAGAGTTTCAGCAACGACCATCGTGTTACGCAAAAAAACGAAACTTACCATAATGCTTGATTATGAGTCCTTCCTAACCTTTTTTATCTCTACCAACTCAAATAGTTATCCCCCTATCCGTAATCAGAGCCGCAGATAGGGGAATTTCTTCTTTCTCAATGGGATGATTTCACACCTACTACATACGATTAAAACTCGGAGTATACAGTTAGTGCTATCTACCAATCATAAGACAATACAAAAGAATGAACATTCCCTTACTATCTACAAACCTAGTGACGATTCAGTTCACGCACCTTGTTACTGCTCCCCCACACAAGAAAAAACGATACTATTTACACATGGCTAACAATCTGGTTTTATTCCATCTTGATTACAATTTTAGCTTAAAAACTTCTTATAGAGGCTTGCATGGACATCTCACCCGACAAACAAAATATTGATCGAGTATTTTCTTCAACAACATATCACATTGACTTCTACCAAAGAGATTACAAATGGGGCAGTGAACCTGTCATTCGGCTTCTTGATGACATTTTTTACAAATTCAACGAAATTTATGAATTAAAAAAAGATATTGCCCCAGGCTTAGAGACCGTCACAGCGTACTACCCATGGTACTATCTAAATACCTATGTAACAAATGTCGTAGAGGGAAAAGTCTACATAGTTGACGGACAGCAACGCCTTACTACGCTAACGTTAATTCTAATTAAATTGAAACAGCTAGCTGATATGCACGATTCAAAACTGGCTGGGTGGATTGAAAATAAAATTGTAGGAAAAAGTGGTTATGGCTCACAATTCTGGATGAACCATGAGGGTCATACAGAGACTATGGAAGAACTGCTTAATAACAGTAAGTCGTTAAAAGAAATCCTACCCACTAGTGGAATTACCGCTACAAATATGGTCTCCAACTATCAAGAAATTAGTTCTTTTCTAACTACTGCACTTGATGAGAAAATTAAATTTGAGACATTTGTATTTTATTTCTTGCACCGTCTCGTACTCATAAACCTCTCTGTCGAACAGACTGAAGTCCCAATGGTATTTGAAGTTATTAATGACAGAGGAGTACGTTTGAAGCCTTATGAAATACTCAAGGGCAAGCTCCTCGGGCAAATCGACAAGCTAGAAATCAAGACAGGTAGCTACAACGAGCTTTGGGAAGAACAAGTCAATGTAATTAATAAATTTCGAGATGATGAAATCGATTCATTTTTTACTTATTTCTTAAAAGCTAAATATGCTTCAACTCGTACCGAAAGCCAGCGCTTTGACAAAGGCTACCATCGCGAAATATTTAAAGCTGATATGGACGCAGTGCTTGAACTGGGTCACAACCCTAGCAAAGTAAAAAGCTTTCTCAATAACGAATTTAAATATTACACAACCCTGTACGCAAAAATCTGGAATCTCAGTGAGCATCCAACGCCCGAGTGCCCTTACGTCTTTTACAACCGATTGAATGAAATGGATGCTCAATACCGATTAATCCTCTCAACCTGCTCCATTAATGATCGTGAGGAAGACGAAAAAATTGAAATTGTTTCGAGAGAGCTTGATAGGCTATTTACCTTGCTGCAACTTCAAGGTGGATATGACAGTAACAAATTTACTGTCACATCTTACCAAATTGCAGAAGAGATAAAAGAAAAACCAGCAAACACTATTCGCCCTATCTTTGAAAAGCATCTTATTGCAATGCTTCAAGACAAAAAACAAACAGGAACTACGACAGCATTCAATTATGGGTTCTTCAAAGGAACGAGTGTTAGCAACTTGAACAGACGTTTCATTAGGTACTTCTTCGCCCGAATTGAAGAATTTCTAGCTAATGGCACGAACATGCAAATGAAACAACTTTTTAGCGACTTAGTGACCAAGCGTGGAAACAAAAACGGTTTTCATGTTGAACACATCCTCTCTCGCAACCCTGACAACTTAAAACTATTTAAAGACGACGAAGAACTGTTTGATGTCGAGCGAAATAGACTTGGTGGTGTACTACTTTTAAAAGGATTAGATAACATATCCAGTAATAACGAGACATATGCAAACAAGTTGAAAACATATGCAAATACTCTTTATTGGAATGAGACATTGCGTGAAGATACATACAAATCTAAAATTGATATGCGCAAGCTTAATCAAGATGAGAACCTTGACCTAAAGCCACTTCATACTTTTGGTCCAGCTGAGTTAGAATACCGTCAGGAAACACTATTCAAAATTGCCTCTAAAATTTGGAGCTAACTCAAATCCTGAGTACGTTCATCTAACACTAGCTAAACAGCACGCACCAACGTGTCACTGAACAGATTCAATCGGTTAATATCGTAAAAAGTCTACACACAAAAAACACAAGCCCCATAACATATTGAAACAAAACAACTTCATTCAGAAACCAACTGCATGGGGTTCAAGGGGTCGTGAGTTCAAATCTCGTCATCCCGACCACAAAAATCAAGGGGTTACAGCAATTGCTGTGAACCCTTTTTTAGTGTGGTGAACACCGGCTGAACGGCTGAATACTCATGAAAGTGGATATATTCAATTAACACGCTGTAATACCACGATCTATTATCTTCAAAAATGCAGAACCCACAAATGTTCTGCCATCTGTTTGAAAAATAGAACTGTTAGCTAAAAGTCTCCAGCTAAACGCCTCACCACACACATCCCGTCATTTTGGAGCAGCATTTATTACCATATTGCTCCTTATGAGCTAAAAAACGTTCCTTAGAACGACCAACCCGCAAATCCATACTTTGGTTCGATGATATTTCGCTAGCCCGCCTGTTGTTTAAAGACATCAATAAAGTTGTTCACCAGCGGGCATTCATGCGCGGGGTTCCATGCCATGCTAATGCGCAGATCCAGAAAAGGTTCCTGTATACGTTTGTACGTCAGCCCACGTCTGCCCATTCTGCATGAGGTGGATGGAAGCAATGTGTAACCGAAGCCGCCTGCAACAAACATTTCTGCTGCTTGATCCCTCTCGACTTCAAAGCCGAATTTCGGCATAAGGTCGTATTGGGCAAAGCCGTTCAAAACCCAGTTGTAAAAACCCGGGTTTTTGCGATGGGGGAAGAAGATAAGCGGTTCTTTGGCGAGTTCGTATACGGAAACGGTTTCCTGCTCTGCCATGGGATGATTGTTTGCCAGTGCAATGATATACGGTTCGTTGATAACGTTGATGTGAGACAATTCATGTGTTTTCGCCAGCTGGGTGCGGATGAAGCCGATGTGCAGGCTCCCTTCTCCTATTGCCGCCACCTGCTCCACCGATACCTTTTCCTCCAGTTCTATGATTACCTTAGGGTACTGATCTTTAAAGCGCCCCATGGTGATGACAAAGCGTTCAGTGATGGACGAGTCCACAAAGCCGATGCGCAGTGTGCCTGCCTCGCCATTCCCCATGGCTTTCAGGGTGTGCTGTGCGGCTGTTAGACGCGTAATGATGGCTTTTGCCTCCTGTAGAAAGAACGCTCCTTCCTCCGTTAGTTCCACTTTCCTGTTATTCCGTTTGAAAAGCATAACCTCCAGCTCGTTTTCAAGAGCTTTGATTTGCCTGCTTAGCGGTGGTTGCTGCATATGGAGCCGCTCTGCTGCTTTTCCGAAATGCAGTTCCTCTGCCAATACGATGAAGCTTTTCAGTTGTCGTGTGCGCATAATAATACCTAAATCGCATCATTCTGAATGTAAATGGTATTGGATTGGTCTTATTTTCAATTGTATTGTCATTACAAGACGAACAAGGCGTGAATGCAAACAAAACGAAAAGAAGACCAGAGGAGGAACATATGGTACGGGCAATTGCGGCAATGTTTTTAATTTTGTGTGGCACCGTGGCGCATGCAGAAAGCGACGTTGCAGAGCGTCTTCTTTTGGCGAGAGACCACAAGGGAGTTTTGTATGTGGGGTATGCGGAAGAAGGACGGGTGGCTGCCCGATATGAGGACAGTTCACAGACTGATCTAGCGACGGGGCTGGGAAAACTTGCAGGCATAGCCGTGGACGATGCACGAAATGTATATGTGAGTTCCGTTTCACATGGTGTTGTATATTGCATAGACAGACAGGGAATGTTGTCCGAAGCAGTGCGGAATATTGAGGGAGCTGGGGATATTGCGCTGACCCGTGACGGAGATGTTGTGCTGGTAACGAGGGAAGGTGTGCGGACGTTTAGCAAGGCCGGACAATAACAGGGTGACAGGCTCATATGGACTGCGAACAAAGGGAACCTGATGCCCCCCTTCCGCCTTCAATGAGGATCCTTTGTAGCAGTGCATATTACCCCGGAAGCGCAGTACTCTTTGGCTCTGTGCGCCTGATAACGCAAGGACCACCTAGTCTGGCAGCATCGTGTTACGCTAAAAATCGAAAGTTACCTTAATGACCATTATGAGCTAAAAAACAAGCTCCATAGTAACTACCTATAGAGCTTCTTTTTACTTTTCAATTCAGATCGTTTGTGGTTACGCAAATTTTCATTTTTGGCTTTTTGAGCCGGATGAATCTTATTTATCACGTTTCACGGTTTGCTTGTAGTAGTCTCCCACGGCCTCGTGTAAGGCGTTGGCTGCTAACCAGGCGCAATGATGGTCGTCAACAGGCAGACAGGCAGCCCCCCCTAAACCTTCAAGAACAGTCTCTCCCGTGATGGCAGCAAGGTCGTCGCAGGATTTACCCACGGCCAGCTCCGCAGCCATGGAACCGCTGATGGTGCTGGAACCGCAGCCGTCAGTAGCGAACCCTGCATCACATACTTTGTCATCATCGATATGTAAAAATATTCGTATAGTCTCGCCGCACCCCCCAGTGGATGCGCCCTCGTAATTGGCCTTGGCAGGTTTTCCCCTGTGCGGCGGATTGCGCCACCGCTCAAATCCTGCCTGCCCAAAGGCCTCAATGGTTTCGTTATTAATTTTACCCTGAAGTTCATTCACAATCTCATCAAAACTGGGCACTTTGTCGTCCGTTTGTTAAATGGTTAGGCTATGCCTCAACACGAGGCCATAACAACCATTTAACACTCTGACCTTTATTCTTCAATATCGACTGTTTATCTATTTACAAAGTATACTCTGCTTGGAGGAAATGTTTCTTTGGTCTTTAAAAAAAGTCACACAACGCGCTAAACAAGCTTCTCAATGCTGACTTTGATAGATTTGAAGATGGTCTGACAAACAAGAAATACACGAGCATGACCAAAGCAGCTTTTGCGACCGCGACTCGTGACCTTGCCGACCTAGTTGAGAAGAAAATGTTTGTTAAAACAGCAGGTAGTGGAAGTACGAAATATGCTATCAATCATCACGTCTTTAATCGAAAAAAACGTTAAAGGAAGCTGCATGATTTAAGAGCCCTTAATCGTGTTGCCAACGTGAAGCACCTGTACTGCTTTGGAAGGCTATTAACGGTATGCATAGTGATTATCCACTCTTTTTAGTTGTTGCTCCCGCAGGGCTTTCCGCTTTCGGAAACACTGTCTGTGCCCTGTAGATAAAAAGTGCGCGCAGCTTGTCCCAAAAATCCCCGCCCAATACAAACAGGCTCGCTATCACTAACAGATCTCCAACAATACCGAAGTAAAATTCATTGCCCCGATAGCCGGGGATCAGGTCAGGCGCATACGGGGAAACCCAACCCTGAACGATAGGGACGACGAACAGAACGAGACCAACTGTATAACGGGTACGGCTCACCTTATTTGGTGGTTTGCATTGCTTGAAAAAGCCTACGACAGCTTTCTTGATATAGGCGTATCCACTCTTGCCCATAACAGCTACAGAAATGATTCCAAGCAGTTCAGCACTCACAAACATGATGCCAGAGAGCGTAGCAGCCGTCGTAGTTGGTAATTCCACAACAGCAATCAGTGGCACTCCCAGCACGGGAAATGCTATGCTTAGGACAAGTAAGATTATACCGAGTTTGAACCGCCATATTCCGACCGGCGCGTCATTTTGCAGGCTTTCAACCATCAGCCTCTCCTTAGGAATTAGAATATCCGTGCATTCATCCTATCACAAAGGAGGGAAACGCAGGTTTCCCTTCAGGGTTATATTATTACCCGCTCCCTTAGTTCTCCCAAAGACACAACTATGATGAAACTTTTCGAAATTTATCGGTCTATTCGTCCAGATAAGATTGATATACGGGAAAAACTGGTGTTGTTGGGTACCCCTTCACTATGATAGGCAGACGCCTGCGGTGGCACAGTGATTCTCATAATAAAGAATACTGTGGATAGCCGTAACAAGTTACACGCCACCTTAGTTTTTAAGCGTGACATCTAGCTTTCAAACAAAACAACGCACTGAAATAATACCCTTTCAAATTGCCTGCAAAACCAACCCTAGGATATAGCACATGACCATCTCCCCCCATCTACGCGTCCGCATTGGGCTCGTCGCCTTAGGCACCCTTTTTCTCTGTAGTGTCTTCGGGTTTATGTATGCAGAAAATATCCCATTTGCCGATGCTCTCTATTTTTCCGTCGTTACTGTAACCACAGTAGGTTATGGAGACATCCACCCAACAACTGGAGCTGGGAAAATTCTCGCTACTATTCTCATTCTCTCCGGCGTATGCACCTTCACTATCGTCCTCACCAGCATGACCGAACGCCTGTTAAATGCCAGAGAGAAACGCGAGCGGCTGCAACGTCTTAACATGGTCATAGGAAGCTTTTTCAGTGAAGTGGGCACCAAACTCTTGTTCCAAATTTCCAGTCTGGATACGAACCTGCCTACCGTGCAAAGCAGACTCGCCAATTGCGGTAAATGGCAGGCAAAAGACTTTGCCGGAGTACGCCAGCACATGCTGAATTACCCCTTTGAAGCCCAACATGCTGGAAACGATTTAGAAGAGCTCAAGCAGCTATTACAAACCCACACGCCTTTTTTGATGCGCATACTAGAAAACCCCAACATGGCTGAGCATGAACAGTTTACAGATCTGATGTGGGCAACATTCCATCTAAAAGAAGAGCTACTTAACCGAAGCACTCTCACCGATCTTCCTAAAACAGATCTCAAGCATCTTTCGGGTGATATCCACCGAGTATACAAGCTGTTGCTCTCCCAATGGATAGACTACATGCAACATCTGCAAACGGACTACCCTTACCTTTTCTCCCTCGCTGTCCGCACAAACCCGTTCGACAAAACATCCAGTGCAGTAGTACGATAGTCGGTTGTGCCTTTATGCGAGATTTCTGTGCACACATTATGTGACTATACCAAAAGAAAAAAGGCAGACTGAAATGAATCAGCCTGCCTTACTCTTATCTATGTTGTCGTAACCAGAACAATTTTCTTCTATGCATTAAGCCCCCCTTAGTCAGAGCACGATTGTTCTGCCCAGAGGCTTGCCCCAAAAGCACCACACATATCTGGTTGATCTGCAATATAAACAGTAGCGCTGCTTCCGAGTTCCTGTTGCAACTGATTGCGTATGCAGGCGTTGTTTGCCACGCCACCGGAAAATACGAGAGGGTATTCTAACCCTGTTCGCTTTAACATGGTGCACGTCCTGCGTACGACAGCCTGATGCAAGGCCAACGCGATATCTGATGGAGGAAAACCTTGTGCCATAAGCGATGTTGCTTCTGTTTCCGCAAATACGGTGCACATACTGTTAATAACAGGCGGGTTAATACCCTCTAGCGCATATTTCCCAAACTGTTCGACATCCATTTGAAATACCGCAGCCGTATACTCTAAAAACTTTCCAGTTCCTGCTGCACAACGGTCATTCATTTCAAATTTGAGAACTCTCCCTTTGTCATTAAGGGCGATAGCTTTGGTATCCTGACCGCCGATATCAAGAACTGTTCGGGCGTCTGGAAATAACGCATGAGCGCCAAGGGCATGTGCTTTGATTTCAGTAATCGTTTTGACTTCATACGGAAGCTCAATACTTTTAACCAATTCACGGCCATAGCCTGTTGCTGTGAGCAGTTTCGGTGTGTGACCATGTAATAGCTTTCGGCATTGTTCGAGGGGT